>NZ_LZGK01000012.1 GCF_001690705.1 Gilliamella sp. wkB178 | reverse complement strand
GTCTTGGTTTTCATTACGCTTTTTTCTCTTTCTTACTGCAAACTAACATACTTTCATATGCAGCCTACCGTAAAAACGAGAACTCGTTTCTTTCAGCTTGTTCCTAATTGTTAAAGAGCTTTATCTTTCTATTTACTCATTCAAAAGTAAACACAAAGATAATTTCATTCGCGAATAATGTCGTCACAACTGTATGGCGTCCCCTAGGGGATTCGAACCCCTGTTACCGCCGTGAAAGGGCGATGTCCTAGGCCTCTAGACGAAGGGGACGTTATTATTTCGCTTCTTAATCAACAAACAATCTGTGTGAACACTTACGAGCTCTTCGTAAGGAGGTGATCCAACCGCAGGTTCCCCTACGGTTACCTTGTTACGACTTCACCCCAGTCATGGACCACACCGTGGTAAACGCCCCCCCGAAGGTTAAGCTATCTACTTCTGGTGCAACCCACTCCCATGGTGTGACGGGCGGTGTGTACAAGGCCCGGGAACGTATTCACCGTGACATTCTGATTCACGATTACTAGCGATTCCGACTTCATGGAGTCGAGTTGCAGACTCCAATCCGGACTTAGACGTACTTTATGAGGTCCGCTTGCTCTCGCGAGGTCGCCTCCCTTTGTATACGCCATTGTAGCACGTGTGTAGCCCTGGTCGTAAGGGCCATGATGACTTGACGTCGTCCCCACCTTCCTCCGCTTTATCAACGGCAGTCTCCTTTGAGTTCCCGACCGAATCGCTGGCAACAAAGGATAAGGGTTGCGCTCGTTGCGGGACTTAACCCAACATTTCACAACACGAGCTGACGACAGCCATGCAGCACCTGTCTCATAGCTCCCGAAGGCACTCTCGTATCTCTACAAGATTCTATGGATGTCAAGACCAGGTAAGGTTCTTCGCGTTGCATCGAATTAAACCACATGCTCCACCGCTTGTGCGGGCCCCCGTCAATTCATTTGAGTTTTAACCTTGCGGCCGTACTCCCCAGGCGGTCGATTTATCGCGTTAGCTTCGGAGCCCATCACTCAGGGCAACAAACTCCAAATCGACATCGTTTACAGCGTGGACTACCAGGGTATCTAATCCTGTTTGCTCCCCACGCTTTCGCATCTCAGCGTCAGTATCTGTCCAGAAGGCCGCCTTCGCCACCGGTAT
>NZ_LZGK01000011.1 GCF_001690705.1 Gilliamella sp. wkB178 | reverse complement strand
AGTGCAATCAACTACACCATCAAGTTACAATCGTAACTTCCCGACTACCGGTGCTAATAATCTGTATTTTGATTTAGACATAGGTGGTGTTAAAGGTTCAGCATTGACATGGCCAACAGTCAGCCAAGAAGGTATTACCGCTACCATGACGCCATCACCCGATAATGCTAATAACATCCGCGTCACCCTCAACGGTCCACATATGAACTCTAATATTAAAACTGTCCTCTTGCCACAGACATTCGTGTTAGTAGGTTATGATAGTAGTTATAGAGAGGTAGTAAGATATGGCTTTGTCTTAAAGCAGTGGTTCATCAACAACGGAAGCAATTGTGATAAGTATGCTCACGTTTTATCCTTGTGTAGCCGTTTAGGCTATCATGTGGCAGAGTTCAAAGAGTTAACTAATAACGCTAGCCGCAATTCATCCGGAGCTATTGTAGGCACTTACCAACGTAATATCGGTGCTGGACTGTTTAGTGAATGGGGCTACATGCCAAGTTATACCGGTAGCGGCTTCAGTACAAACTTCAGAGGCGCGGCGTTCTACTGGACAAGCACCAAAGCTAACTCTCGGGACATGTGGTGTGTCAACTCGACCGACGGCGCCAAGGTGTCAGACGTTCGCAACACCCCCGACGACCACTGTGAATATGAGGTTTGCGCTACCAACATCGTTCACTAATTGGCACTTAACGAACCGCCGCGTAGCGCACTTCCCTGTGCGCCCACGGCTCACCCGGCTTCCTGCCGGCTGTTCTATGCCAATTACCTCCCTCAGCACCACTTAAGCGGGGAATAAAAACCAACACCCATAAAACCAATCATTCAATAATAGGTTAGGGTGTTAAGATGTTGATGTTAAATTGGCCGTTGGATGGTGCCGACAACTGAGGGAGGTTAGCACGGCAAACAGGGAAGTTTGCCGAGGGAGTGCTTTGTAGGACTGGTCACGCTGCCGCGTAGGCGTTAAGAGGGATTGATGTGAATCCCTCTTAACAATCTCCCCACACCCCGCGGGAAGTAGTGGTCACTGCGTGACTACCCTCGCTCGCTAATTGGCACTTAACGAACCGCCGCGTATCGCACCTCCCTGTGCGCCCACGGCTCACCCGGCTTCCTGCCGGTTGTTCTATGCCAATTACCTCCCTCGGCACCACTTAAGCGGGGGAATAAAAACCGACAGCATTCTGCAATAGGTTAGGGTATTAAGTCATTTAGATAATAGGTTTTTAGGTGTTCAATTGGCCGTTAGATGGTGCCGACAACTGAGTGAGGTTAGCACGGCAAACAGGGAAGTTTGCCGAGGGAGTGCTTTGTAGGAACAAATCACGACCGGTGCGTTAAGACCAAGCGAAGGCGGAGGGCAGTCGTAGACCACCATCTGCAGGCCCGCGTTTGGGTTGTAAGGGAATTTTCGCGTTAAAATTCCCTTACTCGAGCGTTAACACCGTAATTAAAATAATCACCCAAGCATAAAACGCTCGAAACCTAACGAATTCAAATAATAAAATCACAATAATCTATGTCAAGATATTTCCTGAGAGGGGTATGTTTGAGTATAAAACTCAGCCTAACCCCAGCTTAAAAATAAAGCAAATCCCTTCATCTTTACTATTCTTTACAAATAAACTTAACAAAATAGTAGTTAAAATTTATCAAGGCGATATACTTTTAACCATGAGTGGTGCAGAGGTTATTTTTCGCACACTCGAATGGAAAAAGTGTAAATAAAACATAAAATTACTTGACGGAATCTTCATCATGCCTTATACTGGAAGACACAAGACACAAGACACAAGCACTGGCAGCTTTATGCCCAAAATCTATCTCAGCACACTGTAGCTGACTCATTTCACCCAAGTGATAATTTAGTCCGCGATTTAATCCCGCACCGTCGGCAATTCAGCAACCAAAATCAGCAGTTACAATCATTATCATTAATTAAGCGCCATTCACGTTTAGGTTTTAGTTTAAAGCGTTGTTTTGCCTTAATGCCATTGCTATTGTTGCCGTATGCTACTACTACCCAAGCGTTGTCGGCTACTACCGCCCAGGTAATCCATGGTAGTCAGCCGTATTTAACCTTTGATAATGGGGTAACTAAGGTCACGACTACGGATGATCTATTAGGTATTAAACTTTCCAACGGTGCTCGCTTCACTCCGGCAACCAATACTTCAACCGCAGCAAACCCAATACAGCTTCCAGAGGCCAATCAAAGTTTCGCTGATGTAGGTATGCTGGTGCCTACCAATACCAATTCCATTGCCTTAAGCTCTCTAATTGGTGCCCCTTATAATTATTGGGGCGATGATGATGGTGATGGTCAGGGTGCTAATGGTATTACCGCTACAGGTGATTTAACTGTTAGTATTACCGATAGCAACGGTCAAGTTGTTAGTCGTGATACTATTCTTAATACTTGTGGTACTTCAGTGCCACCCTATAAATTAGTATTAACCAGTACAGCTGGTAGTTTAACCACCCAGTATGGGCTGCCCAATAGTAGTAATTTCAGTGGAGATACAGTCACTTATTATATCAGTCCTAAAGCAGGGCCTACAGTTTGCTACGCCAGGCCGAATCTTAACTACGGTAAAAATAATGAGGCAGCTACAGCAGGAAGAGAGCATGACTATTTTGGAAACTTCCTCGGTCCGGCCGATATATGGAACCCGGAGAAAGGCTTCCTAGTGCAATCCACTACGCCATCAGACTACAATCGTAACTTCCCAACTACTGGTGCCAATAAGCTGCATTTTGATTTACTAGTGACTGGTATTGATGCCTCAACTTTAACTTGGCCAACTGTTCGTCAGGGTGGTATTACTGCCACTATGACATTGAATCCACCAGTAGATTCTAAGTTTAATCCTGATGGTGCCTCTTCGGTGCGCGTCACCCTCACAGGTCCGTTTGCAACAGCAGCCCAACAAAGTTCAGCCACACCGGGTAGTATCGCTACTCCCACCTTGCCACAGACATTCGTGTTAGTCGGTAAAGATAGTAGTAATAGAGAGGTATTAAGTTATGGTTTTGTAATAAAGAAATGGTTTATTCACCGCGGATCGGTTTGGGAAAATAAAAGCAAAATGTTAAATTGGTGTTATAATTTGGGTTATGTTTTGGTATCAGACGATGACGTCACCAACGCTGCATACACAAGTTCTGCTGGCTGGGTTTTACCTGATAATAGTTATCACCGTAATATTGGTGCTGGTTTCTTAACCGAATGGGGGGACGTAAGCGCTTATGCAGGTTCCGGATACAATAATTCCTGGTACTGGGGTGGTGGTCAATATACTATTGCTTCAAATACCGGTTCTAAATTCAGACAAGCCACACGTTTCGAGGGGTACGGGATATGCGTCTTAAAAAGATAGCCAATGGACTGTTGCAGCGGCAGGGGCAACCCGAGCCGCTTTTTAAAAATGCCAGCAATCAACGCTGGCATTTTTATGCTTGTCAAGATGTTTCCTGATAGGTATACGTTTCAGTATAAAAATCGGCTAATCAGTCACGCTGCCGCGTAGGCGTTAAGAGGGATTAGTGTGAATCCCTCTTAACAATCTCCCCACACCCCGCGGGAAGTAACAACCAGTTAATTCAACAATAGGTTAGGGTGTTAAGGTGTTGGTGTTAAATTGGCCGTTAGATGGTGCCGACAACTGAGGGCGGTTAGCACGGCAAACAGGGAGGTTTGCCGAGGGAGTGCTTTGTAGGAACAAATCACGACCGGTGCGTTAAGACCAAGCGAAGGCGGAGGGCAGTCGTAGACCACCATCTGCAGGCCCGCGTTTGGGTTGTAAGGGAATTTTCGCGTTAAAATTCCCTTACTCGAGCGTCGGCACCGTAATTAAAATAATCACCCAACCATAAAACGCTCGAAACCTAACCGATTTAAATAATTAGCTTCTGTTAAGATGTTTCCTGAGAGGGGTATATTTCAGTATAAAAATGGCCAATTCCGCAAGGATAATCGTTCATCTTTACTATTCTTTACAAATAAACTTAACAAAACAGTAGTTAAATTTTATCAAGGCGATATACTTTTAGCGATGAGTGGTGCGGAGGTTATTTTTCGTGCACTCGAATGGAAAAAGTGTAAATAAAACATAAAATTACTTGACGGAATCTTCATCATGCCTTATACTGGAAGACACAAGACACAAGACACAAGCACTGGCAGCTTTACGCCCAAAATCTATCTCAACACACTGTAGTTGACTCATTTCACCGAAGTTATAATTTAGTCGCCGATTTAATCTCAGATTTAGCCTTGGCGTCAGCGCCCAAATTAAAATATGCATGCATATCCAAATTAAGGCAGGTACTGGAAGCTAATTTAGCCCCGCACCGTCGGCATAATCGGCAACTTGGTCGCCTCAATCGGCCGTTATCTTCAATAATACCATTACGGCTACTACAATCATTAACACCATTACCGCCATTATCGCTAATTAAGCGCCCGCTGCACTTAGGTTTTGACTTAAAGCATTGTCTAGCCTTAATGCCGTTGTTATTGTTGCCGTATGCTACTACTACCCAAGCGTTGTCCGCCACTACCGCCCAGGTAATCCATGGTACTCAGCCCTATTTAACCTTTGATAATGGGGTAACTAAGGTTACTACTACGGATGGTCTGTTAGGTATTACCATCTCCGACGGTACTACTCAAACTACCTACACACCGGATAATACTTCAACCGCAGCCAACCCCATAGTACTCCCATTAGCTAATCAGCGCTTTACCGATATTGGTATGCTAGTGCCTACCAATACTGATTCAATCACCTTAAACACTTTGATTGGTGCGCCCTATAATTATTGGGGCGATGATGATGGTGATGGCCAGGGTGCTAATGGTGTTACTGCTAGCGGTGATTTAAGGTTGAGTATTACCGATAAATTAAACCAAGCCGTGAGTCGTAGTGAAACCTTAGATTTATGTAAAGCGCCTTATAAAGTGGTATTAACCAGTACAGCTGGTAGTTTAACCACCCAGTATGGGCTGCCTAATAGTAGTAGTTTCAGCGGTGGTACGGCCACTTATTATATCAGTCCTAAAGCCGCACCTACAATCTGTTACGCCCAGCCGAGTCTTCACCAAGGCACCGGCAACTACGCCGGCCCCGCCACTATCTGGAACTCAACTAAAGGCTTCCTGACGCAGTCAACTACATCATCAAGTTACTATCGTAACTTCCCGACTACCGGTGCTAATAATCTGTATTTTGATTTAGACATAAGTGGTATTAATGGTTCAACATTGACATGGCCAACAGTCAGCCAAGGAGGTATTACCGCCACCATGACGCCATCCCCCGCTGATGCTAATAACATCCGCGTCACCCTCACCGGTCCGTTTGCAACAGGATCGCAACAAAGTTCAGCCAGACCGGGTAGTATTGCTAGACCCACCTTGCCACAGACATTCGTGTTAGTCGGTAAAGATAGTAGTAATAACGAGGTATTAAAATATGGTTTTAAGTTACAGCATTGGTTCGTCAACCGCGGAAGTGGTTATTATGCTTATGATAACCAATCATCCTGGTGTAGTAGTTTAGGCTACCATCTACCCCAGGTCAAAGACTTAACTAACGCGGTGTGTTCGGGAATTAATTCGAGCTCTTATTGCCAAGGAGCAGTGGGCGCCACGCCTTCATCAACTGTTAATTATTACCAGCGTAATATTGGTGCGGGTTTGTTCACCGAATGGGGCTACATGAGCGATTATGCCGCCGGCTTCGTCAACGACTACTACCGGACACGTGACGGCAACTATACTGTCCGCTCGAGCAACGGCGCCGTTCGCACCTTCAGCTTCACCGACACCTACCGCGGGGTTTGCGCCTATCCTTAGTCCTTAGTTCTTAGTCCTTAATCCTTAAGTCACGGGTATTTAATAAGGAGTAATAAAGTTTAAGCAACCAAAGGACGGTTGCAGCGGCAGGGGCAACCCGAGCCGCGGCATAAAAAAGCCAGCAATCAATGCTGGCTTTTTTTTATTATTGTTAAGATGTTTCCTGAGAGGTATACGTTTGCGTATACACAAGTATTAACTTTTTTGGTTTTGTTTAGGATCGCCGGAATATGGGAAGATGCTATCCTTTAACGAAAATGAAAAATCTTTAGTATTAATTTCGCCAATGGTTTTGTCACTATCGTATAGGGCTAGCAAAAATTCTGCCATTTGCTCTGCAGTGTGGTATTTGGCAAAACTCTTATCATAGTCATATTCAGTGGTATTATTGGCTTTTTGACCAAATTCAGTTTGGGTGGCTGCGGGCGCCAGCACCTTGGCGGTTAATTGTGCTTGGCTTTGTTTTAATTCATGGGCTAAGCCTTCGGTAAAGGCATTAACATAGAATTTAGTTGCACAATAGGTGACCGCATTCGGAACTATGGTGTAACCACCGCGTGATGAGATGTTAATAATTTGGGTGCCAGGTTGGTTTTGGTATTTACGCACATAGAGTGAGGAAAAAATGGTTAGCGCTTCAATATTTAAGTGCAGCATAGTTTCTATTTTGTTTAAGTCCTGATCGCCAACACTACCATAGTTACCAAAACCGGCATTATTAATCCAAGTTTCAATAAAATATTGGTCTAGTTGTTGAAAAAGTGCATGTACATTCGCTGGTTTTGATAAATCACATACCTTAATTACCACTTCTAATTGGGGATTAATAGCGGCAATTTTTTGTTTTAATTGGTCTAATTGCTCTTGGCGCCTGGCGATTACAATTAGATGTTGGTTGCGTTTAGCAAAGGCAAGGGCGGTAGCATAGCCAATTCCAGAACTAGCACCGGTTATAACGGTATATTTTTTATCTGTTTGTTGCATGTTTATTTACCTTTCATTAGAGTTTTTATAAATGAATATTAATTATTGTTGTTTAATTCTGTAATAACTTATTCCATGAGTTTTCTGGTAACTCAATGTCTCTTTGTGCTTGCATTAAAGCATTTTGTAACTGTTGGCGGTTAAATGGGAAGCAATAAGCTGGTTTAGCTCGTTCAAATTTCCAGCTTGCAGATAAAGAGCCGACATCAACATAATCAAAACCCACACGATCGAGTAACTCAAATATTACTTGTTTAGCTAATAAGTCATCTCCTGCAACTGGAATTGCACGTCTATTTAATTTATCGTTTGGTTTTGCATCTTTAACGATATCTTTTGCCAAAATAGCATTAAACACTTTGATAAGTTTAGATTTATTTAGATGCTTTGCAATTAATTCACTGGTTGTGATTTCATAATTATCTAATTGTTGGAAGTGTCCATCACGCTTAGGATAATAGTTCATGGTATCAAGAACGATTTTATTGGCAAGCATTTCAGTTGGCAGTTGTGGATAGTTGATGAATGGAATTGCAGCCATGATGATATCACCAAATTCAATAGCTTCTTGTTGACAGCCAATTTCACAACCTATACCTCTAGCTACACTAAATAGTGTGTTTTTATCTCTTGAATTACTTAACATGACTTGGTAACCAGCCTGCATAAATAGAGTTGCACAGGCCTGACCAACAAATCCAGCGCCAATTATGCCAATCTTTTTCATTGAAATATTTCCTATTTAGGACAACCATGGTGTATTATCTTTGTAAATTAAAAGATAATAAATATAGTTATAATTGATTTATTAACAACTGAGAGTTATTAATATGGATTTATTTAGATGTATGGAAGCATTTGTATTAACGGTTAAAACAGGTTCGTTTGCTACTTCGTCGATTTCGTTAAATACCTCCCCGCAAATGGTGGCTAAATATATTGCCTTTTTAGAAAATCATTTAGGCTTAAAATTACTTAATCGCACCACGCGTTCACAAATGCTAACTGAATTTGGTAAACAATATTATGACCGTTGTTTGGTTATTCTTGGCGAAGTAAAGAAGACCAAGACATTGGCACAACAGTTTAGTGAGGAACCAAAGGGAAGAATTAGGATTAGTGCGCCAGTGAGTTTTGGGCGCTTTACATTAATCCCTTTAATTAGTCATTTTATGCAAAGCTACCCGCAAATTAATGTGGATGTGCAACTTAGTGATCGTTATGTCGATTTGGTTAAAGAGGAGTTTGATATTGCCTTTCGGGTTGGTGAATTGAATGATTCGGGTTTAATTGCCCGTAAACTTAGCCCTTATCAACCTATTTTTGCCGCGGCGCCTAGTTATTTGGCTGAGCATGGTATTCCCTCTACACCCGATGACCTTAAGGATCACCAATGTTTAATTTACCAATATGTTAATATTAATGGTAATGATAATATTTGGCCGTTTACTATTAATGGTAAATTAGTGCAAATTCCTATTACCGGGGCATTTAAGAGTAATGATGCTTCAGTGCTTGCTGTGGCGGCCGTTGAAGGTTTAGGGATTGCTATGTTGTCGGAATTTATGCTTGCCGACTTAATCAAACAAAAAAAATTACTGCCAATTTTACAAGGTTATTTACCACCAGCTAAAAAAATGCATTTGCTTTATACGGCCGATGCTCAACGTTTACCAAAGTTGAGTTTGTTTATTGATTTTGTGCTGAGTTCGGATTTTTAACACTCGATTTTAATTCAGATCAACAATTTTCAAGTTGGTCATTTAGTTATAAAAAAAGGCGATTTAATCGCCTTGTTATATGTAGTTATTGAATTGGTTAATTTATGGTAGCTATGGTGCTTACTTCTTTACCTAGCATATTATTTAGGAAGACTAAATCATCAGCAGTTAAGGTACCAACTGAGTATTTTAACTGTATTAAGCTAGTTAGATAATTGTATTTGGAATCAGATAGATCGCGTTTGGCACTATATAATTGGGTGGTGGCATTTAACACGTCAACAATTGTACGCGTACCCACTTCATAACCAGATGAAGTTGCTTCTAATGAGCTTTGCGCCGAAACTACCGCTTGTTGATAAGCTTTGATGGCACTAATTGATGATGAAATATTGTTATAAGATGAACGCACTTGATTCACCACACTACGGTTAGTGCTTTCTACCTTTTCGCTAAAACTAACAAAGTTATGTTGAGCTTGCTCAACTTTGGACACAGTCGCGCCACCAGAGAAAATTGGCATATTTACACTGACGCCAACTCTATTATCACCTGAATAGGTTTTGCCGTTACGTCGTGCACTGTTGGCCATGGAATAATTGCCATAGTTGTCATTTTTATTTAGATTAGTAGAGGCATCCAAACTGGCTGTTGGCATATGCCCTGCTTGGGCTAGTTTAATTTGCTCACGCGCAATTTCCTGATTTAATCTCATAGTTAATAGGTTCAGGTTTGACGATTGCGATTGCTGTAATAAGTTACTGATTTGCGTTGGCGCTTCAGTTTTAAAGGTATTAGTATTAATGCTGGCTAGGGTTGAATAGAAACGACCACTAACTTGGCGTAAATCTTCAACGGCGTTATTTAAGTCATTTAAGGCATTAACTTGTTGCGCTACAGTAAGGTCATAGTTAGCTTGCGCATTTTGCACATCGGTAATTGCCACTAAACCAACTTGGTGTTGTTGGCGAGTTTGTTCCAACTGACGATAAATTGCTTTTTTTTGTGCATCAATATAACTTAGTGCATCCAGTGCTTTAAGTACATTAAAGTAAGCTACTGAGGTATTTAAGATTAATGTTTGCCCTTGGTATTGGTAGGCTATGTCAGAAATACTAGCTTGTTTTTTGGTTATGTCCAGAGCTTTCCAGTTGGAATAATCAAAAATACTTTGGGATAAGGTTACTTGGTATAAATTGCCACTTTTATTTTTTTGACCACTGGTATCTCGGCGCCCATGGGCAACACCATAAGAGGCACTTAAGCCCACTTGCGGTAATAAACTTGCTCGGGAACCAGAAATTGCAGAATAGGCTTTTTCCTTTTCGGCTAATGAACTACGGAGATCGGGGTTAGTTTCTTTTGCTTGTTCATAGACTTGAACCAAATTTTCAGCAAAAACAGATTGGCTCAAAGCTAAGCCAATTAAAAAGGTTAAAGTTTTTTTCATTAATCTTCTCTTTAAAAAACAATAAAACATATTATTAGTAAATTCAATTGCATAATTTTAGCAGATAATTAGTATATAGAAAGCATACTTTGTATACTATTCGCACTTTTTATTAAAATTTGACTTAAAAATCGAGAATCTGTATGAAAATTAAAAATAGTCCGGTGCTTTTTGACAAAAAAGATGTGTTTAATTTAACTAAGAAAAGTTTGTACCGCGGTTTTTTTTCACTGTTGGAATACCGGTTTCAATATCGTAAATTTGATGGTACTAAGAGCGAAGTCGTTACCCGAGAAATTTTAGAACGTGGGCATGCAGTGGTGTTGTTAGCCTATGATGTTAAACGCGATCAAGTGGTTTTAATTGAACAAATCCGCATTGCGGCGATTGAAACTCAAGATAGCCCATGGATGTTGGAATTAATTGCCGGGATGATGGATCATGGCAATGAATCTTGCGAAGAAGTTGCTAAACGTGAGGCGTTTGAAGAAGCAGGGATAACTATTGGTCGCTGTAAACCGATTATTAGTTATTTGGCGTCGCCGGGTGGTTTGACCGAAAAATTGCATATTTTAGTTGGTGAGGTTGATTCCACCACTGCCAAAGGTGTGCATGGCTTGGCGGAAGAAAACGAAGATATTCAAGTGCATGTAGTTAGCCGCGAGCAAGCTTACCAATGGGTTGAAAATGGGGTAATCAATAATGCCGCTTCTATTATTGCTCTGCAATGGTTGCAACTGAACCATATGTCGTTAAAAAAACAATGGCAATAGTGAATTAATTCAGCAATTAAATTATTTATTTCGTAAAAATGTGATTTACTTTACACTTTATTATAACTTTAGGATTTATAATAAAAATAATTAAAACTTTCCATTATTATTGTTGCTATTGTTATTAACAATAATGATATGACTAATGCGTTAATGAGGTGAATTTTGGAGTCACTATTACAGTTGCCGATTCAGGATGCAAATTGCGGAAAAATACTGCATATTACTGATTCTCATCTTTTTGCTGATGATAGTGACTCATTATTGGGCGTTAACTCGAATGCTAGTTTTTTAGCCGTTATTGATGAAATTAAGCACCAGAAAAGGCATTACGATTTAATTGTGGCTACGGGCGATTTTGTCCAAGATGGTTCTAAACGAGCTTATCAACGGTTTGCCGAGGAAATAAAAACATTGGCTGTGCCTTGTGTGTGGCTGGCTGGTAATCATGATGTTTACCCTTATATGCAAGAGGTGTTTAATGATTATCAACTTGCAGCCAATAAGGTGGTGTTATTGGGTGATAAATGGCTGATTGTGTTATTAAATAGCCAAGTCGTTGGCCAAGCTTATGGGGTGTTGCCTGAGTCCGAACTCATGTTTTTACAAAATGCCTTAACCAGTCATCCCGATAGGGCGGCCATGGTGTTTTTACACCATCACCCCATTTCATCAAGTTGCCATTGGTTAGATCAGCATATTCTAAAAAATAATGCCGATTTAGAGCTGATTATTAAGAATAATTCTATGATTAAAGGCTTAGGTTGGGGGCATATTCACCAGCAACAAGAGCAAATATGGCATAATTGTAAGGCGTTTTCTACGCCGTCTACTTGTGTGCAGTTTAAACCTGGGTGCTATAATTTTCAGGTATCGGATCAAGATGCCCCTGGCTGGAGAGAAATTAGTCTAAATCAAGATGGTTCACTGAGTTCACAAGTTTATCGAATTAATAATAATCGATTTTTGCCAGATTTGTCTAAAAATGGTTATTAAAGTTAATAATAACTGGCTGCATTGATTGCTATTGTTTTGATTTTACTATAAAAGTGGTGCAAAGAAGTAAAATAACCTTTCAACAACGTGTTGCCAGATCGGGCGCTTTTCCCATTCCTCAATATTAACTATATCGGAATTGTTTAAGTAAGTTTGTAAAAGGATTGCTAATGATCGAGCAAATTCTGCGTCATCAATTACCGTAGTAATTTCAAAATTTAGCCATAAACTGCGCATGTCTAAATTGACGGTACCAACCAGACTCAGTTGCTTATCAATTAAGACACTTTTGGTATGTAATAAATTATCATTAAATTGGTAAAGCTTGACCCCGCCCTCTAATAATTCCGAAAAGAAAGCCCGGCTTGCCCATTTGACCATTAACGAGTCATTCTTTTTCGGAACAATAATAATTACTTCAACCCCTCGTTGGGCGGCAGTACAAACAGCATGTAAAATGTCATCACTAGGGACTAGGTAAGGGGTGGTGAAAATAATTTGCTCTTGGGCGGCATAAATCGCGGTTAACAGCACCTGATGGATCATGTTTTCTGTATAACCTGGCCCGGAAGCAATGAGTTGCATGATGTGTTTTTTTTCTTCCGGCTGTTCAGCAAAATCGGTAATTTGTGGCAAGGCTAAATAATCACCGGTTTCCAGCTCCCAGTCACTGGTATAAATGGCGCCCATTAGTGTTGTTACCGGACCACTCATTCTCACCATGACATCGACCCATTCACCTACATGTTTATTTTGTTTAAAGAAGCGTGGATCAACAATATTCATGCTGCCAGTGTAAGATATATAGTTGTCAATAATAGCTACTTTGCGGTGTTGCCGCAGATCAAGCCGCCTAAACATGAAGCGAAATAAGTTGACTTTTAAGACTTCGATAACGGTTATGCCAGCATCCCGCATTTTTTTGCTAGCATTTGATCTGATAAAATTCCGGCTACCAGCCGAATCAAGCATTAAACGGCAAGTTACCCCACGTTTGCTGGCTTGGATTAGGGCTTCTTCAACTTCGTCAGCTCGGCCACCTTTATTCCATATGTAAAATACCATTTCGATATTAGATGTGGCTTGATTGATGTCGGCGATTAGGCGATCAAAAATGGCGTCTGTATTACTAAGCAGTTCAATGTGGTTACCTTTAATGCCATCAAGCCCGGTTTGGTGTTTGCACAGTTGGAAAATAGGTTTGCTAACTTGACTAACTTTGTCGGTGAATATGTCCTGAAATACACTTAATTTATTGATAAATTTGGTAATAGTGGGGCGCATTTTTTGGGCGCGTTTAACGCGTTGCTGCCCTAAATGAGCTTCCCCTAATGCAAAATAGAGAATTACCCCAACTAGCGGTAGGATATAGATAACCAGCATCCAAGCAATCACGTAAGTTGTTGGCCGGCGTTTAAAGACAATGCGTAATGTGGTGGCAACAATGATCAACCAATAACAAAGGAATATTAGTGAACTGATTAATGCATGGAATGAGGTAAATTGCATATCGATTAACAATTGCTTAGATTTAATTTACTAATAGGATCAACATGGCAATCATAATGTTGAAATGCTTCCGGCAATGGTTTGGGCGTGTTATCTTTATCCACTGCTACATAGGTAAAGGTGGCATCAGTTATACAGAATCGCTGACAGACTTCGTCAGTGTCAGTTATCTTTTTAATCCAAACTTCGATGCCAATAGTAATTGATGTGGTGCCGGTTTTAAGGCAATGAGCATAACAGCAAACAACATCGCCCACCATAGCTGGTTTGTGGAAGGTAATGCTACTAGCATTGACAGTAACCACTCGTTTTTTGGCTATTTCTTTAGCTAGTATGCCACCGGCAAGATCCATTTGTGACATGATCCAGCCACCAAAAATATGCCCATGTGGGTTGGTGTCTGCTGGCATAGCGAGTGTTCTTAATACTAATTGCCCTTTAGGAGTTGCAGTTGTGTCTGGTTGTTTCATAAATAGAATACTCCGCCGATTACTGTGATATTAGTTGCTCTCATTAGCACTTTTATGCATGTTTTTATAAATATAAATTCCTGATATTAAGGATAATAATAATGAGGCACCAGGTAAAATAAAAACTTTGAATTTCCAAAAAAAGTCGTCAGAGGTGTAGTAAGTTGCAGCTAAACTTACTATGCCACAGCACATAAAGAAGCTGATCCATAACAAATTGAGTTTATTCCAAACAATAGGGTTTAGTTGAATTTCTTTACCTAACATGGTTTGCAGTAGGTTTTTTTTGAACATAAACTGACTGACTAACAATGCTGCCGCAAAAGCAAAGTTAATAATGGTAACTTTCCATTTGATTATATTAGGTTCCCGGGTATACAGCGTAAAGCCACCAAATACAATGATCATAAGATAGGAAATTAATTCTATTTTATCTATTTTACGGTAGATGATTAGCAGGATAATAAATGAAACCGTGGCACTGATCATTAATGCTTGCACACCAGCAAAAATATCATATATGGATAGAAAAACAAAAAAGAAGATAAGTGGAATAAAATTCAAAAGTTGTTTCATTAATTATTAACCTAATAACCCTATAAATTATTGATATTTTCAATAAATAATAAGCCTATAGAAATAGGCTTATTTTTTGGTATGCAGTTCCGGATGTTCTTTACAATTACCTGCATGGCAATGACCATAAAGATACAGGCTATGATAAGTTAATTTAACACCATATTGCTCCGCAATTTCTTTTTGTCTACGGTTGATGATTTCATCCCGAAATTCAAATACTTCACCACAATCTAAACAAATTAAATGGTCATGATGCTTTTGAGTAGCCAGTTCAAATACTGATCTACCGCCTTCAAAGTTATGACGAGTAACAATGCCGGCGTCATCAAATTGATTTAAAACTCGATATACAGTTGCTAACCCAATTTCTTCACCCATATCCAGTAGTTTTTTGTAAAGATCTTCAACCGAAATATGTTGACACGTTGGGTCACGTAATAATTCTAAAATTTTTAATCGTGGTAACGTAACCTTTAAACCGGCATTTTTTAATGCGGCATTATTGTCTCTATCATGATTTGTCATATTACATCCCAATTTGTGTAGTTTACGTTTCTAATATTTTTTAGTTTTTCTATTATAGAAACTATATGAGGAAAATAAAAGAAATCATTTCAATAGATTATATATTCATTTCACTTTTAACCTGTTGTACCCAATTATTAATGCGTTCTTGGGTTAATTCCGGTTGGCGATCTTCATCAATAGCCAGACCTACAAAATGGGAATCGTCAACTAGGCTTTTAGAAGCTTCAAAGTGATAACCTTCGGTTGGCCAATTGCCGACGATTTTAGCGCCTTTCGGTTGAATAATATCGCGTAAGGTGCCCATGGCGTCACAAAAATATTCGGCATAATCTTCTTGATCACCACAACCAAAAATAGCTACAGTTTTGCCTTTGAAATCTATTTGTTCTAGATTTGGAAAGAAGTCGTCCCAGTCACATTGAGATTCACCATAATACCAAGTCGGGATGCCGAAAAACAGATACTCATATTGTTCTATCTGTTCTTTAGTGCTTTTAGCTATATCATAAAGATCGGCTTTATCATTACCTAAAATATTTTGGATTTGTTTAGCTACATTTTCTGTATTACCAGTGTCACTACCAAAAAAAATGCCAACTTGTGCCATATTAGTTCCTTTACTATTGTTACCTTATTAAAATATTGCTTGAGTATATCATTGTCACTTATTATCAGCAATAATTCTCAATTACATGAAACATGATATATTATTTACTACACAATTTACTTATCTTGCATTAGAATTGTGCCAGTTTTTAATCAACTTAAGTTGTGGAATTTCCTTATGAACCTGCATGAATATCAATCTAAAAACCTGTTTAAAGCATATGATTTACCTGTTCCGGAAGGCTATGTTTGTAATTCTATCGATGAAATACAAGATGTCTTAGCTGAGTTATCTTCCCAGACCTATTTAGGTAAATGGGTAGCAAAATGCCAAGTTCATGCCGGCGGTAGGGGCAAAGCGGGTGGCGTGATTTGTACTCAAGATCTCAACGAAGTAAAACTATTTGCTGAAAAGTGGTTTGGTCAAAATTTGGTAACTTATCAAACTACGGCTGTAGGGCAACCGGTTAATAAAATCTTAATTGAAAAAGCTTCCAATATTCATAAAGAGTTGTATTTAGGGGCGGTTGTTGATCGTAGTAGTAAGCGCGTGGTGGTTATGGTGTCCACTGAAGGCGGCATGGAAATTGAAACCGTTGCTGAAAAGTCTCCACATTTAATCCATAAGATAGCCTTAGATCCATTAACCGGTCCTTGTGCATACCAAGGCCGTGAATTGGCTTTTAAATTAGGTTTAACCGGTAAATTAATCAATCAATTTGCAAAATTATTTGTCAATTTCGCCAACCTTTTTTTAGACAATGATGTTTCATTGGCCGAAGTCAATCCATTGGTTATTACTGATAAAGAAGAACTTATTTGCTTAGACGCTAAGATTGTTTTAGATGATAACGCTTTATTTAGGCATCCAAAATTAAATATTTTACGCGACACCACTCAAGAAGATGAACGTGAATCTATTGCCGCTAAACAAGGGATAAGTTATGTATCTTTAGGTGGCAATATTGGTTGTATGGTTAATGGTGCCGGTTTAGCCATGGCTACCATGGATATTATTAAACTGTATGGCGGTGATCCGGCTAACTTTTTAGATGTCGGTGGTGGTACCACTAAAGAACGAGTTTGTGAGGCGTTTAAATTAATTTTATCGGATAAAAATGTTAAAGCAATTTTAGTTAATATTTTTGGTGGTATTGTTCGTTGCGATCTTATTGCTGAAGGGATAATTACTGCGATTAAAGAAATTGGTATGGCGGTTCCTGTTGTGGTCCGCTTGGAAGGGAATAATGCCGAGTTAGCACGAAAAATTTTAGCTGAAAGTAAATTAAATGTGATTAGTGCCGAAAGTTTAACTGGTGCAGCACAACAAATCGTTGCGTTGGCACTCTAATTTAGGAAAAGGTTGATTATGTCGATATTAGTTAATAAAGAAACCAAAGTTATTTGTCAAGGTTTTACAGGCAGCCAAGGGACTTTCCATTCTGAACAAGCACTGGCATATGGCACCAAATTAGTAGGTGGTGTAACACCTGGAAAAGGTGGTACCACGCATTTAGGTTTACCGGTATTTAATACCGTTAAAGAAGCGGTTGAAGCAACAAAAGCTACAGCCAGTGTAATTTATGTGCCGGCCGCATTTGGTAAAGATTCTATTTTGGAAGCGATTGCAGCAGGAATTAAATTGATAGTTTGTATAACTGAAGGTATTCCAACTTTAGATATGCTAATTGTTAAAGAAAAATTGAAACAGAACGATGTAATAATGATAGGACCTAATTGCCCGGGTATTATTGTGCCAAATGAATGTAAGATCGGAATTATGCCTGGTCATATTCATTTGCCGGGTAAAATAGGCATAATTTCACGTTCTGGTACTTTAACTTATGAAGCCGTAAAACAAACTACTGATATTGGGCTTGGTCAATCGGTGTGCGTGGGTATTGGTGGTGATCCTATTCCTGGTAGCGATTTTATTACTATTTTGGAATTGTTAGAAAATGACCCCAAAACCAAAGCTATTGTAATGATCGGTGAAATTGGTGGTACAGCTGAAGAAGAGGCTGCCGCTTATATTAAACAACATGTTACTAAACCGGTTATTGGTTATATTGCCGGAGTGTCAGCTCCTGCAGGCAAACGCATGGGGCATGCCGGTGCGATTATATCGGGTAGTAAAGGCACCGCCAAAGAAAAAACCAAAGTATTACAATCAGCCGGTATAATTGTCGTTAATAGTCTTGCTGATATTGGAGAGGTTGTAAAAAAACAATTTAATTAACATTTTTTTGACATATATCAACTTTTATTCTTGATTTATTAGTGTAGAATAACAAATAATAACGTTATAAATTTTGTGGGCATTTAAGGAATAGGGAGCAAATATGTTAGATTTAGTAGAACTATCTAGACTCCAATTTGCACTTACTGCAATGTATCACTTCATTTTTGTGCCATTAACGCTAGGTTTAGCGTTTATGTTAGCAATTATGGAAACTGTATATGTTGTGAGTGGTAAGCAAGTTTGGAAAGATATGACTAAGTTCTGGGGCAAACTGTTTGGTATTAACTTTGCAGTTGGTGTTGCTACAGGCTTAACCATGGAGTTTCAATTCGGAACTAACTGGTCTTATTATTCGCACTATGTAGGTGATATTTTTGGTGCACCACTAGCTATTGAAGGTTTAATGGCATTTTTCCTAGAATCAACTATGGTGGGATTATTCTTCTTTGGTTGGGATAGAATGAGTCGTGGTAAACACTTACTGACTACTTGGTGTGTGGCGTTTGGTTCTAATTTATCTGCACTTTGGATTTTGGTAGCCAATGGTTGGATGCAATTTCCAGTTGGTTCTGATTTTAATCCTATTAACTCTCGTATGGAAATGGCAAGCTTCTTTGATTTGATCACCAATACGGTTGCTCAATATAAGTTTGTTCACACTGTTGCTGCAGGCTATTTAACTGGTGCCATTTTTGTTTTGAGTATTAGTTCTTATTATCTACTTAAAAAACGTGATGTAGCTTTTGCTAAACGTTCTTTTGCTGTAGCCGCTATGTTTGGTTTTGTAATGTCGATTGTAGTGGCACTTATGGGTGATGAAGCTGGTCATGAAATGACCACTGTGCAACCGACTAAACTTGCGGCAATTGAAGCTGAGTGGGATACTCACCCGGCACCTGCATCTTTTAATGTTATTGCATTCCCATCACAAAAAAATAAAGAAAACTTATTTGCCATTGAGATCCCTTATGTAATGGGAATCATGACTACACGATCATTTGATACGCAAGTAACCGGTTTAAAAGATATTTTAAGCAATAATGAAACCAAAATTCGTAATGGGATTTTAGCTTACTCCAATTTAGAAAAAATCCAAAAAGGTGAGCAGGATCCTGAAATAATCAAAGCTTTTGAAGCTAATAAAGCAGATTTAGGTTATGGCTACTTGGTTAAACGCTTTACTGATCGTGATAATGTTACCATTCCTCAAGCTACCGAAGCACATATTAAAGCAGCGGCGGAAGATTCAATTCCTGCGGTTTGGCCACTATTTTGGGCGTTTAGAATAATGGTTGGTTTAGGTTGTTTGATGATTCTAGGTACAGGAATTGCTTTATGGACAACTTATAAAAATAGAATTGGTCAAAAACGTTGGTTATATCGTTTGTTAGTTCTCTTCTTACCATTCCCATGGCTAGCATGTGAAAGTGGTTGGTTTGTTGCTGAATATGGTCGACAACCATGGGCTATTCAGGATATTTTACCAACAGGTATAGCGAATTCGTCTTTAACAGCAGGTGAAGTGTTGTTTACCATGATTCTTATTTGTGGCCTGTACACGCTATTCTTAATTGCTGAAATGTTCTTAATGTTTAAGTTTGCACGTTTAGGTCCAAGCTCGTTAGGTACTGGCAACTATTATTATGAAAAAACTCAACCGGTAACAGAATAGGACATTGGGAGTATACACAATGATTAATTACGAAATTGTACGCGTTATCTGGTGGATATTGATTAGCGTGGTTTTAATCGCTTTTGTTGTCACAGATGGCTTTGATATGGGCGTGGGAATTTTATTACCACTTATTGGCAAAACCGATACTGAACGTCGGATTATGATTAATGCGATTGCACCTCATTGGGATGGTAACCAAGTTTGGTTAATCACAGGTGGAGCAGGTATTTTTGCAGCTTGGCCAATGGCATATGCAACCTCATTTTCAGGTTTTTATATTGCCATGATTTTAGTGTTATGTGCCTTGTTTTTTAGACCGATTGGTTTTGATTATCGTAGTAAACTTGAAAATTCTAAATGGCGTAATTTGTGGGACGCGGGGATTTTTATAGGTAGTTTTGTGCCAGCCTTAGTTTTTGGTGTTGCATTTGGTAATTTGTTAGAAGGAGTTCCATTTAGATTTGATAACTCTTATCGGGTGTTTTACGATGGTAACTTCTTTGGTTTGCTTAATCCGTTTGCCATATTGGTTGGGGTTGTAAGCTTAATGTTATTTGTTGCTCATGGTGGTGCATGGTTACAAATGAAAACCTCGGGTGAACTTTATTTACGGGCTAGAAAAGCAACACAACTTGCTAATTTAATTATGATTGTGGCTTTTGTACTAGCAGGGGTGTGGGTAACTTTTGGTCTTCATGGTTATGAAATAACTAGTGTTATTGATTATAATGGTGTCTCAAACCCACTAAATAAAACTGTTTCTACGGATGTTTCATGGTTAACTAATTATATGAATCATCCTATTTTATGGGCGGTACCTATTTTAGGTATTGTATTACCATTATTAACTATTATTTGCTCTGGTCTAAATAAAAATGGATTGGTGTTTATTTTATCAAGCTTGACGATTGCATGTGTGCTATTTACTTATGGTATTGCAACTTTCCCATTCATTATGCCATCAAGCATTATGCCTAATGCTAGTTTGACCATATGGGATGCTTCGTCTAGCCAATTAACACTTAATATTATGTTTGGTGTAGTTGTCATATTTTTACCAATTGTTCTTTTTTATACAATTTGGGCTTACATTAAAATGTTTGGACGACTTGATAAAAATCATATTGAGAACAATAAACATTCACTCTATTAAGGAATAATTATGTATTATATTTTATGGTTTGTAGGTGTTCTTGCGGCAAGTATGTTGGCCGTCGTAACCGGACTATGGATTGAACATACCAACGGTGATCAAGAATCTCAGAATAAGTAATAAATAAAAATATATAATCTAAAAGGTGGCAAAGGTCACCTTTTTAATTTTAGTTAATATTAAATTTGAATAAGTTATAAATGATAATTGTTTACATTTAACTATTTTTATATCATAGTGCAGCAAATTTTATATTCAGATATAATGACGCATTAATTTTATCGAGTGTGAAATTTTCATATGAAAGAATTCAATTGGAATGCAAGGGTTTATTATGAAGATACCGATGCCGGTGGTGTGGTTTACCATGCTAGATACCTTGCTTTTTATGAACGTGCTAGAACAGAAATATTAAGGCAACTTGATATAAGTCAACAAAAGTTATTGCAAGAAGGTATTGCTTTTGTTGTTAAAAAGATGGATATTAGCTACCTCTTTCCAGCTCGTTTAGATGACATGCTAAATATTAGCAGTAGAGTTGAACAAATTCGTAAAGCATCTATTATTTTTAAGCAGTCTATATTTAATCAAAATAAGCAACTGATTAGTACTGCTGATGTAATTATTGCTTGTGTTGATATAAAAAAAATGAAGCCATGTGGGCTTCCAGATTTATTAGTTTTGGAGTTTATATAAGTGGAAAATCTGAATATTATTGATCTATTTTTGCATGCAGGTTTGTTAGTGCAAGGTGTTATGTTATTGTTACTTAGCTTTTCTGTGATGTCTTGGGCTATTATCTTCCAACGCACTAAAATTCTTGGGCAAGCTAAAAAACAAATTGAACAATTTGATAATAGCTTTTGGGCTGCTGATGAATTGAATGCTTTGTTTGATAAAGCCAGATTTAATAAAGAAGAAATTACTGGCACTGAACATATTTTTTATTCAGGTTTTAAAGAGTTTACTCGCTTATACCAAATTAATCCTAATATGCCGGAAGCTGCTTTAGATGGGGCTTCTCGTTCAATGCGTTTAGCAATGAATCGTGAGTTGGACAATTTAGAATTGCATATTCCATTTTTAGGTACAGTTGGATCAATCAGTCCATATATTGGTTTATTTGGTACTGTATGGGGGATTATGCATGCGTTCATTTCCCTTGGTGCGGTGAAACAAGCAACTTTACAAATGGTTGCACCGGGTATTGCCGAAGCACTAATTGCCACCGCCATCGGTTTGTTTGCTGCAATCCCTGCGGTGTTAGCATTTAATCGTTTATCGTTAAAAGTTAGTAGAATAGAACAAAACTATTTTAACTTTATTGATGAGTTTTCTGCTATTTTACAACGTCAAGCAGTTGCTGTTAGGAAATAATTATGAGTAAGCGTTCACGTTATTCAACCAAATCTGAAATTAATATAGTTCCTTTATTGGATGTGCTATTAGTGCTAGTGCTTATTTTTATGGCCACAGCACCAATTATAAGTCAAAGTGTTGAAGTTGATCTTCCAGAATCTACAGAATCGAAAACAGTTTCTCCTTCGGATAATAAACCGATCATTATCGAAGTTTCCGATGTTGGTGTGTATGCATTGATTATTGATCAAGATCGTCAATCCAATTTACCTCAGGAACAAATTGTTGCTGAAGTTAAGCAGCAAATGTCACTAAATGAAAAGGCTGTTTTTTTAGTTGGCGGAGCTAAAAATGTTCCTTATGAAGAGATTATAAAGGCGTTAAATTTATTACAATCTGCCGGAGTTAAATCTGTTGGTTTGATGACTCAACCGATTTAATTAATCATAACACTATATTAAAAATGTCAGCAATGTTTTATAAGCGAAATTCAAAATTAAATATACCAATCCTGATATCTGTTATTTTGCATGCAATATTAATTTTTATATTAGGTTATAGGGCTCTTCAAGATAGCGATTCTAGCTATGGCGATATCAATGGACAATCTATTGATGCCATCATGGTTGATCCTTCTGTTATGACCGAACAATATCAAAGGCAATTACAAAATCAAATGAGCCAGCAAAAAGCTGAGCAGCAAAGACAACAACAGTTAGATAATCAAGCTAAAGAATTACAAGAAAAACAATTAGCTGAACAGCAACGTCTTAAAGAAATTGAAAAAGAAAGATTAAAAGCTGCCGAGCAACAAAAACAAGAACAAGCGGCAGCAGAAAAGGCAGCCGCTGAAAAAGCGGCAGTAGAAAAAGCAGCAGCAGAAAAGGCAGCCGCTGAAAAAGCCGCTGCAGAGAAAGCGGCAGCAGAAAAGGCAGCAGCTGAAAAAGCCGCTGCAGAGAAAGCAGCAGCAGAAAAGGCAGCCGCTGAAAAAGCTGCAGCAGAAAAGGCAGCAGCTGAAAAAGCCGCTGCAGAAAAGGCGGCAGCAGAAAAAGCAGCAGCAGAAAAGGCAGCCGCTGAAAAAGCGGCAGCAGAAAAGGCAGCAGCTGAAAAAGCCGCAGCAGAAAAGGCAGCGGCAGAAAAAGCCGCTGCAGAGAAAGCGGCAGCAGATAAGGCAGCGGCAGAAAAAGCCGCTGCAGATAAGGCTGCTAAACAAAAAGCCGCCGCCGCAGCAGCTAAAAATGATAAAGCGATTAATGATCTTTTAGGTGGACTTACTTCTTCAGGGGCACCAACTCAAGGCACAACTGCTTCACGCAAAGGGGTTTCTAATGGTGAATTAGATAAATATAAATCCTTGGTGCAAAACGCAATAAGTAATAAGTTTATTAATCCAAATAAAATGTATAGTGGTCGCAATTGTGTATTAAGAATTCAAATCGCACCGGATGGATTATTACTCAATGTGGCTGCTGAAGGTGGAGATGATGCGTTATGTCGTGAAGCACTTGCTGCGACTAAATTAGCTGTTATTCCAAAGCCATCTAGCACTCTTTATAATGATGTGAAAACCATGATTATTGACTTCCAACCTAAATAATAACAGTAAAATAAGCCATTCTTGACTGAGAAGATCCTATTTAAATATAAATCTACAACATCTTTATCTAAAAGATGTTGAAAATGGATTAATCGTCCCAATATATCCCTTAATCATTCTAAACAAAGTTATTTAAGTAAGAGAAGGAGCAGAATATGACAACAATTGTCAGTGTTCGTCGTGAAGGACAAGTTGTTATTGGTGGTGATGGTCAGGTTACTCTTGGGGAACGCATTATAATGAAAGGTAATGCGCGTAAAGTCCGTCGTTTATATAATAATAAAGTAATTGCAGGCTTTGCCGGCGGTACGGCAGATGCTTTTACACTTTTTGAACTTTTTGAACGTAAATTAGAAATGCATCAAGGTCATTTAACCAAATCGGCGGTAGAATTAGCTAAAGATTGGCGTACCGATAGAATGTTACGTAAATTAGAAGCCTTACTTGCAGTTGCCGATGAAAGTGCATCTTTGATTATTACGGGAACAGGGGATGTTATTCAACCAGAAGATGATTTAATTGCCATTGGTTCTGGTGGTCCTTATGCTCAAGCAGCAGCAAGAGCATTGCTAGATAATACCTCATTATCTGCTCATGATATTGTCCAGAAATCGTTGTCGATTGCGGGTGATATTTGTGTATATACCAATAACTTCCAAACTATCGAAGAACTAAATTATTAATTAATCCGAGTAAGAGAATATATATATGTCTGAAATGACTCCTCGCGAAATTGTCAGCGAATTAAACCAACATATTATTGGTCAAGAAAAAGCAAAACGATCTGTTGCAATAGCACTACGTAATCGTTGGCGCCGTATGCAATTGGATGAAGCGTTACGCCATGAAGTAACACCTAAAAATATACTTATGATTGGTCCTACTGGTGTAGGTAAGACTGAAATAGCCAGACGTTTAGCAAAATTAGCGCATGCACCATTTATAAAAGTAGAAGCAACTAAATTTACCGAAGTCGGTTATGTTGGTAAAGAAGTTGATTCAATTATTCGCGATCTAACTGATTCAGCGGTAAAAATGATTCGTCAAGAAGCCATTGAGAAAAATCGGAATCGTGCTGAAGAGCTTGCAGAAGATCGTATTTTAGACGTACTGGTACCACCGGCTAAAGATGGTTGGGGGCAAGTAGAAAATAATTCTGATTCTACTGCTAGACAAGCTTTCCGTAAAAAATTGCGCGAAGGTGAGCTTGATGAAAAAGAAATTGAAATCGAATTAGCTGGTGTGAACATTGGTGTCGAAATTATGGCTCCTCCAGGTATGGAAGAAATGACCAATCAATTGCAATCTATGTTTCAAAATCTTGGTGGGCAAAAAAGTAAACCACGTAAGATGAAAATTAAAGATGCTTTAAAACAATTGATTGAAGAAGAAGCAGCCAAATTAGTCAATCCTGATGACCTTAAACATGAGGCCATCGAAGCGGTTGAACAAAATGGCATTGTATTCATCGACGAAATCGATAAAGTTTGTAAACGAGGTAATTCATCTGGACCAGATGTTTCTCGTGAAGGTGTACAACGAGATCTATTGCCTTTAGTTGAAGGTTGTACGGTTTCAACTAAACATGGTTCAGTAAAAACCGATCATATTTTATTTATTGCATCAGGGGCTTTCCAAACCGCGAGTCCTTCTGATTTGATTCCTGAACTTCAAGGGCGTTTACCGATTCGTGTTGAATTACAAGCATTAACTAGTGAAGACTTTGAACGCATTTTAACGGAACCTAATGCGTCACTTACGGTGCAATATAAAGCGCTTATGGCAACTGAAGGTGTATCTATTGATTTTACTCAAGATGGCATTCGCAAAATTGCTGAATCGGCTTGGCAAGTTAATGAACAAAACGAAAATATTGGTGCGCGTAGATTGCATACCGTACTAGAGCGTTTAATGGAAGAAGTATCGTTTGAGGCTAGTGAACTTGGTGGTCAAACTATTACTATTGATGCTAAATATGTTGGTGACCATTTAGATAAACTGGTTGCTGACGAAGATCTTAGCAAATTTATCTTATAATTAACTAGTTATAACCAATAAAAAAGGTGAAATTAATTCACCTTTTTTTATTTAAAGGTAAGTTATTTTATTAATAATCCACCCAAAATATCTGCAGCTTTATGTTTTTTAGATTTTGAATCGTCTTTTGAATCACGATTTTCAAGTTTATTACGTAGCTTGTCTAAACTTTGTTGCAGTTTATTTTCCAGCAAATCCTTAATTAATTTTTCCATATCAATTTGATAGTGAAGATTAGCAAATTTACCAAAAATATGCAGTGGAATGGTTAATTGCTGAAGTTTTGCAATGGTCTCATTTTTACCATGCCAACCACCTAACATTTTTAAACTTAAATTAACATCTAAATCTTGTTTAATCATACCAACTTTTCCCGAGCCTTCAATGACATCGAGAGTTTCAGAGTTAGCAGTTAAGGAATCTAATTGCATATTGCCATTATTCAAATAACCATTAGCCAATATTTTAGTAAATTCAGTATAATTTTTTTGGTTTTCAGGGGTAGCTATATCCCTAGTATACTGTGCAGCAGCTGCTTGGATAATATTTTGAATATTAATATTAATGAGTTTAGCGTTGGTAACATTAATAGCAAAATTACCACGTAAACTTTCTATTAGTTTTGCAGGTGTAAGGGTATTGGTTTCCAACTCTCCGGTAGCGTTGAATGCCCCTTCTAGATCATTTGGTGTCTCTATTTGTTTGAAAAAGGTATTAAGATCAACGTTATTAATTTTAGTATTAAGTTTTATTTGGGTATTTTTTTGCTTGCCGTTAGCAGTTCCCGTAGCTGTAACATTACCTTTAGCAAAATCAAAACTGATATTATTAAATGTGGTAATACCTTCATTATTAACTAAACTAGAATTGATATTATTTAATGTTATCTGCTTGGCAATTAATTCTTTGATGTCAATATTGGCTTTAGCATTAAATGTATTTAAAACACCCAGTTCATTATTAGAATTATTAACACTGGATACTACCGGTGCAGTTTGTTGAATGGTATTGTTTTCGTTGGTTGTGCCTTTAGGTTGTAGAAAAGGTGTAATATCGATTTTATCGGCATTGAGCTGTAATTCAATTTCAGGCTTTTTATCTAAATTGGCAACGAGCATGCCGCTAAAATTATTATTATTAACTGAAAACAGCAAATTTTGACTTTTCAATATGAGTGGGCTTTGTTGATAATCAAAAGTAGCTCTTAGGTTACCTTTTAGTTCACCTAAAGGTACACCAATGCCTTTGTAGGTGTAGTCAATGTTTTTGACTTCTATGATTGCTTGCTCAGGGAATTGAGCTAAATTAACATTTGCTTGAACTGAATAGAATAAATCCTGTTGATTCCTATCAACATTTCCTTTTAAATCAACGGAAATAGTTTTATTGGCAGTTTGTTTAACTACTAAATTAAGATTTCTAAAGTTAATTAAATCGTCATTATGTTGTATTACAATAGTACTATCAGTAAGTTCGAATTTATTTAAACTATTGGTCCAATCAGACGAATCTTGTAATTCTTTATTTCTTGCAGTTTGATTTGTTGTAGTGGTTGCTTGGGACTGAACTTGCAATTGCGACTGAGTGTTTTGCCCTTTACTTTCATTGGTAACATTAATAATAGCTGATTTAATAAACACATTTTTTATTGCAAGTTTTTTGGAAAATAAAGGCAATAATTCTACATCCAGCCGCATATTATCCGCCGTTAACATTGGTTTTTGGGCACCATTATTAGACAGTGTTACTGAATCACTTAATATGCTTACTTGCGGCCAAATATGCCAGCGTAAATTGCCTTCAATGGTTAATTCATAGCCAGTTTTATCTTTGACTGTAGAGGAGATAAAGCCTCGAAAATTATTAGGATCAACAAAAACAATTAATGAAACGATAGCAATAGCAATAATCAAAATTAGAATAAAGAAGGTAACCAATATTCTTTTGAACATTTTATGTTCCTTTATTAAGTTAATGAATGGTATTAGTCTTTATCAATACGACTAGCAACAGCACCTTGCTGATCTTTATATTTTGCATCTTGTCTACGATTATAAGGCCTTTGAGCCCGACCGGTTAAGGTTTCAAAACTAAGTGCTCCAATTGTCATGCCCGGACGGAGGGCTAACGGAATTTTGCCTGAATTATAAAATTCTAAAACAATTTGACCTTGCCAACCAGGATCAATACGATGCGCGGTTACATGCACCATTAAACCAAGTCGAGCTAAAGATGAACGACCATCTAACCAACCAACTAAATCATCAGGGATAGTGACAGATTCTAATGTTACCGCAAGTGCTAGTTCACCCGGGTGGAGATAAAAAGCCTCACCTTCAGGCAGTATCATTTCTTCACTCATAACTCGTTCTAACGCAGCTGACACTTCTTGTTTAGGACCACTTAAGTCGATGTAAGGAGTGGTATGTTCTCGAAATGTTCTAAATTGATTACCTAGCCGAACGTCAACAGTTGCTCCATTAATACAATTTGGCGCTGGTTGTGGTACTATTTTCAGTTTACCGCTGTGTAAATATGCTTCAATGTCTCGGTCGCACAATCTCATGAAATATCCTTAAAACTTATACATTGCTACCATTTTATCAGGTTACTTAAGTGGCGTCGATGAGGTTCATTTAAGGTTTTATTACCCAAGCGCGTCCATAATGGTTGTAATAACCTGCTAGTTTACCTGGTTTGTCACCGATCCCTAGATAAAGATCAAAATGTTGCCCTTTAATTGCGCCACCAACATCGAGTGCAACCATTAAACGAGTTTCTCGTCGGCCTCTATATTGCCCATCATTATCAAGCAATGGTACATCAACTAAGACTACCGAGCCTAATGGAATTAATGACTTATCAGATGCAACGGCAGCATTGGCAATTAAAGGAACTGCTGCGGCGCCTTTTACTTCGGCATTATATTGTGGTTTGAAAAATACGAAAGAACGATTTTGAATAAACAATGCTTTGAGTTGTTTTTCGCTTTTATTCTTGGCCCAATCTTTTATTGCTTGTATGGACATGTTTTCCTTTTCTATTTCGCCTTGTTCAACAAGTAATCGCCCAATGCTGGAATAGCCATGCCCATTTTTGCCACCATAACAGAAAAATACTAATGGTGAGCCATCTTCAAAATCGATATAAGCACTGCCTTGTACTTCCATAATGAAATTATCCATTAATGAGTTACTATAAGCGAGTTCTAATCCTTTACCTGCAAGGGCTCCATTATAAATCTGTTCGCGATTGGGTAAGCGGCCTTTAGTAGCCGCGGGCATTTTATAAATTGGGTATTTAAATTCAGCAGTTGGAGTGTGTCTGGCTTTGATTACTGGAGTATAGTAACCCGTTAAATGGACATTACCAAAGCCATCTTGCCCTGCCATTTCATAGCTGTTTAGACCAACTTTATTAAATTCATCAGCACCTAAAGAACGGTTTATCCATGCATCAATAGCGTTATAAATATGTTCGTTTTTACGGTATAAAGCAGGTGATGTTGATTTTATTTTGCTAATTTGGATTATATAATCGGAAATATTTACGGGAATACCTAGTTGAGGATGACGGACATTGAGTGGTAATGTAAGTTTACCATCTTTATATTGTTGCCCAAGTTTAACTTGTTTATTTGAATTACTTTGGCAGCCAGTTAATACTAATAATACCAGTAAAATACATGAAATATAAAGACGTTTATAAGTGTTGTTTTCTTTCATCTTGATAATTAATTATAATAAGTTAAAAGCATAGATGGTTATGCTACACAATTCTATTATAAGAAACTACCAATAATTACTATATTGTCATAAAAAGTTTTCATAACGATTCAGCTTGCGATTTGAGGTTTTAATCTTTATAGTCTTATATTTCCACAATAAAACCTAATAAGTATGAAAAAAGAAAGGTAATAATAGCGATGGGTAATAAATCTTCAAACCATGATCTTAAGCGCAACCTCTCCAACCGCCATATTCAACTAATTGCCATTAGTGGTGCAATTGGTACTGGATTATTTATGGGTTCCGGGAAGACAATTAGTCTGGCGGGACCATCTATTATCTTTGTATATATGATTATCGGTTTTATCCTGTTTTTTGTTATGCGGGCCATGGGGGAAATTCTATTATCAAATTTGAACTATAAATCTTTTAGTGATTTTGCTAATGATTTATTAGGACCTTGGGCTGGTTTTTTTACTGGTTGGACGTATTGGTTTTGTTGGGTGATTACGGGTATCGCCGATGTGGTAGCCATTGCCGGTTATGCCCAGCACTGGTTCCCAGATTTACAAGCATGGATACCTATGATCTTAACCGTTACTGTTTTGTTAGTATTGAATTTATTAACAGTTAGGATGTTTGGTGAGACTGAATTTTGGTTTTCAATGATTAAAATTATAGCGATTCTAGCTCTAATCGCCATTGGTCTGGTATTAATCATTACCGCATTTCATTCTGAACAAACCAATACTATTGCCTCATTTTCCAATCTTTGGGAGTATGGTGGCTTCTTCCCTAATGGTTCGATGGGGTTTTTTGCTGGCTTCCAGATAGCTATTTTTGCTTTTGTGGGTATTGAGTTAGTAGGAACAACAGCTGCCGAAACGGTAGATCCTAATAAGAACTTACCCCGAGCTATCAATTCCGTGCCTGTACGTATAATCTTCTTTTACGTATTTGCTTTAATTATTATTATGAGTGTAACACCATGGAGTGCTATTTCTCCAAATAAAAGTCCGTTTGTAGAATTATTTACTTTGATTGGTTTACCAGCAGCAGCCAGTATTATTAACTTTGTTGTGCTTACTTCGGCAGCATCATCGGCAAATAGTGGTATTTATTCGACAAGTCGTATGTTATTTGGTTTAGCCAAAAAACAAGATGCGCCTGAGCGTTTTGGTAAATTGTCTCGGCGTTCGGTTCCAGCTAATGGCTTGTTATTTTCCTGTACTTGTTTATTTGGTGGTGTGGTGTTAATTTACTTGGTGCCGAATGTTATGGAAGCGTTTACCATAGTAACCACGATATCAGCTATTTTATTTATGTTTATTTGGTCAATGATTCTTATTTCTTATATTGCTTATTGTCGTAAAAGAAGTCAATTACATCAGCAATCGCAATTTAAAATGCCTGGTGGTGTGAGCATGTGCTTTGTATGCCTTGCATTTTTTGTATTTGTGATTGTGTTGCTTACTTTCGAGACTGATACTCGTCAAGCTTTAATCGCGACACCAATTTGGTTTATTATTTTAGGAATAAGCTATTATTTCCGTTCATTAAAACGTCAATAAACTTAATAATTATGGCAGGTTAATTCCTGCCATAGTTCAATTTAGCCTACCATTATTACTTGTCGTTTTTTTCAGGCCAAATAAAACTAGCAATAATACCGAGTGCTAGCATACCTAATACAATATACAGGCTTATTATTGGGCTGATATCGATTCCATGACCAAATAAGTGATTACTTGCATTGAGCGCTAATTTTATAGCTATAAAAAACAATAAACAGATAACAGCCTTACCTAAATGTACTAGATATTGTTTCATAGCTTCTAATACAAAATACATCGTTCTTAAGCCTAAAATAGCAAAAATCATGGCACTATAAACGATTAAAGGTTCGCGGCTTACCGCTATGACTGCAGGAACGGAATCAAAGGCAAACATAACATCACTTAGTTCAATTACCATAGTGCATAAAAACAGTGGAGTGGCATATAAAAAACTTTTTGGGATCTTATTGATTAAATCACTATTTTCAGATTTACCCAGTTCAGCATCTAGTTGTTTTTGACTTAATAGAAAATGATGGCCAACTATTTTAGGGTAGGTTGGGAATATGCGTTTTGCAATACGATAGGCAATATGTTTGGAATAATCTTTTATCTCGGTATTATCTTGTTTTTTTAACATCATTATGCCGGTAAAAGCCACAATTACTGAAAATACTAATTCCATCCATGGCCCTAAAGATAATAATTCTGTACCAATAAGGACAAAAATAGCGCGGAATACAATTGCGCCAATTATTCCCCAATAAAGGATACGATGACGATAATTATTGGGGATTGCGAACCATGAAAACAGCGCCATAATTACAAAAAGATTATCGACAGACAATGCTTTTTCAAGTACATAACCGGTAATAAACAAACTAGCTGCTTCACTACCATGGTGTAGATATAAATAAAGTGCAAAACCTAAAGCTACAACAATCCAAAAAAGGGACCACATAATAGCATTACTCAGAGTAATTGGCTTATCTTGATGGTGGGCATATAAATCTATAAAGATTGCAACTATGGATAATCCAATAAATACTAATACAGTTTCTATTGGAAACCCTAATGAGCTTTGAACCATATTTATGACACCTAAGTTTGCGATTGAAGTAATTTAGTTTGTAAATTCTGCCATCTGTATTAATAAAACATACTTATAAAAGTGATTGAGTATATATTGATAGCAAGATCAAAAAAAGATATATTTGTGATCCCTATTTAACTGTATTAGTTTTATAACATTTTGAGCCAATATCTATGACCAATTTTAGAATATTTTTGTTATTTATTCTTCCTTTTATGTCTTTCTTATTACAAGCACAACCGGTTGAACCTTATATTGCTTCTTTACCTAAAGGTAGTGATTTATCTATTTTAGTACAATCTGTGGGTAATAATCCTAAAATATTAGCTAAATATAAAAGTGATCAATTTAAACAGCCGGCTAGTACTCAAAAAGTTATAACTGCACTAGCAGCACAATTAGAATTAGGTAGTAATTTTCGTTTTGTAACTCAGATATTAACTAATGGCTCAATTAGTAACAAACAGTTAAATGGTGATCTTATTATTCAGTTAAGTGGCGATCCCACTTTTACTAGAGATAGATTGAAGACTATGCTCGCTTCTTTACGTCAACAAGGTATAGAAAAAATATCCGGAAATATTGTGTTAGACACTTCAATATTTACCAGTCACGATAAAGCCGAAGGTTGGTCATGGAATAACTTAACAGCTTGTTATAATGCCCCGCCATCGGCCGCCATTATTGATGATAATTGTTTTTATGCCACTATTACACCTGGAAAAGTGGGTAGTAGCGCATCAGTTTCGGTATCATCTAGTAATCCGGTAATAGTAACTGCTAATGTAAAAACCATCGCTGGTAATAGTAAGGATTTAAATGATAAGTATTGTGAATTAGATGTCAGTTATGCTGACAAAAATCGCTACCACTTATCTGGATGTATCGCCGCAAGTTCTGAAAAAACACCGTTAAAATTTGCCGTACTTGACGGTATTGACTATTTTTCTTCAATTTTAAAAAATGAACTTAAACAACAAAAGATTACTTATAGTGGCGCGCTTATCGAAAAAAATCAAAAGACAAATTCAAAGCTAACCTTATTAGCTTCAAGTCAATCAGCACCTCTTTCCGAGTTATTAACCGTGATGCTCAAAAAATCAAATAATTTGTATGCTGATGCTATTTTTAGAACCTTAGGAGCACATTATTTTAATATTCAGGGAACATGGCGTAATGGTGGGGATGCGGTCAAGCAAATTTTACGCAAAAAAGCAGCAATCAATCTTGAAAATTTGGTGATAGCCGATGGCTCTGGATTATCCCGACTCAATTTAGTTAGTGCAGATAAATTAATGGAAATGCTGCAGTATATCGCGATGAATAATTCGCAACTCGGTATTATTGAAAAACTGCCAATTGCTGGTGTCGATGGTACACTGCAGTATCGTAAGAGTTTTAGTCAACCACCATTCAAACAAGCTATTCGAGCAAAAACTGGATATATACAAGGCAGTTATAATTTGGCCGGATTTATTCAGCAAGCGGATGGTAGTTATGTTGCATTTGTGCAGTTATTATCGGGTTATCAAGCTGATAGTCAAGGTGAACCTAAAAATGGTGCTATAATGCGATTTGAATCAGAATTTTATAAAAATTTCATTAATTAATAATTGCTTAATTAGAATTTATTTACAGGTCAGGTAAGTGTTTTTATAGTAAAACATATAACTGACCTGAAATATTTTGACAGCATAAAGCATTAGTTAGATAGTATCTCCTAAGAAGCCACCACTTTGGTGCTTCCAAAGTTGTGCATATAAACCATTTTTTTGCAGCAGTTGCTGATGGTTACCTTGTTCAATAATCTTACCTTGATCGAGTACGATTAATCTATCCATTGCCGCAATGGTTGATAACCGGTGAGCAATAGCAATAACCGTTTTACCTTCCATTAAGGTGTATAAACTCTCTTGGATTGCTTGTTCAATTTCAGAATCAAGGGCACTTGTTGCTTCGTCTAAAAGTAAAATAGGGGCATTTTTCAGAATGACACGAGCAATAGCAATACGTTGCCGTTGCCCCCCAGATAGTTTAATACCGCGTTCACCAACATAAGCATCATAACCTTTCCTACCATTGGCATCGACTAATGATTGAATAAAATGATCGGCTTGAGCTTTTTGGGCGGCTGTTATCATTTCTTGTTCGCTAGCAGAATTATTGCCATAGAGTAAATTTTCGCGTACTGAACGATGTAATAAAGAGGTATCTTGCGTTACCATGCCAATTTGAGCACGTAAACTTTCTTGGCTAACGGTAGTAATATCTTGATCGTCAATAATAATCTGCCCTTTTTGTAAATCATAAAAACGTAGTAATAAACTAATAAGTGTTGATTTACCTGCTCCGGAACGACCCACTAAGCCAATTTTTTCACCAGGATTAATGGTTAAGTCAAAATCTTGAATCACCGAAGTATGTGATTTTTCTTCATAACTGAAGTAAACATGTTTGAATTCCACTTTGCCTTGGCTAACTTTAAGTGAAGTAGCATGGGGATGATCGACTACTGTTTTAGTGGCGGAAAAGGTATTAATCCCATCTTCAACAACGCCAATATTTTCAAATAAACCAGCGATTTCCCACATGATCCAATGTGATAACCCATTTAAACGCAATGCCACCGCTGTGGTGGTAGCGATTGCTCCAATTTGTACTAATTGATTTGTCCATAACCATAAAGCTACACCAGTGGTACTTAATATTAATGAAATAGTTAATAAATGATTCACTATTTCAAAACTACTCACTAAGCGCATTTGTTTATTTACGGTGACTAAAAAATCGTCCATTGATTCTTGGGCATACTTAGCTTCATTTCCCGCATGGGTAAATAATTTTACGGTCATAATATTAGTATAAGCATCAGTTACTCGCCCCGTCATAGTTGAACGAGCATCGGCTTGCATACTGGCAACCTTACTGAGCCTGGGAATAAAATAATACATGGCAACACCATAAATAACACACCAACCTACGAAGGGCAGTAATAACCAAGGTGCGAGTTGGCCGATTATTGTAGCCATAGTGATAAATGAGATCAGAACAAATATCAAAATATCAGCAATTAAAAAACAGGTGTCCCTAACGGCTAATGCCGTTTGCATAACTTTGGCTGAAATTCTTCCGGCGAATTCATCTTGGAAAAATTGCATGCTTTGATTAAGCACTAATCTATGTAAATTCCAACGCATCCGCATTGGGAAATTACCAGCTAAGCACTGATGTTTAATGATAGTTTGTAATCCAACTATCAATGTACTTGCTATGATAACTAATGCTAATAACATTAGTGTACCTTTTTCTTGTTGCCAAAACTTATCCGGTTCAACAACGGCTAACCAATCGACAATTTTACCAAGTGCAGCAAACAAAAAAGCTTCAAAAACTCCACCTAATGCACTCAGAATGATCAGTAATAATATAAAAATACGTGTGCCTTTAGTTGCTTGCAAAATGAAACTAAAAATATTTTTAGCTGCAGGTTGTGGTTCATCTTGAGGATAAGGTGATACCATTTTTTCAAAAAATCGATACATAACGAACCTAATTATTAATAAGATTGTTCACTGATAATTATATCAATGACATTTAACATGAAGGGATAGAGCCAAAAACTAGAACAGTCTAGTACTAAAAAATTAAATAAAAGCCATAATGATAGCCGCTTAAGTTTATACTTATTGTTACTGAAGTAATGAAAAAACGAGGGGAAAGTGCGTATAATTTCCCCTTATTGATGTGATTATATCGTGAAAGATAATTTATGGCTATTAATCGGTTAAAAAATATCTTTAATTATTTGCACCACGCGACCAACAATCCGGTATTTATTGAAATCCGCTTTAGGAACTTCAATGGTTGGATATTGATTGTTATTACATATTAATATCCAACTACCAAGGGTTAAGCGAATTTTTCTTAATAAGGTAAAATCTTCATACTCAATTAGGTAAATGGCACCATCGATTATATCGGCAGTTTCGGTATTGATAATTAAGCCATTGTTATTTTCAATTTCCGGTAACATTAAATCACCTTTAGCCCAGTAGATAATTAATTTGTGTATATCTAATCCTCGATGGGAAGCCCAACCTTCTACAATAGGGTAATTCATGACCGGTGGTGTTTCACGAATATAGCGTTGCGTTTGTGCTTCAGTTTTTGACGGTTGTTGTTTTTTATAAACGGGAATGCGATAGATATTTTCATTATAGACATCTTCATCATCTTCAGAATCTAACACTTCCAATTTATACCCCGTAGCAAGCCAGTTGAAAGAAACATTACATTTTTCGGCAATAACTTCTAAACGGGTAAGTGAAGGGTAGGTTTTTCCAGATAAATAATCTCTGATAACAGTTTCCGACATGTCACACTTTTTTGCAAAGGCAGAAACGGATAATCCTTGCATTGAAATTTGTAGTCTGTCTTTGAAAGTTTTTACATTTTTATTTTTAATTGTATTCATTGCTGACTCTTTTTTCTTTATTCATCCATATTATTATTATAATTCATATTATAAAATTTTCACACACATCTATTTGATGAAAAAACGATGTTAAAATGTGTATTTCCTTTTTTAATATTGTTTTATTGTGTTGTTTAATTATTTTTACGTGGTATTTTTTATTTTAAAATATACTTTTTTTATTTTTAAAAATGCGATTATTTATGTTTTTTCTGCTTAAACTTATCGTTTTTTATTGTTTTTAACTTATTTGTTATGCTTTAAATGAATTAAAATTAATAAAATTGATATATGTCAAATGTGGCGCTATATATTTACTTAGGTTGTATTCCTGTTTTATTTTATTTGCGCTTGATTTATTTGGTTTTTTTATCATATGTATAATATCACAAAAAACAAATAAAAACGTTGACTTTAGCGAAAAAAAATGGATAATAAGCAGGGTAAGGATTTTTCATTGTTTTCTTTCCTTATATTCCTTATATTTCATGTTGGCCTGTATATTTTTATACAGGTCTTTTTTTTATTCTTGAACTCATCATGAAATCCATTTATAAACATAGTATAATAAAAACCATAGCAAACTGTTTTTAAATCCAATAAGCAATACAATCATCATGTCTATTTTAAGAGGACTTGCCTATGTCATTCAGTATTCCACACCTTTTAGTTTTCCTTGCCGTAGTTGTCTTATTATTTGGAACTAAAAAGTTACGTAATTTAGGCTCAGATCTTGGCACTGCATTAAAAGGCTTTAAAAAAGCAATGAATGATGATGAGAATGACTCTAAAAATGATAATAGTTTAGATAAAAAGTAAGCATATTATTATGAGTATTAGTTTCGATGTAGCCATTGTAGGGGGAGGGTTAGTTGGCTTAGCTACAGCTTGTGCGCTTAGTCAATGTGATCTTAATGTTGTGCTTATTGATACTAAAGTTCAGCAATATGCAGATTTAGATTCTGATAAAATAGGGGTACGTGCCTCAGCAATTAATGGTTCAAGCCAACATTATTTTGCTCAAATTGGTATTTGGGATGATTTGTGTGCCAGTCAACGCGTCCAAGATTTTTCTGAAATAGCAGTTTGGGAAAAAGGCGGGCAAGCTCAGCTATCAGCTCAGGCTCAAGATTTTGGTTATCAAAATTTAGGTTATATCATCGAAAATCATGTCATTTCACATTATCTTTATCAATACGCATTAACTTGTTCGAATATTAGTTTTTTTAACAGTGAAGCTGTTAATAGTGTATTTAATGATGATTATGCTTATTTAACATTAGCTGATAATACAATCTTACAAGTTAAGCTCGTTATTGGAGCTGATGGTGCGCACTCATGGATACGCCAACAACAAAATATCTCAGTTATCGCTCGAGATTATATTCATCATGCCTTGATAACAACAGTGACCACAGAGTATCCGCACCAATCATGTGCTAAGCAGATTTTTTACCCAAATGGGATTGTAGCCTTTCTACCGCTTTGGCAAGCTAATAAAAGCTGCCTAGTTTGGTCAACTAAACCTGCAATTGCAACTAATTTAGCTGCTCTGCCGGAATCCGAATTTACTAATGAGCTAATGGCTTTAACCGGTGACAAAGTGGGGCATTGTCAGTTAATTAATCCGCGCATGGTGTTTCCTCTTAAAGCGCGGTTTGCAAAACGGTTTATAAAACATCGGTTAGTTCTGATTGGGGATGCTGCTCACACTATTCATCCGCTAGCTGGGCAAGGGGTTAATTTAGGTTTTCAAGATTCAGCACTTTTAGTGGCAACGATTAAAAACTTAATTAATTGTAACAAAGACATTGGCCTGCCAATAAATTTGCAAGCGTATCAGTTTGCTCGGCGTAAAGATACTTTAGTTATGTTAGCCACAATGCGGACAATCCAAGATATGTTTAATGGCGATCTTTTATTGAAAAAAATGCTCCGTACATTTGGAATGAATGCCATTGATCACTGTTCACCATTAAAAAAACAGCTAATTAAATATGCAATGCATATTTAACAGCTATTTAATTTTTATTCATTATGTTAGGCTACTTATTTAAAGAAGTTAGATTTATTTTGTCAAGATGTTTCCTGAGAAGTATACGTTTTAGTATAAAATATCCAAGTGATAAGGCCGATTAAAGCAAGTATAATTCCGGTAACAATAATGGCAAACCATCCATAATGGCTGTATAAGTAAGTAGATGTCACTGAGCCTAACATTCCGCCAATAAAATAACTAACCATGTACCCGGTATTCATGCGGCTACGCGCTTCTGGCCTGATTTGATAAATTGCATTCATATTAGAAACATGGGTGACTTGTACGGCAAAATCTAGCAGTATTACACCTAAGATTAAAGCAATTATTGAGTAATGAGCTAACGATAGTGGTAACCATGAAAGTAACAGCAAAGCCAAGCCAATTGAGGTAGCTATAAAGCCTTTGCCTTTGTCGGATAATTTGCCAACAATTGGTGATCCCAAGGCCCCAGCTGCTCCGGCAAAACCAAATAAGCCAATAATAAAATCAGAATAATGATAAGGAGGATCACTTAATAAAAAGGCTAAAGGTGTCCATAAGAGTGAAAATATGGCAAACGAAATTACTGCAAGTACCGAGCGAATTCTTAATGTGCGTTCCTGTCGGTAGAGGGAGCCAATTGAAAACATTAATTGCCAATAGTTAATATTGGTTTTATTGCGATAACTTGGTAAAGAAAGTCCAAGAAGGAGAGTTACGATGATCATGATGACAGTTGCGATCCAATAAACATCGTGCCAATCAGCAATTGATGAAATTGCACCAGCAAATGATCGCCCTAGCAATATTCCCAATAACATACCACTCATCAATGTACCCACAATTTTGCCACGGTGTTCTGGTTTTGCTAGTGTAGCTGCAAAAGGAATTAGCACTTGGGCAACGGCGGAAAATAATCCTGTTATTGCAGTACCAATAATTAACATCCATAAATTTTGTGATAAGGCACTAACTATAAGTCCACAAGTGGTTAAAATCATCAAAATAAGGATTAATTGTTTACGCTCAACTTTATCCCCAAGTGGAGTAATAAACAGTAACCCGACAGCATAACTAAATTGAGCGGCCATAATAATGGAGCCGGCATGTTCAATAGCAATATGTAAATCGGCAGTAATGGAATGTAATAGTGGTTGCGCATAGTAATTGCTAGCAATAGTTACACCAATAGCAAATGCCATTAAAAACACTAACCAAGCCGATAAACCTTGAGATTGTTTGCTGTGCATAAATAGAAGTAAATGGGAGTAAAAATGATGGTAGATTATATCCTAAAAAGGCAAAATTTGCAGGATGATGAGATCACTTAGTTATTTGCTGTAATAATTTATGAATAGGTGTTGCTAGTCCAATTTTGGCATCTTGGGTTGTTAGGTTATACCAACAACCAACGGATTCATCTAAACATTTATTATAATTTAATATTTCACAATGGATAGGGATAATATCCAAATGAAAATGACTAAAAGTATGGCGAAATGAGATTAACTGCTTGGGAGTAGTTGTTTTGATTCCATGTTGATTTAACCATTCAAATAATGCTTGTTCACTAGCGAACTCGGGTAAGCAATATAATCCTCCCCAAATGCCCACCGCAGGTCTTTTTTCAAGCCAAACACATTGATTTTGTTCAAGCAGTAAAAAGTAAGCCGTTTTTTCCGGCATAGTACTTTTGGGCTTTTTAGTTGGGAATTGTTGCCAACTTGCTGTTCGATATGCGATACAGTCAATATGTAAAGGGCAGATCGTACATTTTGGTTTGCTACGAGTACAAACCATCGCCCCAATATCCATCATTGCTTGATTAAATTTTGCAACTTGTTGCTGTGGTGTCACCTGTTCGCTTAATTGCCATAGTTTGTTTTCAATCGTTTTATTACCCGGCCAGCCTTCAATAGAAAAATAACGAGTTAACACCCGTTTTACATTACCATCTAAAATTGAATAATGTTGATTTTGTGCCAGCGATAAGATCGCCCCTGCGGTTGAGCGGCCTACACCAGGTAGTGCCAGCACATCAGCAAATTGGTTGGGGAACTGACCATGAAATTGCTCACTAATTATTTGTGCGGCTTTATGTAGATTACGTGCCCGCGCATAATAACCCAGCCCGGTCCACAGGTGCAGCACACTATCAATTGGCGCTTTAGCTAAATCAACAATAGTTGGGAAATGTTCAATAAAACGTTTGAAGTAGGGGATCACTGTAGCAACTTGGGTTTGCTGCAGCATGACTTCCGATAACCAAACATGATAAGAACTTTTTTCAATCTGCCACGGTAATGTTTTTCTACCATATTGCTCATACCATTGCAGTACCGCTTGCGAAAAATGTTGTGTTGTCACAATAATTATATTACCGCCGCAACTGAATCACTTGGGTAACAACCTAACACTTTTGAAAACAAAGTAATTGCTGATAATTCTTTTAACGCAGTTTGCATTTCATAAGAATTTATATTGCCTTGTAAATCAATATAAAACATCTCTTCCCACGGGTTACCATGAATCGGGCGAGACTCAAGTTTAGTCATGACAATATTATGTTCGCGCAGAACTAATAAAGCATCCACCAACGCACCTGCTTGCTGCCCGGTTTTCATTAAAATAGTGGTTTTTGCCGGGATTTGCTCGGAAACATCAACAGGTTTACGGGCGAGCACAATAAAGCGCGTAATATTTTCTTTTTGATTAGCAAAATTATGTTCAAGTACTTGTAAACCATATAGTTCACCACCGTCTTTATTACCCATAGCTGCAACTTTGGGGCTATTCAATTTAGCCACTGTTTCCATTGCTGACGAAGTGCTATCGCAATAAATAATCTTCCAATGAGGGAAATTTTCTAAAAAATGACTACATTGTTGAAAAGGTTGGGGGTGACTATAAACAGTATCAATTTGTTCAAGCTGAGCATTTGGTATTGCCAATATGCAGTGATCAATAGGTAGTGAAAGTTCACCAATTATGTGTAAATTTGTTTTTTGCAATAAATCGTAGACTTCGTTTATAGAACCAGAACTCGAATTTTCAATCGGTAAAATACCATAGTCGACAAATCCTTTTTCAACTTGTTCGAAAATATCTTTAAATGTGGTACAACCGGATTCAATCATTTTTTCTAAGTGTGTACTAGCATAACGACGAGCGGCTGAGTGCGAATAAGACCCTTTTGGGCCAAGAAAAGCCACTTTTGCAGTAACAATAGCTCCATGATTCAGTTTTTCTTGCAGAATTTTTTGTTGCAATAGCACAGAATCTTCAATAATGATCTGATATAAGCGTTTAATAAATATTTCATCAAGATGATATTCTTTACCTTGATTAATTAAGGTTTTTATTAGTGAGCGTTCACGTTCAGTATCACGAACAGGAATGTTAGCAGCAATTTTGGTATGAATTACCTCAGTAGCAAGTTCACGGCGTTTAGCTAAAATAGCTAACAAGGATTTATCAAGTTCGGTAATTTGGTCTCGTAATGGTAATAAAGGATTAGCAGTCATTTTTGATTTATATTATTAACAAGCGATACAATATTATAGCAAGCAAAAAAATAAAGGCACTCTTAAAGTGCCTTTTTAAATTAAATTTATTGGGATGGTCTCAACTATTCTTCTTCAGGTACAGTCCCTTTTATGCTGTCAAAAGCACGGCGGGATTCACCTTTATGTTGAAGTTTATTAAGCTGTTTTTCAAGTTTACCAATAAGATCATTAATTGCAGCGTACATATCTATATGCTTAGCAGAAGCAACTAATGGTGATCCTTTTGTAGCAATCGTTGCATCAATAATAAATCCATCGGGTTCTTTGGATAAAATAAAGTGAGGATTTATTAACTGTGCTCTCCATTTATCTAATTTAGTAAATTTATCTTCTAGATAACTGCGAATTGCTGGAGTTATATCCATTTGTTTACTGGTAATACTTAAAGTCATAGTAGACCTCCTTATAGTTGTTAACCAATATTGCTAACATGATTAATGTTGCTAATGACTACATTGGCAAATTATTTGTATTTCGTCAATAAAAAAATTATAACAATTTGATTATTATATAATTAAATAGAAAATAAATTGTTTGCTTAATTTGTGATAAATTTAATTTATCTGCTTTAAAACAGTAGTAGCAATAAATTACGAGTAGTATAAATAATATTGTCTAAATGTTACTGTGCTTGCCAGCAGTAATTAATCTAAATGCACCTTGAATTTGTTTTAGTATATACTAACTATAATTAGCAGTTTTAAGCGTTATGAATGAGGATAATGTGCATTATTTAGATAATATTAAAATAGTTTTAGTTGAAACATCTCATACAGGCAATATGGGTTCTGCCGCCAGAGCTATGAAAACTATGGGATTAACTAATCTTTGCTTGGTTAATCCAATTATTAAGCCTGACTCTCAATCAATTTCGTTAGCGGCCGGAGCCAGTGATATTATTAAAAATGCGCAGATCTTTTCATCACTAAACCAAGCGATTGCTGATTGTAATCTTGTGATAGGAACCAGTGCTCGTTCTCGTAGTTTACAATGGCCTAATTTAACGCCTAAAGAGTGTGCTGACAAAATCATACAACAAACGGTTAATAGCAAAGTAGCTTTGGTATTTGGTCGTGAACGCGTTGGTTTAACTAATGATGAACTACAAAAATGTGATTACCATGTTAGTATTCCAGCTAATCCTGATTATAGTTCTTTAAATTTGGCTATGTCGGTGCAAGTGCTTTGTTATGAAATTCGCATGTCGATGTTAAATACTCAAGATCTTACCAGCCAACCGATTGAAGTAGCCGATATTGATTTTCCAAGTAATGCTGATATTGAGCGTTTTTATCAGCATTTACAACAGACTTTATTAGATACCGGTTTCATTAATGCTAATCACCCGGGGCAAATTATGGGGCGTTTGCGGCGGTTATTTACGCGCGCACATATTGAGCAACAAGAATTGAATATTTTACGTGGGATTTTAACTTCAATTGATAAGAAGCTAAGATAATTGTTCAATAACAACACCCACAAAAATGTGGGTGTTTTAATAATTGTCTATTAATAGAAATTTATTAATTTTTTTTGCGCCAAGTAGTACCATTGGCACCATCTTCAACAAGAATATTCATGGCATTTAATTTGTCTCTGGCATCATCGGCGAGACCCCAGTTTTTATTAGCACGTGCTTCATTGCGTTGTTTAATCAAGGCTTCAACTAAGTTGGCATCAACATCATCTTGGTTTTCACCTTGCAAAAATTTAACAGGGTCTTGCTCTAGCAGCCCAAGAACTGAAGCTAAATAACGTAATTCTGCAGCTAATTCATTGGCTAATGACATATCATTATCGGCTTTAGCTTTATTAATCTCTCTAGCTAAATCAAATAAGGTTGAATATGCTTCCGGAGTATTAAAGTCATCATTCATGGCATTACAGAATTGCCGATAATAATCACTATCTGGCGTGGTGTGCGGATGGTTAGCATCGGTATCACGTAACGCAGTATATAAACGTTCAAGTGCTATTCGGGCTTGTTTTAAATTCTCTTCAGTGTAATTTAATTGACTACGATAATGGCCAGACAGTAAAAAATAACGGACTGTTTCGGCATCATAGTGTGTTAACACATCACGAATAGTGAAAAAATTATTTAATGATTTAGACATCTTTTCTTGGTCAATCATTACCATGCCAGAATGCATCCAATAGTTGACATATTGCCCGTCATGCGCACAGGTTGATTGGGCGATTTCATTTTCATGATGAGGAAACATCAAATCAGAACCACCGCCGTGAATATCAAAATGATGACCTAATTGGTAGCTATTCATAGCCGAACATTCAATGTGCCAACCGGGACGACCTTTACCCCAAGGGGAATCCCAGCTAGGTTCATTAGGTTTGGACATTTTCCAAAGTACAAAGTCCATTGGGTTACGTTTAACGTCAACCACATCTACACGTGCACCGGCTTGAAGCTGTTCTAAATTTTGACGCGATAAAATTCCATAATTGGGATCACTATCTACCGCAAACATAACATCACCATTATCGGCAATATACGCATGATCTTTTTTGAGTAGTTCTTCGACTAACTGAATAATTTGTGGCATATGGCGAGTAGCTCGCGGTTCAGCATCAGGTCGTTTAATATTAAGTGCGTCAAAATCGGCATACATTTCTTGTAACATGCGGTCAGTTAGTTGATCACAAGTTTCACCATTTTCAAGCGCACGTTTAATAATTTTGTCATCAACATCGGTGATATTGCGGACATAAGTTAATTCATAACCTAAAAAACGTAGATAGCGAGTGATAACGTCAAAGGCGACGAAAGTACGGGCATGGCCAATATGACAAAGATCGTAAATAGTCACTCCACACACATACATCCCAACTTTATTGGGGGTAATAGATTGAAATAGTTCTTTTTCACGAGTGAGGGTGTTATAGATCTTAAGCATAAAATATCCTAATGATAAATTGACATATTTACAGAAATGAAATTGGTGGCAATATAACAAAAAAAGGGTATTTACTCAATCAACTTGCAATTACAGACAATAATAATATAGAACGATGGATTAGTAATAGACTGTGTTAAAACCGATTTTATAGATTCCGTCGGCGACTACCGACGGAATTATTGTAGCAATTAAGTATTGAGCCTATTTTTCAAAAATATTGTGATGTAATAATTTTATAATAGTATCTGCTTCATTATTTTTTACTAAAAAGCAAGCGTTATGGGTACTTGCTCCATAACAACAAAGGCGAATGCTAAAATCATCTAAGGCACCAAAGACTTCTTTGGCTACACCTTTAGTGGTTGTAAGGTTATTGCCAATAATCGCAATTAATGCCAGATCTTCTTGTACTTCAACATGGCAAAGAGTAGAAAGTTCATCAAACAGCGCTTTGGTTAATAAGCTATTGCCATTGGTATTAGTACCGGTGGTATCGATAGTTAAGGCAACGCTTACCTCAGAAGTGGTAACTAAATCTACGGAAATATTATGTTTAGCTAAAATAGTAAATACATTAGCTAAAAAACCTTGGGCATAGAGCATGTTTAAACTGGTTAGTGTCAGTAATGTTTGTTTGCGCCGGAGTGCCAATGCTCTAAATGAAGGCAATTCTGAGGTAATACTATTGGTATTGTAAACAATTGTGCCCCCAGCTTGAGGGGCTTTACTGGAACCAACAAAAACAGGAATATTACTGCGCACAGCAGGAACTAGTGTGGCGGGGTGTAAGACTTTGGCTCCAAAAGTCGCCATTTCAGCCGCTTCAGCAAATGAAATTTCATCAATGCGTTTAGCTGCTGGTGTTATGCGAGGATCGGTAGTATAGATACCTGCTACATCGGTCCAAATATCAATTTGCGTTGCATTTAATGCTTCGCCAAGTAACGCCGCAGTATAATCACTTCCACCTCGACCTAATGTGGTGGTTTTACCAGAGCTTTCACTACCAATAAATCCTTGCGTAACAATAATGTTATTATTGATTAATGATTTTAGGTGTGCACAGCAAAGTTGTTTAATTTCTTCTATTTTAGGCACGGCTTTGCCAAATTTATTATCAGTACGCATCACTTTACGAACATCAAACCAAATAGCATGTTTTTGTTGTTCTTTCAAAATTTCGACAAAAAGCTTAGAAGACATTATTTCACCATGACTGACAAGTTCATCAGTTAAAGCTGGTGAAGTAGCAAGGCTAGCTGCCTCGGAAAGTGAAGCAATATTGCTAATGATCTGATCAATTTCAGCGCGTAATTGTGGGTTTTCAGGTAGTTGTTCTAAGATGTTGTATTGAATGGTTTGAATTTTAGCAAGATGTTGTGCGCGAACATCGGGGGCTCGTCCTTCTGCTAGCGCAACTAATAAATTAGTTATACCAGCGGAAGCTGATAACACTACAACTTTAACCTTAGGGTTTGCTATAACAATGTTAGCACTATTTACCATTGCAGGATAATCTGCAACACTAGTCCCACCAAATTTGGCAATTACAAATGATGTTTCCATGGATTCCTCATATTAAAAATTTTTATTTTTAAAAGAGATAGAGCGAGAGGAATGTTCAATTTGCAGATGAAAAAGTACAAACCATGAAGCGCTCCACCTGTTAGGGTGACAACCCAAGGGATTCAGCCCTTGCAGTCGATTTGATTGGTTGCTGAATTAACAATCAAACCTCGGCATTACATCCCCTTAATCATTTGTTAGCGGTTCCAGCACCTAAAATGATTTACCTGAGTAATGCGCCTCTTCTTTTTTTAAATCTCAATTATTTGAGTAATCATAAGATTAACGGTTTTGTTAATTATGTCAATAGATTACATATCAAAAAATTATTTATTATTAGGATGTTTTATTACAAATATTTATAATTCACGTTCAAATAATTCAATGATAGTTTGATATAATTTTTTGACAGTACATGCTTTGGTTGGTGTACTAAAGATGGTATCGTCGCCAGCAATTGATCCTAAAATACCTTCAGATTTACCAATTGAATCGAGTAATCGAGCAATTAATTGCGCTGCACCAGGGCTGGTGCGTATAACAACCATGGAACTATTATAATCAATATCTATCACTAAATTTTTTAATGGACTACTAGTTGTAGGTACACTCATTTCAGTTGGTAAGCAATATACCATTTCTGATTTAGCATTCCGGGTACGCACTGCGCCAAATTTAGTTAACATTCTTGATACTTTAGATTGATTAATATTATCAAATCCCTGTTCTTGTAAAGCTTGAACTATTTCAATTTGTGAACTGAACTTTTCTTGTAAAAGCATTTCTTTGAAAGTTTTAGTGAGTTCATCTTGTTTCATAATATTCCTTGGAAGGTGGTTAATTATTATTTTCAATAAAGCAGTATAAATTTGTATATATTATTGGGTAATTATACAATAATATTACATAATTATGCATTAAATCTGCATAAAATTATAAATTCTATTTACGCGCATTTTTTGGGCGAAAAGCTTTAACAATGTGTTCGTGCGTTTCTATATAAGGTCCATCTAGTAATTGGATGCAATAAGGAACACTGGCAAAAATTCCACTAACAATGACATTCCCTTGTTCATCTTTAACGCCTTCAAGTGTTTCTTGGATCGACCTAGGTTGCCCTGGGAGGTTTAAAATTAGACATTTATTGCGAATAACTGCAACTTGTCTTGATAAAATAGCTGTAGGCACAAAATGTAAACTAATTTGCCGCATTTGTTCACCAAATCCAGGCATAACACGATCTGCAATAGCCAATGTGGCATCAGGAGTAACATCGCGTAATGCCGGACCCGTTCCACCGGTAGTTATAATGAGATCACAATGTAAATTATCAACTAGATCACATAAGGTTGTTTCAATGATAGTTTGATCATCGGGAATGACTCGATTTTCAGTTACAAAAGGGGTTATTAATGCTGTTTGTAACCAAGTTATCAGTGCTGGGATACCTTGGTCTTGATAAGTGCCATTTGATGCTCTATCTGATACAGAAACTAAGCCAATTTTAAGCATACTATTTATTCCTTAATGATCTTATTTACCTATAAATTTATTACCAATATTAGGTTATTGCAATTAGGTTATGCCATTATGCTCAGCATAATTTTATTTTAGTTATTACGAATAATACTAAAAATACCTTTACAACAACAGATTAGATTGACTATATTGATAAATTTATTAAAAAAATAAAATCCCTAATTATTAGCAAATTATTCACTTAGGATAAATTTATGTTAGCCACTCCGGCGTTAGAATTAATCGCGCTCAAAAAAATTTATAAAAATGGTGTACAAGCATTAAAAGGTATCAATTTGACAGTCCAGTCTGGTGATTTTTATGCTTTGTTAGGACCAAATGGTGCAGGTAAATCTACTACAATTGGTATTATTAGTTCCTTAGTTACTAAAACTTCAGGTCAAGTGAAAATTTTTGGTTATGATTTAGATACTGAAGTGGTTAATGCCAAAAGACAATTGGGCCTTGTGCCACAAGAATTTAATTTTAATCAGTTTGAGGAAGTGATACAAATAGTCGCTAATCAAGGTGGTTATTATGGTTTGCCGCGTAAGTTAGCCTTAGAACGAGCGGAGAAATATTTAAAAATTTTAGATCTATGGGATAAACGCCATAGTCGAGCTGGTATGTTATCAGGGGGCATGAAAAGGCGTTTAATGATAGCTAGAGCCTTGGTTCACGAACCTAAATTATTAATTCTCGATGAACCTACTGCAGGTGTCGATATTGAGTTGCGACGGTCGATGTGGGATTTCCTGCGTAAAATTAACCAACAAGGTATAACTATAATTCTTACAACACATTATTTAGAAGAGGCAGAAATGCTTTGCCGCCATATTGGTATTATTCAACATGGTGAATTAATTGCAAATTCGTCCATGCGTGATCTGTTAGCTAATAGTCAATCAGAAACAATTATTATTGACTATTTACCCACAGCTAACCCAGTTGTATTAAATGATTATTGTTTTTCAGAAATTGAACCTGGTGAGTTAGAAGTGAGAATCGATAAAAAATTGGGGTTAAATTATTTATTTGAGCAACTTAATCAACAACAAATTAAAGTAATTAGTATGCGCAATAAAGCTAATCGATTAGAAGAGTTATTCGTAAGCCTTTTGCATGATGACAGTCAAGGGAAAGGGGGAATTTCATGAATAGTTTATACTGGATAGCCTTAAAAAGTATTTGGCGTAAGGAAGTTACGCGATTTTTAAGGATATGGATTCAAACTTTGATTCCTCCTGTTATCACCATGTCACTGTATTTTATTATTTTTGGGAATTTAATTGGTTCGCGAGTAGGAAATATGGGGGGCTTTAGTTATATGGCATTCATTGTGCCGGGGCTAATTATGATGTCGGTGATAACTAACTCTTATACTAATGTTTGTTCATCTTTTTTTAGTGCGAAATTTCAGCATAATATTGAAGAGTTATTGGTTGCACCAGTGCCAACACATATTATTATTTGGGGTTATGTTGGCGGTGGTGTTATGAGGGGTATTTTAACAGGGGTTTTAGTCACTATAGTGTCATTGCTTTTTGTTAGTTATCAAGTTCACTCGTGGTTTTTTGTTATTTGTACTTTATTGTTAACTTCCGTTTTATTTTCATTAGCAGGCTTACTTAATGCGGTTTTTGCTAAAAGTTTTGATGATATTAGTATTATACCAACTTTTGTTTTGACACCGTTAACTTATCTAGGTGGAGTATTTTATTCAATAACTATGCTACCAGCTATTTGGCAGTGGGTATCTAAACTCAATCCAATTGTGTATATGATTAATGGTTTTCGTTATGGTTTTTTAGGTATTAGTGATGTGTCATTATGGGTAACATTTTCGATGTTAATTTTATTCGTTTCAGTTCTTTATTTATTAGCTTGGCGGTTAATTGAGAAAGGTAAGGGATTACGTAACTGACGCGAATGAGTAGTATTGATTGTGATGATACCGCCGATTTCTCGGCGGTATCAATTTTTATTGTGCACCAGCAACGGCTTCTTTAGCCATTTGCGTTATTTTAGCAAAGTCACCTTTAGCAATGGCATCGGTTGGAATGAACCAAGTACCACCAACACAAAGTACATTATTTAATGCTAAATAATCGCGGTAATTTTTAGAGTTTACACCACCAGTTGGGCAAAACTTCATATAACTACAAGGACCAGCAAAGGCTTTTAATGCAGCTACGCCACCATTTATTTCTGCAGGAAAGAATTTTAATGCAGTTAAACCATATTCTTGGGCAGTTAATAGTTCAGAAATAGTAGCAATACCAGGGATTACAGGTACCGAACCTTCAACGGCAGCTTTCAAAATACCATCAGTAATACCAGGGGTAATTATAAATTCTACACCAGCATCTGTAACTTGTTTTAATTGCTCAACAGTAGTTACAGTACCTGCTCCTACAACGGCTTCAGGAACTTCTTTAATGATTTTCTTGATGGCATCTAGCGCACAGGCAGTTCTTAGAGTAACCTCTAATACTTTAACACCACCAGCAATAAGAGCTTTAGCTAATGGAACAGCATCTTCTAAACGTTCAATCACAATAACAGGAACCACTGGGCCCATAGTTAAAATTTCTTCAGCACTTTTTTTCCAGTTTTTCATTTGTTCTTTATCCATTTCATATTGTTAATTAAATATCTTATTAATCTCTAGTAAATGAGATTATTTTATTATTCATAAATGCCTAGTTTCTTTTCTAAATAGTGAATATTAGTGCCACCTTTTTGGAAATTTTTATCATTCATTATTTCAATATGCAGTTCAATATTAGTTTTAATGCCATCAATAACAAGTTCAGCTAGCGCATTTTTCATGCGTGCAATTGCAACTGCTCGCGTTTCACCATAGGCAATTAATTTACCAATCATTGAATCATAATAAGGTGGTACAGTATAACCAGCATAAATATGGGATTCCCAACGAATTCCGAAACCTCCAGGTGCATGGAAACGGGTAATTTTGCCTGGTGAAGGCATAAATGTTTTTGGATCTTCAGCGTTTATTCGGCATTCAATGGCATGACCTTTGATATTAATATCGCTTTGTTTTATTGATAGCGGTTTACCAGTGGCAATTAAAATTTGTTCTCTAATGAGATCTACACCGGTTATCATTTCTGTAACTGGGTGTTCTACTTGAATGCGAGTATTCATTTCAATGAAATAAAATTCACCGTTCTCAAATAAAAACTCAAAAGTACCTGCTCCACGATAGCCGATCTCGATGCATGCATTTACGCAGCGCTCTCCAATAAACTGCCGCATTTTAGCTGTTATACCTACTGCAGGTGCTTCTTCAACAACTTTTTGGTGGCGTCTTTGCATTGAACAATCACGTTCTCCTAAATAAACGGCATGACCTTGCCCATCAGAAAGAACTTGTATTTCTATATGACGTGGGTTTTCTAGGAATTTCTCCATATACACCATGTCATTATTAAAAGCAGTTTTAGCTTCTAGTTTGGTCATTTTAATTGATTGTTCAAGCTCTTTCTCTTCGCGAACAATACGCATTCCTCGACCACCACCACCACCAGAAGCTTTGATAATAACTGGATAACCAATTTGTTTGGCAATTTGTTTATTGGTTTCCATATCATTACTTAGTGGACCATCAGAACCAGGCACACAAGGTACTCCAGCTTTTTTCATGGCATGAATAGCTGAGACTTTATCACCCATTAAGCGAATAGTATCAGGTTTTGGTCCAATAAAAATAAAACCAGAACGTTCAACTTGTTCTGCAAAATCAGCATTTTCAGATAAAAAGCCATAACCAGGATGAATAGCGGCAGCGCCAGTTACTTCAGCTGCTGAAATTAATGCGGGAATATTAAGATAACTTTTTGCTGAAGCTGCCGGACCGATGCAGACAGTTTCGTCAGCAAGTAACACATGTTTTAAATCTTTATCTGCCGTTGAGTGAACCGCGACAGTTTTAATACCCAGTTCTTTACATGCTCGTAAGATGCGTAGAGCTATTTCTCCACGGTTCGCAATAAGAATTTTATCAAGCATATTCAATCTCTTAATCGTATAAGTATATAAATTCGTATTATTCAATAATGAATAGTGGCTGATCAAATTCAACTGGTTGACCATTTTCAACTAAAATAGCTTTGATAGTACCAGCTTTTTCTGATTCGATTTGGTTCATCATTTTCATTGCCTCAACAATGCAAAGGACATCACCAACATTTACCGTTTGCCCAACTTCAACAAAAGCTTTTGATTCTGGACTTGGTGTACGATAGAAAGTTCCAACCATTGGTGATTTTATGATATTATCTGTTGTTGTAGTAGGCTCTGCTGACTCACTAACAACTTCAGTTGAAGCGTTAGGGGCAACCACAACTGGCGCAGCTTGAGGAATTTGAATATTTTGTATTGGCGCAGAATAGTTTGTTGTTGGAACAGTACGACTAATTCGAACCGATTCTTCTCCTTCAGAAATTTCAAGTTCAGAAATACCTGATTCTTCAACTAACTCAATTAATTTTTTAATTTTGCGTATATCCATGAATTACACCGTGTTTGTTTGATATAAATAACAATTATTATAATGCATCCTTTTTATACCTAAAAGCATTGCTCTAAATGATAATAAGGCTATAACTAAGCATTAACGCGGAAGGATACACTGTTAAACACAATTTGTCATTATATATCTCCTTTACAAACTATTGCTATACTATTTTCTAGGTATTATTTTATAATTGCGATACAATGTTAAACCTCAATTATTATTGAGGTAGGCGATGGCGTAAAAGCACTAATAGCATATTATTTTGCGAAATTAATAAAATTAATAATAGGTCGTTTTTATTCCAAGTTCTGCTTCTAAGTAGTCAAATACATTTAAACAAGATTAATTCTAGGAAGAGTTTTTATTATGTTCAAAAAAGTTCGTGGCTTGTTTTCTAATGATTTATCGATAGATTTAGGTACAGCTAATACGCTTATTTATGTAAAAGGGCAGGGTATTGTTCTAAATGAACCCTCAGTTGTTGCCATTCGTCAAGATCGCACCGGGACACCAAAAAGTGTTGCTGCTGTTGGGCATGCTGCGAAACAAATGTTAGGGCGAACTCCTGGTAATATTGCTGCAATAAGACCGATGAAAGATGGTGTTATTGCTGACTTTTCTGTAACTGAAAAAATGTTGCAGTATTTTATTCGCCAAGTGCATAGTCATAGTTTTTTAAGACCTAGTCCACGAGTACTAGTTTGTGTACCTGTAGGGGCAACCCAAGTTGAACGTCGTGCTATTCGAGAATCAGCATTGGGTGCTGGTGCCCGTGAAGTATATTTAATTGAAGAACCAATGGCTGCAGCAATCGGTGCTGATTTGCCAGTTTCTGCTCCAACAGGTTCTATGGTTGTTGATATTGGTGGTGGAACTACTGAAGTTGCCGTTATATCACTAAATGGTGTAGTTTATTCTGCATCTGCGCGCATAGGTGGTGACCGCTTTGATGAAGCGATTATTAACTATGTTCGCCGTAATTATGGTGCTTTAATTGGTGAAGCTACCGCTGAGCGAATTAAGCATGTTATTGGTAGTGCCTATCCAGGTGATGAAGTTCTTGAAATTGAAGTTCGTGGACGCAATTTAGCTGAAGGTGTACCGCGTAGTTTTAATTTGAATTCAAATGAAATTTTAGAAGCGCTACAAGAACCTTTAAGTGGTATTGTAAGTGCCGTTAAAGTTGCATTAGAGCAATGCCCTCCGGAATTAGCTTCTGATATTTCTGAACATGGCATGGTATTAACTGGTGGTGGTGCTTTATTGCGTAACATTGATAAATTATTATCTGCGGAAACCGGTATTCATGTGGTTGTTGCTGAAGATCCACTTACCTGTGTTGCTAGAGGTGGCGGAAAAGCTTTAGATATGGTTGATATGCACGGTGGTGATCTCTTTAGTGAAGAGTAAACGTTGACTTGCCATGTTGTTAATTTTGTTATAATTAATTATATGGTTAACATGTTTAAAACCTTACTATCTTTACCGTCGACGTTGTCGACGGGTTCATATTCTAATTTAATTAGAGCTTGAGTATAAAACAGGTAAATATTGAACAATGAAATTACTCTTTTCAAAACGTTCGCCTTTAAGTGTGCAATTATTTATTTCATTGCTATTAGCCCTAATTCTGATTGTTTTAGATGTAAATTATCGACCTTTCAAAGAAATTCGTTATTATTTAGATACAATCATTTCGCCTATTTATCATATATCTAATGCGCCTGAATCCTCGTTTAATCAACTTTATGAAATGTCTAAAACTCGAGAAACATTAGTTGCTGAAAATGAAAAATTAAATCAGCTGTTACTACAAAAAAAAGCAGATCTTTTATTATTGGAACATTTAAGGCATGAAAATAATCGTTTAAGAGAATTACTTGGTTCGCCTTTACGGCATGATGAGCATAAAATGGCGGCACAAGTTTTATTAGCTGATACCGATCCTTATGTGTATCAAATTGTGTTGAATAAAGGTAAAGGTGATGGTGTCTATATTGGGCAACCAGTAGTAGATGAAAAAGGCATTGTTGGGCAGATTTACGAAACCGCAGAAACGACAAGTCGTGCCATTTTAGTGTGTGATTATCAGCATGCCATACCGGTGCAAGTTTTAAGAAATGATATTTCTATGGTGGCTGTTGGTAATGGTTGTAATAATGATCTAACTCTCGATTTTTTACCAAATAATGTCGACATTAAAGTAGGTGATATTTTAGTCACTTCAGGTCTTGATGGTCGCTTTCCTGAGGGGTACCCTGTGGCAGTGGTTAGTTCGGTTAAACTTGATATTAGCGATTCAACCCCCATTATTTCAGCAACTCCAACAGCAGATTTAAAACGATTACGTTATCTATTATTACTGTGGGGTGATCAAGGAGTAAAACATGAGGGGTCGTAATCGAATTTTGATTATATGGCTAACATTGGTAGTTGGTTTATGTTTGCAAATAATACCATGGTCAACATCTTATTATATGTTTAAACCTCATTGGTTAATGTTAATTTTAGCTTATTGGTTAATAGCTTTACCTCACAGAGTTGGAATTGGAACTGCATTTATTTTTGGCATAATTTTAGATTTATGTACAGGAACCATACTTGGTGTACATGCATTTATTTTTTCGTTAATTGCCTATTTAATTATGTTCAAGTTTCAATTGATCCGCAACTTAGCATTATGGCAACAGGCATTTATCTTATTCGGTGTTTCGGTGTGCTACAATTTGTTAGTGTTTGTATTTCAAGTTAGTATTTATCATACAATAACTATGTCACCACTTATATTATTGTCGAGTTGCGTTGATGGCTTTTTATGGACAGGAATATATCTATTGTTACGACAAATAAGACGGAGTTGTGCAATTAATTAAAAGGAATATTTATGTCTGTTGAATTATTAATGAATGTGACACCTTCAGAAACGCGAGTAGCATATATTGAAGATGGTGTATTGCAAGAAATTCATGTAGATCGTGAATCTAAACGTGGCATTGTTGGCAACATTTACAAAGGTAAAATTATTCGTATTTTGCCTGGTATGCAGGCAGCTTTCGTTGATATAGGGCTTGAAAAAGCGGCTTTTTTACATGCATCTGATATTATGCCTCATACGGAATGTGTGTCTGATACTGAGCAAGAGCAATTCCAAGTCAAGGATATTTCAGAACTTGTTCGCCAAGGACAAGATTTAATGGTGCAAGTGGTCAAAGATCCCCTAGGTACCAAAGGGGCTCGATTAACTACAGATATAACTTTACCTTCACGTTATTTAGTTTTAATGCCCGGACCTAATTCTGCTCATGTCGCAACTTCGCAACGAATCGAAAGTGAAGAAGAAAGGGAAAGGCTTAAACAAATTGTTGAACAATATGTCACTGATGAAGGTGGATTTATTGTTAGAACAGCGGCAGAAGGTGCTCATGCCTACGAGTTGGAACAAGATGCCAATTTCTTAAAACGATTATGGGCTAAAATTCAACAACGTATGGCCCGTCCGGTTAGCAAAAATCTTGTTTATGGTGAGTTAGAATTATCCCAACGAGTCCTTCGGGATTTTGTTGGTGATCCAATTGAAAGAATTTTAGTTGACTCGAAATTAACTTATGATCTCTTGGTTGAATTTACGCAAGAATTCATGCCTGAAGTTACTAGTAAATTATCGCACTATAGAGGTAATATTCCTATTTTTGATCTCTACGGTACCGAGAATGAGATCCAACGGGCTCTTGAACGCAAAGTAAAATTAAAATCAGGTGGCTATTTAATTATTGACCAAACCGAGGCAATGACTACGATAGATATCAATACTGGTGCTTTCGTTGGTCACCGCAATTTAGAAGAGACAATATTCAATACCAATATAGAAGCTACCATTGCAATTGCAAGGCAATTAAGATTACGTAATTTAGGTGGAATAATTATTATTGATTTCATTGATATGCAAGAAGATATCCATCGTGAAAGAGTTCTACAATCATTGCAGGATTCGCTAGCAAAAGATCGAGCAAAAACTACGATTAATTGTTTTTCTGCATTAGGTTTAGTGGAGATGACGCGTAAGCGAACTCGTGAAAGTATTGGTCATATTTTATGTGAAGAATGCCCAGCATGTAAAGGACGAGGCATAGTTAAATCTGTTGAAACAATTTGTAATGAAATTTTAAGAGAAATTGTACGTATATATAAAGCTCACCGTTCTGAATATTTTTTGGTTTATGCATCAACAGCAGTTGCTAACGCATTGACTACCGATGAGTCTCACGCTCTTGCAGAGGTTGAGGTGTTTGTAGGTAAACGTGTAGAAGTTAAAATAGAACCACTTTATATTCAAGAGCAATATGATGTAGTATTAATGTAAGGTATTTAGCTTTGTTAAGATGTTTCCTGAACACTATGTGTTTTAGTATAAAAACATTTTGAATACAAGATTATGAGTTAAGGAATCTATGATAATAACTGAAGTAAGTGAACGTCTATTACACGCAAATAATTTAAGTCAGCAAGATCTTTTAAATCTATTAGATATATTAAGTTCTAGACAAATTGACTTTGGTGATTTTTATTTCTTATCTGGCTATTATGAAAGTTGGTCACTTGAAGATAGTATTATTAAAAATGCTTCATTTCATCGTGACCAAGGGGTTGGTGTAAGAGCAGTTATCGGCGAAAAAACTGGATTTGCTTATACTGATCAGCTTTCTTTACCGCGTTTAGAACAAAGTGCATTAGCTGCTAATTCAATTACTAAACAAACAATTCCTTTAGTGGTTACACCATTTAAAGCATCTGAGACTATCTCTATATATCAATCTGTTAATCCCATAAATAGTTTTACTCAGGAACAAAAAATAGCTTTATTACGGCAAATTGACCATTTAGCACGTTCTCTGGATCCACGGGTTATTGAAGTTACTGCCAGTTTAATTGGTAGTTATGAGGATATATTAATTGCCGGTACTGATGGCACTTTGTGCGCTGATATTAGACCATTGGTACGTTTATCTATTTCTGTGTTAGTGGAACAAGATGGTAAACGTGAACGAGGTAGTAGTGGTGGTGGCGGTCGTTTTGGTTATGAATATTTTTTAACTAACGAACCAAAAACTAATGAAAGTTATGCTGATAGTTATACCCGTGAAGCGGTAAGATTGGCATTAGTTTCTTTAGCGGCTAAACCTGCACCTGCAGGAACAATGACAGTAGTGTTAGGTGCCGGTTGGCCTGGCGTTTTATTACACGAAGCAGTAGGACACGGATTAGAAGGCGATTTTAACCGTAAAAATAGTTCTGTTTTTTCAGGGAAAATAGGTAAGCAAGTCACCTCGGAACTTTGTACTATTGTTGATGATGGGACTATTCAAGATCGTCGTGGTTCAATTTCTATTGATGATGAAGGTACGCAAAGCCAGAAAACTATTCTCATTGAAAACGGTATTTTAAAAGGTTATATGTTTGATAAATTAAATGCCAAATTAATGGGTTATCATTCAACTGGTAATGGTCGTCGTGAAGGGTATGCTTATTTACCAATGCCGAGAATGACTAATACCTATATGTTAGCTGGAACGTCAAGTTTTACTGATATCATAAGTAGTGTTGATTATGGTCTTTATGCACCTAATTTTGCTGGTGGACAAGTTGATATAACTTCAGGTAAATTTGTTTTTTCTACTTCCGAGGCCTATTTAATTGAGAAAGGTAAAATAACTACTCCAGTAAAAGGTGCAACCTTAATCGGTTCAGGAATTGAAACTATGCAACAAGTATCAATGGTGGGGAATGATCTTGAATTAGATTCTGGAGTTGGCGTTTGTGGTAAAGCAGGTCAGAGTGTTCCAGTCGGTGTTGGGCAACCGACTTTAAAAGTAAATAATTTAACAGTTGGCGGTACAATTTAGTTGCTAACTAATAAATCTATATCGATGGGATTTTAGAATAGATGGAAACAATACTTACAATTTATCATGCTTTTCTGGGAATGGATTTGGGAGTGTTAAAAGATCCGAGCATAGTATGGATCCTCTATAGTATGCTATTTGTTATTCTTTTATTAGAAAATGGAGTATTACCTGCAGCATTTTTACCAGGTGATAGTTTACTGTTTTTGACTGGCGTATTTATCAGTGAAGATGTATTCCATTTTGGATTAATTAATATCGTATTAATTGCTGGTGCTGCAGTTGGCACTTGGTTAGGCTATATACAGGGATTATGGTTAGGCAATACCAAGATGGTACAAGGTTGGCTAGCCCATTTACCTGTTAGATATCATGATAAGGCTAAGATGCTATTTCATAAGTATGGCTTACAAGCATTATTTATCGGTCGTTTCATTGCTTTTGTTCGAACATTATTACCAATAATGGCAGGATTATCAGGATTACATAGTAGGCGTTTTCATATTTTTAATTGGATTAGTGCCACACTTTGGATTTTCTTTATTACTGGTTTGGGTTATCTTTTTGGTTTATCTCCTTTATTTAAGGCTTATAAAGAACAATTTATGTTGATCCTTATGATGATTCCTGTGATTTTAATAGGAATTGGTTTGGCAGCATCAATTTTATTAGTAATAAAACGAGCAATTAATAAAAAGAAAAGAACAAAAAACGTTAAAAGTTCAAAAAATAATTAGGTTACCAGTATAAAAATAAGGCGCCATAAGGCGCCAATTTATATATAATTGAAATTAACCGATAAGCCGGGTTCTGTCGTGGACAATCATTCCTCTAGGCTAACACTCACGCATTAGCTCAAGCAGTCTACCCGGATCCAACGCGGGCCACGCCAATGGATCCCTATTTGACCTTGCTCCGAGTGGAGTTTACCATGCCACAACTGTTACCAGTTGTGCGGTGCGCTCTTACCGCACCCTTTCACCCTTACCTGATCTTATAAAATAAGTCATCGGCGGTATACTTTCTGTTGCACTAGTCGTAAATTTTAGCTCACGCCAAAATTTCCCAGGCGTTACCTGGCACTCTGCCCTATGGAGCCCGGACTTTCCTCCCCTCTGTTTGTCTCCTCGTTTTATAAAGGACAACAACAGAGCAGCGATTGTCTGGATAATTTCGTCGATGAGTATAACTTAATGTATTATTTTGTCTACAAATTGATTTTATTTAAATAATAAGTGAGTGATTTATAAGCGATTTACTGCTGTTTATTAAATTTATTTTTAGATCTATTAGATAATAAATTAGTAGAAGAATGGCTTTTCATTAGTAGTAGTTTTTAACCAGAACCTAGTTACTAGAATGATAATTTTTTTCATTAAAACCAAACATTAAGGCATTAATATAATGCCTTAATGAGGTAAATTAGTTAATTGTTACCATTTTTTCTGTTTGTGATTTTCATCGTAGTTGAACCAGGTTACAACGCCTTTAGAGATTATTATATCTAATGTACCTTCAACAATATTATATTGAGTTTCACCTATCAACATATGACTAGTAGAATTTTTCTTTATATAGGTATAAGTCCATTTAGTTTCATTCGCATTAATTACTTTTTTAGTTGTTGGTTCGCCAAATAGATTGAGTACCTGCGTTTCAGTAGTTGAACCTTCTACTATTTGACTTACTTTTTCTTTACTTAATGGAGTGCCTTGTTCTACAAGATTAGTTTGTGAACATGCGGTTAATATTGTGATTGAACATAATATCATTATAATTTTATTAATAATTTTCATTACATTACCTATATGTGAAAATAATATGATTTATGTCTTAATATTAACATATGCATAGGAACGTTCAAGATTAAGTTAGACGGTAATATGTTTGGTGAAAAATAGTACCCATAAATATAAATACTAAAACAATTTATATAGGGTTTTAAAAAATGGAAACTTTTATTGTAAATTATGTTTCCAAACTTTCTTATTATTTCCATTTTATATTGGTTTATTTATTTTTACTACTTCTTAAAACTCTTTTAATCGGTTGATTGGTATTTGAATTAATATAGCGACTAGGCCAAATTTCAGAGGGTTGTAAATTTAAGGCGTTAGCAATAATAACCTCGCCTTTAGTCCATGGTCTAACTAATGCATTACTAAGAGTTGATGAACTAAAGCCTGATTGACGAGATAATTCGGCGAGTGTTGTACCTCTTTTTTTCAGTGCAGCAATAATGTCTGCTTGGTGCCAGTCATTAGTTTTTATTTCCATTTTTTATTCCTTCTTAGTTTATAACCTTGTATAACTATGTTATGCTTTTTTGTTATTGAAACGAGTAAGTCTTTTATCATTAGTGATTTTTGTTTCTTATTTATTGTATCAAAGTTTCTTTAATTTCTATAACTTTTTCTAGTTATTTGTATGCAGGATGATTAAAATGAAGGAATGGTTCTCACCTAAAGAGCTATCTAATATTGCTGGGATGCCGTCAACAACACAAGGTATTAATCGGAAAGCGCGAGCTGAAAATTGGACCGCGCGTAAGCGAACAGGTGTACGTGGTAAAGCGGTTGAATATTACATTGGTAGTTTGCCTTTAGACGTAAAAAAGGCTTTATTTATTGAAGAGGATAGTGCCACTTATTTGGTTTCGCCTATTGAACCATTGCAACTTTGGATGACTGCATTTGAACAGTTATCTGTGGATGAAAAGTCTCTCGTTGCTGCATGGTTGATGCGAAATGGAATTAAAGATTTTATTAATTTTATTAAAGAACAGCAAAAAGATAATTAGTGTTATTGTATAAGCTGATATATACTTTAACGTCAGAAAAATTTAGTAGCTACGGAAAAACGAATGCAAAGTCAGTTAACAAATAGTAAAGAGATCATTGTTTATTTAGCTCAACAATTTCCCAATTGTTTTACCCTTGAAGGGGAAGCTAAACCATTAAAAATTGGGATTTTTCAAGATATCTTATTGCATTTAGAGAATAACGATTTGTTAAGTAAAACGAAATTGCGAGTCGCATTACGAGGCTACACAATGAGTTGGCGCTATTTATATAGCATTAAAGAAGGAGTCCATCGCGTAGATTTAGACGGTAATCCTACTGATGTAATAACTAAAGAACAGATGGAATATGCCCAACAACAGTTAAAAGATAGCAAGCAAAAGGTTAAAGAACGCTCTAAACAGCGAGAGAAAGAAAAATCAAAAAATTCTCGGCCAGCATTAAAAAAAGTAAAAGCATTACAATTAGGTGACTTTGTTAAAGTTCAGTTAGGTAATAAATTACTAAAAGTACAAATAATCAATATTGAAAAAGAACACATTAAAGTTAAGGTTGGCTCTGGTATGGAATTGATGGTTAAACCTGAGCATATTATGAATAGATAGAGGGTTTGAATGAATAAATTACTGAAAGGTATTATTAGATTAAGCCTTGTATTGTGTATTGTTAATCAGAGTGCTCAGGCTAAGCAGCCCACTACAGAACAATTACCAGTATTAAAACAAGATGAAATTCATGAAGTTGTTGCCAAACGGGTTACCAATTATTTTACACAATCTCATTATCGTAATTTTGCTTTAGATGGAGCCTTTTCAGCTAAAATTTTTGATCGCTATTTCAAATTATTAGATGGTAGTAAAGCTTTATTTATTCAAAGTGATGTAGATAGTTTTAGAAATAGACAAGAGCAATTAGGTCAAGAATTAATAGATGGCAATTTACAAACTGCGTATGAAATCTATAATCTTTCAATGCAGAAACGTTATAATCGTTACAAATATGCTCTTGAAATTTTAGAACAACCAATGGATTTTTCAGCAAATGATGAAATCGATTTTAAACGTGATGATATTGCGTGGCCAACTACTGAAAAAGAGTTGGATATATTTTGGAACAAAAGAGTTAAATTTGATGAACTGAGCTTATCTTTATCAGGCAAAAATGAAACAGAAATTAGAAATATATTATCTAAGCGCTATAACCGTGTTTTAAAAACCATTATACAATCAAATAATGAAGATGCTTTTCAAGTTTTCATGAATGCTTTTGCTCGGGAAATAGATCCTCATACTAGCTATTTAGCTCCACGTAAAAAACGTGATTTCGATTCGGAAATGAGTCTATCATTTGAGGGCATTGGAGCGACACTTAGTCAACAAGATGATTATACGGTGATTATGTCTTTTGTTACTGGTGGTCCTGCTGAAAAAAGTAAATTATTATCTGTAGGAGATAAGATTATAGGTGTAGGGCAAAGTAATTCGGCAATTGAAGATGTTATTGGTTGGCGTCTAGATGATATTGTCGATAAGATCCGGGGACCTAAAGGAACAGTAGTAAAATTAGAGATCTTACCGGCTGGCAATAAGAGTAAATCTAAAGTTATTGAGATCACTCGCGATAAAATTCATTTTGAAGATCGTGAAGCGAAATTAAAAATTATCAATAATTCCAGAGGAAAGATCGGTGTTCTTGAAATACCAAGTTTTTATATGGGATTAACCGAAAAAGTTAGCTCATTATTAGTACAAGCCAATAATGAGAATTTACAAGGCCTTTTGATTGATTTACGTGATAATGGTGGTGGTTCGTTGGCCGAAGTCATTGCCTTAACAGGTCTTTTTATTGATGCGGGACCAGTTGTTCAAGTTCGCGATAATTTACAAAAGGTCACTGTTTATGATGATAAAAACCTTGGCATCGAATATTCTGGTCCGATGGTTGTTATGGTAAATCGTTATAGTGCTTCAGCATCAGAAATTTTTTCAGCTGCCATGCAAGATTATGGACGAGCAGTTATAGTTGGTGAAACCACATACGGAAAAGGTACGGTACAAACATCTCGTAATATATCTTATCCAGTGGATGCTAGGTTACACCCAAATTGGCCCGAACTTGGTGGGGTACAATATACTGTGCAAAAATTTTATCGGATCAATGGTGGTAGTACTCAGTTAAAAGGTGTAGAGCCTGATATTGAAATGAGTAAAACTAAATATGTTGATGAAACAGGTGAGCGCTTCTTAGATAATGCTATGCCGTGGGACAAAATACCATCAGCAGATTACCTTACTGCAGCTAATATACAGCCACTATTACCGGATTTACGTTCACAGCATTTAGCACGTATTGCCAAAAATCCTGAGTTTATTTATATAGAAGAAGATATTAAACAATTTAATGATAAAAAAGATCGCCAATATATTGTTTCTTTGAATAAAAATACGCGTGATGCAGAACAAAAAACAAATGATAAACGCGACTTGAAAAGAATGAATGAGCGTTTAAATCGAGCTGGTTTGCCGCCAATTACTAAAATAGATGATCTACCTAAAGATTATAAACAACCTGATGCTTATCTGGATGAAGCTGTTGAAATTCTTCTTGACCTTTCAACTAATTATCCAAAAATACAGAGTCGTAAAACTGATAATGGTATTACGTCATTTAATATTTCGATTAAATAATATTAACAATTATAGGTAAAATTATTTAGCAGGAGGTAAGAAGATGAGTTCAAATTTAAAATATTCTTTAATGACTGTAGTTGCAATATTAGTTATCTTGGCTGGCTTTGGTGCTATTGTGGTGATGAATTAATACTTGATTAATTATCTTGTGATCATTATAGTATGCGGCCTGTTTGTAAAAACATTATATAAAAATTAGGTGAGGTGTCCGAGTGGTTGAAGGAGCACGCCTGGAAAGTGTGTATACGGCAACGTATCAAGGGTTCGAATCCCTTCCTCACCGCCAAGTCATTGAAGGCTAAGAATAGTTAGGCTTAACAATATTGCCAAAGTTAACTTTAGATATTATTTTGGCAATTTGTTTTAAGGTTAGCCATCATTAATGATAAATAATACCTTCCTCTCCGCGATCATTTGGAGTTACTATGGAGAACTTATATACCGTTCAGGATTTTATCCGCTGGACTACATCTCAAATGAGTCAATCAGATGTTTATTTAGGTCATGGTACCGATAACCCTATCGATGAAGCTAAACAACTTATTTTAGAAACGCTTGGTTTATCGTTGTTTATTCCTCCAGAATTTTTTGCTGCAAATCTTACCAATGACGAAAAAAAGCAGTTGTTTGATATTATACAAAAACGTATTGTAGATCGTGTTCCTACTCCATATTTAACTAATCAAGCTTGGTTTTGTGGGCACCGTTTTTATATTGATGAGCGAGTGTTAATTCCTCGTTCTCCAATTGGTGAATTAATTAATCACCACTTTCAAGAATTATTACCTTATAATCCTAAAAATATTTTAGATTTATGTACCGGAAGCGGTTGTATTGGTATTGCATGTGCTTATGCCTTTCCGGACGCTCAGATTGATATCACGGATATTTCCTTAGAAGCCCTTGATGTTGCTCAAACCAATATTGATTTGCATGAAATGACTTATCAGGTAACGCCAATTTTATCTGATCTATTTAATGCGGTGCCAGAGAAGCAATATGATTTGATTGTGTCAAATCCGCCTTACGTTGATGATGAAGATATGAGTGATTTACCTGATGAATTTTTATATGAACCTAAATTGGCTCTTGAAGCGGGATTTGATGGTTTAGATATAATAAAACGTATTTTGCTTGATGCGATAAACTATTTAACTCCACATGGAGTGTTAGTTTGTGAAGTAGGTAATAGTTGGGTCAGTTTACAAGAACAATATCCTGATGTGCCTTTCAATTGGATTCAATTTGAAAACGGTGGACACGGAGTTTTTTCTTTAACATGTGAAGAATTAATTAAATATCGTTATTGTTTTGAATAACTAATTTGCAATAATTGGAATAAAATTATTATGTCAGGAAATTCAATTGGAAAATTATTTAAAGTTACCACATTTGGTGAGTCACATGGTGTTGCACTAGGCTGTATTGTTGATGGCGTTCCTCCTGGGCTCGCTTTAACTGAAATAGATATGCAACATGATCTAGATCGCCGTCGACCAGGTTCATCTCGCTATACCACTCAACGTAGGGAAGCAGATCAAGTAAAAATACTTTCTGGTGTATTTAATGGGTTAACTACTGGTACTAGTATCGGTTTATTAATTGAAAATACAGATCAACGTTCACAAGATTATAGCCAAATAAAAGATATTTTCCGTCCCAGCCATGCTGATTATACTTATCAAAAAAAATATGGTATCCGAGATTATCGTGGAGGAGGTCGTTCTTCTGCTCGTGAAACCGCTATGCGAGTTGCTGCTGGTGCTATTGCCAAAAAATATTTGCAAGAAAAATTAGGTATCACTATTCGTGGCTATTTAGCGCAGATGGGGAATATTGAATGCCAACTTATAGATTGGCAACTAGTTGAGCAAAATCCTTTTTTCTGTGCCGATGAATGTAAACTAGACGCTCTTGATCAATTACTAAGATCCTTAAAAAAAGATGGTGATTCAATTGGAGCTAAAGTTTGTGTGCTAGCCGAAAAGGTTCCTGTTGGACTTGGTGAACCGGTGTTTGATAAACTAGATGCAGATCTTGCTCATGCATTAATGAGTATTAATGCGGTAAAAGGTGTCGAGATAGGTGATGGTTTTGCTGTGATTAATAAACGTGGTAGTGAAAACCGTGATGAAATGACTAAACAGGGTTTTTTATCAAATCATGCTGGTGGTATTTTGGGTGGTATTAGTTCAGGTCAAACTATTTCAGCTAGTATTGCTCTTAAACCAACACCAAGTATCGAAAAAGTTGGTAAATCAATTAATATTTATGGAGAAACGGTCGAAGTGTCTACTCATGGAAGGCATGATCCCTGTGTAGGTATCCGAGCAGTACCGATAGCCGAGGCTATGATGGCAATTGTACTTATGGATCATTATCTTCGTTATCGGGCCCAATGTGATGATGTAATTTAGTGATGAATTATGAATTATTAATTTTGCTTTTTGTTGTTGCAACTCTGGCTGGTTTTATTGATTCAATCGCCGGGGGAGGTGGTTTGTTAACTGTCCCAGCGTTATTAGCAGTTGGATTGCCACCAGCTAGTGCATTAGCCACCAATAAACTTCAAAGTTGTGGAGGTTCTTTTTCTGCTAGTCTTTACTTTGTTCGTCAACGGATGGTTGATTTAAAACAACAAAAATGGGCGATTTGTTTTGCTTTTATTGGTTCAGCAATAGGTACAATATGTGTTATGCATATTAAAGCTGATTTTCTACGGTTGCTACTACCAGTATTAACAATTAGTGTAGGACTTTATTTTTTACTTTCACCAACAATTGGAGAAGAAGATCGTAAAAGTAGGTTTTCTATTTTACAATTTGCCTTAGTACCAGCTTTGACAATAGGTTTTTATGATGGCTTTTTTGGTCCAGGAGCTGGATCTTTTTATGCTGTAGCCTATATAACTCTGGCTGGTTTTAATCTTACCAAAGCAACTGCTCATACCAAAGTGTTAAACTTTACTTCTAATTTTGCGGCTTTACTTTTTTTTATAATTGGAGGAGAAGTTGTTTGGTCAATTGGTTTGATTATGTTAATTGGTCAATTTATTGGAGCAAGGATAGGTGCCAAAATGGTTATCGCTAAGGGGCGTAAATTAATTAGACCGATGTTAATTACCGTTTCAACTGTTATGAGTATTAAATTAATTTATGAAAATTTCTTTTAACTGCATAAATGTAATTATTTCTTCTATTGGAAGAATTTATAATTTATTAGATAATTAATTTCATATTCCTAACTTAAGCAGTATTATGAAACTTCAACAATTACGTTATATTATAGAAATTGCCCGCTCAGGTTCAATTAATGAAGCTGCAAAAAATCTATATATTACTCAACCTAGCCTTTCAACTGCTGTTAAAGATCTTGAAACCGAATTTGGTATAGAAATTTTTGTACGAACTTCTAAAGGTGTTTCTTTATCTACTGATGGTGTTGAATTTTTAGGTTATGCTAAACAAGTTTTAGATCAAGCTGAGCTGTTAGAGCAACATTATTCTAAAAAAGAACCTTCTAAACAATTGTGTAGTATTTCCACTCAGCATTATGCGTTTGCAGTTAATGCATTTGTTAATCTTATAAAAAAAAATAACACTGATGAATATGAATTTACGTTAAGAGAGACAAAAACTTATGACATAATTACTGATGTAGCTAATTTACGTAGTGAAGTTGGAATATTATATCTTACTGATTTTAATCAAAAAGTTATTTTAAGATTACTCAAAGAACATAAACTGACTTTTAATCCACTATTTGAAGCTCATCCACATGTATTTATTAGTACACATCATCCTTTAGCAGCGATGAAGTCTTTGACGCTTATCGATTTAGAAAATTATCCATACTTGTCTTTTGAACAAGGGGAATATAATTCTTTTTATTTTTCGGAAGAAATTTTAAGTACTGTTTATCATAAAAAAAGTATTCATGTTAGTGATAGAGCAACATTATTTAATTTGTTACATGGTTTAAATGGTTATACCATTAGTACTGGGGTTTTAAGTACAGATTTAAATGGCTCAGATATTTTATCTATACCGCTTGAGGTGGAGGAAAAAATCTTGATTGGTTGGATTACTTCACAAAAAGTCCAATTAAGTATGTCAGCGCAAAATTATATTGAGGCTCTCAAAAAATTAATTCAAGAAGAGTATGGTTTTCAACTCAAGTAAATCTAATATGATAGCAATAAATCAAATTGCTATTTTAGTAAATTTCAGTATAATTGCGCACAATTCATATTATATGATATGAATATTGAGGGGTATCTGAATTAGAGATCGGACACTCCATTTTTTAAATTAATTTTAAGAGGTTTATTATGTCTCTAACTGTAGAAGCAAAAGCGAAGATTGTTGCTGAGTATGGCCGTGGTACTAATGATACTGGTTCAACTGAAGTTCAAGTTGCTCTTTTAACCGCACGTATTAATGATTTACAAGGTCATTTTACTGAGCACAAAAAAGATCACCATAGCCGCCGTGGTTTATTACGTATGGTGTCTAGTCGTCGTAAATTATTAGATTATTTACGTCGTAAAGATATTGAACGTTATAACCAATTAATTCAAAGACTAGGTTTACGTCGCTAATTATTAATCTACTTGAAAAGAGGCTAAGGCCTCTTTTTCGTTGTGAAAAAATAGGGCTCTGATATAATGCAGAACCTTAAAAAGTTGAATTAGTAATTTTTGTAAATCAACAAAATATATGATTATCTCTCATGTTTCGCGCGACTAATGAGAACTCTATAAATTATAGATTTGTCATTAGTCGTGACAGTGAAATAATCTTTTGTTGAATATCCCCATATTGTTGATTGTTTAATTTATATAAGTTTGATTTTAAAATACTTTTTATGAAATTAATATTTTTCAGCATAATTAATAGCAAGAGGACATTATTTTGTTTAATCCGACATATCAGAAATTTCAATATGGTCGTCATACTGTAACATTAGAAACAGGTATCATGGCCCGTCAAGCTACCGCTGCAGTGATGGTAAATATGGATGATACATCTGTATTTGTAACAGTTGTAGCCAATAAAAAAGTTAAAGAAGGTCAAGACTTTTTTCCTTTAACTGTGAATTATCAAGAACGTAGCTATGCAGCAGGTCGTATCCCAGGTGGTTTTTTCAAACGTGAAGGCCGACCAAGTGAAGGTGAAACTTTAATCGCTCGCTTAATTGATCGTCCATTACGACCATTGTTCCCGGAAGGATTTGTCAATGAAATTCAAATTATTGCAACGGTGGTTTCTGTTAACCCTGACGTTAGTCCAGATATAGTTGCAATGATTGGTGCTTCAGCAGCACTATGTTTATCTGGAGTTCCATTCCATGGCCCTATTGGTGCAGCTAGAGTTGGTTTTATCAATGATGAATTTGTATTAAATCCATCAGTCAAAGAACTGGTAAATAGCCGTTTAGATCTAGTGGTTGCTGGTACTAAAAGCGCTGTATTAATGGTTGAATCAGAAGCAGATCTTTTAAGTGAAGAGCAAATGCTTGCTGCGGTAGTTTTTGGTCATGAACAACAGCAAATAGTGATTGATAATATTAATGAATTTGTCGCTAAGTCTAATTGCCAAAAATGGGATTGGATTGCGCCAGAAAAGAATGAAACATTATATAATGTTGTAGCTGATCTTGCTAAAGATCGATTAGGTGAAGCTTATCGTATTACTGAAAAACAAGCGCGTTATGCTCAGATTGATTTAATCAAAGATGATGTATTGACTACTTTAAAAGCACAAAATGAAGAACTTGATGAAACTGAAATTATCAATATTATTGTTGATTTAGAGAGTCAAATTGTTCGTAAACGTGTTATTGCTGGTGAACCTCGAATTGATGGGCGTGAAAAAGATATGATTCGTGCACTTGATATTCGTACTAATGTATTACCAAGAACCCATGGAAGTGCACTGTTTACCAGAGGTGAAACCCAAGCTTTAGTCACGGCGACATTAGGTACTGAACGTGATGCGCAAATAATTGATGAATTAACTGGTGAATATACTGACCGTTTCTTATTACATTATAATTTTCCTCCTTATTCTGTGGGTGAAACTGGTATGGTTGGTTCTCCTAAACGCCGAGAAATTGGTCATGGTCGTTTGGCAAAACGAGGTGTTGCTGCCGTAATGCCTAGTCCTGAAGAGTTTCCGTATACTGTACGCGTAGTATCAGAAATTACTGAATCAAATGGTTCATCCTCAATGGCTTCAGTGTGTGGTGCTTCTTTAGCTCTTATGGATGCGGGGGTACCAATTAAATCGTCTGTTGCCGGAATAGCAATGGGATTGGTTAAAGAAGGTGACAATTTTGTCGTATTATCTGATATTTTAGGTGATGAAGATCATCTTGGTGATATGGATTTTAAAGTAGCTGGTACTAGTGAAGGTGTAAGTGCTTTGCAAATGGATATCAAAATAGAAGGTATCACTAAAGAAATTATGCAAGTAGCATTGAATCAAGCTAAAGGTGCCCGATTGCATATTTTAGGTGTAATGGAACAAGCGATAAATAAACCTCGCAAAGAAATTTCCGAATTTGCACCGCGCATTTATACTATGAATGTTAATCCTGACAAAATCCGTGATATTATTGGTAAAGGTGGTGCCACTATTCGAGCATTAACGGAAGAAACCGGAACAACGATTGAGATTACTGATGATGGTACCGTTAAAATTGCTGCCTCTGATGGTAATAAGGCAAAAGACGCCATGAATCGTATTAACAATTTAGTCGCAGATGTAGAAATTGGTAAAATTTATACAGGTAAGGTGACCAGAATTGTTGATTTTGGTGCTTTTGTTGCAATTATTGGTGGAAAAGAAGGACTAGTTCATGTTTCTCAAATAGCCGATCATCGAGTTGAAAAAGTCGCTGATTATCTAAAAGTTGGTCAAGAAGTGAATGTTAAAGTATTAGAAATTGATCGCCAAGGTCGAATTCGTTTAAGTATGAAAGATGCTATTGAACCAAAAACTGATGACGTACCTATAGCAGAATAAAAAGTTATTCACTGGGAGTTCGAAATGAGATTATTCAACCTGAGGATTGTATGCGGTTTGTTAACTGTTATTCTTTTATCGGGTTGCTCTAACTCTCAACCTTTACTATCAGTGCCTGAACAAGTTTCTTATGATGATGAATTGAAAATTGCTCAGCTAAGTCAGCAGTTATCACGCAGAGATATTGACACAGTAACACGGATGCAGCTAATTTTTGAACGTGGTACTGTGTATGATTCTTTAGGGTTTAAAGCTTTTGCACAAAGTGATTTTTCTCAATTACTTAGTTTTAATCCGGAAATTCCTGATGTTTACAATTTTTTAGGAACTTACGCATTAAGAGACGGTGATTTTGATAATGCTTTAATGTCTTTTAATACCACATTAGAACTAGATCGTGCTTATGCTTATGCTTATTTGAATCGGGCAATTACTTCATACCGTACAGGACATTATCAAGCAGCACAGCGTGATGCACTGCAATTTTATCAATATGATGTTAATGAACCAATCAGAATTCTATGGCTTTATTTGATCGAAAAAGAAATCGATAATAAAGATGCCGGAAAAATGCTACAAAAACGTTATGATCTTATGACTGATAAAACGATTTATAGTAGTGATATCATTGCATTTTATTTAGGGAAAATTAATGAATCTAAATTAATGCAAAATCTTCAAAAAGGTGTGGAAAATAATCGGCAATTAGCCGAACGTCTTTGTGAAGCCTACTTTTATTTAGGTAAATATTATCTAAATAAAGGTGACAACGAGCGTGCCAAAATGTTATTTAAATATGCTTTATCCAATAATATTTATAACTTTGTTGAACATCAACAGGCACTATACGAAATGAAGTTACTTGAAACTAAGTAACAAGGGTCATGCCAGTTTTAAAAGTGAAAATATTGTTATAGCGTAGTTCTGATTTGCCAATATTGTATTCTTAAATAATATTATTAGTTAATTTTATGTTTAATTAAAATAAATTTTATTTTGATAGGATATTTATTGACAATTAGTTATTGGGGTGAGTTGTAAATTTTCAATTTAGTAAGCTGGCATTATATTCTTATATACTTTCTTTAATTTGAAATGTTTCAAATAATATAAATTATTAAGTCTTGCTTAGTAATACTTATTTACTGTGGATTAGTGTTAATGTTATGACATTTCAAAAAGTTAGTTTATATAGTTAGAAATAATAAGCGAGTTTACATGACAACAGAAGTTTCTTTTATTGACCTTGGATTATCTGAGGAAATTCTTAATGCACTAACTGATCTTGGTTTTAACAAGCCATCACCAATTCAATCAGAATGTATTCCTCTATTATTAGCGGGAAATGATGTATTAGGAATGGCGCAAACCGGTAGTGGAAAAACCGCCGCATTTTCGATTCCTTTTTTAATGAATATTGATATTAATCTTAAAGCTCCGCAGCTTTTAGTTTTAGCACCTACCCGAGAATTAGCTATTCAAGTTGCTGAAGCTTGTGCTGAATATTCAAAATATATGAAAGGATTAAAAGTTTTGCCATTGTATGGTGGGCAACGTTATGATGTTCAACTTCGTGCTTTGAAGCAAGGTCCACAAATTGTAGTTGGTACACCAGGCCGTTTACTTGATCACTTAAATCGTAGGACATTGGATCTTTCTAATTTAAAAGGCTTAGTACTTGATGAAGCAGATGAAATGTTAAGAATGGGTTTCATTGATGATGTTGAAAGTATCATGGCGGCGATTCCTGAGGATCACCAAACAGCATTATTTTCCGCTACAATGCCAGCACCAATTCGTCGTATTACTAAACGATTTATGCACAACCCTAAGGAAGTTCAGATTAAGTCTACTAATCAAACAGCTCCAGATATTGATCAAAGTTACTGGTTGGTTCGAGGTATGCGTAAGAACGAAGCGATTATTCGTTTTTTGGAAGCAGAGGATTTTGATGCAGCAATTATTTTCGTACGTACCAAAACCGCAACTTTAGATGTAGCAGAAGTACTAGAAAAACATGGTTATAGCTGTGCTGCACTTAATGGTGATATGACTCAACAATTGCGGGAGCAAACATTAGATCGCTTACGTAATGGACGATTAGATATTTTAATTGCAACCGATGTGGCTGCACGCGGTTTAGATGTTGAACGCATTAGTTTAGTTATTAATTATGATATTACGTTAGATTCCGAATCCTATGTGCATCGAATAGGGCGAACAGGTAGGGCTGGTCGTGCAGGCCGAGCAATTTTATTTGTTGATAGTCGTGAGCGACGTTTACTTAAAAATATTGAACAAACGATTAAAAAACCGATTCCTGAAGTAGGATTACCATCCAAAGAATTATTAGAAAAACGTCGTTTGGTTAAATTTACTGAGCAAGTACAAAAACAACTTGAAAGTAGTGATTTAGATCAATATCAGACACTACTAGAACAAATACAAGTAGGGTGTGGTGCTGATCTAGAAACTATTGCAACAGCTTTATTAAAGTTAGCTCAAGGAGAACGTTCATTAATTCTTCCTCCTGATCCGGTCTTAAAACCATCTCGAGAGAATCGTGATCATACTGGGGGTAGTGGTGAACGTCGATTACGAGGAGATAACCGTGAAACACCAAAACGTCGTGAACGACGAGATGTTGGTGATATGGATATGTATCGTATTGAAGTAGGCAAAGAAAATGGTGTTGAAGTTCGTCATATTGTTGGTGCTATAGCTAATGAAGCGGATATTAGTAGCCGCTATATTGGTAATATCAAACTGTATGAAACCTATTCTACAGTAGAATTACCAAAGGGAATGCCAAAAGATATATTAAAGCACTTTGAAAAAGTAAGAGTACTTAACCAACCAATGAAAATGAGCTTAGTAACAGGTTCATCCGAAACTAAACGTGGACGAAGAAGTAATAAAGCTGATTCAGCTGGAACATCTTCACCTAAGAAACGTAGTCGTCAATCCGGAAGTGGTCGTTCCTCTGCTCCAAAATTTTAATACTAATTCCTCTACCATAATGGTAGAGGAATTTTTCATCTTTTATCTCTATTCTTTATCACGATAATCAGTTCTTCTAGGTAAAGCATTAGAATTAAATAATACTAATACTTTTTGAGTTTTGCCCTTAAATCTGTTTAAGAGTATACTATACTAAAATCCATCGGTAAGAAGAGGTATAATATGGCAGATTCTTTAAATAAATGTAAGGCAAACGAAACCCCTGCATGTTGTTGCGTTGATGTGGGTACAATTATTGACAATGAAGATTGTAGTGCTGAATATGAGCGTGTGTTTACCACTGAATCGGAAGCTCAAGCTAAATTAGCCTCATTAACTCAAGCTGCAAAAGATGTTGAAACAGAGCCTTGTGAAATTAATAGTAACATTGAAAAAGTTAATGACGGTTATAAATTATCTGCAAAATTTACCTTTTGCTGTGGTGCTGAATGTATGATTTTTCAATTAAAATTACGTTAATAAACAATTAAACACGAATGAAAGTTTGTATTATGAGACATGGTGAAGCAGGATTTTCTGCTTCATCAGATTCTGGCCGGTCGCTTACTTCCCGTGGTATAAAACAATCACAGCAAGCTGCTCAATGGTTGAAGCAACTAAATTACCAATTTGATTTAGGATTAGTTAGTCCTTATTTACGAGCCCAGCAAACTTTTGCTGAATTGACATCACAACTTGTTGTTTCACATGTTGAAAGTAATAATATACTTGTTCCTAGTGGCGACCCTTCCAAAATAGTAAATTTATTAGCAATGTTATCATCAACAGGTGTTAACAATGTAATTGTAGTATCTCACCTTCCCTTAGTAGGGTATTTAGTAAATGAACTATGCCCTGAGATCTCTCATCCAATGTTTACTACTGCGGCAATTGCCTGCATTGATTTATCCCTTGATATTGTAGGAAAACTTGAATGGTTTCATCAAGTGGAATAAAAAAACTTAATCTTTTTGACCTACCTTTGACTGGTCGATCTTTGATTGAAGCATCAGCAGGAACAGGTAAAACTTATTCACTTGCTTTTATTTACCTTAGATTACTACTTGGTATTGGGAAAAATAGCTACCCTAAACCATTAGATGTTAGTAAGATTTTAGTTGTGACGTTTACCAAAGCGGCAACTCAAGAGCTACGTTCACGTATTCGGCAAAATATTCAAGAGCTAAAATTAGGCCTGTTACAAGGTCAACACACAGATCCTATTTACCAACAATTAATTAAATTAATAGATGATCCTAAAATTGCGCTCCAAAAGTTAACTGAAGCACAACAGTCAATGGATGATGCTGCTATTTATACTATTCATAGTTTTTGTCAACGGATATTGACTAGTCATGCTTTTGAGTCAGGGGTTTTATTTGAGCAAATTTTAGTGACTGATGAGTATCAACTGCAGTTGCAAGTTGTCCAAGATTTTTGGCGCTTTTATTTTACCCCACTAGAAAAACATCTGGCTTATTTAGTGCTTGATTCGTGGCAAGATCCCATCTCATTATTAGCTGATATTAAACCTTATCTAAATGGGGATTTACATAATGCTACGGAATTTAATCCCGATGTTGTAATTAAAATTAGTGATTTTTATAACAATAACTTTAAAAAAATTGATGCAATAAAAAAAATCTGGCTAGCTTCACTTGAAAAAATCACTCGCATCATAAAGCAATCAGATGTAAATAAACAATCCTATAGTAGCCGTAATTTACCAAATTGGCTTGCTAAAGTATCGATGTGGGCGAATCAAGAAACCAATACGTTTGAATTACCAGATGAACTTAAAAAGTTTAGTCAAACAATATTAGTTTCTAAAACAAAACCAGGCAAAATGGTACCTATACATGCTGTTTTTGAATTAATTGCTGAATTATATTCGCAACCACTTGATTTAAAAAATCAGATTTTAATGGATATCGTTGCAATAGTTCGACAAGGTATTTATGCCGAAAAAATAAAATACGGTGAAATAAGCTTTGATGATTTATTGTTACAACTTAATCGTGCATTGCGTGCTAAGACAGGGAACAGATTAGCTAAAAGTATTGCCACAAAATATTGTGTAGCATTGATTGATGAGTTCCAAGATACTGATCCTATTCAGTATCAAATTTTTGATCGTATTTACAATAATCAAAACAAAGAAGCTGGATTGTTATTCATTGGTGATCCTAAACAAGCAATATATAGTTTTCGTGGTGCTGATATTTTTACTTATTTGAAAGCTAAACAATCTGTAGGCGAAAATTATTTTACTATGGATGTTAACTGGCGTTCATCATCATCTATGGTAAATGCAGTTAATGAACTATTTTCACATCATGATCATCCTTTTATTTTTGAGAATATTCCTTTTTTGCCAATGGGCTGTGCGGATAAGAATCTGCAAAAAAACTTGTTAATTAATAATCAGAAAATTAATGCATTAACCGCTTATCTATTGCCTGATGAGGTATCAACTATTGCTGATTATCAAGAGCATATTGCCAATTGTTGTGCTAAACAAGTAGTAACTTGGCTTTCAGGGGCTTCAATCTTGACTAATAATGAAAATGAACAACGATCTGTCACATCTGCTGATATTGCCATTTTAGTTCGTACTGGCCGTGAGGCTGAAATTATGCAACAAAAATTAGCTGCATGTGGTGTCAAAAGTGTTTATTTGTCTAATCATAGTAGTGTTTTTTCCTCACAGGAAGCTAAAGATGTTCTTTGCATATTACAAGCGGCAATGTTGCCTGAAAATGAATCTACATTGCGTTCGGCATTAATGACTTCATTATTAGGCCAAACAATGATGCAACTAGAACAAATGATAGATGACCAAGATAAGTGGGAAAGTTTAGTCGAAGAATTTAAGCAATATCAAGTTATTTGGCAATATTATGGTGTATTAGTCATGTTACGTAGGATGATGAAAAAACGCCATTTAGCTGAAAATATCTTATCTCGTCAAGATGGTGAACGCGTGTTAACTAATTTGATGCATTTAGGCGAATTATTACAAGAAGCTGCGGATGAGTTGGATAGCCCTCATGCCTTAATTCGGTGGTTAACTAAACAAATTGTTAAACCTGATTTGAATTTAGAAAATCATGAGCAACGTCTAGAAAGCGATGCTGATCTAGTTAAAATTATTACAATTCATAAGTCCAAAGGGCTTGAATTTCCATTAGTTTGGCTACCATTTATAGCTCAGTACCGTACGACAGATACTCAATTTTATCATGATAAAGATAATGATTATCAACCTAGCTATGCATGGTTATTAACGGAAGAAATTAAACAACAAATTGATGATGAACGTCTTGCTGAAGATTTGCGTTTATTATATGTTGCCATGACTCGTTCTATCTATCATTGTAGTATTGGCCTTGCATCTTTGAAGAAAAACCGATCAGCGATTAATCATTTACTCAAAAATCAATTAACGACTATCGCAAATTTTGCTGATTTGATAAACGTCGAGTTACCAATTGTAAATGAACAGTATGTTCCACCTACATTGATTAACCATACTCTATCTGCCAATGTTTTTCAGCGTAAACTTGCTAACTGTTGGCGAGTGACTAGCTATACTGAACTGCAAAAACATCATACAGTAATGACTTTAAATTCTGATATTATTGATGACTGGGATGAAAATCATCCTGAATCAGCGGCTAATGATGTTAGCAATATACTTTATAATATTCATCATTTTCCTAAAGGTGCTCATGTTGGAACTCTGTTACATAAAGTAATGGAAAAAATAACACTGGATAATATTGATCAGTTATGTTTGGAAATAGTCAATAAACTTAATTTAGAGTCACCATGGTTAGAAGTATTAACCAATTGGATGCAACAATTATTAGCCACAAAACTTAATCAAAATGATTTATTTTTATGGCAAATATTGAAAACTAAATGTATTAATGAATTGCAATTTTATTTACCTATTCGTCATACTGTGACAAGTCAACAATTAGATAAACTTTGTAAAGAGTATGATAGTTTATCAAAACAATGTCCTACGTTAGAATTTGAAACAGTACAAGGTATGTTAACAGGATTTATTGATTTGGTGTTTGAGTTTGCAGGTAAATATTATATTGTTGATTATAAATCAAATTGGTTAGGTAATTCTGTCGATAATTACGACTTAGAATCATTAAAACAAGTGATGTGTGAACACCGCTATGATTTACAATATCAGCTCTATGCATTAGCTTTACACCGTTTTTTACAAAGCCGTTTACCAAATTATCAATATAAGAAACATTTCGGCGGTATTTATTATCTCTTCTTACGTGGCATGCCAGATAACGGTGTTTTTTATCATTTACCACATCAGCATTTTATTGAAAAACTGGATAAGTTATTTGATGGCTAAATCTTAGTTAGATAAATATAAAAATAAGTTCAGAAGTTAATTTATTTCTTAAGATACAGTCAATAGTGTTTTAATGGCAAATATTATAAATCATTATGCGAAAAGCTATTTTTTTATGCTATTATGTAGTCATTTACTAATGATTATTTGAAATATCATGAAAAAACAAAATATTATTACCTTACTTTCTTTTTTTATGCTTGTTTTTCAGGTTAATGCTATAGATAAATATGTAACAGATGATGTTGATGTTTTTTTACGTCGTGGGCCTGGTTCACAATATGCCTATTCAAATTCAGTTAAAGCAGGTGAAAAAGTGACTGAATTAGAAAAAAGTGCTGATGGTAAATATACTAGGATCCAGATTAGCAATGGTAGTGTGGCTTGGATAGAAACAGCAAAACTTAAAGAACAACCAAGTTACAAAGAGCTTTTCCCATCTTTAGAAGCTAAGCTTGCTGAATATAAAGATAAGGCCGACAATGCTGATCAGTACCACCAGAATATTATTAATGAATCTAATCAAAAATTACAAAATAATGAGAAATTGATTGAAAGTCTGCAAAACAAAAGTAATGAATTAGAAAAACAAGTTAAAGCTCAGAGCAAACAAATTGACTCTATGATGAATCAGGTTGATGATAAACGCCGAGATCTTATTGTTACTTGGTTTACCTATGGTGGGCTTGTAGCTGGTGGTGGATTTCTTTTAGGACTTATTCTACCAAGTATTATTCCTAGTCGACGCAAAAGAGATCGCTGGATGCGTTAGATGAGTAAAACCTATCTTGTTGGTGGTAGTGTTCGGGATAAATTATTAAATCTCCCTGTTGAAGATCGCGATTGGGTGGTTGTTGGTGCTACTCCCGATGAATTAATTTCCTCAGGTTATCAACAAGTTGGTAAAGAATTTCCTGTTTTTTTACATCCAATCACCAAAGAAGAATATGCTTTAGCTCGTACTGAACGTAAGTCAGGCAAAGGTTATACCGGTTTTATTTGTGATTTTGGTAAAGAAATCACTTTAGAGCAAGACCTGTTACGTCGAGATCTTACCATTAACGCTATCGCCATGGATGATAATGGCAATATAGTTGATCCTTATCATGGAGTTGATGATCTTAATCAAAAAATTCTTCGCCATGTTTCTCCTGCTTTTCGCGAAGATCCTCTCCGTATTCTACGTGTTGCTCGTTTTGCTGCTCGTTATCATCATTTAGGCTTTGTCATTGCAGAAGAAACGATGTCTTTAATGAAGCAAATAGTATTAGCAAAAGAAGTTAGTTATCTCACGGCAGAACGAGTTTGGAAAGAGACTGAAAAAGCCTTATCAACCCAAAATCCTCAAGTTTATTTTCAAGTTCTGGCACAATGTGGGGTACTTATTTATTGGTTTCCTTCATTAATATTAACGACAGATATAGTTGATGCACTAAAGCGCTCAGCTTTATTGACAGAGGAATTAACTGTGCGTTTTGCTGTGTTATGTGGGGAGATGTCAACTAAAATAGCCGTTGAATTACTCTGTAATAAAATAAAAGCGCCTAAAAATTTTAGTAAGATTGCTATTATGGTTCAGCAATATCGTAAAAATGTGGATTTTATTGATAAATTTACCGCAGAACAAATTATCGATTTATTTAATAAAATTGATGTATGGCGTAGTCCTCGCCATCTTCGGCAATTGATTATTGCAAGTCAGTCGTTTGTAAAAACAAAATCATACCCTCAAGCTCAATACCTTATAGAAGCCTATAAAATAGCGCAAAAAGTTAATGTACAAAATATTATTGCTCAAGGGTTTGTTGGCAAATTTATACAACTTGAATTGCAGAAACAGCGAATTGAAGCGTTATTAAACTGGATTTGATTGCATCTTAAGCAATCACGACTTTTTTTTAAAATATCCCCAAAAAAGGGTTGACGATTTGGCGTAACACAAGCATAATGCGCCTCGCAGTGTTGGTTATGACGTTGCGAATGAAATGGCTACGTAGCTCAGTTGGTTAGAGCACATCACTCATAATGATGGGGTCACAGGTTCAAATCCCGTCGTAGCCACCATTAAGATTAAAGTTGTACTTTTACCGGAAGTATATACTGCGGGTGTGGCGAAATTGGTAGACGCACCAGATTTAGGTTCTGGCGCCGCAAGGTGTGTGAGTTCAAGTCTCTCCACCCGCACCATTTAATCTTAATATCCAATAACTCTATTGGGGTATAGCCAAGCGGTAAGGCAGCGGGTTTTGATCCCGCCATGCCCAGGTTCGAATCCTGGTACCCCAGCCATTCCAATCTGCATATTTTTTATGATATTCTAATCCAAACTATTTTAGATTTAAGCAAATAACTTATTTCCAGTATTCTAAGCGGGTATGGCGGAATTGGTAGACGCGCTAGATTCAGGTTCTAGTTCCGAAAGGTGTGCGAGTTCAAATCTCACTACCCGTACCAAATGTCTTTTTTCTTACTTTATATTGGGGTATAGCCAAGCGGTAAGGCAGCGGATTCTGATTCCGCCATTCTCAGGTTCGAATCCTGATACCCCAGCCATTTAGGCTAGGAATAATTTTATAGACGATCATGTTAATAAAACTTAAAGATTATGATAAAAATTCAGAATTAAATATTCAATCATATTAGCAGATATAAGATACCCAATGAAATTTATTGGGCACTTATTCTTACTTATTATATTTTAGTATAACTTTTGATTATTAATAATTTATACAACAATACTTAATAATAAAACAATAATTAAACCTACCACTGAATTAGTTAACTCTAATAATCCCCATGTTTTAAATGTATCTTTTAATGAGAGTCCAAAATATTCTTTAAATAGCCAGAATGCAGCATCATTAACATGAGTAAATGTATTGCTACCAGATGCACAAGCTAAAACCATTAATGCAGGATTAACATTGAAAGTGTGCATCATAGGTCCAACAATGCCTGCTGCAGTGATAGCTGATACTGTACCGGCGCCTGTTGCTAAACGTAATAGTACTGTGATAAACCAAGCCATAATTAAAGGAGAGATCGATGAATCACGCATCATATCAGCTATATAATTACCAACACCTGTATCCATAATAATTTGTTTAAATGCGCCACCCGCACCTATAATAAATACAACGATGGCTACTTTCTCAATAGCTACACTGTAAGAGCTCATCACTTCAAGTATACTTTTTCCCCGGCATATACCAAAGGCAAAAATTGCAAGAATAACTGCAATAAGCATACTGATTTGCGCACTACCAATGAACTTTAAAAATGAAATAGTACCTTTTTGATTTTCAGGTATAAATAATAACATTATAGTTACTGCAGTGATTATAATCGCTGGGGTCAAAGGTACAATTAAACTAACAAAAAAACTAGGCATCTGATCATTGGTAAATTTTTCTTGTTGATCTAATAATTGTGGAATAGGGCGTTCTAAGTTACCTAATAGTTTTGGTAATACAATACCTGAACAGATAATTGTCGGAATAGCAACGATAACACCATATATGTACACCATACCAATATCAGCATTTAATGCAGCAACTAAAGCTGTAGGACCGGGTTGAGGTGGAAATAAACTATGGGCTGTAGTTGTTGCGGCAACCATTGTAATACCTAATTTTAAAAATGGTGTTTTTGCTTCAACTGCAATACTAATTACCAGCGGTGCTAAAATTAAAAATGCCACTTCATAAAACATGGCTAAGCCAAATATTAATCCAATAACTAAAATCGCCCACTGGACATTTCGAGGACCAAATTTCATTAATAATGTTGAAGCAACTCGTTGAGCCGCTCCAGAATCTACCATTAACTTACCTAATATTGCTCCAAATAAAATGATAAATGCTAAATGACCTAAAATTCCTCCAATACCATTTTCAATTGATTTACCGATATTTTCTAATGGCATCCCTTCTAATATACCAACAAGAATAGAAGTTAATAATAAAGCCAACATACCATTTATTTTAAACTTCATATTCAATACTAATAAAAATAATACACCTACTGCTACCCAAATTATGGGTAACATACTAATTATAGTTTCCATATAAGACCTCGAAATAATAAAAAATATTTTCGGTATATTACATTTACAAATAGGTATGACAAGTTTTGAATTTTATTTTGTGATAAATATCACGTAAATTAAGAAAAGAATTTTTTATGTATATTCCTAATGTTATTTTTAAGTCAAACATATTACATTTGTAGGGTAAATGTGTTTTTAATAGCATTAAACAGTATTTAAATGGCAGAATTCATTGTAATAATCAGGTTTGCCATATTTACTGAGATGCTTATTAAGCAAAATAATCTTAATTATTATTTTTAGATAATAAGTTTATTTATTGAATGATTAGAGTAGTTTCAATAAAGATGTAGTTGACTGACAGGTAGAAATATTTTAACTCGTTATTGTGATAACAATTTATTCTATTTATGTTTATTGTTAATAAAATCTTATAAAAATAATTATCCACGAGTATAACTTTAGCTCTACACGTGGATAATCAACAAAAAACTTAAATTATTTATATAGACTTACATAAACAGTTTGAGCTGTACCAGATGGATTAGCTGATACTTCTTTTACAAAATAAAAATGGGCATTATGAGCAATGGCTTGTTTTTGAGCTGCAGCACTTATTTCAGCTGTATTATTAAATACACCATGGAAACTAATTGTTTCATATGCTTTCATTTTTTTAAAGGCATCGCTACTGATTTCATACGCTTCTTGATCTTGTTGAGATGTTTTTACAATATAATCTCTTACAGGAGCATCTTTTTTGTATAAAGCTACATCAATATCTTGTGCTTGGTTTTTTACATCAGCAGGAGAAATTGAGTAAACATAGAAGGCATATGCTTTTTTATCCGCAGCTAATTTACTGGCAGAATTAATGATTTCAGAAGTATTGTTGTAATTTCCTTTGAATTTAACTACTTCAAATGGTAAATAATAAAGGGCTTTTTTACGTTCATAGGCGACAACTCCATTAGCAGTAGTCTCTTCTTTTTTAACTGCAGAAGGTACATTTGATTCATAAATATCAGCATAGACAATAGCTCGATCTGCTGAATCAGCTGTAGTTGCATTTTCAATTGCTTTTATGTGATAAAATTTAGCGCCAGCTTCATCTGCAGCTCTTGAAATATCTTGAGCAGCATTATCAGCTTGTAAATATTTACCTGTGACTGCGATTTCTTTCATTGGTATCAAGTGGCTGCTATCTTTAGCTGATAGAGGCTCTGCTGCATAAAGGTTAACAACAGGTAAAGATAATAATACTGCTAATGCAATAGACGATTTATTTAAACCTTTCATAATAAATATCCTTTATTTTTTAAATGATTGAAATTAAGAATTCATATTTCAGCTATTTTCAATATAAAAATACAATTGCATACTATATATAGCATTCAAATCTCTTTATGCAATGAATTAAGTTATTTTAAATAGATTAATAATGTGTAGACATGAAGTCATTTGTTTTAAATGTCAAACAACTTGTATATAAAATATAAGATTGTTTAGCTGATTCTCAAGATGTATTTTTTACTAAATATTATTTTTAGCATGATTTGTATAAAAAGCTACTTTTTGTTAAAAATAGCTTTTTATGTTAATTATTAATAGCTTTATAGCGTTGTTTATCATGAATACATATTAATTTATCGAGTTAGCAATATTGCTAATTATTTTAATGAAATTTAATGTTATTTGTGCGGTTAATCCCCAAATAACATATTCATTATAGGGGTAAAAAAGCACTTTATGCTCAGATCTTTTTTGCCATTCTCGTGTACGCTTTGGTACTAAATTAAAGGGAAAATTATCTGCTGGTTTGTGGCCAACATCCATAGTAGCTTGTATAGGAGCATTAGTTATAAACCAGTCAATCGGAACGGTAAAAATTTTTTCTACTTCATTAGGATTAAGTTTTAATTTATCTAAAGAAGATATTTGTGCAACAAAAGGGTAAATAATTAACCCGAGAGTTGCTAGGAACTTGGGTAATTGACCTAATATAGTAATATCTTGTTCAGGGATACCTAATTCTTCATATGTTTCTCTTATTGCTGTTTGTTCAGGTGATCTATCCATTAGCTCGATGCGCCCTCCAGGGAAACAAATATCTCCTGGTTGCCATTTTAATGTTTGTGCACGAATCTGAAACAATAGTTGAAGCTGCCCATCAATTTCGATAATAGGTATTAATATTGAAGCTTTATCTGCAATTGTTTTTTTTGAGTTATTTTTTGCAAGTTGTTGAGATATCTCAGTGATAGTAATCATAATAAATATTTTGTCTGGTTATAAAATTTACTTCCTATTTACGTTGTTGCAATAAAATGTTAGATTGAAATCGTACATTAGTAGTTCCCATGTTTCTCCTAAATGATACTATGCAATATTATATTAATAGAATAAAAAAAGAACTTAAAGATCTTGCCCATCTAAAATGTCAACGAGCTCAAGCAGGAATGTCTATTGAATTCCAGCGTGTATTTTCGTTGTTACCAGCCCTTTTTCATTTTCATAGTCCAGAATTACCAGGTTATTTTAAAGAAGATTGCCCATTAGGTATTGCATATTATCAACCTTCAGAATCGGTTTATAAACAAATTAAACAAGAATATAATTTTATTGCTTCATCAAGTAAAAAATATGATATTTCTGCATTATATTCAATGGGCAGCACTTGTTCCATTGGTCAATCCATTGAATCTGATCTTGATATTTGGATATGTATTGAAAATAATCTGTCAGCAACAGGTAAACAAATGTTGCAAAAAAAATGCCGTTTAATTGAACAATGGGCTGATGGGTTAGGAGTAAAGTTAACATTATTTGTTGTTGATGCAGATCGTTTTATTAATCAACATCATGAATGTTTAATGGGTGAAAATTGTGGTTCTGCTCAACATATATTATTACTTGAAGAATTTTATCGTTCAGCAAATCTATTAGCAGGGAAATTGCTATTATGGTTTGCGGTACCCATCAATTTAACCATTAATAATATAACTTATCCAACATATGGTGAGTGTATTAATGCTTTAATTAGTCAAAAAATCATCAAACGTGAGGAATGGATTGATTTTGGTTCTTTAAATAATTTATCTGCAGAAGAATATTTTGGGGCTAGCTTATGGCAACTATATAAAAGTATAGATTCGCCATTCAAAGCGGTATTAAAAACTTTATTACTTGAAGCTTATTCTTGGATTTATCCAGAAAATAGGCCAATAGCTCTTGAAATCAAAGAGTGTATACAACATTTCAAAATTCAGAGTAGTCATTTAGATTCTTATTATATCCTATTGCAGAGAATAACAGATTATTTGATTGAAATTAAAGATTTTCAACGGCTTGAACTCGTAAGACATTGTTTTTATTTAAAGGTTAAAGAAAAATTATCAATACCTACATTATCGCCATCTTGGCGGCGTGAGGTTATTAGTGATCTGGTCAAACAATGGGGATGGAGCCAACAACTTATTGCCAAATTAGACGACAGTGATACTTGGAAGATAGAACAAGTGCGGGAAATCCACGAAATATTACTGAACGCGATGATGACTGGTTACCGTAATTTACTTAATTTTGGTCGACGTAATAATTTAGATTCAATAATTAGTCCACAAGATTTAGCCATATTAACACGTAAACTTTATGCTTCTTTTGAAGTCTTACCAAGTAAAATAACTGAATTAAAACTTAATATTGCTAATAACCTACAAGAAGAAGCATTAACATTTATTCATGTCAAAGAAGATCGCATTAATCGAGCAGGTTGGTATGTGTATAACCAAAAACCTAGACTGGATTCAATCATAGGCCATCAATATTTGGAATACAGTAAATACCTTATTAAATTAGTTGGTTGGTGTTATTTCAATAGATTAATTGCTGACACAACAGAATTTTTTTATCATGATGGTGAAGATTGTAGTAATAGGAAAATTACTAAATTAATTGCTGATTTAAAGGCATATTTTCCAATTGATGTGCCTGCTGCAACCGAAGAGCAGTTATATGGTCCATGCGAAATTCGTCACTTAGCTATTATTCTGAATTTAGAAAATGATCCTACTTCTAACTTAGAATATGATGATGAAATTAATACCAATGCTTTAAATTATGGTAAAAAAGAAATTAGTCTAGTTGGTTCTATTGATCTGCTTTATCGAAATTCCTGGAATGAAATTAGGGTATTACATTTTAGCAACTCATTATGCGTATTAGAGGCAATTAAAGCCTTGTTAAACCGCATGCATAAAGATGCAGATTTACCACATTCAATGGAAATTTTTTGTTATAGCCAGTATTTAGATATTGAAATCAAGAATCAAGTAAAAAAATTAATGGATGATTGTATTGAATTACGTTTAACAACAACGCAAAATAACTCAACTCAAGTAAAACCTCTTAGAATAAATGGTTCATCTTGGTATTTATTTTTTGAACGTTTGGGAGTTTCTTTCCATCAATTTGATAATGCAATAGATTTTTATGGCGCTGTTTCTAATAATAAAGTTCAAGGTAGGCCTTTAAATATTTTAGATGAAACTAACGAATTGCCTAAAGAGATTGATAGTGTAGCTTATGAAGGCATTATCCAGTTCTTTTTTGAAGATAAGGAAACAGGGTTTGATCTCTATATTTTAAATGAACATAATCAGATAGAAATATATCGTAATTGTAATGGTTCAAAGGAAAACATGGTTAAAGATGTTAATAATTTTTATGCATTGTCAGATGATCGTTTTACCTTCATAACCAGTAGTTCAGTAAATTTTAATCTTCCTCAATTTTACCAAATCACCTATAACCAAGATGGTCAGCGAGAGATCTTTTTATTAAATTAAAACATCTACTTTGTGTTAGAATGACTCTTCTTCTGTAAAAAGTTTTAAGAAAATTATTGTATTTGAGTATAAAAATAGTAAAAATTTATTTTTAATAGAAAAAATAATGAAATTTCTATTAAAATAATGGGAACTTTTTTTAATTTTAAGAATCTAATTGTCTGATAGCATAATTTTAGGCCAAATGACAATTATCAACATAATGAGGAATGGCCTTCAATGTCGGAGCAAGTAACAGACCAAGTATTAGTTGATCGTGTACTTAGAGGAGATAAGAATGCGTTTAATTTGCTTGTGGTTCGTTATCAGAATAAATTAGCTCATTTAGTTTCTCGTTATGTACAAGCATCAGAAGTACCGGATGTTGTGCAAGAAACATTTATTAAAGCTTATCGCTCCTTAAGCTTATTTAAAGGTGAAAGTATTTTTTATACTTGGCTGTACCGAATAGCAGTAAATACAGCGAAGAATTATTTGATTTCTCAAGGACGAAGACCTCCTTCTTCTGACATTGATGCCAGTGAAGCAGAAAGTTATGAAGGTGCTGATTCATTAAGAGATTTTGATAACCCGGAAAGTTTAGTTCTTTCTAAAGAAGTTGAAAAAGTAGTATTTGAAACAATTGAAGCTTTACCGGATGAATTAAAAACGGCTATTACATTACGTGAAATTGATGGTTTAAGTTATGAAGAAATTGCAGAAATTATGGATACTCCAGTTGGAACCGTAAGATCGCGAATTTTCAGAGCCCGTGATGTTATAGATGAAAAAATAAAGCCATTAATTAATGGTTAACAATAAATTTAAATAGAGCAGTTGTAAATTTAAGGTATCTACTATGCAAAAAGAACAGAAAGAGCAACTTTCATCACTTATGGACGGTGAGTTTACAGATGATCATATAATTAATGATATCTCAAACGATGAAAGTTTACGATTATGTTGGCATCGTTATCATATTGTAAGGGGAGCCTTACGCGGTGAATTGCATAATAGTGCTTTAACATTAGATGTTTCTAATCAAGTAGCTCAGGCCATAGCTAATGATAATTTATATAATCAATTAGATGAACAACCGGTCCCACACAAAACCATTATTCCAAAAGTAGGCAATTTGCTTTGGGTTCGTATGAAAGATGTTATGACACACTTAAGCCAAGTTGGATTGGCTGCTTGTGTAACCTTAGCTATTATTGCTGGTGTACAGTACCACCAAGATCAAACTAAAGAAGTTAATGGAGTACCAACATTAAATACTGTTCCTGTTGGTGTCAATGTTGCCCCAGTTGGTGGTGTTCAACAAAAGAATGATCAGCAATTACTAGAAAAAAGACAATATGATAAAATTAAATTACTTGTACAAGATTATGAATTACAAAAAAGGTTAAATGCTCATTAATACAAGATGAAATTTGAACGTAATTTAATGATTTTTCTTATTAAACAGAGTAGAAAATATATTTGTACTCTGTTTTTTATTTTTTTACCTTTATTCACTTATGCAGTTGAGTCTGATGATGCCTTAATGCTATTAAATAAAATGACTAAAGCAGTGCAAACACAAAACTATCGTGTTAATCTTGTTTCCCAAGATAAAAATGATTATGCCACTACTTTCGAATATACTCATTTAGGGGCAACCAAAAAAGAAGATATTAATGCTTATTTACTTTATCTTGAGGGGCCAGCGAAAGAAATTATTTTACATAACAGTGTCACTAGTTATTTTCAACCCGATAGCCCATCATTTTCTATAACTAGTCCCCGCATTATCGAAGCTTTTCCAGATGTCATTTATAATGATTTTACAAAACTTACAGACATATATGATTTTATTTTGTTAGGAAAAACAAGAACAGCTAATCATAGTGTGCAACTTGTTAGAATGGTAGCTAAAGAAAAAGATCGTTACAGCTATGTTATATGGATCGATGAAGATACTTATTTACCAATGCGCATAGACTTATTGGATCAAAATAATGAGATCATTAGTCAACTGAAAGTCGTTTTACTTGACAAAAACTTTGATAAGAAAAAGATAGCCGATTATATCAATAGCCGGACTTATCCAATTTTATTATCGATTGACAAACAAGATGATGTATTAGACGAATGGCGATTAGCTTGGTTACCTAATGGATTTAAAGAGATTGCTGCATATAATGTAAATTTTTATAATTCAGATATAGCCACTAAATTATTTTCAGATGGTGTCTTTTCGTTCACAGTAAATGTTTCATCTGAGGCAACTAAACAATCCAACCAATTCATACAAAAAGGTGGTAGATCAATATTTTCAACCAATATTGCTAATAAAAATATTATTATTATTGGTAACTTACCCCTAGTAACTATTGAAAGAATAGCTCAAAATATTGTCGAAAAAACAGCGGAAACATCTCGATAATACTATGCTTACAGGCTATTAATGTGTAAAATGTTGCTTTTCTATTTGCTTTCGTGATTATTTAAAATATTATTTTACTAAGTGGTATTTTAGATAATTAACAATACATAACTAAAATACAAATTATAATTTATTGATATGAATAAAAATATCCGCAATTTTTCAATCATTGCTCATATTGACCATGGTAAATCAACGCTTTCAGACCGTATAATACAAATTTGTGGTGGTCTTTCTGATCGCGAGATGGAAGCTCAAGTACTAGATTCAATGGATCTAGAACGTGAACGTGGTATTACAATTAAAGCACAAAGCGTTACCTTAGATTACCATGCTAAAAATGGCCAAACATATCAGCTTAATTTTATTGACACCCCCGGCCATGTCGATTTTTCCTATGAAGTTTCCCGTTCACTTGCAGCCTGTGAAGGGGCTTTACTTGTTGTTGATGCTGGTCAAGGTGTAGAGGCGCAAACATTAGCTAATTGTTATACTGCTTTAGACATGAATCTTGAAGTGGTGCCAGTTCTTAATAAAATTGATTTACCAGCGGCTGAACCTGAACGCGTTGCTGAAGAAATTGAAGATATCGTCGGTATCGATGCTAGTAATGCCGTTCGTTGTTCAGCTAAAACAGGAGTTGGTGTAATAGATGTCTTAGAACAATTAGTAAAAGACATCCCACCACCTGAAGGCAATACCGATGCTCCATTACAAGCATTGATTATTGATTCATGGTTTGATAATTATTTAGGTGTGGTTTCATTAATTCGGATAAAGAATGGTGAACTCCAAAAAGGCGATAAAATTAAAGTGATGAGTACTGGCATGACTTATAATGTTGATCGCTTGGGTATTTTTACACCTAAACAAGTGGATAAAGAATGTTTACACTGCGGTGAAGTAGGTTGGGTTGTTTGCGCAATTAAAGATATTTTAGGTGCTCCGGTTGGTGATACCTTAACTTCAGCACGTACTCCTGCTGATAAACCGCTTCCTGGATTTAAAAAAGTAAAACCTCAAGTCTATGCGGGTTTATTCCCGACTAGTTCAGATGATTATGAATCCTTTCGTGACGCATTAGGTAAATTAAGTTTAAATGATGCGTCACTATTTTATGAACCAGAAAATTCTGGTTCGCTAGGTTTTGGATTTCGTTGTGGTTTCCTTGGGTTACTGCATATGGAAATCATCCAAGAACGTTTAGAACGTGAATATAACTTAGATCTTATTACCACCGCACCAACAGTAGTTTATGAAGTATTAACCACTTCGAATGAAATAATCTATGTTGATAGTCCGGCAAAACTACCGGCAGTGAATAATATTCAAGAATTACGCGAACCTATTGCCGAGTGTAATATACTTGTTCCCCAAACCTATTTAGGTAATGTGATTACCTTATGTGTTGAGAAACGAGGCATACAAACGCACATGGTTTATCATGGTAACCAAGTTGCCTTAACATATGAAATACCGATGACTGAAGTAGTCTTGGACTTTTTTGATAAATTGAAATCTACTTCTCGAGGTTATGCATCCTTAGATTATAGCTTTAAGCGTTTTCAGGTTGCCGATATGGTTCGATTAGATGTACTTATTAATGGTGAACGTGTCGATGCTTTAGCTTTAATAACACATAGAGATAATGCTGCTTATCGTGGACGTGAACTAGTCGAAAAAATGAAAGATCTCATTCCTCGTCAACAGTTTGATATCGCCATTCAAGCCGCCATAGGTAACCATATTATCGCTCGTTCAACAGTTAAACAGCTACGTAAAAACGTTTTAGCCAAATGTTATGGTGGTGACGTTAGTCGTAAAAAGAAACTATTACAGAAGCAAAAAGAAGGTAAAAAACGCATGAAACAAGTTGGTAATGTAGAGTTACCACAAGAAGCGTTTTTAGCTATTTTGCATGTAGGAAAAGATTAAACAGTTAAAGAGGGAAGAAAATGGCTGGAACATTTGCCATCATATTAACATTGGCTACATTAATTACCGCGATTTTTTGGTTTCTTGAAAAATTCAAATGGAAACCTGAAAGACAACGTAGAGTTGAAGCTGTTCGCCAACAAACTAATGGTGAAGTCGATGGAAAAGTACTTGCTGAAGTGGGTAAACCAAAAGGTTGGGTAGAAAGTTTAGCATCTTTTTTTCCAGTTTTATTTGTGGTTTTTGTGATTCGTTCTTTTTTATTAGAACCTTTTCAAATCCCGTCCGGTTCAATGATCCAAACTTTATTAATTGGTGATTTTATTGCCGTGCAAAAATATTCTTATGGTTTACGTGATCCAATTACTAATACAGTACTTATTTCTACTGGTCATCCGCAGCGTGGTGAAGTGGCTGTTTTTAAAGAGCCGCATGAACCGTATAGAGATCTAATTAAACGAGTGGTAGGTGTACCTGGTGATAAAATAGTTTATCAAGTTAAAGAAAAGAAACTACTAATCTATCCAGCTTGCCAACCAACAGCTGAAAATTGTACCGGGCAACAATCAGAACCACTTGATTTGCATTATTCCGAGCCTAAAGCAAGCAATTGGAAAGAAGTACATCAAAAATATAAAAATAATCCTAACTTTTATACTTTAGAGCAATATGCAGATGAAGGTATTGTTGATACTGACTCATTAATGACATTGAATATGCAGATACAACAAGAAACATTAGGTGATCAAGCTCACAACATTTTAACTACTGTAGGTACACAAGAAAACCCTAGTTATTTTTATCGCCAAGAAGGGCAACCAATTGCTACTTGGGTAGTACCTGAAGGTCATTATTTCATGATGGGTGATAATCGTGACAATAGTGGTGATAGCCGTTACTTTGGTTTCGTTCCTGAAGCTAATTTTGTTGGAAAAGCTGTAGCAATTTGGATGAGTTTTGAAAAACAACCGGATGAATGGCCAACGGGTATTCGATTTTACCGTATTGGTGGCATACACTAATTACAACTATTATGAAAAAATTTAGTCAAATACAGCAAGCATTAGGCTATCAGTTTAAAAACCTTACATTACTTGAATTAGCACTGACACATCGCAGTGCTAATAAATTACATAATGAACGTCTAGAATTTTTAGGCGATTCTATTTTAAGTTTTGTGATTGCAGATGAACTTTATCACCGTTTTGTAAAACAAGATGAAGGTGATTTGAGCCAAATGCGTGCTACTTTAGTTTGTGGTCAAACCCTAGCAGTAATAGGGAAAAGCTTCAAATTAGGGGATTATTTAATTCTTGGTCAAGGTGAATTAAAAAGTGGTGGATTTCGCCGTGAATCAATCATTTCTGATGCAGTAGAAGCGATTATTGGTGCAATTTATTTAGATAGTGATATTGAAACTATCCGCCATTTAATATTATCTTGGTATCAGTCACGATTAGATGAAATAAAACCAGGGATCAAACAGAAAGATGCCAAAACCCGTCTGCAAGAATATTTGCAAGGTATTCATCATGAGCGACCATGTTACTTAATTCTTGAAGTAACGGGTGATAATCACGAACAAGAATTTTTAATTCAATGTAAAATTGACAATGATAACCATGAATATTTAGGGCGGGGTTTAAGTCGCCGTAAAGCCGAACAAGCTGCTGCTCAAGAAGCACTAAACCAATTAGGTATAAAATGACAGATATAAAACAGCATTGTGGGTTTGTTGCCATTGTTGGCAGACCAAATGTAGGTAAATCAACATTATTAAATCAATTATTAGGTCAAAAAATTTCGATAACCTCACGTAAAGCCCAAACTACTCGCCACCGAATTATTGGTATCGATACTCAAGATAATGATCAGGTGATCTACATTGATACTCCAGGGCTACATATAGAAGAAAAAAAAGCAATCAACCGACTAATGAATCGAGCAGCAAGCAGCTCAATAGGCGATGTTGAATTGGTGATTTTTGTCGTTGAAGGTACTCATTGGAATGATGATGATGAGATGGTAGCGAATAAATTAAAAGGTTGCAAATGCCCAGTGTTATTGGTTATTAATAAAATCGATAATGTGATTGATAAAACCCAATTATTACCACATATTCAAGAAATTAGTCAGAAAATTGATTTTCTGGACGTAGTACCAATTAGCGCCGAAAAAGGTGAGGGCATAGAGATAATCAAAAAGATTGTCAAAAAACATTTACCGGAAGGCGAACATCATTTTCCGGAAGATTATATTACTGACCGATCTCAACGTTTTATGGCATCTGAAATTATTCGTGAAAAATTAATGCGTTTTTTAGGTGACGAATTACCTTATTCTGTAACCGTTGAAATAGAACAATTTAAGGTTGATGAACGAACCGGCATGTATCGTATTAACGGTCTTATACTGGTTGAGCGTGATGGGCAAAAGAAAATGGTCATCGGTAATAAAGGCGAAAAAATCAAAAAAATTGGTATTGAGGCGCGTAAAGACATGCAATCCTTCTTTGATAACAAAGTCCATTTAGAACTTTGGGTGAAAGTGAAAGCAGGTTGGGCTGATGACGAGCGCGCTTTACGTAGTTTAGGATACAGTGATGATTAATCATCTTATTTAATCTAATCCAAAAAATAAAAAATCAGGTATCAGCATATACCTGATTTTTTTGTGAAAAATTTACTGAATTAATAGAACTTAACAAAAACAAGTTTCTTGGGTGAGCACAAGAGTCAAATCTCCACTTCACCAAAACATGAAATCCATAAAACTGAAAAAAAATAATTCAAAAATGACTATTAATTATCGACTTCATCGATTTTATCAACGTTTGCTACATGATATTCAGATTCACGAACCTTATCGACAATAATGCCTTCATTCATCATCCTCCGTATACCTGATCCAGCTATTGATAAAGACGAACGATTAAAATCAAACAAAGGTAGTTTAATTTTAGCTTCATTTAATGATGAAAAACCTGTTGTTGTAACAGCAAAACCATACGAATCATATTTTACACTATATGAAGTCAGCTTCATGCCAACATAAACTTTCTTATTTTTATTTTCCGCTTTTTCATAAAATTCCGGTGGATAAATGTTATCTACAGACCATAATTTTTGATAAATATTGTCTTTACTATATTCCCAACTGTATTCACGATTATCAGCTTCATATTTGACTAAATCAATTATATAAACATCATTTATCTTCGGTATAAACGCATATTTATAAGGGTTAGGGATCGGTTTACTTTGAGATTTACGAATAACATTGGTAATAATCCTATTTTCACGAAAATATTCCACTTCCATATCGTCAAGCCAAAAATCATCTTGCTTACTATAAACCAATGGAGAAGATAGATATAATTTAGCCTGCTCTAATGAAGTAAAAGCCATATTAGAAACCAGAACATGAAAAGTCCAGTTGCTTGATTCATATTTTACTAACTTCATTCCTACATAAAGGTTTTTATATTTCTTAATCTTCTGTATATTTAATTTGGTAATATCTGTATCATCTATTTTATTTAACTTCTCTAAATAAATTTCATAAAGACTATTGTCGAAATCATAACTATCGTTTTCAGCCAGATTAGCCAGATTTAACAAATAGATATCATCGATCTCGGGATTAAAAAGCTTATGATCGGTCATATTTCGGTAAGCTTTTATCTGTGCAAAGCTATCAGATGAAGGAATGAGAATAAAAATCAATACTATCCCTAAAATTTTGGCATGATTTATAAAATTTTTAACTAATGGTTGCAGAAAACCATACCAGCGAATCCATGTTATCGACATAAGTATTAATCCCTAAAATCATATTGTTCAACATTAATATTGTAATTCATAACAACAAAAAAAGAATTAAACATGTAATTGTAATTGGTTCGGCAAGAAAATATTATATTTTAAATGTTTTGATCCTTTTTAATAAGTTAATTCTAAACAATGGTCCTGGTTTTATATATAATATTGGCTTTCTAGAATTGGATGTTAACTATCAACTTCGGAGCCTTTTCATGCAGCATCGTCCTATCCGTCGAGCCTTACTTAGTGTGTCCGACAAAACCGGAATAATAGAATTTGCCCAAGCATTATCTCAACGAAATGTAGAACTCTTATCCACAGGTGGTACAGCTAAGTTACTAATGGAACACCAAATCCCGGTGATTGAGGTCGCGGATTATACTGGCTTTCCGGAAATGATGGACGGCAGAGTAAAAACCTTACATCCTAAAATCCATGGGGCTATTTTAGGGCGACGAGGCATTGATGATGCCATAATGCAACAACATCAGATCAAACCAATTGATATGGTGGTGGTTAATTTATATCCTTTTGCTCAAACAGTTGCCAAAACCAATTGTACATTAGAGGATGCGGTTGAGAATATAGATATTGGCGGGCCAACAATGGTTCGATCTGCAGCTAAAAATCATAAAGATGTAGCTATTGTCGTTGATTGTAATGATTATGCTAATATTATTGCTATGATGGATAGTAATCAAAACTCACTTTCCTTGGAATACCGTTTTAATTTGGCGATCAAAGCCTTTGAGCACACGGCTAAATATGATGGTATGATTGCCAATTACTTTGGTCAATTGGTTCCACCTTACTTTGGTGAAACAGAAAAACCAGCTGGTGAATTTCCACGTACTTTAAACCTGCAATTTATTAAAAAACAAAATATGCGTTATGGTGAAAATGCGCATCAAGCGGCGGCTTTTTACATTGAAGAGGGTATAAAAGACGCCTGTATTGCCACAGCTAAACAATTACAAGGAAAAGAGCTTTCTTACAATAATATTGCTGACACTGATGCTGCACTTGAGTGTGTGAAAAGTTTTGCCGAACCAGCTTGTGTGATAGTAAAACATGCCAATCCGTGTGGTGTGGCGACCAGTGATACCATTTTAAATGCTTATTTGCATGCATTTACAACGGATCCAACTTCAGCTTTTGGTGGTATTATTGCATTCAATCGTACTTTAGATGCTAAAACAGCACAAGCAATTGTCGACAAACAATTTGTTGAAGTAATTATTGCACCATCAGTTAGTCAAGAAGCTTTAGCTATTACTGCCGCTAAAAAGAATGTACGGGTGCTTCAATGTGGTGAATGGTCTAATTCAGCCACTCAAAGTTTAGATTTTAAACGTGTCAATGGTGGACTTTTAGTTCAAGATCGTGATTTAGGCATGGTGTCCACAGCAGACTTGAAAGTAGTTACCAAACGACAACCCACCAATAAAGAACTTGCTGATGCGCTGTTTTGTTGGAAAGTTGCTAAATTTGTTAAATCCAATGCCATTGTTTATGCAAAAGACAATATGACCATAGGGATTGGTGCAGGGCAAATGAGCCGAGTTTATTCAGCAAAAATTGCCGGCATAAAAGCTACTGATGAAAATTTAGAAGTAGCAGGCTCAGTGGTTGCATCCGATGCCTTTTTCCCATTTAGAGATGGTATTGATGCCGCGGCCGCAGTTGGGGTTACTTGTGTGATCCAGCCTGGTGGATCTATTCGTGATGATGAAGTCATTCAAGCAGCAAATGAACATAATATTGCCATGATTTTTACAAATATGCGTCATTTTAGACACTAGTATTTTGATAATTTGTATAATTGGTATTAAGAAACAACATAAAGTTCTGTACCTAGCTTTATAAAACTCTATCTATTTTCCTTCCCTTACAAGGGGAAGTATTTAAAGGATCTTGTATGAAAGTATTAGTTATTGGCAATGGTGGCCGTGAACATGCGCTTGCTTGGAAGGCGGCACAATCCCCATTGGTCACAAAAGTTTTTGTTGCCCCAGGCAATGCCGGGACCACACTTGAACCAACACTAGAGAACATTAACATTAAAGCAACCGATGTTGGTGGATTGCTTAATTTCGCTCAACAACAGCAAATTGATTTAACTATTGTAGGTCCGGAAGCGCCATTAGTTATTGGCATCGTTGATAGTTTTCAAAAAGCAGGATTAAAAATATTTGGTCCATCAAAATCAGCTGCTCAGCTAGAAGGTTCCAAAGCCTTTACCAAAGATTTTCTAGCTCGGCATAAAATCCCTACGGCAGAATATCAAAATTTTACTGAAGTTGAGCCCGCAATTGCTTATATTCGTAAGCACGGTGCACCTATTGTTATTAAAGCTGATGGGCTTGCAGCTGGTAAAGGGGTAATTGTTGCCACCACGGTTAAAGAAGCTGAAGATGCCGTGCAAGACATGTTGGCTGGTAACGCTTTTGGGGATGCTGGTCATAGAGTCGTGATTGAAGAATTTTTAGACGGTGAAGAAGCAAGTTTTATCGTCATGGTTGATGGTAAACATGTCGAACCTATGGCTACCAGTCAAGATCATAAGCGAGTTGGCGATGGTGATACCGGATTAAATACTGGTGGTATGGGGGCGTATTCACCGGCGCCGGTAGTTACTGATAAAGTTTTTGCTCGAGTGATGGATGAAATTATCTATCCTACAGTTAATGGTATGGCACAGGAAGGCAATGTGTACGTTGGCTTTTTATATGCCGGTTTAATGATTGACAAACAGGGCAACCCCAAAGTCATTGAGTTTAATTGTCGTTTTGGTGATCCTGAAACCCAACCAATCATTATGCGATTACAGTCTGATTTGGTTGAACTTTGTTTGGCAGCGGTTGCCGGTAAACTAGATACTGTTAAATCGCAATGGGATCCCCGACCAGCTTTAGGTGTTGTTATGGCTGCAGGTGGTTATCCTGGCGAATATAACACCCAAAACGTGATTATTGGTTTACCGGAAGAATCCACTGCTGATTGTAAAATATTCCATGCCGGGACTAGCTTAGAAAAAGGACGAGTATACACCAATGGTGGCCGAGTGCTTTGTGTCACTGCGTTAGGTAATACTGTTTATGAAGCGCAACAACGTGCCTATGAACAAATTAAACATATTTATTGGCATGGTTGCTTTTATCGTCATGATATTGGCTATCGAGCAATTGATAGAGAGAAAAACCAAGCATAAATCTATCACTGAATTAATCAATCTAATAATATCATGGCGCTATTTAGCGCCATATTTTTTTGTAAAGATGTTTCCTGAGACATATACGTTTCAGTATAAATTAGTCGGTGTTAATACATGGTTAATAGTTAATAAATTGATTGTGGATTTTAAGTTATCTAACTCTATGTTATGCTTAAGCCAATATTTGCTCAAAGGAAATTGCTTATGATAAAAGATCCTTTTTATGATCGCGAAGCTAAGAAATATGAATCCCCAATAGCTAGTCGTGAACTTATTTTAGATTATCTTACTAAAGAAGCGAAACCCGCTAATCTAGAAAAAATTGCTCAAGCAATGTCAATCGACAATGATGAACAAAAAGAGGCTTTACATCGCCGTTTACGCGCCATGGAGCGAGATGGGCAAGTGGTATTTACGCGGCGTAAATGTTATGCCTTACCGGAAAAATTCGATATGGTAAAAGGAAGTGTAATTGCCCACCGTGATGGTTTTGGTTTTTTGCGCGTTGAAGGCAAACCTGAAGATTACTATTTATCGCCGGATCAGATGAAAAAGGTATTACAAGGTGATGTTATTTTAGCGCAGCCGATTGGGAGCCAATATCGTGGTAAAACTGAAGCCCGTGTAGTGCGCATTTTAGAGCCGCGGAGCAACCAGATTGTTGGTCGATATTTTATCGAACAAGGCGTTGGTTTTGTCGTGCCGGATGATAGTCGTTTAAATTTTGACATTTTAGTAGCGGGTAAGCCAGACCGCACTGTGCGCATGGGTTCGGTGGTCGTAATTGAATTACAACAACGACCAGAGCGCCGTCAAAAAGCGGTAGGCATAATTAAAGAAGTACTTGGCGAAATAATGGGCACTAATTTAGCCATCGATATAGCTTTGCGTAATCATGAAATCCCTTATGAATTTCCTAAAGCCGTTGATAAAGAAGCCAGTAAATTCACCGAACAAGTCCCTGAAAGTGCCAAAAAAGGTCGCAAAGATCTGCGCGATTTACCTCTAGTTACCATTGATGGCGAAGACGCGCGTGATTTTGATGATGCGGTATTTTGCCAGAAAAATCGTGGTGGCGGTTACCGTTTATGGGTTGCTATTGCTGATGTGAGTTATTATGTCAGGCCGGGTAAAGCAATCGATAAAGAAGCTTGTGCTCGTGGAACATCAGTTTATTTCCCATCTCGGGTTATTCCTATGTTGCCAGAAGTATTATCCAATGGTCTTTGTTCTTTAAACCCGCAAGTTGATCGCTTATGTTTAGTTTGTGAAATGACCGTTTCTAATAAAGGTCGTTTGACGGGGTATCAATTTTATGAAGCGGTAATGAATTCACATGCACGCTTAACTTATACAAAAGTTGCCAAAATCTTACAAGGGGATGAGGAATTACGTCAACATTACCATGATTTGGTTCCACATCTCGAAAATCTATATGGATTATATAAAGTACTGGATAAAGCGCGCGAGGTGCGTGGGGCTATTGCTTTTGAATCACAAGAACCAAAATTTATTTTCAATGCAGATAAACGCATCGAAAGTATAGAAATGACTGAGCGTAATGATGCGCATAAAATTATCGAAGAGTGTATGATTTTAGCCAATGTTGCCGCAGCTAAATTAGTCATAAATGCCGAGATACCATCTCTATTTCGTGTTCATGATCGGCCGGATGAAGAGCGCATGAATAATTTACGTAATATTCTTAGTGAATTAGGACTAACACTTAATGGTGGGGCTAAACCTCAACCTAAAGATGTAGCGCAATTAATGCAAACCGTAGAAACTCGCCCAGATTGCGAAATGTTACAAACCGTTATTTTGAGATCAATGAGGCAAGCTATATATGATCCTGAAAATCGCGGACATTTTGGTTTGGCGTTGGATGAATATGCGCATTTCACATCCCCAATTCGTCGTTATCCGGATTTATTATTACATCGCGCGATTAAATGGGTGTTAGCGAATGAAAAACATAAGACCAGTAAAACTGGTGGTCATCGTTATAATACCAGCGAAATGTTATATTTTGGTGAACATTGTTCAATGACTGAACGCCGAGCCGACGAAGCGGTTCGTGATGTTGTTGATTGGCTCAAATGTGATTATATGCAAGATCATGTCGGCGAAGTATATAACGGCACTATCTCCAGTGTGGTTAATTTCGGCTTTTTTGTGCGCCTTGACGACCTGTTTATAGATGGATTAGTACACGTGTCATCATTAGAAAATGACTATTATAGCTTTGATGCTTCACGTAACCGTTTGCTAGGTGAAAATACTCATTTTACCTATCGTCTAGGTGATAAAGTGAAAGTGAAAGTGGATAATGTCAATCCAGAAGAGCGCAAAATTGATTTCTCATTGGTTGATAGTAATAATAAGCCGCAACGCCAAGGTAAAACGGCAAAAGATAAAATTAAGCAAAATGTAGCCAAGAATAGTGCTGATGTTGTTGTGAAACGCAAAAGTAAAGCAGCGACTAACACAAAAAGTGCAAAAGCTGGCAGCAAAACTAACAGTAAAATTAACAACAAAAGTACAAATAAAAAACGCGGAAAAAGCAAATTAAGTAATAAAAAGACAAAGAGTAAAAAATAGATGAGTGAAACTGTTTATGGTATCCATGCGATTGAGGCATTACTCGCGCGTTCACCAGAAAGAATTATTGAAGTATTTATAGCTAAAGGTCGCGAAGATAAACGCCTTACAACCGTTGTGCATGAACTTGAACAATTAGGTTTGCCAGTTAAGGTAACTAATCGCCAATGGTTAGATGAAAAAACGCATAATGGTGTGCATCAAGGTATTTTAGCCATAGTAAAAGAAAGTCGAGGTTATCAAGAAAACGATATTCCATTGCTTATACAACAAAAGAAACAGCCCGTGATTTTAATTTTAGATGGTGTAACTGATCCACATAATTTGGGGGCTTGTATTCGTACTGCCGATGCTGCTGGGGTTGATTTTATTATTGTACCTAAAGATCGTTCAGCACCATTAAATTCGACGGTCCAAAAGGTGGCCTGTGGTGCCGCCGAAAGTGTTCCAGTAGTCAGGGTAACTAATTTAGCGCGCACTATGCGCATGTTACAAGATGAGTTTCAAGTATGGATCGTTGGTACGGCTGGTGAAGCAGATAAAACACTTTATCAAACCGATTTTTATAAAACATCTTCAATACCATTGGCCTTGGTCATGGGGGCTGAAGGTGAAGGCATGCGTCGCTTAACTAAAGAACATTGTGACGAATTAGTGAGTATTCCCATGGCAGGGATTGTGTCATCACTTAATGTATCAGTGGCAACAGGTATTTGCTTATTTGAAATAGTTAGGCAAAAAAATAAATAACAAGGAAAATAAGATGCTAGATCTTCTGAAAAAATTTTTGAATAAAAAACAAAAAGATCAACAATTATCAGAACGTGATTTAAATGGACGTAAGCATGTTGGTTACCCAACCCTTCAATTGTCCCGTGAAATTGATAATTTGGTAAAAACTAAATACAAATCCATCAAACCAATTGTAAAAATGTATAAAGAAACGCTATTTTTTAAATGGGGGCCAAGTGTAATTAATAATACATTAACCGATGAACAGTTAGCTAAGTTATCCGGACGTAATGTGCAAATGGTCTATTTGCTGCTCTTTCGTGATATGTTACGGCATATTGCCGCTGTAATTAAAATTAGATATGCAGATGAAGATTGGTCTGAACAATTTGCTCAACAAGTATTAGATGCTTGTAAAATGCTTAGTGATACCGATGATAAAGATATTGTTAAAAAACAACAACTGTTTGCTAATACCGAATTATTTACAGTTGATACGCCAATCGATGATCAGAACCCAGAAAATACCGAAATTCCTGTATGGGCAGAACCAATTGCTGAGTTAATCATGTTGCCACCAGATATGATTTATAAGTGCCATCGTCCTTTAATGACTGTGATTTTGAAAAAATTGAAAAAGAATAAAAAGAAATAATCGTTTTACTATAAAGTTGCTACTTAATCATGCCGACTAAACATAGTCGGCATGGTGTTCTTACTAATTAGCTTTTGATTAACTCAATATCAATACCCAATCCTTGGGCAATGCCTTGCCCGTAATCTGGATGGACTTTATAAAAGTGTTTTAGTTGCCTAATTTGAATATCACGATCAACATTTTTCATTGATCCAGTAATATTATCAATTAACAACTGTTTTTGTTCTGGCTTCATCAAATTGAATAGTGCCCTTGGTTGTGAATAATAATCATCATCCACACGATGATCATGTCGATCCATGGTACCTGCAAGAACAGTTAGTGGAGGTTCAGCAAATTGTGATTGTTGTTTTGGCGCACTATCAACACTATTTGGTTCATAGTTAGGAGCATTATCAGGACTATAAAAACGCATAGATCCATCGCGTTGATAATTATGTACCGGGCATTTAGGCGCATTAATTGGTAATTGTTGGTAATTGGTACCAATGCGGTAACGATGGGCATCAGCATAAGCAAAAAGTCGACCTTGCAACATTTTATCTGGAGATAATCCTGTGCCTGGAACTACATTACTTGGTTCGAAGGCTGATTGCTCAACTTCGGCAAAATAATTTTCTGGATTACGATTTAATTCCATTACACCTACTTCAATTAATGGATATTCTTTTTGTGACCAAACTTTAGTTACATCAAACGGGTTTTCCGGATGATTATTGGCTTGTTCTTCGGTCATCACTTGCATATATAAGCGCCATTTAGGAAAATCACCCCGCTCAATCGCTTTAAACAAATCTTCTTGAGCTGAATCCGGGTTGCTACCATCTAATTCGGCTGCTCGTTTTGGTGGGATATTTTTGATACCTTGTTCTGTTCTAAAGTGCCACTTAACCCAAGTTCTTACCCCATCGGCATTAATCAAGCTAAAAGTATGACTGCCATACCCATGCATATGGCGGAATCCATCCGGAATACCACGGTCAGAAAATAGAATAGTGACTTGATGTAGCGATTCAGGTGATAATGACCAAAAATCCCACATCATTTGCGGATCTTTCAAATTGGTTTTCGGATCGCGTTTTTGAGTATGAATAAAATCAGGAAATTTTAACGCGTCGCGGATAAAAAATACCGGAGTATTGTTACCTACAATATCCCAGTTACCTTGATCGGTATAGAATTTTACCGAAAATCCACGTGGGTCACGGGCGGTATCTGATGAACCTCGTTCACCACCAACAGTAGAAAATCTCGCAAAAACAGGCGTTTCTTTACCAACATTAGCGAATAGACTTGCATAGGAATATTTGGTGATATCATTAGTTACTGTAAAGGTACCATGTGCACCAGAACCTTTGGCATGCACCCGGCGTTCAGGAATATTCTCACGGTTAAAATGAGCTAGTTTTTCGATTAGTTGATAATCATCAATCAAGACCGGACCACGAGGGCCAGCAGTACGAGAATTTTGATTATCAGCGATGGGAGCACCATTATTAGTGGTTAGTACTTTTTTTTCTGACATTGCAACACTCCTTTTTTTTATATTAAAAGTGCCTTAATGGAATAGAACACCCAGCAAATTGAATATTAAATTCCTAAGGCTTAGGTATAGGACAGTAGAGCGTAGTAAAAAAGAAATAGTTTTAGAAACTTATTTATACTGTACGCTTATCTATAGTTATTTTAAAGAACAATATTACCTATTGATAATAACTAAATTCTATCTCTAAAATAGATATTGACAGTCGGCCAGCAAAATTATTATTTATTAATGAAAATAATTAGTTAATTTAAAACAACATTTTTTATTTCCAATTTAATAACAGTTTTAAGCATAAATAATTTCTGGTAATTGCACATCCCAAGGTTTATTGGCTATTTTTTCTACTTTTTGACAAGCGAAGGCAAGGCCAATTGGGAAGATTTGTTGTTCTTGATAATTAGCCAACATACGATCATAAAATCCACCACCCATTCCCATGCGATAACCTCTATCATCAAAGGCAACTAATGGGGTAAAGATAATATCTAGTTCAGGAAGTGGAATAACATTTAACACATTTAAAGGTGGTTCGAGTATGCCAAATTGATTTTTAATTAAAGGAGTTTTAGCGGTGTAGTTTAAAAAAAGTAAATGTTTAGGTGCAAATGGGTGAATGATTGGTAAATAAACTGATTTATTTTGTTGCCATAGATACTCAATAATAGGTTGAGTATTTATTTCGCCATCAAAAGATAAAAATATGGCTATATTTTTTGCTGAATTTACTCTTGGATGAGCAGAAATTTTTGAATAAATTGCTTGTTGAGCAATATGGCGTTGGCTTGGTGATAGTTCACGCCTTCTTCGGCGCATGGTTTGACGAATATTCATTGGTTTTCACAATAAAAAGTAGATAGGCTCTCCAAGATGTCGTTGGGGTCGTAACCCTTGAACCCAAGGTTCAAGGTGAACTAGTGTTTCGATTTTTAGGTTTCCTTACAAGTAAGGCATACTCACCAATCAAAAATCACTTCGTTCTTAAGTTTAGAATATCGGCTCAGGGGACTAACCCTCATCGCGAACATCCCAGAGATATTTATCATAATACAAAATTTGGAAAATCATACAATAACATTTTGCGTAAATTTACAATTTAAAGCGTTAATTGTTGGTATTTAAAGCGGAATCAAGTAACTGTTGTAGCATTTTTAATCGATTACTAAATTCTTCATTTTTCTCTTTTTCTTTTGTAAGTTCATACGAAATATTTAGGGCTGCAGTCATAATCAGTTGTTCACCACCAACATGAGGTGATTTTTCGCGTAAATTAATTAGGCGTTTATCTAAATCTTTTGCCGCAGTGCTTAATGCCTCAACTTCATCAACTGGACAATTGAACTTTAAAGTTCGTCCGAAAATTTGAATAGTGACAGCTTGAGTTTCCATAATTAACCTATTGATTTATAAATTCATTAATTTTTTTAATAATTTGTTCACTGTTTAATCCGATCTCTGTTCTCATCTCACTTTGAGACCCTTGTGGAATAAACTTGTCAGGTAATCCGATGTTTAAAATATCACATTTTATTTTTCTCGATAATAAAAATTCGCAGACTCCACTGCCAGCGCCACCTTTAATACTATTTTCTTCAACAGTAACAAGTATATTATGTGTTTGACTAATCTGCAAAATTAGTTTTTCATCTAATGGTTTAACAAATCGCATGTCGATTACTGTAGCATTAAGTTGTTCAGCTGCGTGTAAAACTTCAGGAAGTAATGTGCCAAAATTGAGTAAAGCTATGGTTTTGCCTTCGCGACAGATTTTAGCTTGTCCTAATGGGATTGCTGCCAACGGCATTAAAGCTACTCCAAGCGCGTCACCACGCGGGTAACGTACTGCAGCTGGCCCATTATGTAAATACCCGGTATAGAGCAATTGTCGACATTCATTTTCATCACTCGGCGTCATAATCACAAAATTAGGTATACAGCGTAAAAAGCTAAGATCGAAAGCACCTTGATGAGTTTCACCATCAGCACCAACAATGCCGGCACGATCAATAGCTAATAAAATTGGCAGGTTTTGAATAGCTATATCATGAATCACTTGATCGTAAGCACGTTGTAGAAATGTTGAATAAATAGCAACAATTGGTTTAAAACCACCAATGGCAAAACCAGTTGCTAATGTTACTGCATGTTGTTCAGCAATAGCCACATCAAAGAATTGCTCTGGAAAACGTTTAGCAAACTCAGTCATGCCCGAACCTTCACTCATTGCCGGTGTAATAGCAATGAGGTGTTGATCTTTTGCTGCCATTTCACACAGCCAATCACCAAATACCTGCGAATAAGTAGGTATTGATTTAGGGGTCGAGGGGATCACACCATCAATCGGATTAAACTTAGGTACACCATGCCATAATGTTGGATCTTTTTCAGCTGGAGCATAGCCTTTGCCTTTTTGTGTAATGATATGTAATAACTGTGGGCCTTTCAATTGGCGAACTTTTTGTAAAGTCACGACCAGGCTTTCAACGTCATGACCATCAATTGGGCCAATATAATTAAAACCGAGTTCTTCAAATAAAATAGCTGGGGTTACTAAACCTTTTAAGTGTTCTTCCGTTTTCTTTAAAAACTCTTTTAACGGGGGAATATTCGATAGTACTTTTTTGCCACTTTCACGCAACGAGGCATAGGCTCTGCTGGATAAAATTTGCGCCAAGTGTTGGTTTAGGGCGCCGGTATTTTCAGAAATTGACATGTCATTATCGTTGACTATTACTAGCATGTCAGGTTTTATGTGGCCGGCATGATTCATGGCCTCGAATGCCATGCCAGCGGTCAAGGCTCCATCACCAATGACAGCAGCAACTTTATGACCGGTGTGTTTTTTGTGTTCACTAATTGCTAGCCCTAAAGCAACGCTAATCGAAGTGGATGAATGGCCCGTGGTCAGTACATCATATTCACTTTCATTCCGATGTGGAAAGGGGTGTAAACCACCTTTTTGCCTTATAGTTAGCATTTGGTCACGGCGACCAGTTAATATTTTATGGGGATAAGCTTGATGACCAACATCCCAAATAATCTTATCCCATGGAGTTTGATAAACATAATGAAGTGCAGTGGTTAACTCAATTACACCAAGCCCTGAAGCTAAATGACCACTAGATTGACTCACGCATGCTAATAAAAATTGCCTTAGCTCACGACAAATTGCTGGCAACTGTGACTGAGGGTAATGTCTTAAGTCCTCAGGCGAATTTATTTGCTTTAATAATGGGTAATTATCTAAATTCATTATGTAAAATTATCTTTTAGCTAATTGTTAACTATTTCGATTAATAATATAACCAGCAAGATCGAGTAATGGTTGACTATTATAAGGTATTTGTTCAAGACTAGCGATAGCTTGTTGATAAAGTTGCTGTGTCATATTTATGGCATTATCTAGCCCAACTAAAGCCGGATAAGTACTTTTTTGATGTGCCATATCAGAACCTTGAGGTTTCCCCATTATTGCTTGTTCACCAATAACGTCTAAAATATCATCCTGAATTTGAAAAGCTAATCCAATAGCTTCAGCATAGCTATCTAAAGCATAATAATAAAGTTTGGCAATATCGCCACTAGCAATGGCTCCTAAGCGTACGGCTGCTTTGATTAAAGCCCCAGTTTTATAGCAATGAATCTTTTGTAGTTGTTCTAAACTGATTGATTGATGTTCAGCTTGTAAATCAAATGATTGTCCTAAACACATGCCAGCAAGGCCACTGGCTTGAGCTAGTTCCTTAATCATGTTGATTTTTGATTGATCATCAATTAGTTGTGTTTCCGATAATAATGTAAAAGCTAAGCTTTGTAAGGCATCACCAGCTAAAATGGCTTCGGCTTCATCAAATTGGATGTGACAAGTTGGTTTACCACGGCGTAAATCATCATTATCCATCGCGGGTAAATCATCATGAATTAATGAATAAGTATGAATAGCTTCCATTGCGGCAGCTGGAAAATCGAGTTTAGCTAATGGACAATTAAACATTTGACCGGTTAGATAAATTAGAATAGGGCGGATGCGCTTGCCACCAGCAAGCAAACTATAACTAACCGCTTGTTGTAGTTTGGAATTAGGGTATTGCGCGATAGTTGTTGCTAAAAAAGCGTCAATTCGTTGTTGGAATGATTTAAAATTATTCATTATTATCAGTTAAAAAATCAGATAATTCAGCATCGCTATTTTCAGTTAATAGAATTTGAATACGCTGTTCTGCTTGTTGTAATTGTTGTTGACCGGCACGAGCTAATTTCACACCTTTTTCAAATTCATTTAATGCTTCATCCAGCGGTAAATCACCACCTTCTAATTGAGCTACAATGGTTTCCAGTTGCTTTAGTGTTTCTTCGAAACTAAGTTCTTTTTCTTGTTTTTTTGCCATATTGTATTCCTTTTGATACTGGATAAGTATACTCGCATTTTACTTAATGATGAATCAACATTTAGATTGAAACATACGTTGGTATGAAGCATCTTAGCAATAGATTAAAATTATCATCGGAGTTGTTAACTTTAGCTTTTACTATCTAATTCCTCGGTGGCTAACAAAGTAATATCGGGATTAATTGGTTTTTTTACTTCAACGCCTAATTCGCGAAAGCGTTCAATTTGCCCAATGACATTACCCCGGCCTTTTGATAACTTACTCATCGAACTTTGATAAGTTTGTTGCGCTTTATCTAAGCAGTTACCTAAGTTTTCCATATCCTCAACAAATCCACGGACTTTATCATATAATTTACTGGCTTTATCAGCAATTAATTCAGCATTACGATTTTGATATTCATAGCGCCATAAATTATGGATAGTACGTAAAGCAACCATAAGAGTCGTTGGACTGACGATCATAATGTTATTTTTTAAAGCATCGTTAATTAAACCCGGATCATGATCAATAGCACTTAAAAAAGCCGGTTCGACCGGAATGAACATTAAAATATAATCTAATGAATTAACACCAATAAGTTTATGATAGTCTTTTTGACTTAATTGTTTTAAATGATTACGTACAGCAGTTAAATGTTCAGCCATTGCTTTAACTTTAACTGTTTCGTCATCACTATTAAAATAACGTTCATAAGCCACTAAGGTAACTTTAGAATCTATAATTACATCGCCACCTTGTGGTAAATGAACAATGACGTCCGGTTGCAAGCGTTGATTATTTTCATTGGTTAAGCTAACTTGAGTTTCATACTCGTAACCGGATCTTAATCCTGAATTATCCAAGATCTGACTAAGGATAAATTCCCCCCAATTGCCTTGAGTTTTATTATTACCTTTTAAGGCATTAGTGAGGTTAGTTGCCTCTTTGGTCATTTGTTCATTAAGTTGTTGCAAGTTACGAATTTCATGAGTTAGTGTATGCCGTTCTTTGGCTTCTTGCCCAAAACTATCTTGAACTTGTTTTTTAAAACCTTCAAGTTGCTCTTTAAGGGGCGCAAGTAAAAAATCCAGACTTTGTTTATTTTGTTGCTCTATCTTTTTGCCACTATGTTCAAAAATACGGTTGGCCAAATTTTCAAACTGGGTAGTCAATCGTTGTTCGCTTTGTTCAAGAATTGTTTGGCGTTCTTGAGTGGAAGTTAATGTCTCTTGTAAACGCGTTTTCAGTTCACTGATTTTAATATTCTGATCTAAATTTTGTTGCCGATACTGATTCAATTCATTTTCTAACTGTGTTACTTCATCGACTAATGTTTGATTTTCTTGTTTTTTTTGTGCCAATTGTAAATCAAATAATTGCTTGCTATTGCTAAGAGCAAATTGGGATTTCAATAACATAACAACTAAAACCAATGCAACTAAAGCAATAATAATCGCAATCCATTGAGTTAAATCTAACCATGCAAACATAATTAAGCCCTATCAAAAGTGAATGAAATTACATCATCTAATGTCATAGTATTAAGCGCTAACATTATTAAGCGGTCTAAGCCAACGGCAACACCAGCACAATCTGGTAAACCCGCTTCCATAGCAGCTAATAAAGTAATATCAATATTTTGTGTGGGTAAGTTTTGTTTAGTTCGTGCTTGATTATTTTGTTCAAAGCGTAATTTTTGTTCTTGAGGATTAGTTAACTCTTTAAAACCATTAGCCAATTCAACGCCTTTATAATAAAACTCAAAGCGGCTGGCAACGCGGTGATCTTCAGGACTAATTGCTGCTAATGCTGCTTGCGAGGCAGGGAAGTTAAAAACAGCGATAGGTTTATCTTGGCCGATATGTGGTTCCACCCCAAAAGTAAATAAACACTGTAATAAGGTATCTTTATCACAATTTTCGGTGTTAAAACCAATATCAAGCTGATTAATAGCATTAGTCAATGTTGCCAGATCAGCTTCAAGTGGATCAAGGTTAAGATGGCGTTGAAATACTTTTTGATAGGAGATGCGTTCAGCCGGCTCACAATCCAAAATATTTTGTAGCAGATCGTCAACTTCATTAATCATTTGCATCATGTCAAACTGGATGCGATACCATTCAAGCATAGTAAATTCAGGATTGTGGTAATGACTAACTTCTTCATGATTACGAAAACACTTACAGATTTGGTAAATAGGACCACTCCCAGCCGCTAATAATCGTTTCATGTGATATTCAGGGCTAGTAATAAGGGACATCTTACGCCCTTGTAATTCATCCACTTCGCCAGGTTTAAAAAATAGGGTGTGGAATGAACTTAAATGGACATCAGTAACAGCATATTGACTCATGGCAGGTGTTTCCACTTCTAATATACAGCGATCAGCAAAGAATTGCCTTACCTGAGAAATAATTTTCGCGCGCTTAAGTAAATTATCGATAGATGCAGTTGGTTGCCAAGTCATAAACATATCCGTGGGTGTTAATTAATTACTAAAAAGAAGAGAAATAGGGCGTAACCCTATTTCTTATTACTACTGTTCATTTTGCCATATTGTGAACAAATTGTCGTATTTTTCTTGTTCCTGCCAAATATGGTCATGTAAAGCGGAAAGAATGATAGGATCTTCTAAAATTGCTAATTGTTGTTCTTTGCTGATTTTATTTAAATCAACTTGTTGATAATGTGTAATAAGTTCTAATCGTCGCTGTTGATTTTTATCATTAATTAAATGTCTAGAGGTAGATAATGCACAAGCCAAGGCATTATAAACAGGATCAATTAAGGCCATAATAAAACCATGATCAACGATATTCGCTTCCGTATTAACCAAATACTCACCAGTTAGTGTTACGGCTCGAGCCGGATGGGTTTCTTCAGGGGTTAAAAATAATCCGGCTTTTTTAGCTTTCATACCAATGCTAGAAAGTCCTGATACGCGCACTACCAATGGAGAAATAGTCAATGGTATTAGAATAGCAATATACCAATAAGTAAATTGTGGATTTAACCAAATAATTATCCATAGCCATATAATGCCTAATAAAGAAAGTGGCCAACAAAAATAAAAAGATTCTGCCCACGTTAAAACATCATCATTTCTAGATGGTGACTTCCATTGGATTTTGCTGCCTAACCAAGCTTTTATCACAAATTTACTATGAAAAATCATTCGGATTGGCGCTAAAATCATAGACCAAATTATTTCAATCAAGATCGATAAAGTTAGTTTAAAAATACCACCCACATCTTTGGCTCCATTTCTAGCGATAATAATACCGTAGCTAAAGAATTTTGGCGCAAACAACAATACCATGGTAGTAGATAGTAGTTGGATGGCTAAATTTTCATCCCATTTAGGCCAAGTTGGATAGAATTGATTTGGTTGGAAAAAGTATTGTTGATCTGAAAGATTAAATACTAATAATAACAGGGTGGAGAAAAACAAAAATACCAACCACAATAATGACGAAATATATGCCATACCACTAGTAGCAAACATTATGCGGTGGGTTAAGGTAATTCCACTTTTGAAAATTAATTTTAGATTAATTAAATTACCCATACACCAACGGTTATCACGCTTAAGATCCTCGATCATATTGCCAGGAAGTTCTTCATAACTACCACTCATATTATAAGCGATCCAAACGCCATAACCCGCTCGGCGCATTAGAGCGGCTTCTACCAAATCATGCGATAAAATATGAAGTGGTGCTTTACGTTTTTTTAGTGGGGATAATATACAGTGTTCAATAAATGGTTTTAAGCGAATCATGGCATTATGCCCCCAATATTGGGCTTCGCTTAATTGCCAAAAATGGGTGCCAGCACAAAAAATATCACTATAAATTTGATTGGCAAATTGTTGAATGCGCGCATAGAGCGTTTTCATTCTTACTGATTTTGGTGGTGATTGTAAGATCCCAGCTTTAGGGGTCATTTCCATCATGGCAATCATGTTTATAATACAATTGCCAGTCATAATACTGTCGGCATCGAGAATCATCATATATTCATATAAATGTCCCCAACGCCGACAAAAATCGTCAATATTACCACTTTTACGTTTTACACGGCGTTTGCGGTGACGATAAAAAACGTTACAACCATTATCTGATTTGTGTGCGTTGAAATCAGCCCAAGCTTTTAGTTCATTAACATAAAGATCCGGATCGTTGGTATCACTTAAAATATAAAAATCGCAACATTCAGCATGTCCGGTTTCAACTAATGATTGATAAGTCGCTTGTATTCCAGCAAAAACACGCGCTACATCTTCATTACAAATTGGCATAACTAGTGCGGTACGATGGTTGGTGTCAATATGGGCAGTAGGATCTTTAGGGATAGAAATGGTATAACGGTCTTTACCCATTACCGCTAGAATTAGCCCCATAATACTGGTCCAAAAACCAATTGATATCCAGAAAAATAAGATGGCAAATAGTGCGATTATAATCCATTGAACAATATAAGGAATGATACTGTAAACTGCCAATTCAGGGTTTATATCCCAATTGCTCATAAAGTTGATTTGTTGCCAACTTTGATAGGGTAATAAGGTTGATAGGTAAGTGGTGGCATAGTAGGTTTGTACCACAATAAGGACTAACATAATAAGTCTGCGGATCAACGCAATAACATTAAGATTTAATTTCGATTTAGCTTGGTAATGCTGATTCCATATTTGTGGTTGTACAGCAACCCGATCAATATTAGGGTAACTAGGTTGTTGCATCCTTGCATCGTTAAACGATGAAGTGTTACCTATCTGACTTAAGCGATATTTTAAAAAAGCCAGTTTATCGGTTATGGTAGCCGCGTTTTTAGCTTTCTGACGCCAATTTTCAGCGTCAGAAAGATTGACAAAGTAATCTTTTTTCATGTCGTTATCATTTGATTATGCTTATTGCGCAGGATATTGCCCACTCCATGTTTCAGACAAAACTTCATTAGTTTTTTCTGACGCCAATTGTATGCGGATATCAGTGGCCTTTTTGTTATCTTCAACATTAAAGCGCACAATAACTCGCCAACCTTTAATAACTGGATTGTATTGAGCTTCACAACTAACTATAGAACCGTTATTGATACTAGAAATTACTTTAACTGGTATTTGTTCAGATAATTGCGGTCCAGCGAAGTCAATAACATAAGCATTCGAGCCATCAAGCTTACGGATTAAGTTAGCTTGTTTAATATCACCTAATGATAAACGGGTACTAATTGCTCTAGCTATATTATCCGGGTAGCGTTGCAATTCGTTTAAAGAATAATGTAAGCGATATTTAATATCTAGAGTATCACCCGCATCATATTGTTTTTTAGGTACCCAATAAGTAACTATGTTATCGTTAGTCTCATCAGCAGTTGGAATTTCAACCAATTCAACACGACCTCTTTGCCAATCACCTAAAATCTCTGCCCAAACACTAGGACGTTGTTCATAATGATCATCGAGATCTTGATAATCATCAAAACCTTTATCTCGTTGGATCAAACCAAATGCTTTAGGATTTTCTAAACTGTAGGAAGAAAATGATAAACGCTTAGGATTATTTAAAGGGCGCCAGATCCACTCATTATTATTGGCTAAAATAGATAGACCATTAGAATCATGCATTGCCGGACGATAGTTTAAAATCGGTGATGGTTGGTTCGGTCCATATAAGAACATACTTGTTAAAGGTGCAATCCCCAGTTTTTTAACTGGATTACGGAAAAATACTTTTGCTTCAACAGTGATAGTGGTATCAACACTTGGTATTAGTGTCAGTTTATACGCACCAGAAACGCTTGCTGAATCAAGCAATGCATAAATAACTAAATGTTTCTGATTAGGTTCTGGCCTTTCGATCCAAAATTCTTTAAAGCGAGGAAATTCTTCACCAGACATTTCACCAGTGTCAATCGCTAACCCTCGAGCTGAAAGACCATATCTTTGATCTTTACCCACAGCGCGAAAATAACTGCCTCCCAAAGCGGTAAAAATTTCGTCATCGGTTTTGGTCGGATTATTGATTGGGTAATGGACTTTAAAACCAGCAAATCCTAGATTCTTAGTATCTAGATTTTCTAAATTTACTTTACTTAGATCAAAATAACTAGGATCAAATTTGATTTCATGAGCTTGATTATTAATTATTTCATTAATCTTAACTGGAGTATCAAAATACATACCTTCATGATAAAACTCAAGTTTAAAACGACTTTTACGATCACCCCAATAAGCTTTGGAATGATTAAAAAAAATTTTCTGATAATCAGCAAATTGTAATGAAGCTAATTCATTGGGAATGTTTTTTTCTGGTTGTACATAAGCTTGTTTAGATAGGTTTTCTGCTTGCGTTACAACATCATTAAACGAAAAAGCCCATGAGGAAAAACTAATACAAGCAATAGAACATGCCCCTAGTAATTTATAAGCTATGGTTTTATTAAAATGACTTGTTGGTAATAAATTAAGCATAAAATACTCGCGTTAGTATTATCTAAAAAGGTTGAAGTAATTAATGATGTTATCCTTTGGATTATCCAAACATTTTTCCACATAGTCTGCTTTCATTTCTTGAAGCATACTTGGGTTTTCATCAATTAAAAAATGAGAATAACTGTCTCGTGAAACTTTGGTATATAGTGTCGACATATTTTGTTCAGTCATTCTAAATAATGGTTGGAACTTTTTGGTAATGTTAGATTTGTCATTATTGTAAATTGCCGCAACAAAATCAGCTGACATTTTACAATATTTATCAATATTTATTTGAGTCGCTTCAATTTTACTTAATTCAATATCATGTTCAGTTTGGTTTTCTTCAATTATTCTTTTTATTTGTACATCATATTTTAATTTATAGTATTCTTGAAGATAAAAATTTAAAACGCAGGAGGTTTGGTTTTCATTACCATTACAAGCCAATATACCGTGTTTAGTAATATAATTATTAAAATTACTATCACCTACAAATTGTAGCAACTTAATTTTTGCATCAACAACAAAAGGGTTATTATGCTCTGTTTGCTGTTGTAAAGTTGTCAATGGATCTATTTCCATCGGTTGTTCATTTTTCACCGACTGTGAAATAGGTTTCTTGGCGCAACTTATAACAAGAATAGAGACAATGGCACATGTAAGGATATTACTTATTTTCATATATAAAATTCCATGAACATATTCTTGAGTTATAATTTCAGTGAAAGCTACAATACCAATAGCAGTAGCGCGAAATTATATACTCATATTCTTATAAATACACTAGGTTAATTAATTAAATTTATAAAAAAAATACTAAGCAAAATAACTGTCTAATCATTTAATGGTTACATATCTTTTTAGTATCGACAGTAAACTTAGTATCATTAGAGTCAGCCGGCTTAAATTTGCCTCTTTCTTTAAGAAAATTAATGAGCTGCTGTGCATCCATATCAGATTTTGAACAAGTGTGGAATTTGGCATCTTTTCCAAAGCGTTGTTCAATAGCTTGAAGTAGGGAAGATTCTGTATAATTATTTCCATCCATCATATGTAAAACTTCATGCCCATGAATTGATAACATAATTCCCTCTGACTGTTGTTAATTAAGTTGTGATAATTAATTTTCATGAATGAAGCAAGATAGCAGATCTAATTGAGAAAAAAAAGAGGCTAATCGTTAAAATAACTTCAAATATTGGTGGCTTACCTCTAATTCAAGAGGTAAGTAGTAACTGATATTGTTAATAGCTTAATATTGAGAGTTAAATGCTATTCTTGAACTATTCGTTTATTGCTAATTTGGCAATAATAGCTTGATTCTCATTTTTGACTTGATGAATTAGGATTGGAATAGTATCAGCAAGTTTATAACAAATCTCATCTTTAATCTTTATACTGCCGGCATCTGGGGTTACAGAAATTTCATCGCGTACCGCATGAATCATAGACAGTGGTACAAACGCAAAAGCGCCAATGTCTGTTAAGCGGATACGGGCACCACCACGATTGATATCAATAATTTCGGCGGTATAACTATCACCAATTTTATTGGTTAAATATTGAGCATAAAGATTTTCCGCTATGTCTCGTTCGGCATAACGTAACATTTTACGCCTTTCATTCATGGTTTTAAGTTGTTCTTGATCTGGCGCTATTAACTGTTGCGAGCGAATGTAGGCTTTAATTAAGCGATGATTAACCATGTCACCATATTTACGAATAGGCGACGTCCACGTGGCATAAGATTCAAACCCTAAACCGAAATGCGGTTGAGGTGTAATGGAAAAATCCGCCGGACATTGAAATTTACGTAACCGCGCAGTTAAAAAGGCATTATCTTCAATCCGACGCCGTAGTTGTAAATAACCTTCAAAAGATAACAACGAATCTTTATCAAACTCAGTGATGCCATTATCAGCCAAAACTTTTAAAATTTGTTCAATATATTTATTATCAAATCCTGAATGAATATTGAAAATACCAAAACCAATATGGTTTTTTAATTGCCAAGTTAAAGCTTGATTGGCTATTACCATGACTTCCTCAACTATGCGGTGAGCAATACGTCGAGAATCTTTAATTATTGCTTTAACTTGACGGTTTTCATCCAGAATAAAGCGATAATCATTATTATCTTTAAAGACTAAAGCATGGGTTTGGCGCCAATTCATTCGTACTGTAGCTAAATTAGATAATAGTTTAAGTTGTTCGGGTAAAGTCGGTTGATCAGATGCTAATTTACTGCCATTTTCTAAAAAGTCAGACACATTGCTATAAGAAAGTTTGGCTTTGGATTCAATCCACGCTAGCATAAAAGCAATATCATCAAGATTAATATTACCGCTGGCATCAAGATTAATTTTACATACCATGGCTGGACGTTTTTGATTGGCATGTAATGAACACAAATCATTGGCCAACTTGCTAGGTAACATTGGGATGTTGAAATCGGGCAAATAAGTAGTGAAATTCCTGATTTTTGCTATTTCATCCAGTTGACTATCAGGTAATACGTAGGCGGTTGGATCAGCAATGGCTACCATAAGTTGATAGTTTCCTTGCTCATCTTTGATCAGTGAAATAGCATCATCCATGTCTTCGGTATCTTCACTATCGATAGTAAAAAAGTTAACAGCGGTTAGATCTACACGATTTTCAATTTCACTCGCATGCATAGTTAAGGTTTCAGCTTGAGGAGCCTGTGCTTCTAGATCGTAACGTGCTAGGGTTTTTAACCATAATTGCAAAGGTGAGGTACTTTCAACAATAAAACGCGTAATCTCAGCTAGAAAATTACGACTTTCTTTGTCTAAAGGGTGATTAACCAGTGTGGCAACTACCCAATCACCTGCTTGCAATTTTTCTGATACTTGTGGACTAACTTTACAACGGATAGCAAAATTAGCAGGCATATTTTCAGGATAAACAACCATGGCCCGATCTTGGAAACCAATTTTGCCAATAAATTTTTGTAAACACGTTTCGATTAATAGCTCAGGCTCGAATGATTCTTTATCATTATTGCTGATAATAGAGCCGGATACTTTATCGCCATTACACACCAGTTTCATTTTACTAACCGGGATAAAATAGCTAGTTTTATTATCAACTTCTAAAAAGCCAAAGCCTTTGTCATGGGCGCGAACAATGCCTTCAACCCGAGGAGTTTGTTCATGGAGTTCTTGTTTTAATTGTGCAAGTAGGGGATTATTTTGAAACATGTAACTTAATATCATTAATAAAATCAGTCTTGAATTCTATCACAGTTATTCAGATTGTGAACCTTGAATTAATCCAAGATAAGTATTAAAAAAATACGTATACTAGATGATATTAACCTAACTAATAAAGTGTCTTTATGAAATTAAATTATAAGTTACAAGGTAGTGGCTCGGCTATCGTTTTTCTGCATGGAGTTTTTGGTAGTTTAGATAATTTAAATATGTTAGCTAAAGATTTACAATCAAATTATCAAACTATTCAAGTTGATATGCGTAATCATGGGCTTTCACCATGGTCTGATGAGATGACACTGCCAAGCATGGCCGATGATATTGCCGAACTGTGTCATGATTTATGTTTACAGAATGTAATTTTTATAGGGCATTCAATGGGGGGCAAAGTTGCTTTGCAATTGACACAAGTAATTCCTGATGTCATTAAACAAATTGTGGCGATCGATATTGCGCCTGTCAAATACCCAGTTTCATCCAATGCATTGGTCTTAAAAGCGTTAGCACAATGTTTGGCACAAAATATAACCGATAAAAAACAAATCATCGACCTAATGACAGTCACTGGCTTGACGGAGCCAACTATCATGTTTTTACTAAAATCTTTCAAAAATGGACACTGGTTATTTAATGCTGATGTGATTGTTAAACAATACGCTAATCTCTGTGATTGGCAATGGATTTCGCCGTGGGCAAAACCCACATTATTTATAAAAGGTGGTAACTCTGATTACATTTCCGAAGCCGACTATAAGGAGATTTTACAACAATTCCCGCAAGCTAAAATAGAAACAGTAGCCGGAGCCGGGCATAATGTGCATGCCGAAAAAACGATCCAAGTTTTACAGATTTTACACCACTTTTTAAATAATCAGGGTTGATTTCATTTTAACTGGTATTAATTGCAAAATAGTCGCTGCTGCTTAATCTTTCTTTGTTGGGGAGGAATAATGCTAACCACTACCATTTTACAACGGAAATTAAGTGATTTACTGTTGATACTATATTGCCACTCTGGTGGTATGAGCTGATTGTTAATTTGTGGATAGCTATCCAGCAGCTGATAAGCTATTTGACCCGCCTGCAGTTTTATTGATAAATAGCGATATTTATTTAATAACACCTGCTGATAATTAACAAAACCAACTAAAATTATGGCAAACAGCAATACAGCAACCATCACTTCGATTAAACCAAATCCGGTTCTGGTTTGATTATTCACAATCATAATTTCTTTTTTCCGGGCAATAATCGAGCCAGTGACCTTTTTCAACAACCAATTGATTATTATCAAAATAAGCTAAAGTATAAAGGAAAAAATCCTCAGCTTCGCCACGTACTAAAACATAATTATCGATAGTTAATAATGATTTTTTTATACATGCTTTTAGTTGATAAGTCGATTCTATGGCACATTGCCAACTTGCTGTTGGGACTGACCAATTTTGGTAAAGTGCCCAAGTTAATGCTGAACTGGCGTGATTAAATTTTTGATAATAATGGTTTTCCATAATTACGGTTTTTTGCCATGAATTAATTAATAAATTAAAGCCAGTCACTATTATCAGTCCAATCATCATCAAGATGAAGACCATGACAATGGCACTAAAACCAGAAAAGGTTATGTTATCTGCATCAGAATAAGTTTTCATTTTTAACTATTTTAATTACTTGATAGTTGATGTGTTTATTTTTGATTAATTCTGCAGCTAAAGATATTTCGATACCATTATTTATTGGCTTTATCACAAAGTGAGTGACTTTATATTTAGCTGGATCGAATAGTTTTTCCCAATTAGGATCTTGGCAATCGAGTGCGGCAACTTTGTATTCAAGATTGTTTTTGTGATAACGATAGGCAAATATGTCGGAAGCTTTTTTATTAGCAGGGTTATAAATCCAATCATTACGAATTTCACTATCATAACGAATAATGACGCAATTTTGTTGGGCATTAATATCTAGCGCTTTAGCAGTCATTTTGGCTGGATCATTGGCAATAAAGCCTGCGCGACGAATATCTTTGGTAAGGCCAACTAATGCCTGATTAACATTATTACGTAATTGAATTGTTTGAGAATATTGTATTATATTGGTTTGTAATTGTAGGTAAAAAGAACTACAGCCAATTACAATTAGGCTCGATAATACAATGCTGATTAACGCTTCTAGTAATGAAAAGCCGGCTACTTTTAACATTGCGGTAAGCCTGCTAAAAAATTATTTTTACTACAAAAGCGAATTCGTCCGCGAAAAGATATAATCACTTTAGTCATCCCAATGTCATTTTTGAGTTGAAACGACATAGTTTGCGCCATATTCCTTCTGCCCCAAAAAGAAATAGTTTTTTTGTCAGTCAATCCATTGATAACAACCGAGTCATAGGGTTTATTAAATTTAAACAACCCTTGTTCGCAACTATTGGGGCGTTTCTCTTTAGTTACCGCCAAACACCAAGGTGATGAAAAAAGGTGAAGATTATAAGTGTCATTATGTGTATAAGCCATAACTTCAACTTCATTTAAAAAATACGCCAACTGTTGCGTAGTAACAATCAATTCATTGCGAAGTTGCAATGACTTCCATTGTTGGATGCCGATAGCCGCTAAAATGGTACTAATACAAATAATTACCAATACTTCTATTAAGGAAAATCCTGCATTTTGCATAATGGTATTCTTAATCAAAGCCTAACATATCGGTGATATTATCAATAACTAACCAATTGACCTGAGGATTTTTGTTATATTGGGAACTGCCTCGCAAATTTTTGGTTTTTGCTAGTTGAATTGTGTAGATATGACAAACCGCTTAAAAAGCGTAACATATTATATTATACTGTGAGCCTATTTTTATTTGCTAACGGACTTATAAATTAAAGGAAACTTGAGATGCAACAATTACAAACTATTATTGAAACCGCTTTTGAACGTCGTGCCGATATTACGCCAACAAATGTAGATGCAAAAACTCGTGATGCCATTAATCAATCTGTAGCGCTACTAGATAGCGGTAAAATGCGAGTTGCTGAAAAAATTAAAGGTGAGTGGGTTACTCATCAATGGCTAAAAAAAGCAGTATTGCTCTCATTCCGTATTAATGAAAACCAATTAATTGATGGTGGTGCTACTAATTATTATGACAAAGTGCCGTTAAAATTTGCTGAGTATGATCAAGCAAGGTTCCAACAAGAAGGTTTCCGTGTAGTGCCATCCGCTATTGCTCGTAAAGGTGCCTATGTCGCCCGCAACACAGTATTAATGCCATCTTATGTTAACATTGGTGCTTATGTTGATGAAGGTACTATGGTTGATACTTGGGTAACCGTTGGTTCATGTGCGCAAATAGGTAAAAATGTGCATTTATCAGGTGGAGTGGGTATTGGCGGTGTTTTAGAACCATTACAAGCTAACCCAACTATTATCGAAGATAACTGTTTTATTGGTGCCCGTAGTGAAATTGTTGAAGGTGTCATTGTTGAAGAAGGTTCAGTGATTTCAATGGGTGTCTTTATTGGTCAAAGCACTAAAATTTATGACCGAGCCACTGGTGAAGTGCATTACGGCCGAGTTCCAGCCGGTTCGGTAGTAGTTTCGGGTAATTTACCAACTAAAGATGGCAAATATAGCCTTTATTGTGCTGTTATAGTCAAAAAAGTGGATGCTAAAACTTTAGGTAAAGTGGGTATCAATGAATTATTACGTACTATTGATTAATCGTCTTATTTAGATCTTTAGCGCTGCCTTAATGGGTAGCGCTTTATTTTAGTTATTTTAAAACAATTAGTTATATTTTTATAACAATTAAGAAGAGGAAAGTTTATGCCTTCTTTTGATATTGTATCTGAAATTCAAATGCCGGAAGTTAAAAATGGTGTCGACAATGCCACCCGCGAATTAGCCACCCGTTGGGATTTCAAAAATGTTGAAGCTTCATTTGAATTAAACGAGAAAAATGAAACTATTAAAGCAACCAGTCAATCCGATTTCCAAGTGCAGCAACTACTAGATATCCTCCGTGATAAACTAGCTAAACGCGGCATTGATAGTGGTGCTCTAGAAATTCCTGAAGAGATGGAACACAGTGGTAAACTCTACAGTATTACGGTCAAACTTAAACAAGGGATTGATAAAGAGTTGTCCAAGAAGATAGTTAAATTAATTAAGGACAGCAAAATTAAAGTTCAAGCTCAAGTTCAAGGTGAACAAGTGCGGGTTACTGGTAAATCTCGAGATGATTTACAAGCAACAATGGCCTTAGTTAAAAAGGCCGAATTAGGGCAACCATTTCAATTTACTAATTTTAGAGATTAGTTCCTCTATACTTTGTTACTTTGCTGGCTAAGGTTGGTGAAGTGGCAGAGTTAATGATTTTTTATAATCAACCTTTTGTCAAGATGTTTCCTGAGAAGTATACGTTTCAGTATAAAAATTCACATAAACACGGTAAAAGTTGTACTCAAAACCAACCCTTTGTTTTTTAAAACTAATAATCTTTTTAAAGTTCGAGATTTTTTTTTGCGAATACGTTATGCTATTAGCTTGTCTATCCTCTTAATTATAACAATATTTATTATGATGAAAAAATTAGTTTTATTTTTTATGGCGATGGTTTTCTCGGGGGCATTGTTAGCTGAGAGTCCGAATGATCCAGAAAAAAAAGCCTTTATTGATGATTTATTAGCAAAAATGAGCCTCAAAGAAAAAGTCGGTCAATTGAGGTTAATTAGTGTCGGAGGTGATTTAACTCTAGACAAAGCCTTAGAGCAAATTGAAGCGGGTGAAATTGGTGGCATTTTTAATACCGTGGTTGAGCCTGATTTAACTAATATGCAGGATCGCGCGTTAAAAACACCTAATAAAATCCCACTGTTATTTGGATTTGATATCATCCATGGTCACCGTACCGTGTTCCCAATTAATTTAGGCATCGCGGCGACTTGGGATCGTAATGCTATTGGTAAAGCGGCTGAAGTTTCGGCTGATGAAGCCACATCAGATGGACTTAATATCACTTGGGCGCCGATGGTGGATATTACTCGCGATCCAAGGTGGGGGCGAGTTTCCGAAGGTTTTGGTGAAGATCCTTATTTAACTTCAGAAGCTGGGCGTATTTTTGTAGAAAAAATGCAAAAACAGATCCTTTCAGATAAAAAATCATTAGTAACCACCGTAAAACACTTTGCGCTTTATGGTGCGGTAGAAGCTGGTCGTGAATATAACTCGGCTGATATGAGTGAGCGCAAGATGTTCCAAGAATATTTGGTTCCGTATAAAGCCGCAATAGATGCAGGTAGCAAAGCGGTTATGGTTTCGCTAATATCAGTTAATGGTATTCCCGCCACTGGTAATCATTGGTTATTAACCGAAGTTCTGCGTAATCAATGGCATTTTGATGGTGTGGTGATTAGCGATCATGGTGCTATTCGAGAACTGATTAACCATGGCGTTGCCAGTGATGCTAAAGATGCAGTTAGAGTCGCCATTAAAGCCGGTATTGATGTCAGCATGAATGATGAGTATTTTTTAAAATTCATTCCCGAACTGGTTAATGAAGGTGTGCTGACTGAATCAGAAATTAATAACGCCTGTCGCCATGTATTAGAACTTAAATATGATATGGGGTTATTCAAAGACCCTTATCGTAATTTAGATCCTAAATTAGATATTGATACTATGTTTGCAGATAACCGCTTACATCGCGAAGAAGCCAGAGATGTAGCGCGCCGCAGTATTGTCTTATTAAAAAATAAAAACAAAGTGTTACCGTTGGCTAAAAACAAAAAAGTTGCTGTGATCGGGCCTCTGGCAGATTCAAAACGGGATATTCTTGGTAGTTGGTCTGGTGCCGGACGATCTAAACTGGCAGTGACACCGTTAGAAGGTATCCAAAAAGTAGCTCAAAAAGCTGATTTAATCAGTTATGCCTTTGGCGCTAATTTATCAGAAGATCAACAACTATATAAATTTTTAAATTTATATGAAATGACCACTAAATTTGACGAACGCCCAGCAGATAAAATGATTGCTGAAGCGGTTGCGAAAGCTAAAAAAGCCGATGTAGTGGTTGCGTTTGTTGGTGAAGCCGAAGGCATGGCTCACGAATCATCTAGCCGTACCGATTTATCATTACAAGCTAGCCAAAAACGCTTAATTAAAGCCTTAAAAGCTACGCGTAAACCGTTAGTGATTGTGTTAATGAATGGTCGTCCGTTAACTTTAACTGAAGAGTATCAACAAGCTGATGCTATGTTAGAAACTTGGTTTTTGGGTACCGAAGGCGGTAATGCCATAGCCGATGTTTTGTATGGTGATTATAACCCGTCCGGTAAATTACCAATGACATTCCCGGATAATGTTGGGCAAATTCCGATCTATTACAGCCATTTAAATACCGGGCGCCCGCATGGTACCGAAAATATGGGTAAATATACTACCTCTTATTTTGATAGTCCTAACGAACCGCTTTTTCCATTTGGTTTTGGGTTAAGTTATACCAATTTCACTACTAATTACTCACTTTCAAGTAATAAAATGACTAAAGATGGCGAAATTGTGGTGACTGTTAATGTGGAAAATATTGGTGATAGAACAGGTGTTCACACAGTGCAACTTTATTTGCAAGATGTGACTGCGTCTGTAAGTAGGCCGGTTAAAGAATTAATTGGTTTTGAAAATATTAGTTTAAAACCTCTTGAAAAAGGTGAAGTTAAATTTGTGATCAAACCGGAAATGTTAAAATTCTGGAATGATAAAATGCAGTATGTGGCTGAACCAGGGCAATTCAATGTGTTTGTCGGTTCTGATTCTACTACCGAGGATAAACAAACCTTCACTTTATTAGATAAATAAACTTATACCACACTCCGCCAATGGTTTCGGCGGAGTTATTTTTGGCGGTCTTATGTTTGAATTTGATCTCGTCTTACAACTGTTACAACAAATGTGTGTTTATTTAGTTATTGCTTATTTACTAAGTAAAACACCTATCGTTATTCCCGTAATGCAAGTTACCGTGCACTTGCCACATAAACTAATCTGTTATTTAATCTTTTCCTCATTTTGTATCATGGGCAGTTATTTCGGCTTACATATTGAAGATACCATCGCTAATACTCGAGCAATCGGGGCTATTTTGGGGGGCTTACTTGGTGGCCCCATGGTGGGCTTGTTAGTCGGTATTACTGGGGGCATCCATCGTTACACCTTAGGTGGAATTACTGCTGAAAGCTGTATGCTATCAACTATATTAACGGGTTTGTTAAGTGGTTTATGGCACTATTTTTTGATGAAGAAAGGACGCGTTGATTTAATTTATAACCCTTTATTAGTCGGAATTTTAGGGCTATTCACCGAATCATTGGAAATGATAATGGTTTTATTAATATCACGTCCTTTCGATGTCGTTTTGCATGCAGTACGCAGCATTGCCGCACCAATGATTGTGGCAAATAGTATTGGTGCCGCCATGTTTATGCGTATTTTATTGGATAGACGTGCTATCTTTGAAAGATATACCTCAGCATTTTCGGCTAAGGCCTTAAAAATAGCCGTAAGTACTGAAGGACTATTGCGTCAAGGTTTTAATCAAAAAAATAGCACTAAAGTGGCAGAAATTATTTATCAAGAATTGAATGTCGGCGCGGTAGCAATTACTGATCGGGAAAAAATATTAGCATTCATTGGCATTGGTGATGATCATCATTTACCTGGTACCCCAATTACTTCAAATTGTACTTTAGAAGTTATTGAACAAAATGAAGTTAAATATCTTGATGGTGTCCATCAACCTTACCAATGTTCTATTAACAAAAATTGTCGTTTAGGCTCGACATTGGTTATTCCATTACGTGGAGAAAATAATACGGTTGTTGGCGCTATCAAACTTTATGAAGCTAAAAATACGTTGTTTAGTTCGATTAATCGTACTCTAGGGGAAGGTATAGCCAGTTTATTATCGGCGCAAATTCTCGCAGGTCAGAATGAACACTATAAACAGTTACTGTCCAAAACTGAAATTAAACTATTACACGCACAAGTGAATCCGCATTTTTTATTTAATGCCTTAAATACCTTATTGGCGGTGATTCGCCGGGATAAAGCCCAAGCTTCGCAATTAGTTCAGTATCTTTCTACTTTTTTCCGTAAAAACCTTAAACGCACCGATGAGATAGTCACACTTAAAGATGAAATAGAGCATATTAATGCTTACTTACAAATTGAAAAAATGCGTTTTATGGATCAGCTAGCGATTGAATTCGATATCCCTCAAGAATTAGAAAATGCCCATTTACCAGCCTTTACTTTACAACCGATTGTTGAAAATGCCATTAAACATGGAACTTCACAGTTGATAGGTATTGGTAGAGTAACTATAAAAGCCTATGTTCAGGACCAAACACTAATTTTAGAGGTAATAGATAATGCCGGTAATTACCGCGAAAATAAAAAGGACATGAAAGGATTGGGTCTAAATTTAGTCGATAAAAGGATTAATATTCGTTATGGCGAAAAATATGGTATAAAGATACTGTGTGAACCGGATGATTATACCAAGGTAATGTTATCATTGCCTCTTGAAGAGGAAACGAGTATCCAATGTTAAATGTTATTATTGTTGATGATGAATTACCTGCACGTGAAAATTTGCGTTGCTTACTGGAAAATGATCCTGAAATTAACATCGTTGCTGAATGTAATAATGCTATGGAAGCGATTCGTGAAATTCACCGCTTGCAACCAGATGTGGTCTTTTTAGACATTCAAATGCCAAAAATTAATGGCATTGAAATGTTATCAATGCTTGATCCTGATAATATGCCGCAAATTGTGTTCCTAACTGCTTATGGGGAATTTGCGGTAAAAGCGTTTGAGGCCCAAGCGGTTGATTATTTACTCAAACCAGTTGAAATGGAACGCTTAAATAAAACCTTATATCGTTTGCATCATCGCGCTCCAAGTGGGAATATTAATCAATTAGAAGGGGTCAGCAGCGATCTTAAATATATTCCATGTGTGGGCCATAATCGGATTTATTTATTAAATATTGATGATGTGTTTTATGTGTCGTCAAAAGTCAGTGGTATCTATGTGTTTAATCAAGCTAATAATGAATATTTCACTGAATTGACACTAAAAACCTTAGAGGATAAAACGCCACTTATCCGTTGCCACCGACAATACTTAGTTAATCTTAAAAAACTAAAAGAGATTCAATTTAATGATGCCGGTGGTGTAGATATTATTTTAGTTAATGATGTATCGGTACCAGTCAGTCGCCGTTATCTAAAATTACTAAAAGAACTATTAGGATTGTAATTACTGCTCTTATTCCTTACATCTTTTGATGGTTAACTTTACCGCTCATGGTCTTATTTTAACCACTAACCATCTTGATTTAACCTATAGCTTAAATATCCATATCATTCTCTAAAGCAAAAAATTACTATAACCTAGAGTATAACGTAACCTTAAACCTATACTGAAAGCTAATAAGTTGTAGTCATACTTATTGGGTTGGGATGGAATTAACAAATTTTTTTATTGTTAACTTATCACTAATAAGTAACCAAACTTAACTTTAACAGGTGATTAAGTATAAATTGTTTAACTTTGAATCCATGAAGAGAATCAATATGAATAATAAATTATTTAAGCATATTCCATGGTTCATTCTAGCTTTTATTGGTGCATGTTGTTTAGCTGTTCTTGCACTAAGGCGGGGTGAACATGTCAGTGCACTTTGGATTATTGCAGCTGCAATATCGATCTATCTTGTTGCGTATCGATACTATAGTTTATATATAGCAAAAAATGTAATGCAGTTAGATCCAACACGTGCTACTCCGGCGGTGATCAATAATGATGGATTGAATTATGTGCCAACCAATAAATATGTATTGTTTGGTCACCATTTCGCAGCGATTGCTGGTGCAGGTCCACTGGTAGGGCCTGTATTGGCGGCTCAAGTTGGTTATTTACCTGGAACATTATGGTTGATTGCTGGTGTAGTCCTTGCCGGTGCAGTACAAGACTTTATGGTACTGTTTTTATCTTCCAGACGTAATGGTTCTTCATTAGGTGAAATGGTTAAAGAAGAAATGGGCAACATTCCGGGAACAATTGCGTTATTTGGTTGTTTCTTGATTATGCTTATCATTCTGGCGGTATTAGCGTTAATCGTAGTTAAGGCGTTAGCCGAAAGCCCATGGGGTGTGTTTACTGTTTGTTCAACAGTTCCTATCGCTTTAATTATGGGTATTTATATGCGCTTTATTCGCCCGGGTCGAGTTGGTGAAGTATCAGTTATTGGTATTGTGCTACTGGTATTAGCAATTTGGTTTGGTGGCGTAATTGCTCATGATGCATATTGGGGCCCGGCATTAACATTTAAAGATACAACTATTACTTTCGTGTTAGTTGGTTATGCTTTTATTTCGGCTATGTTACCAGTATGGTTAATTCTAGCGCCAAGAGATTACTTAGCTACTTTCTTAAAAATTGGGGTTATTGTTGGCTTGGCAATAGGTATTCTTATTTTGAATCCTGATTTAAAAATGCCAGATGTTACTAAATATATTGATGGTACCGGGCCAGTTTGGAAAGGTGCTTTATTCCCATTCTTATTTATCACAATTGCCTGTGGTGCGGTTTCTGGTTTCCATGCTTTAATTTCATCAGGTACTACGCCTAAATTACTTGCTAATGAAATGGATTCTCGTTTCATTGGTTATGGTGCCATGTTGATGGAATCATTTGTAGCAATAATGGCGTTAGTTGCAGCTTCAATTATTGAACCTGGACTTTATTTTGCTATGAATACCCCTCCAGCAGCTTTAGGTATCACCATGCCTGACTTACATAGATTAGGCACTGAAGATGCTCCAATGATTATGTCACAACTGCAGGACGTAACTGCCCATGCTGCTGCAACTGTAAGTTCTTGGGGATTTGTGATTTCACCAGAAGAAATTATGCAAACGGCTAAAGATATTGGGGAACCATCAGTATTGAATCGTGCCGGTGGTGCGCCAACATTAGCGGTTGGTATTGCTCATGTATTCCACCAAATTATTCCTGGTGCCAATATGGGCTTCTGGTATCACTTCGGTATTTTATTTGAAGCGTTATTTATTTTAACAGCGCTTGATGCCGGTACTCGATCTGGTCGTTTCATGTTACAAGACTTATTAGGTAACTTTGTACCATTCTTGAAAAAAACTGATTCTATCTTAGCTGGTTTTGTTGGTACATTAGGTTGTGTTGGCTTGTGGGGCTATCTATTATACCAAGGTGTTGTCGATCCATTAGGTGGCGTTAAGAGCTTATGGCCTCTATTTGGTATTTCCAACCAAATGTTAGCCGCGGTAGCCTTAGTACTTGCAACCGTTATTTTAATTAAGATGAAACGTGCTCAATATATTTGGGTAACTATCATTCCGGCAGTATGGTTGCTTGTTTGTACAACTTGGGCATTAGCATTGAAACTATTCAGCGACGATTCTAAATTAGAAGGATTCTTCTACTTAGCCAACGAATACAAACGTCGCATTGCCGAAGGCGCTGATTTAACTCCAGCACAAATCGGTAATATGCATCATATTGTTATTAACAATTACACCAATGCTGGTCTCAGTATTCTATTCTTGGTGGTGGTTTATAGTATTATCTTCTTTGGTATTAAAACAGCACTTAAAGTACGTAATAATAAACAAAGAACTGATAAAGAAACTCCATATGTGGCAATGCCAAAAGAAGGTGTTAAAACTTCAATGTCACATTAAGATTTAATAAATCAGAACATAAGCAATTATGTTCTATTAAATCAATTAGATTTAAGCCCAACTAAGTTGGGCTTTTTTATATAGATTAGCTTGCAATGATAACGAGTTTAAAACTAGTTGTTAAATGGCAGATACTTAATTAATTTATGGAAATAACAATTATTTACTTACTGGTTTGATTGTTAAGGTTAAACCGTCAACAGCGATAACTTCTACTAATTCACCAATAGGCAAATCGTTATCACAGCGCGCTGACCAACTACCATCTTTGATTTTAACGCGCCCAAAACCATTAACCACCGCTTCGGTTACCACTGTTTTAATGCCAATTAAATCTTGTTGGGGTTGGTTAATTTCACCTTTACTTGATTTGTCTTTGCCATTTTTTCTTAACCATAACCACCAAAGGTAGGCAGAGATTATGGTGAAAATAGCAAATAAAAGCCATAAAACTGGCCATGACAAAGGTAAGATCCAAGCAATTAAACCGACTATAATTGCTGCAATTCCGGTCCATAGAGCATAACCACCGGTGCCCAGTAGTTCGGCTATTAATAATAGACCGCCTAAGGCAATAAATACCCAGTGTGGTGAATAATAGATAGCCGTTAAAAAATCAATCATTATGGGTTACCTTTCATTTTATTTAGGTATTGGGATAATGCTCCTCTTTCTTGTCAAGATGTTTCCTGAGAAGCATACGTTTCAATATAAATTATTGCCATTGATTACTTATTTGGTTTGGCATCTTTAATTAATTCAGCAATACCACCAATACTACCCATCAAGTTTGCCGCATCCAGAGGCATCATGATGACTTTACTATTATCTGCTGAACCAATTTGTTGTAAGGCATCGGTATATTTTTGTGCCACAAAATAGTTAATCGCATTGATGTTTCCTGCTGCAATCGCTTCCGAAACCATTTGTGTTGCTTTAGCTTCCGCTTCTGCTGCTCTTTCGCGCGCTTCAGCTTGTAAGAATGCGGCTTGACGTTCACCTTCCGCTTTTAAAATTTCAGATTGTTTTTCACCTTCAGAGCGTAAAATCGCAGCTTGGCGAACACCTTCAGCTTCAAGAATTTCGGCACGTTTATTACGTTCAGCTTTCATTTGCGCATTCATGGCAGCAATAAGCTCGGCGGGCGGGCGCACATCCCGAATTTCAATACGGGTGATCTTAATACCCCATGGACTGGTGGCTTCATCGACAATACTTAGTAATTTTGAATTGATATGATCGCGTTGCGATAGCATTTCATCGAGTTCCATACTACCAAGTACGGTACGAATATTAGTCATCATTAAATTAATAACGGCACGTTCAAGTTGATTAACTTGGTATGCAGCTCGGGCGGCTTCTTGCACTTGAATAAAACAAACGGCGTCAATTTGCACATTAGCGTTATCTTTTGAAATAACTTCTTGCGATGGAATATCCAACACTTGCTCCATCATATTAATCTTACGCCCAATACCGTCCATAAATGGAATAATAATATTTAAACCCGGTTCAAGAGTGTGAGTGTACTTACCAAAACGCTCAATAGTGTATTGGTAACCTTGAGGAACAATAGTGATTGCTTTGAAAACGGTAACGATAGCTAATAAAACGATAATACCGATGAGGATAAAAAATGGCATAAATCAAATTCCCTTGAAATTATTTATTCGTTGATAGTTCTAGTCATTCTAAAGGCTATTAGATTTTTTGACCAGTTTTAATTGGTATGATGAACAAATCCAAGCTTCTACTGATTATGCTTTGGCTAATACGCTAATTAGCTAACAAACAGCCTTATTAATGCCTTGGTTACTAATGTCATTATTAGATTGATTCACTTGGAATTAATCGCCTTATTTTACTTTATTTCGGTAAATAGGAATTTTATTAAGTGAGTATAAAATAATCGCTTGACAAAGCATCAATGAACTAGTTTAATAGTACAAAATTAATTATCCGGTTTAACTTACTATGCAATCACAATACCTAGTCGCTAGATTTATACAAACAACTGTTTATGGTTGGTGGCGTATCACTGTTGGCGGGTGAGGTGAAGTCGTATTGTCTGTTTCACGAAACCCGCTAACTGCGGGTTTTTTAGTTAGTGGGTAATAATCAAAAATAATGTGATAAAAATTTAAAAATAGAGAGTCAACAATGAATAAGCCGACATTAACACAGATAACCAAAGCAATGGGGTATTATCAAGATCCGACTCAGGTTTTTAATCAATTATGTGCGAGTCGTCCGGCAACATTGTTGTTGGAATCTGCCGAAATTGATAATAAACAGGGCATTAAAAGTGTAATGATTGTTGATAGTGCGTTGCGTATTTCCGCAATTAATAATCAAGTAACCATAAGTGCATTAACCAGCAATGGTGAAAAGTTATTACCATTATTGCAACAAGCATTGATTGAAAAAGTTGCTGATAGCCAACTAGCGCAGCAACAACTTGTTTTAGTGTTTCCTGAAATAGATAACCTGCAAGATGAAGATTCAAGGCTTAAGTCAGTATCTGTTTTTGATGCTTTAAGAACCTTGTTACAAGTGGTTAATGTACCAACTGATTGCAGTCAAGATGCTTTGTTTGTAGGTGGCTTATTTAGCTATGATTTAGCGGCTGGCTTTGAACATTTGCCAGTATTACCAAGCGAGCAACGTTGCCAAGACTATTGCTTTTATTTGGCGGAAACTTTATTAGAAATAAATCATAAAGATCATGCTTCTATCTTAAAAGCTACGGCTTTTACCTCCGCTGCTAATGAAATTGCTCGTTTAAAACAAAGATTAGATGAATTACAAATAATTTTACAGCAACCAAGCAAACCGATTAATAAGCAGCCATTGGCACAGGTGCAAGTCACCTGTAATAAAAGTGATGATGATTTCAATACCATTGTTAAAAAGATGCAAGATGCCATTCAACAAGGCGAAATTTTTCAAGCGGTACCATCACGACGTTTTAGCCTACCTTGCCCGCAACCGTTGGCAGCTTATCAAGTATTAAAGACTAATAATCCAAGTCCATATATGTTTTACATGCAAGATCAAGATTTTGTTTTGTTTGGAGCTTCTCCGGAAAGCGCGCTTAAATATGCTAAAGCTACTAATCAAGTAGAAATTTACCCAATTGCAGGTACCCGGCCACGAGGCATAAATGCTAATGGTGAGATTGATCATGATTTAGATAGTCGTTTAGAACTCGAAATGCGTACTGACAAGAAGGAACTGGCTGAACATTTAATGTTGGTCGATTTAGCTCGTAATGACTTAGCGCGGATTTGTCAGCCAGGTAGCCGTTATACCAAAGAATTGTTAAAAGTGGATCGTTATTCTTTCGTGATGCATTTGGTTTCGCGAGTAGTAGGGCAGTTGCGTGATGATTTAGATGCGCTGCATGCCTACCAAGCAACCATGAATATGGGTACATTAACGGGGGCACCTAAAGTTAGAGCCATGCAGTTAATTGCAGAAACCGAAAAGATCAAACGTGGCAGTTATGGTGGCGCCATAGGTTATTTTACGGCTAATGGTGATTTGGATACCTGTATCGTGATTCGTTCAGCGTATGTAGAAGATGGTATCGCTACGGTACAAGCTGGTGGTGGTGTGGTGTTGGACTCGGAACCACAGTCTGAATCGGATGAATCACGCAATAAGGCGCGCGCGGTAGTGCGCGCAATTATGGCTGCACATAATGTAGAAGGTGTATTCTAATGGCTAATATCTTATTTATTGATAATATTGACTCGTTTACTTATAACTTAGTCGATCAATTACGTAGTAGCAAACATCATGTGACGGTTTATCGTAATACCCTTCCTGCCGATGTGATTATTGAAAAATTAGCGCAGATGCAAAATCCGATTCTGTTCTTATCACCAGGCCCCGGCGCCCCAAGTGGCGCCGGGTGCATGCCGGAATTGCTTAAACGCTTAAAGGGTAAGTTGCCAATTATTGGTATTTGCCTTGGGCATCAAGCTATTGTTGAGTCTTATGGTGGCACCATTGTGCCGGCTGGCGATATTTTACATGGTAAAGCTTCACTAATTGAACATGATGGTCAAGCTATGTTTCAAGGCTTACCTAATCCGTTACCAGTTGCGCGTTACCATTCATTAAAAGGTGAAAATATCCCTAAATCACTCACTATTAATGCAATTTGCAATAATATTGTTATGGCAGTGCGTAATGACCAAGATCGCGTTTGTGGGTTCCAATTCCATCCGGAATCAATCTTAACCATTCATGGTGTGAAATTATTAGAACAAACTATTGCATGGGCACTTAATCCTCCGGCACAACAATTAGCATCACAACCGCAACCAGAAGCTATTGTCGATAAGCAAGAATACAACATTCAACCGCTTTTGAATAAGTTGTACCTTGGACAAGTTTTAACTCAGGAAGAAAGTAAAATACTATTTAACCTGATTATCCAAGGTAAAATTGCACCAACGGTTTTGGCTACAGCAATAATTAGTATGAAAGTCCGTGGTGAACAGCCAGATGAAATTGCCGGCGCGGCGTTAGCTTTACTTGAAAATGCCGATCCGTTTACCGCCCCAAGTTATGACTTTACTGATATTGTCGGTACCGGTGGTGATGGTACTAATAGTATCAATATTTCAACCGCCAGTGCCTTTGTAGCGGCGGCTTTAGGTTATAAAGTGGCTAAACATGGTAATCGCGGGGTTTCCAGTAAATCAGGTTCGTCTGATGTACTGTCTGCATTGGGCATTAAATTGAACATGTCTGCGGAATCCTCTCGTAAGGCATTAGACGAATTAGGTGTGTGTTTCTTGTTTGCTCAGCAATATCATTCTGGGTTTCGCCATGCAGCGCCTGTCCGTCAACAGTTAAAAACGCGGACTATTTTTAATGTACTTGGGCCATTAATTAACCCATCACGACCTAAACGTATTTTATTAGGGGTGTATCATCCGGATTTAATTAAACCAATTGCCGAAACTTTAACAATGCTTAACTATACTCACGCTTATGTGGTACATGGTGCCGGTATGGATGAAGTCGCCATTCATGGTGAAACCCAAGTTGCTGAAGTTAAAAATGGTGAAATTCGTTACTTTAGCCTTACTCCAGATGACTTTGGCTTGCAAACGTTCACTTTAAAAGATATCGAAGGCGGAACACCAGAAATGAATCGCGATATGTTAGTGGCTATTTTACAAGGCCATGGCAAGCTAGCGCATGAATCGGCTATTGCGGCTAATGTAGCCATGTTAATGAGCTTGTTTGGTGAGTCAGATTTAAAACACAATGCTAAACGAGCAATTGAGATGATGCGCAGCGGCAAAGCCTATCAACTGTTACTTCAATTAGCAGCAAGGCAGTAGAGGGAAATAAGATGGCAATTGCAGCACTAACTAAAAATGTTGAAATGGCAACAGTGTTGAAAAAGATCATTGCAGATAAACAAGTATGGTTAACAAGTCGCCAAGCACAACAACCTTTGGCAACATTTAAATCAGCAATAACCGCCAGTGATCGTGATTTTTACCAAGCCTTAACTAAGCCTAAAACGGTATTTATTTTAGAATGCAAAAAAGCCTCGCCGTCAAAAGGTTTGATTCGTAACGATTTTGATCCAGCCAGTATTGCTAGAGTTTATAAAGATTATGCTTCGGCTATTTCAGTGTTAACCGATGAAAAATATTTTCAAGGTAGTTTTGATTTTTTACCTATTGTCCGTAACGAGGTCACGCAGCCAGTACTATGTAAGGATTTTATTATCGATGAATATCAAATTTATTTGGCCCGTTATTATCAAGCAGATGCAATATTATTGATGTTGTCCGTGGTTACTGACGAAGAGTATCAACGCTTTAGCAAACTAGCTCATCAGTTAAAAATGGGAGTATTAACCGAAGCCAGTACCGCCAGTGAAGTCGAACGTGCGCTTAAATTGGGTGCTAAAGTAATCGGTATTAATAATCGTAATTTACGTGATCTTACCGTGGATTTAAATCGGGTAAAAACCTTAGCTAAAACCATACCGGATGATCGCATTATTATCAGCGAATCGGGCATTTATACCCATCAACAAGTTAAAGAACTGAGCAACTATGCGAATGGCTTTTTAATTGGCAGTGCGTTAATGGCGGAAAATAATCTAGCTTTAGCCATTCGCAAGGTCATGCTTGGCGAAAATAAAGTGTGTGGTTTAACTCGGGCCGAGGATGCGCTAACTGTTTATAAAGCGGGAGCAGTTTATGGTGGTTTAATTTTTGTTAGTAATTCTCCACGCTATATTCCGCCAGTTAAAGCGCGTACGGTTATTGCTGCGGCACCCCTTAATTGGGTGGGAGTTTTTAAAAATGCCGAAATTGATGAGATTTCGCAGATTGCTAAACAGCTGTCATTATATGCAGTGCAACTTCATGGCAGTGAAGATGAAGACTATATACACACTTTGCGCCATCACTTGCCTGAAAATTGCCAAATATGGAAAGCACTAAGTATTGCTGAAAACATCCCCGCACATAATAATCCATTAATTGATCGTTATGTGTTTGACCATGGTAAAGGTGGCAGCGGTAAAAGTTTTAACTGGTCATTATTAAATGACCAAAATCTGGAAAATGTGATTTTAGCCGGTGGTATTAATCCACAAAATATTAAAGCAGCATTAGCAACTGGCGTTATAGGCGTTGATCTTAATTCCGGGGTGGAAGTGTCCCCGGGAATAAAAGATCCACAAAAAATAGCCGCCGTTTTTGCACAAATTTAATCGAATAATTTAAATTAAAAGGTAATAATTATGTCTAAATTAAATCCGTATTTTGGCGAGTTTGGTGGGCAATATGTACCCCAAATATTAATGCCTGTACTTGAGCAGCTTGAGCAAGCTTTTTTAGCCGCTAAAGATGATCCTGCTTTTCAAAAAGAGTTTAACGATCTACTAGTTAATTATGCCGGTCGCCCAACAGCGCTAACCTTATGTAAAAATCTAACTGCCGGTACTAAAACTAAGCTTTACTTAAAGCGCGAAGATTTAGTGCATGGTGGTGCTCATAAAACTAATCAGGTTTTAGGGCAAGCATTACTAGCCAAACGCATGGGTAAAACCGAAATTATTGCCGAAACTGGTGCTGGCCAACATGGTGTGGCTTCGGCGTTAGCTTGTGCTTTATTGGGATTAAAATGCCGCATTTATATGGGCGCTAAAGATGTTAAACGGCAAGCACCAAACGTATTTAGAATGCGTTTGATGGGGGCAACGGTGATCCCGGTAGAAACAGGTTCCGCAACCTTAAAAGATGCCTGTAACGAGGCCTTACGCGATTGGTCAGGGAGTTATGAAAAAGCGCACTATATGCTCGGTACTGCTGCTGGTCCACACCCTTTCCCAACTATTGTGCGTGAATTTCAGCAAATGATTAGCCGTGAAGCTAAACAACAGATCCTCGAAAAAGAAGGGCGTTTGCCAGATGCGGTTATTGCTTGCGTGGGTGGTGGCTCTAATGCAATTGGTATGTTTGCTAATTTTATTGATGATAAATCTGTGAAATTAATTGGAGTGGAGCCTGGTGGTCATGGCATAGAATCAGGCCAACATGGTGCCTCGCTTAAACATGGTAAATTAGGCATTTATTTTGGTATGAAAACACCAATGATGCAAACTGACGAAGGCCAAATTGAAGAATCCTATTCCATTTCTGCGGGATTAGATTTCCCGGCAGTTGGGCCACAGCATGCTTATTTAGATAGTATTGGTCGTGCGGATTATGTGTCAATTACAGATGATGAAGCTTTGGACGCATTCCAAGAATTATCACGTCATGAAGGTATTATTCCGGCACTTGAATCATCCCATGCTTTGGCATATGCCTTAAAGATGATCAAACAAAATCCGAATAAAGAACAGTTATTAATTGTTAATCTATCCGGTCGTGGAGATAAAGATATCTTTACCGTTTATGATATTTTAAAAGCAAGAGGAGAAATAGAATGAACCGTTATCAACAACTGTTTAATCAATTAACAGCCAAAAATGAAGGTGCATTTGTTCCTTTTGTACCAGTTGGCGATCCTAATCCTGAGCTGTCATTGCAAATTATTCAAACTATGGTGGCTGCAGGAGCGGATGCATTAGAATTAGGTATTCCATTTTCTGATCCTATGGCCGATGGTCCAACCATCCAAAATGCCAATATCCGCGCATTTAATGGAGGGATCAGCGTAGAAAAATGTTTTGAAATCTTAGCTAAAGTTAGATCTAAAAATACTGATATCCCAATAGGATTACTAATTTATGCAAATTTAGTGTTTAAAAATGGCATTGACAATTTTTATGCTAAATGTGCTAAAGCAGGTGTCGATTCGGTATTGATTGCCGATTTGCCAGTAGAATACTCGCCAGAATTTACCGGAGCGGCTAATAAATATGGTATTGCGCCAATTTTTATTTGTCCGCCTAATGCCGATGATAATGTAATTAAAAACATTGCCAAACATGGGCAAGCATACACATATTTAGTGTCGCGAGCTGGCGTTACCGGCACTGAAAATCGCGCCAATAAACCGTTAGCGCATTTATTAACTAAACTAGCTGAATATGGTGCGCCACCGGCAATTCAAGGGTTTGGTATTTCCGAACCAAGTCAAGTGACCGAAGCGATTAAAGCTGGTGCTGCCGGTGCAATTGCAGGTTCGGCAACAGTTAAAATTATTGAGAAAAACCTTAACAATCCGCAAAAAATGTTAACTGAATTAGCTGAGTTTGTAAAAACCATGAAAGCAGCAAGTAAAAAATAAACTATTAATCCGCTGATTATTCAGCGGATTTATTATTTGGTTTTGGTTTTACCGGCAGTAATTAGTAGAGCATTACCATAATGAGTTATAAGCGATTATTGAAAAATAAAATTTCAAATTAGTATGTGAAATTTATCAATAACTTCAAGAATAACTAATAAAAATTGTACTGTGCACAGTTGCATTTTATTCAAAATGCAGTATACTCGTCACCCATCTAGCGCGGGGTGGAGCAGCATGGTAGCTCGTCGGGCTCATAACCCGAAGGTCGTTGGTTCAAATCCAGCCCCCGCAACCACTTAACTTTTCACTAACAAATCAATTTTTCCTGTTATTGTATGAAAGTTCGAAACAAGTGGCTTCATTATTGTTAGTTTTAAATGTAGCCTCGCTTGTCGAGGTTTTTTTTTGCGTGTAGGGATTTAAGCGTAAGATTTAAAGGAATATTGGGCTTCATGCCCTTTTTTATTTTCTACTATGGAGGTTTGTTTGGCTAATATAGAACAGCAATTAACCGCAATTATTCAAGAACCAGTTAACGCACTTGGTTTTGAATTAGTTGGGCTCGAATATATTCGGGGCCGTTACCCGGTATTACGTGTTTATATAGATAGTGAAAATGGTATTACTGTTGATGATTGTGCCGACGTTAGCCGCCAAATTAGCGCTGTACTGGACGTCGAAGATCCAATTAAAGATGCCTACAATCTGGAAGTATCATCTCCGGGCATGGACCGACCATTATTTACTCTTGAACATTACCAACGTTTTATTGGTGAAGAAATTACCATAAGTTTACGTATTCCTGTTGCCAATCGGCGTAAGTGGAAAGGAAGAATTAAGGCGATCGATAATGAGATGATCACTTTGACAGTTGATAATAATGATGAAGTATTTGCTTTTAGTAATATTCAAAAAGCGAATATTGTACCTAATTTTAACCTTAATAAATAAAAATACGGGTGTAAGGATGAATAAAGAAATTTTAGCTGTGGTGGAAGCAGTATCAAATGAGAAAGCATTAACTCGAGATAAAATCTTTGAAGCGTTAGAAACTGCGCTTGCGACCGCAACCAAAAAGAAACATACTGTTGACATTGATGTGGTAGTTAAAATTGACCACAAAACTGGTGACTATGACACCTTCCGTCGTTGGCAAGTTGTTAATGAAGTTACCCAACCAACTAAAGAAATCACCCTAGAAGCGGCTCAATATGAAGATCCTTCAGTACAACTAGGTGATTATGTTGAAGAACAAATAGAATCAGTGGCGTTTGACCGTATTACTACGCAAACAGCCAAACAAGTGATCGTGCAGAAAGTGCGTGAAGCCGAACGTGCCATGATCATTGACATGTTTAGAAACCGTATTGGTGATATTGTTACCGGCATTGTTAAAAAAACCAATCGCGATAGTGTTATTCTTGATTTAGGTAATAATGCTGATGCTATGATGTCACGCCACGATATGTTACCACGCGAAAACTTTCGTATTGGTGACCGCGTACGCGGTATACTATACTTAGTTGAACAAGACAATAAACCAGCACAACTATGTATTAGTCGTTCAAATCCGGAAATGATGGAAGAATTATTCCGCATTGAAGTACCAGAAATTGGTGAAGAAATGATCGACATTAAAGGTGTTGCTCGTGATCCTGGTTCTCGTGCTAAAATTGCGGTAAGCAGTAATGACCGCCGTATAGACCCGGTTGGGGCTTGCGTGGGTATGCGTGGTGCACGAGTACAAGCCGTATCCAACGAATTTGGTGGTGAACGCATTGACATAGTGTTATGGGACGATAACCCAGCACAATATGTAATTAATGCTATGGCACCGGCTGATGTTGTATCCATAGTTGTGGATGAAGACAAACATACCATGGATGTGGCGGTAAATGCCGAAAATTTACCGCAAGCCATTGGTCGAAATGGTCAAAACATTCGCTTAGCGTCACAGCTAACCGGTTGGACATTGAATGTTATGAGCACCGACGATCTGCAAGAAAAACACCATGCAGAATCTTTTGCGGCAATTAACAATTTAATGAAACATTTAGATATTGATGAAGAGCTGGCCAAACTACTAGTTGAAGAAGGCTTTACGTCATTAGAAGAACTTGCTTATGTACCTGTCGATGAACTGCTGGAAATTGAAGAGTTAGATGAAGAACTGGTCGAAGCATTACGAAGCCGAGCTAAAGATGCGTTAACCACTATAGCACTAGCACATAGCGGTGATAAAAGGCCTGCACAAGACTTATTGAATTTGTCAGGTATGACACAAGAATTAGCCTATCAATTAGCACAACATGATATCATTACCTTAGAAGACTTGGCTGAACAAGGTACCGATGATCTGGCGGATATTGAAGGTTTAACAAGTAAACAAGCTGGCGATTTTATTATGGCTGCACGTAATATTTGTTGGTTTGCAAATGAATAATTGAGGGAAAGTAATACATGACCAAAGTATCAATAGAAACACTGGCTCAAGAGATAAACACTCCAGTGCAAACTCTTTTGCAACAGTTTGCTGATGCAGGCATAAAAAAATCTGCAACAGATACTGTTAGCCAAAAGGAAAAAGAAGCTTTGCTTGCGCACTTAAATCCTCAGCAAGGCCCAACAAAATTAACTTTACAGCGTAAAACTCACTCAACACTTAATGTGTCCAGTGGTGGTGGCAAAAGCAAAGAAATTAAAGTCGAAGTTCGTAAAAAACGTACTTTTGTAAAACGCGATCCGGCAGAGATAGCGGCCGAACAAGAAAAAGCCCGTAAGGAAGCCGAACAAAAGGCTAAACAAGAAGCGGAAATTAAAGCCCGTAAAGATGCCGAGAAAAAGGCAAAATTAGCGGTGGACGAAGCCAAAAAACGCCAAGAAACTGAATCTAAAAAGCATGCTCAGCAAGAAAAGGCTAAGCAAACTCAAGAACAGCAAGCCGATCCAAAAGTGAAAAAAGCACAAGAGGAAAAAGCACGTTTAGAAGCCGAAGCGCAAGAAATTAAACGCAAAGCTGAAGAAGAGAACCGCCGTAAGTTAGAAGCCGATGCCAAACGCATGGCAGAAGAAGCCCGTAAATTAGCGGAACAATATAGTGAAGTTGACGAAAGCGATCATAGCGAAGATGAAGATTATCACGTTACTACTTCTAAATATGCTCGTGCCGCGGAAGATGATACCGACCGTGAAGTAGAAGGTGCTCGTGGCCGTGGTCGTAGTGGTAAACAGACTAAGCAGAAAAAAGGCAGTAAATTATCTGAAGGTAAAGCCGAACGTGAAGAAGCGCGTGCCGCTACTCGTAGTGGTCATAAAAAGAAAGGCAAAAGCAGCTTACAACAGAGCTTTACCAAACCAGTACAAGCCGTTAACCGCGATGTGGTTATTGGCGAAACCATTACGGTTGCTGAGCTTGCCAATAAAATGGCAGTAAAAGGTTCCGAAGTGATTAAAACCATGATGAAAATGGGCGCAATGGCGACAATTAATCAGGTTATCGATCAAGAAACGGCGCAATTGGTTGCCGAAGAAATGGGTCACAAAGTGGTATTACGCCGTGAAAACGAGCTTGAAGAATCACTCATGAGCGATCGTGACACCGGTGCAGAAAAAGTATCGCGTGCGCCGGTGGTTACCATTATGGGTCACGTTGACCATGGTAAAACCTCATTGCTTGACTATATTCGTAAAGCCAAAGTGGCTTCCGGTGAAGCCGGTGGTATTACTCAGCACATTGGTGCCTACCACGTGAAAACCCCAAATGGTGCTATCACATTCTTAGATACTCCGGGCCATGCGGCGTTTACTTCAATGCGTGCGCGAGGGGCGAAAGCGACGGATATTGTAGTATTAGTTGTTGCTGCCGACGATGGGGTAATGCCACAAACTATTGAAGCTATTCAACATGCTAAAGCTGCGAATGTGCCAATTGTGGTTGCAGTGAACAAGATTGATAAACCAGAAGCCGATCCAGAACGCATTAAAGGTGAACTGGCTCAGTACGGCGTAATGTCGGAAGAGTGGGGTGGTGATACTCAGTTTGTGCATGTGTCAGCAAAAGCCGGTACCGGTATTGACCAGTTACTCGAAGCCATTTTATTACAAGCGGAAGTGTTAGAATTAACCGCGTATGAATCAGGCATGGCTAGCGGTGTGGTTATTGAATCCTTCTTGGATAAAGGGCGTGGTTCGGTAGCTACGGTATTAGTTCAGTCTGGTACTTTACACAAAGGTGATATTGTTCTGTGTGGCTTTGAATACGGGCGTATTCGCGCTATGCGTAATGAACTTGGTAAAGAAGTCACTGCCGCTGGTCCATCCATTCCGGTTGAGATCCTTGGTCTATCCGGGGTACCATCAGCAGGTGATGAAGCAACCGTAGTCCGTGACGAGAAAAAAGCCCGTGAAGTAGCGCTTTATCGTCAAGGAAAATTCCGTGACGTTAAACTAGCGCGTCAGCAAAAAGCTAAACTAGAAAACATGTTTACTAACATGACCGAAGGTGACGTGTCTGAACTTAACATTGTCTTAAAAGCTGATGTTCAAGGTTCTGTCGAAGCGATTTGTGATTCATTACTTAAACTATCCACTGATGAAGTTAAAGTTAAAATTATTGGCTCTGGTGTTGGTGGTATTACCGAAACAGATGCCTCATTAGCAGCAGCTTCAAATGCGATTATTTTAGGCTTTAACGTGCGTGCCGATGCATCAGCGCGTAAAGTAGTTGAATCCGAAAACTTAGACTTACGTTACTATTCAGTTATTTATGACTTGATTGATGAAGTTAAACAAGCCATGAGCGGTATGTTAGCACCAGAGTACAAACAAGAAATTATTGGTCTTGCTGAAGTACGTGACGTGTTTAAATCACCTAAATTTGGTGCTATTGCCGGTTGTATGGTGGTTGAAGGCGTAGTTAAACGTCACAATCCAATTCGGGTACTGCGCGACAACGTGGTTATTTATGAAGGCGAACTTGAATCATTACGCCGCTTTAAAGACGACGTTAACGAAGTCCGTAACGGTATGGAATGTGGTATTGGCGTGCGTAACTATAACGACGTTCGTGTTGGCGATACTATTGAAGTGTTTGAAACTATAGAAATTAAACGTACTATTTAATAAGTATGTAATTATGTTATAAGCAAGGTGTAAACCTTGCTTATTCATGTGTGAGGAAAATAGATATGGCAAAAGCATTTAATCGTTCATCCCGAGTCGGACATGAATTACAAAAAGAAATCGCAATTATCTTACAGCGTGAAATTAAAGATCCCCGTTTAGGTATGGTAACGGTTTCTGGTGTAGATATTTCGCGTGATCTGGCGTATGCAAAAGTATTTGTTACCTTCTTAAATGATGATGATCCAGAAATTGTTGAGCAAGGTTTACAGGTACTCAATGATGCCAAAGGCTATATTCGAACATTGATTGGCAAGGCAATGCGGCTACGCATCATTCCGGAAATAAAATTCTTTTATGATGAGTCATTGGTTAAAGGCATGCAGATGTCTTCTTTGGTATCTGATGTTATCAAACACGATAATGAGCGTCATAAAGATTAAGAATAGTTGACTTGAAGCATTGTAAAGATGTTTCCTGAGCACCATACGTTTGAGTATAAATTTACCATTATGAATGTTAAAAAAACACGCCGTGATCTGCACGGCGTTTTATTATTAGACAAACCCCAAGGCATGACATCCAATGATGCACTGCAAAAAGTAAAATGGCTATTTAATGCCAAAAAAGCCGGGCATACCGGGGCATTAGATCCGTTAGCAACCGGCATGTTGCCAATATGTTTTGGCGAAGCGACCAAATTTTCACAATACTTACTCGATTCTGATAAACGTTACCAAGTGATTGCCAAACTTGGTGAGCGCACCGATACTTCCGACGCTGACGGGCAAATTATCAGCACCAAAACGGTGACGATTACCGAACCAGATATTCAGCAAGCACTCACACATTTTCGGGGTGATATTTTACAAGTACCTACCATGTTTTCGGCGTTAAAATATCAAGGTAAACCACTCTATGAATATGCTCGCCAAGGTATGGTTATTGAACGTGAGGCCAGACCGATCACAGTCTATGAGAATCAATTTTTAGGTTTTGATGCCAGCAATAATCAACTAAGTTTAGAGATCCACTGTTCTAAAGGCACTTATATTCGCACCATTATTGATGACTTAGGTGAATTACTCGGCTGCGGAGCCCATGTGATCTACCTCCGGCGTTTGCAAGTGGCGAATTACCCTATTGCCAAAATGCTAACTTTAGATGCATTACAAGCTATGCCGGAACGCGATCACGTATTAATGCCGGTTGATAGCCCTTTACAAGCTTATTCAATGATCACCCTTACGCAAGCTCAAGGCTCAGCGATTTTATTAGGGCGAATTATTGAGCTTGATAGCTATACCCCAACAAAAACCTTAGTGCGGCTTTATCAAGGTGAGCAATTTATTGGGCTTGGCAGCCAGCTAGATAATAAGTTATCCCCTAAACGCTTGATCGCAACTGCGACATAGTACCAAAGGCATGATTCCTGATTACTAATAACGGCTAATTTTTTATAGCATTGATAGAACATGGTTAAATATTAATAAAAAATTGCCTCAGCTTTAATTAAATGATAGTGCTTGGTGAAGTTATCACTTTTTTTGACTTTCTCACTCAGTAAAGCCGCGGCTTGTTGCCCCATCTTATATAGTGGCTTATAAACTCTAGTTAAAGTATCCAGTTCATTATAATGGCGCTGGTTGCTGTGGCTAATATAAACTATAGTTGGTGTTTTACTTTGGCTGGCATGCGCCTGATCTAAGGCGCCAAGTACCACTCTGTAATCCAATTGAAAATGCTGCACACTAGAATATTTTTTATCGGTGTAATTTAAACTAATGTTATCGGCACAGATAATAGCCGTAGGTGGTTTATTGCTACTCAGCAAATTTTTGACAGCCAGTTGCCCATGTTCATAAGTAAAACAGTCGTTAATAATATAGTCCGAGTCTATAGCCAAATTGGCTCTATGAAGTGCTTGTTTATAACCCTGCAGAAAAAGACTGGAACTGATTTTATCAGGGTGACTTAACAATAGAGCAATTTTAGAGTGAGCATGGTTAATTAAATGTTTAGTTATTTGGTGCGCCATTACCAGGTGGTCAAAGTAAACACAATTAAAATCGGTATGAAAATGATTTACCAGCATCATCGGTGGTAAACAAGCCTTGTATTGACTGAGTTTGTTTAAGTAGGGCGCCTCATTAATGATGATAATGCCATCGGGTAAGTTTTGAGTAACATATCTAATTAAATGCTGAATATCCGTCTCATCAGAATAAGGAAAGCGTAAGTAAAATATTTTATAACCAGTGGCATTTAAAACTTGCTCGATGCCAAAATTAAGCAAACTTTGGCAAATAAGCTGGTTATCAATAATTAAGATTGTTTTGTTATTAGTAACCGGATTATTGGCATTAAATTTATTATAAGTATCTACACGCAACTCTTGAATAGCTTGAAAGACTTTAGATTGACTTAATGGTGAGGCTAAATTAGGTTTTCTTAAAACTCGCGAAACCGTTGCAATCGATACCTTAGCTTGTTTAGCAATAGTTGCTAGAGTGGTTTTATTCTTAATCATCAAGATAGCTCAATTATTATAGATGCCTTACTTTAGCGGTAATCATTAATTTTGTATTTTATTACGATCTAATTTTACGATCTGCGTTCCAAATTTTTATTAGTAGCGCTTGAATGGCTGACTGACTTATATATATGTTATATGTTGATTATATTGAAATACAATTAGTTAGCACTTATAGCACATCCGAAACCGAAGAAAAATCTAACCCATAGAAGATAGAAATTTCAATACCGACCGAGCGCGAAAAATTAGAAAATACATTGTCCGTTCTGACGACTTTAAAGTCTCAGTGCAGTATGGGGATAAAAGTGTTAGCCAAGCCAATCAAAATAAGTGCAGTAATATTGCAAATGTATTACATATGAAATACAATTTATGTATATTGTATTGGGTTAATGAGGTGTTAAAATGGCAGTTTTACAAATTAGATTAGATGACAAATTAAGAAAAGATGCGCAAGAAGTTGCTCAAGGTTTAGGCATGGATTTAACAACGGCAGTACGCATATTTTTAAATCAAATGGTTATTGATAGTGCTTTACCATTTAAACCAGAGTTAGACCCATTTTTTAGCCATAAAAATCAAAGCGCCTTGAAAGAATCTATCGCACAAGGAAAAAACGGGGAATTCATTAAAAAAAACCTAGCCGAGCTTAAGGCAATGGAGTAATGGATTTAAATTTCACTCCCAAAGGATGGGAAGAATATCTTGCTTGGCAAATACAGGACAAGAAAACATTGAGAAAAATAAATCTACTGTTGACAGATATAGTCAGAAACCCTTTTTCTGGCATAGGTAAACCTGAACAATTAACAGGTAATTTGTTGGGCTTTTGGAGTAGGCGAATAGACACAAAAAACAGACTTGTCTACAAGGTAGTTAATGACCGCTGTGAAATTTACCAATGTAAAGGTCATTATAACGATAAATAAGCGCTATAAAATATTTGGTTGTGCAGTTGATATAACAAACAAAATAAAAAAATATAATATTGCTTATTGGCTTGCAAAAAAGCCTTTACCCATAGTTCAAAAACATGTTACAACAGATTAAAATCTCTCATAACTCAGATCAAAGTAAATATAGTTAACTATATATAATTACTGCAAATATACCACATATAATACATTTTTAAGTAAGGAAACCAGTAAAATGTATCTAGCAATTGATGTTTATTATATGCAAGATCGTGCCAAAACAGTGGGTATTTTGTTTGAGCATTGGTCAGCGTCAAAAGCCGAAATCACAGGCATCATTACCGATTACCAAGATAATGTTGCCCCTTATCAATCTGGTCAGTTTTATCAACGCGAATTACCTTGCATTATGGCTTTGTTAAATAAAATTGATTTAAGCAATATTAGCGCCATCATCATTGATGGCTACGTACATCTGCAAGATGGCAAATTGGGTTTAGGTGGGCATTTGTACAACGCCTTAAAGCAAACTATTCCTATTATTGGTGTAGCGAAGAAGCCATTTTTAGGCAATAGCCAATATTTAATTGAGGTGTTACGTGGCAACAGTAAACATCCACTCTATGTAACCGCGATTGGTACGCAGTTGGATGCCGCCGCTAGCAATATAAAATCCATGACCGGCAAATATCGCTTCCCCGATTTACTGAGTTTTTTGGATCAACAAACCAAATTATTTAAATCAGAATAACGCCAATAAAAGTTGTGATAATAGCTAATAATTCCAGCCAAAATCGCCAGTTTATGCGCTTAACCTTTTGGCCGTATTGATAGTTACTTTTTTCCGCTGTGTTTGCCAATAAAGTGATATAATCATCGGCAAATTTTTTTATTTAGGTTTTAAATTATGTCAGCATGGAATATTGCCATTGTCGGAGCCACCGGCCAAGTTGGTTCGGCTTTAGTTGAATTATTACAACAACGCGCAATTGAAATTGAAAATTTATTTTTAGTTGGTAGTGATAATAGTGCCGGTGAAGTTGTGCGTTTTGCCGGTAAAAATCTGACGGTTATTGATAGTAGCCAAATGGAATGGAGTGAGTGCCATTTTGCTTTGTTTGTTGCCGGGACTAAAACCAGTGAAAAATATGCCCAAGTGGCCGCTCAGTCAGGGTGTGTTGTCATTGACGCTAGTGGTTATTTTGCGCAGCAAGATCACATTCCATTATTAGTACCGCGAGTGAATAATAATGTGTTAACTGAATACCGCAATGAAAATATTATTGCAGTAGCTAGTGCCACAGTCTGTCAGTTATTACGATCGGTGGCTTCGTTAACTAATATCGAACTATTAACTAATTTGCATATGACCAGTTTTATTCCGGCATCATTGTATGGAAAAAATGGCGTCGATGAACTGGCCGGGCAAAGTGCCAGATTACTCAATGGCATGCCAGTTGATAATGAGTTATTTGATCAACAATTAGCCTTTAACTTATTACCAGTTGCGCAGCAAAACAATGATTCACAATTAGGTGAACAACCACAAGTTGACCAGATCCGTAAGGTTATTTGTAATTATGATTTGCCGGTATCAATTGAATCAGTGGTGGTGCCGGTATTTTATGGTCTGGCGCAAGCGGTTAATGTCAGTAGCAGTTTACCGATTGAATTAGATACCGCACGCGTTAGTGAATATGGTGTTGAGATACATGAAGGTGAGTTACCTACACCGGTCACCCAAGTTAGCAATGAGGCGGAGCAATCGCTAGCGATTAAAATTGCCAATTTACGGCACAGTTATGGCAATTATGAACAAATTCAATTTTGGTCTGTTGCCGATAATGTTCGCTATTTGGGGGCATTAATGTTGATTGAGACGTTAGAGATCCTCATTAATGAATACCTGTAAAATAGCCCTAGGGATCGAGTATGATGGCAGTGACTATTTTGGTTGGCAACGCCAGCAAGCCGTTGACTCTATTCAACAAAGGTTAGAAACTGCCTTATCGATTGTTGCTAACGAAACGATAAGCTTGTTTTGTGCCGGGCGGACCGATGCCGGCGTGCATGCTACCGGACAAGTGGTGCATTTTGTAACTAATGCCACGCGATCGGCAAGTGCTTGGACGATGGGGGTAAATTCAAATTTACCGCCTAATATTGCGGTGCGCTGGTCAACACCGGTTGCCGATAGTTTTCATGCTCGGCATAGCGCCACAGCTAGACGTTATCGTTATGTGCTTTATAATCATCGTTACCGCCCGGCAATTTTAACCAAAGGCGTTACGCACTATTATTTACCGTTAGATGCAGGCTTAATGCACCAAGCGGCACAGCACCTATTAGGGGAAAATGATTTTTCGTCTTTTCGTGCAGCGCAATGTCAGTCACTGACACCATGGCGGAATATTCAGCATATTAAGGTGACAAGGCAAGGTGAATACATTATAGTCGATGTCAAAGCCAATGCGTTTGTGCATCATATGGTGCGTAATATTGTTGGCAGTTTGTTAGAAGTGGGTTGTGGCAATAAACCGCCAATATGGATTTTAGAACTGTTGCAAGCTAAGGATAGAACCTTAGCCGCAGCCACAGCCAAACCCGAAGGTTTATACTTAGTTCAGGTAGATTATCCACCAGAATACCAAATACCTGAGCAGCCGTTAGGTCCATTATTTTTACAATAAGCGTAAGCATTTAGATAGGATTAAACTTTGAGAAAAATGAATCCAAAGAAGACTGATGAAACCAATGCCAATAAAGATGCGAACAAATCGAATCTGCATAATTTAAAATTACCACCGCATTCTATTGAAGCGGAACAAGCGGTATTGGGTAGTTTAATGATTGATAATCAACGTTGGGATACCGTTGCTGAGACGATTAACGAGCGTGATTTTTATTCTCGCCATCACCAATTGATTTTTTCTGAAATGCATACCTTGATTACTAAAGGTACGCCGATTGATTTAATTACATTGTCTGAAAGTTTGGAAAGCAAAGGAGTATTAGCAGATGTTGGTGGCTTTGCCTATTTGGCGGAACTTTCAAAGAACACCCCTAGCGCCATTAATGTGGTGGCTTATAGCGATATTATTCGCCAACAAGCTATTTTACGCGAATTGATTAGCGCCTCTAATGAAATTGCCGATAACTGTTATTCCACTGAAGGCCGCGATAGTTCAGAAATTTTAGATTTAGCGGAAAGCAAAATTTTTCAGATTGCTGAAAGCCGTACTAAACAAGGGGAAGGGCCTAAAAGCATCACTGATGTATTGGCAACAACTGTGGCTAAAATCGAAGAACTCTTCCAACGTCCACATGACGGTGTGACTGGTGTAGCCACTGGCTTTATTGATTTAGATAAAAAGACCGCCGGTTTGCAACGCTCTGATCTGATTATTGTGGCCGCACGCCCATCCATGGGTAAAACCACTTTCGCCATGAATTTGTGTGAAAATGCCGCGATGATGCAAGAAAAACCAGTACTAATCTTTAGTTTGGAAATGCCAGCAGATCAAATCATGATGCGTATGTTGGCTTCGCTGTCACGCGTTGATCAAACCCGTATCCGTACTGGTCAATTACAAGATGATGATTGGGCTAGAATTTCTAGCACTATGGGGTTATTGCTGGAAAAGAAGAATATCTATATTGATGATTCCTCTGGCTTAACACCAATGGAATTACGTTCACGCGCGCGCCGCATTTACCGTGAACATAAAGGTTTAAGTATGATCATGGTCGATTATTTGCAACTAATGCGGGTGCCGAATATCTCGGAAAATCGTACCTTAGAAATTGCAGAAATTTCACGGTCATTAAAAGCGTTAGCTAAAGAGTTACAAATTCCGGTAGTGGCACTTTCACAGCTTAATCGTAGTTTGGAACAACGTGGCGACAAACGCCCGGTGAACTCGGATCTACGTGAATCTGGATCAATCGAACAAGATGCCGATGTGATCATGTTTATCTATCGCGACGAAGTCTATAATGAAGCGTCCGAACATAAAGGCGTTGCCGAAATTATCTTAGGCAAACAACGTAATGGCCCCATTGGGAAAGTGCGCTTAAAATTCCAAGGTCACTTCTCACGCTTTGACAACTATGCTGATGCCAGTAAATATTTAGATGATGAGTAAATCATCATCTAAATACTAATAGCATTACGCCGGATTAAAGCTATGGTTTTGCTTGACGCGATTAGCGATAAGGCGATAACACTGAGCTAAGATAAAAATAGTTGCTTGTAAAATAACAATACAAGCCCCAGTTGCACCATCAATATAAAAACTAATCAAAGTGCCGGTTACTGTTGAAAATACTGAAACAATAATCGCAATAATTAACATCAATTCAAAACGTTTGCATAATAAAAAGGCAGTGATGCCGGGGGCAATTAACATCGCAATCACCAGTATCACGCCAACCGCTTGTAACGAGGCGACAATGGTTAAGGCCAAAACACTCAGCAAACCATAATGCAACACTTTGACAGGTAAACCAACGACTTTGGCTTGTACCGGATCAAAACAAAACAACATTAGATCACGGCGTTTAATAATGACCAAAATCGAAACGATGATCGCAATAGTTAATATTTGGCTTAATTCGGCGTAAGTGGTCCCCAGTACATTACCAAATAAAATGTGATTTAAGTGTTGCGAAGTGTCGACCTTAGAAAAGAGTACTAAGCCAAAGGCAAACATCCCCGAAAACACAATCCCCATAACGGTATCTTCTTTTACGCGGCAGTTTTCTTTAATGTAACCCGTAGCTACCGAACAGCATAAGCCAGAAGCAAAAGCACCAATAATAATTGGAATGCCCGCTAAATAAGCCAACACAATTCCCGGTAAAACCGCATGTGAAATGGCATCGCCCATTAACGACCAACCTTTAAGTACCAAAAAGCAGGACAATAAAGCACATACAAATCCGGTCGCTAGCGCCGCTAAAATTGCCCGTTGCATAAAGGCATAGGTAAAAGGGTGGCTAATAAAATCCCATAACTCCATCATATATTGGCTGCCTTATTTACTAGATCGCGCTTAATCCTTAACCGATTAGGGATTAAACCATGTTGTGGGGCAAATAGGAAAGCAGCAATAAAAATAAGAGTTTGTAAGGTCACGATCACGCCGCCGGTAGCGCCATTTAAAAAATAACTAAACCATGCGCCAATGGCACTGGTTAAGCCACCAATGATTACCGCAATAATCAGTAATCGCGAAAACCGATTAGTCAGTAAATACGCAGTTGCCCCCGGTGTCACCACCATGGCGATGACTAAAATTGCGCCCACGGTTTGCAGTGCCGCCACGGTACACGCGCTTAAAATAGTAAAAAACAGGATCTTTAAACGCAATGGGTTTAAACCGATCGATCGCGCATGCACTTCGTCAAAAAAAGTCACCAGTAAATCTTTCCATAGAAAAAACAGTAAGATAAATGAGACTAAAATAATAATCTGTACTTGCCACATATCACTATCGGCAATGCCTAAAATATTACCAAAAATAATGGTTTGCACATTAACTGAAGTTGGATTTAACGAAATAATCAACAAACCAACAGCAAAAAAAGTAGAAAAGATAAAACCGATAATGGCATCTTCTTTCAAACGAGTAAAGGCACGAATAAGGGCAATGGCAAGGGCGGCTAAAAGCCCGGTAAAAAAGGCGCCGATTGAATAGGGCAAACCAAGGGCATAAGCACCGGCAACGCCCGGAACCACCGAGTGTGAAAGGGCATCACCCATTAACGACCAACCTTTTAGCATCAAAAATGCCGATAAAAACGCACAGGCGGCACCGACAATACAACTCACCCAAATTGCTTTGAGCATATAGTCATAAGTAAATGGTTCAAATAGTAGTTCCATTTAGTCTTGTCCTTGTGGTTTATTATCAGGGTGTTCAATCAGCAAATCTTGATGCGGTGCATCATGTTTACCTTCACCATAAAATATTGCCGCACGTTCATCATCCGTTAAAACAGAAACCATGCGTGGATCGGAATCCTCATGCAATTTATCACCAGACAAACTTAAATAGCGCAAAGTACCACCAAAAGTGGTCATTAAGTTTTCGGGAGTGAACGTGGTTTTTGTTGGTCCAAACGCCAGTACAGTTTGATTAATTAACACCACCTGATCGCAAAATTCAGGCACACTACCAAGATTATGAGTAGAAACTAAAATTAAATGCCCTTCGCTCCGTAACGCCTTTAAAAGATCGATAATCGCATTTTCAGTTTTTACATCCACGCCAGTAAAAGGTTCATCTAACAACAACACAGTACCTTGCTGAGCCAGAGCGCGCGCTAAAAACACTCGCTTTTTTTGCCCCCCCGATAATTCACCAATTTGTCGATGTTTAAATTCCGTCATATTGACGCGTTCAAGTGCGATATCCACTTGCTTTTTATCTTCTTGACTAGGGATGCGCAAAAACGACATATGCCCATAACGCCCCATCATCACCACATCAGACACCAACACCGGAAAGTCCCAATCGACTTCCTCAGTTTGTGGCACATAGGCAATAATATTTTGTTTCAACGCTTGTTTGACCGGGAGATTATTTATACTAACCTGCCCCATTTTTGGGCGCACCATGCCCATGATGCTTTTAAATAGGGTCGATTTGCCACTACCATTAACACCAACCAACGCACAAATTGTGCCGCCGTTTAGCGTAAAACTGGCATCATGAATGGCGGTATGACCATTATTATAAGTGACGGTAATGTTATCAACATTTAAGCAAATATTCGGCATTATTTTTCAAACCCTTTGGCTATAGTTTCTACAGTAACTTTCAATAAATCAATATAGGTTGGTACAGGTCCATCTTGGGTTGACAGCGAATCCACATATAAAACACCACCATATTTGGCATTAGTTTCTTGGCTTACCTGAATAGCCGGTTTGTCGGAAATAGTACTCTCACTAAATACCACCGGAATATTATTAGCTCTGACTAAATCAATCACATGTTTAACTTGCTTCGGCGTGCCTTGTTGTTCGGCATTAATCGGCCATAAATAGGCTTCTTTCAGATTATAATCTCGGGTTAAGTAACTAAAGGCGCCTTCGCTAGTTACTAACCAACGCTGTTCGCTAGGGATTTTGGCTAAACGTTCACGTAATGGCGCATCAAGCGCTTTAATTTTAGCGGCGTAATCAGCCGCGTTTTGATTATAAACACTAGCATTATCCGGATCATACTTAACTAATGCTGCGCGAATATTGTCAATATAGGTTAAAGCTAAAGTTGGCGACATCCAAGCATGAGGGTTAGGATTGCCTTTATAACTACCTTCTTGAATCGGCATTGGATCAATGCCAGCAGTTACTACTACGGCAGGCACATCTTTAATATCTTCAAAAAAACGTTCAAACCAACGTTCTAAGTTCAAGCCATTCCATAACACTAAATCAGCAGATTGCGCTCTTACAATGTCTTGTGGGGTAGGTTCATATTCATGAATTTCGGCGCCAACTTTGGTGATTGATTCAACGGTTGCCGCATCGCCGGCAACATTTTTGGCAATATCTTGAATGATGGTAAAAGTGGTAACGACTTTAAATTTTTTATTGGCGGCTATAGCTGAATTTGCAAATCCGATGCTAATCATCAGGGAAGTAAAAATTATTAAAAAGAATTTCTTTCGGCTTGGTAAGAAATTGAACCCCATTAGTCACTCCTGTTGTTTAAATATACTTAACAATAATGCTACTTTAAAATAAAACTAGTAATGAGAATTATTATCATTTATAGAATAGTTATCAATTTCTTTTTGTTATAATGATTAAAAAATAATTATTTAATAATCAACCTATTTTAGAAAAAAATCAATGAAAATAGCAGATAATTAAATCTATTTAATTAATAGATTATATGGCAAAGTTAAAATAAAAAATTCAGCTTGAGGTTAAGACAATTGCTGTCAAGATGTTTCCTGAGAGGGGGATGTTTGAGTATAAAAACGGGCTAATCTGTCACGCTGCCGCGTAGGCGTTAAGAGGGATTGGTGTGAATCCCTCTTAACAATCTCCCCACACCCCGCGGGAAGTAAAAACCAATTAATTCAACAATAGATTAGGGTGCTAAGGTGTTGGTGTTAAATTGGCCGTTGGATGGTGCCGACAACTGAGGGCGGTTAGCACGGCAAACAGGGAAGTTTGCCGAGGGAGTGCTTTGTAGGACTGGTCACGCTGCCACGTAGGCGTTAAGAGGGATTGGTGTGAATCCCTCTTAACAATCTCCCCACACCCCGCGGGAAGTAGTGTTCACTGCGTGACTACCCTCGCTCGCTAATTGGCACTTAACGAACCGCCGCGTATCGCACCTCCCTGTGCGCCCACGCCTCATCCGGCTTCCTGCCGGCTGTTCTATGCCAATTAACTCCCTCGGCACCACTTAAGCGGGGAATTAAAAACAATAACCATAAAAACCAGATAATTCAACAATAGGTTAGGGTGTTAAGGTGTTGGTGTTAAATTGGCCGTTAGATGGTGCCGACAACTGAGGGCGGTTAGCACGGCAAACAGGGAGGTTTGCCGAGGGAGTGCTTTGTAGGAACAAATCACGACCGGTGCGTTAAGACCAAGCGAAGGCGGAGGGCAGTCGTAGACCACCATCTGCAGGCCCGCGTTTGGGTTGTAAGGGAATTTTCGCGTTAAAATTCCCTTACTCGAGCGTCGGCACCGTAATTAAAATAATCACCAAATCGTAAAACGCTCGAAACCTAATGGATTTACATAATTAATTTCCTGTCAAGATGTTTCCTGAGAGGGGTATGTTTGCGTATAAAAACTCAGCCCAACCCCAGCTTAAAAATAAAGCAAAGTCCTTCATCTTTACTATTCTTTACAAATAAACTCAACAAAACAGTAGTTAAATTTTATCAAGGCGATATACTTTTAACACTGAGTGGTGCGGAGGTTATTTTTCGCGCACTCAGATGGAAAAAGTGTAAATAAAACATAAAATTACTTGACGGAATCTTCATCATGCCTTATACTGGAAGACACAAGACACAAGACACAAGCACTGGCAGCTTTACGTCAAAAATCTATCTCAACACACTGTAGTTAACTCATTTCACCCAAGTGATAATTTAGTTCCCAATTTAGCCCCGCACCGTCGGCAACCGGGTCACCCAAAACAGCAGTTACATTCATTATCATCAATTAACCGCCAACCGCGTTTAGCTTTTAGTATAAAGCGTTGTTTAGCTTTAATGCCGTTGCTATTGTTGCCGTATGCTACTACTACCCAAGCGTTGTCAGCCACTACCGCCCAGGTAATCCATGGTACTGAGCCGTATTTAACCTTTGATAATGGGGTAACTAGGGTTACAACTACGGATGCTCTGTTATGGATTACCTTATCTGACGGTACTCACATTACACCGGCAATCAATACTTCAGCGACTACACCTATAGTGTTACCTGATGTTGGTCAAACCTTAGCTGATGTACAGATGTTGGTGCCTACCACTGCTAACTCCATTACCTTAAACGACTTAATTAGTGCACCCTATAATTATTGGGGTGATGATGATGGTGATGGTCAGGGTGCTAATGGTGTTACTGCTACAGGTGATTTAACTGTGAGTATTACCGATAAAGACAATCAAGTAGTGAGTCGTAGTGCCAGCTTAGATATCTGTCAAGCGCCTTATAAAGTGGCATTAACCAGTACAGCTGGTAGTTTAACCACCCAGTATGGGCTACCTAATAGTAGTAGTTTCAGCGGTGGTACTGCCACTTATTATATCAGTCCTAAAGCTGCACCTAAAATTTGTTACGCCCGACCAATTCTGACCTATGGTACCAACGGTCAAGAATTTACAGGATATAACTTCGCCGGCCCCGCCACTATCTGGAACCCAGATAAAGGCTTCCTGGTGCAATCAACTACACCATCAGGTTACAGTCGTAACTTCCCAACTACCGGGGCTAATAATCTGTATTTTGATTTAGACATAGGTGGTGTTAAAGGTTCAGCATTGACATGGCCAACAGTCAGCCAAGGTGGTATTACCGCTACTATGACGCCATCCCCCGATAATGCTAATAACATCCGCGTCACCCTCACCGGTCCGGCGGCAACAGCAGCCCAACAAAGTTCAGCCACACCGGGTAGTATCGCTACTCCCAGCTTGCCACAGACATTCGTGTTAGTCGGTAAAGATAGTAGTAATAGCGAGGTAGTAAGATATGGCTTTGTCTTAAAGCATTGGTTCGTCAACCGCGGACCTGATAGATATACTTATCGTAAAACCTCATCCTGGTGTAGTAGTTTAGGCGGTGGTTACCGTCTGCCCCAGGTCAAAGACTTAACAAACGCGGTGTGTTCGGGAACTGGTTCAGGCTCTTGGTGCCGAGGAGGAGCAGTGGGCGCCACGCCGTCATCAAGTGGTAATCATTACCAACGTAATATTGGTGCGGGTTTGTTCGCCGAATGGGGCAGAATGGACTATTATACCGCTGCCGGCTTCTTCATCACCCTCTACTGGACAAGTGACAGGGACGGTTCGTTCCAGTTCGGTGTCGACACGGGCAACGGCTACGTTTACAGCATCAACCCCGACTACAGCTACGGTGGGGGTTGCGCCTATCCTTAGTCCTTAGTTCTTAGTCCTTAATCCTTAAATCACGGGTGTTTAATAAGGAGTAATAAAGTTTAAGCAACCAAAGGACGGTTGCAGCGGCAGGGGCAACCCGAGCCGCTTTTTCGTTAAGAGGGATTGGTGTGAATCCCTCTTAACAATCTCCCCACACCCCGCGGGAAGTAGTGGTCACTGCGTGACTACCCTCGTTCACTAATTGGCACTTAACGAACCGCCGCGTATCGCACTTCCCTGTGCGCCCACGGCTCACCCGGCTTCCTGCCGGTTGTTCTATGCCAATTACCTCCATCGGCACCACTTAAGCGGGGGAATTAAAACCAACAGCATTCAGCAACATCAATTCTGTAATAGGCTAGGGTATTAAGTCATTTAGATAATGGGTTTTTAGGTGTTAAATTGGCCGTTGGATGGTGCCGACAACTGAGGGCGGTTAGCACGGCAAACAGGGAGGTTTGTCGAGGGAGTGCTTTGTAGGAACAAATCACGACCGGTGCGTTAAGACCAAGCGAAGGCGGAGGGCAGTCGTAGACCACCATCTGCAGGCCCGCGTTTGGGTTGTAAGGGAATTTTCGCGTTAAAATCCCCTTACTCGAGCGTTAACTCCGCAATTAATATAATCACCAAATCGTAAAACGCTCGAAACCTAACCGATTCAAATAACTAAAGCACAATAACTCTGTTAAGATGTTTCCTGAGAGGTATACGTTTCAGTATAAAACTCAACCCCAAACCCAGCTTAAAAATAAAACAAATCCCTTCATCTTTACTATTCTTTACAAATAAACTTAACAAAACAGTAGTTAAAATTTATCAAGGCGTTATACTTTTAGCGATGAGTGGTGCGGAGGTTAATTTTCGCGCACTCAAATGGAAAAAATGTAAATAAAACATAAAATTACTTGACGGAATCTTCATCATGCCTTATACTGGAAGACACAAGACACAAGACACAAGCACTGGCAGCTTTACGTCCAAAATCTATCTCAACACACTGTAGTTGACTCATTTCACCGAAGTGATAATTTAGTCCCCGATTTAATCCCGCACCGTCGGCAATTCAGCAACCAAAATCAGCAGTTACAATCATTATCATTAATTAAGCGCCCGCAGCGTTTAGGTTTTAGTATAAAGCGTTGTCTAGCCTTAATGCCGTTGCTATTGTTGCCATATGCTACCACTACCCAAGCCTTGTCCGCTACTACCGCCCAGGTAATCCATGGTAGTCAGCCCTATTTAACCTTTGATAATGGGGTAACTAAGGTTACTACGGGTGATGGTCTATTAGGTATTACTATCTCTGATGGCACAACTAAAATCACTTATACCCCAGCCGATAATACCTCAACTGCAAGTAATCCAATAGTATTACTCAAGGAAAACCAGAGTTTTACCGATATTGGTATGTTGGTGCCAGCCACTACTGATTCCATTACCTTAAACGACTTAATTAGTGCCCCGTATAATTACTGGGGCGATGATGATGGTGATGGCCAGGGTGCTAATGGTGTTACTGCTAGCGGTGATTTAACTGTGCGTATTACCGATAAAAATGGACAAGTAGTCAGTCGTGATACTGTATTAAGCCTTTGTGATAAAGCGCCTTATAAAGTGGAATTAACCAGCACTGCTGGTAGTTTAACCACTCAGTATGGGCTGCCTAATAGTAGTAGTTTCAGCGGTGGTACCGCCACTTATTATATTAGTCCTAAAGCTGTGCCAACAATCTGTTACGCCCGGCCGAATCTACAATATGGTAAAAATAATGAGACAATTTGGGGTTCATCAGGATGGAACTTCGTCGGCCCCGCCACTATCTGGAACCCAACTAAAGGCTTCCTGGTGCAATCCACTGAATCATCAGGTTACAGTCGTAACTTCCCGACTACCGGTGCTAATAATCTGTATTTTGATTTAGACATAGTTGGTGTTAAAGGTTCAGCATTGACATGGACAACAGTCAGCCAAGGAGGTATAACCGCTACCATGACGCCATCCCCCGATAATGCTAATAACATCCGCGTCACCCTTACTGGCCCGTTTGCAACAGCAGCGCAACAAGAATCAGCCACACCGGGTAGTATTGCTAAACCCACCTTACCACAGACATTCGTGTTAGTCGGTAAAGATAGTAGTAATAGAGAGGTATTAAAATATGGTTTTGAGTTACAGCATTGGTTCGTCAACCGCGGAGATAGAGATGATATTTATGCTTACACCTCATCCTGGTGTAGTAATTTAGGCGGTGGTTACCGTCTGCCCCAGGTCAAAGACTTAACTAACGCGGTGTGTTCGGGTTCTGGTGTAGAACCAAGTTTTCCTTGCACAGGAGCAGTGGGCGCCACGCCGTCATCAGATGGTAATCATTACCAACGTAATATTGGTGCGGGTTTGTTCACCGAATGGGGCGACATGACCGGTTATACCGCTGCCGGCTTCGTCTACAACCGCTACTGTACAAGCGACAGCAACGGTTCGTACCAGTTCAATCTCATGCCGAACTTCGGCAACGTTTTCAGCGTCAATCCCTCCTACGTCACCTACGGGGTTTGCGCCTATCCTTAGTCCTTAGTTCTTAGTCCTTAATCCTTAAGTCACAGGTGTTTAATAAGGGGTAATAAAGTTTAAGCAACCAAAGGACGGTTGCAGCGGCAGGGGCAAACCTAGCCGCTTTTTAAAATGCCAGCCACAGCGCTGGCATTTTTATGCTTGTCAAGATGTTTCCTGAGAGGTATACGTTTCAGTATAAAAATTGGCTAATCAGTTACGCTGCCGCTTAGGCGTTAAGAGGGATTGGTGTGAATCCCTCTTAACAATCTCCCCACACACTGCGGGAAGTAGTGGTCACTGTGTGACTACCCTCGCTCGCTAATTGGCACTTAACCAACCGCCGCGTATCGCACCTCCCTGTGCGCCCACGGCTCACCCGGCTTCCTGCCGGTTGTTCTATGCCAATTACCTCCCTCGGCACCACTTAAGCGGGGGAATTAAAACCAACACCCAAGCGTAAAACGCTCGCAACCTAACGGATTCAAATAATTAACTTCCCCGTTAAGATGTTTCCTGAGAGGGGTATGTTTCAGTATAAAAATAGCATATTATTAGTGATAATTTAGATTCCGTGCGACGGCGGGAAATTCAAAATCCAACCAATTTAGGCTATGGTTTTAAATCCACCTTAAGGTTAGTTGGCAACTAAGCTAATTAGTTAACTCATTTCTAATTTTACGCTTGCTGGTTGGCTATTTATAGGTATAAGATTGCTTAAGTATTAAGTGGTATTTTGGGGTTATGCGTTTTTCAATGTTAATGGGTAAACTTAACTCAGATGGGGTACAAAATGAAATTGCGTAAAGTGATGATTATTGGTGTGGGTAATGTGGGTTCGACTACAGCTTATACGTTTGTCAATCGTGGTATTTGTGAAGAAATTGCATTAGTTGATCTTAATAAAGATTTAGCTTATGGGCATGCCCAAGACTTACTAGATGCTGCGGCTTATCGACAAAATATGATTAAGGTGAGTTTGCGAGAAGCAAGCGATTGTGCCGATATTGATATTGCTATTATTACCGTTACTTCCGGATTAGCACAAAAGAGTAGGGCCGAGGAGTTGGCTGGTACTTCTAAGATTGTTGCTAGTATTGTGCCTAATATGATGAAAAATGGTTTTAAAGGCATTTTTTTAATCGCCACTAATCCTTGCGATGCGATTACTTACCAAGTTTGGAAGTTATCGGGTTTGCCACGCCACCGAGTTATTGGCACTGGCGTGTGGTTAGACACTGTGCGTCTACGCCGTTTGTTGGGCGAACAGATGGATATTGGGCCACAAAGTATCGATGCTTTTATTGTGGGTGAACATGGCGATTCGCAATTCCCGGTGTGGTCACATTCGTCGGTTTATGGTATTCAATTAAATCAATTAGATAAAAATAGGCTCGATTTTTCCGAAATTGGTAAAGTCGCGAAAGAAAAAGGTTTTGAAATAGTCAGATATAAGCATTGTACCGAATATGGTATTAGCAGCACTATTACCGAAATTTGTCAGCATATTTTTACTAATAGTCACCGTGCTTTAGCGTTAAGTTGTATTTTGAATGGGGAATATGGTTATAAGGATGTTGCCATTGGTGTTCCGGCGATTTTGGATCAACATGGTATTAAGAAGATCATCGAACTCGATTTTTCTGATAATGAAAAACAACTTTTTGCTAATAGTATTGGCATTGTAAAAGACTATATTGAACAGATTAAATAATCCAAACAACTCTGGCAAGTTTGATTATTGGCATTAGTTTGCTAATGGATAGCGGTGGTGGCACGGTTAACTTATTGTTAGTTTAATGGTTGCCAACACCGCTTATTGGTTATTACCGGGTTAAGGTAAATCAAATTGATCCGCCGGAAAGATCACCCCAGTTTGTTGCCTTATAGTAGTTAGTAATTCTGCTGCGGTGAGTGAATTGCTTAAGCCATTATGTTCAATTTGCCGCTGCTGGCACAGTTGGGCAAAGTGGTTGGCTTCGTAAAACATGTCATTACTATTTTGCGGTACGGAAATATCTTGCAGCTCAGCTTGCCTAGGTTGATAGCTGACTTGTTGGCAAATGGATAGCTGATTAATTATTAAGGCGCCATCTTGGCCTTGAATTTCGCTAGGGATATAGGAATTACTCACTTTAGAATGCCAAATGATGACTTCAAAATCTTCATACTCCATTATTACCGAACCATGCCCGTCCACACCTGATTCGAGTAAGCTAGCCGTTGCTGAGATAGTTGTTGGTTTGCCCCATAGGCCAATGGCAAAATTAAGCGGATAAACACCAATGTCCATTATTGACCCATTAGAAAATAATGGATTGAAAGTGTTAGGATTTTCCCCCTTTAAGTAACTCGGGTAGCGGGAAGAATATTGGCAATAATTCAATAGCACTTTATGGATTTTACCTAATTTGGGTAAATAGTTGCGTATTTGCTGGTAATTAGGTAAATAGTAGGTTTTTAGTGCTTCAAAAAGGACTTGCTGGTGGTTAATGGCAATCTCAATTAATGCTTGGGTTTGCTTTAAATTTGAGGTTAATGGTTTTTCACAAATCACATCTTTGCCATTTTCGAGCATTAATTTTGCTTGGTTAAAATGTAATGAATTAGGGCTGGCAATGTAAATGGCATCGATTTGCGGATTTTTAGCTAACTCATCCAAATCGGTATATACGCTGTCAATATGATATTTTTGTGCAAATAGTCGCCCCTTATCAAGGCTGCGTGAATAAACGGCTACCAATTGGTATTGTTGGCTTTGCAACGCAGCTGCAATAAATTTGTCGGTGATCCAATTAGTGCCTATTATGGCGAGTTTAATCATGGCGGTGGCTCTATTTTAATATTTAGTAAAATGAATAAATTCTAATGAGAATATTGCTATTATTTGCTTATTTACTTTAACCAATCAAATTGAATTTTATATTATTATTGTATACATAATATGTACTTAATCATTAATAATAGCAATAGGCTGTGGATGATCCTTAAATAGGATTGTTAACGGAGCATTTAATCTTCTATATTGGTTATAGTGACAACGACTATTGCTTGCAATAGTCGTTATTAAAGGGATTAAGGTTGGTTGGTCAAGAATAGTTTTAACGAAGGGTTTTCAGTTTCATTATGGAAGCCATAACCCAGTTCGGTTAAGTGTTCATTGAAATTACTATTATTGCTTTCGTTAATTTCAAATGCAGCTAATACCCGCCCATAATCGGTGCCATGACTGCGGTAATGGAACATGGAAATATTCCAATTAGTGCCTAGGGTTTGTAAAAACTTGAGTAAAGCACCTTGCGATTCCGGGAATTCAAAGCTGTATATTTGTTCTTGTAACTGTTTAAATGGTTTACCGCCGATCATGTAGCGGACATGTAATTTAGCCATTTCGTCTTCAGTTAAATCAACCACTTGATAACCTGCTGAGGTGAGTTCTTGCATGATTTCGTCTTTTTCGTTGATTTTGGAAATTTTAACGCCAACAAAAATACAAGCTAAATTTTCATCATGATAACGGTAGCTAAATTCAGTTACCGAACGGCCACCTAATAGTTGACAGAAACTTAAAAAACTACCTTGTTTTTCAGGAATAGTTACGGCAAGTAAAACTTCGCGTTTTTCACCTAATTCGCAACGTTCAGAAATGTAACGTAAGTTGTGAAAGTTTAAATTAGCTCCCGATAAAATATGTGCTAGGTTTTCCCCAAAAATATTATGTTGTTCCACATATTTTTTTAGCCCGGCAAGGGCAACGGCACCTGAAGGCTCCGCAATAGCCCGCACATCATCAAACAGATCTTTGACAGCGGCACAAATTTCGTCGCTATCCACGGTTACTATGTCATCAATGTATTTTTGGCAGAGTCTGAAAGTTTCATCGCCAATGCGTTTAACCGCAACACCTTCAGCAAATAATCCCACACGTTCTAAATCAACCGGTTTACCTGCATCTAATGCCGCTTTTAAGCAGGCAGCATCGGCGGGCTCTACGGCGATGACTTTGATTGATGGCATGATTTGTTTGATTAAAACAGCAATCCCTGCGGCTAAACCACCACCACCAACTGGCACAAAAATGCGATCGAGTTTAGCATTTTGCTGTAATAATTCCATGGCAATACTACCTTGCCCGGCAATAACCAGTGGATGATCAAATGGCGGAATGAAAATGCGATTTTGTTGTTCAACTAGTTCTAAAGCCTTAGCTTTGGCTTCATCAAAGTTAGCACCATATAGGAGCACTTCACCACCAAAACTTTTTACTGCTTCAACTTTGATGTCGGCAGTAGTGAGTGGCATGACAATTAAGGAACTAATCCCTAATCTGCTCGCTGATAAGGCTACCCCTTGAGCATGGTTACCGGCTGAGGCGGCAATAACTCCGCGTTGGCGTTCTTCCGCATTTAGGCTAGCAATCATTGCTTGTGCTCCACGGATTTTGAAACTATGCACCAGCTGGCGGTCTTCACGTTTGACGAAAATTTGGTTATTTAATCTGGAGGAGATTTTTTCCATCGTTTCTAAAGGTGTGACTTGAGCAACATCATAAACTGCTGAGCGGAGGGTTGCTTTTAAATAATCAGCACCGGTTAAATTTGTCGTTTGTTGTTTCACAATTAGCCACCTAATTTGCTTTTATCACGTACGGCACCTTTATCTGCACTGGTAGCTAAACTAGCATAAGCTCTTAGTGCAAATGAAACATTGCGGTCGCGTTTATGTGGGGTAAAGGCTTTATCACCACGTTCAAGTTCGGCCACCCGGCGTAGATCAAGATCACAGGCTGGAACATCTAATACCAATTTACGATTAGGAATATCAATATCAATAATATCGCCGTCACGCACTAATCCGATCACGCCACCATTAGCAGCTTCTGGCGAAATATGGCCAATGGATAAACCTGATGAACCACCGGAGAAGCGGCCATCGGTTATTAAGGCACATTTTTTACCTAATCCCATGGATTTTAAATAACTGGTTGGGTAGAGCATTTCTTGCATGCCCGGGCCGCCTTTAGGGCCTTCATAAATAATAACGACCACATCACCTTCTACAACTTTACCGCCTAAAATGGCATCTACAGCGTCTTCTTGGCTTTCAAACACTTTGGCGGGGCCACGGAATACTAGATTTTCGGCGGCTACCCCAGCAGTTTTAACTATTGCACCATCTAGGGCTACATTGCCGTATAAGGTTGCTAATCCGCCATCTTGGCTGTACGCATGAGCTTGGTCACGTATACAACCATTTTCACGATCATCATCCAGGGTGTCCCAATAGCAATCTTGCGAAAATGCCTTAGTGGTGCGGATGCCCGCAGGGCCACTGCGATACATTTTTTTAATTGCGGCGTCAGTTGTTTGGGTAATGTCATATTTAGCTAAGGTTTCTGGTAATGATAGCCCTAGCACATTATGCACATTGCGGTTAAGTAAGCCGGCTTTATCCAGTTCGGCTAAGATCGCTATTACGCCACCAGCGCGGTGTACATCCTCCATATGATAGATGGCAGTACTTGGGGCTACTTTACATAAATGCGGGACTTTACGAGAGAGTCTATCAATGTCGGACATGGTAAAGTCAATTTCACCTTCTTGGGCGGTAGCTAGTAAATGCAGTACCGTATTGGTTGAACCACCCATGGCAATATCTAATGACATGGCATTTTCATAAGCGGCTTTAGTGGCAATGGAGCGTGGTAAATAGGATTCGTCATCGTGTTCATAATAACTTTTGGTAATTTCTACAATACGTTTGGCCGCATCAAGGAATAATTGTTCACGTTGTTTATGCGTGGCAACTAGTGAACCATTGCCCGGTAGTGAGAGTCCTAAGGCTTCGGTTAAGCAATTCATTGAATTAGCGGTGAACATTCCCGAGCAAGAACCACAAGTAGGGCATGCTGATTCTTCAATTACACGACTGTCGTCGTCACTAACATTAGGATTAGCACTTTGAATCATGGCGTCGATAAGATCTAATTTGATGATCTGATCGGATAGTTTAGTTTTACCGGCTTCCATTGGACCACCGGATACAAACACTGTTGGAATATTAAGGCGTAATGAAGCCATTAACATTCCGGGAGTAATTTTGTCACAGTTGGAAATGCAGATCATGGCATCGGCACAATGAGCATTTACCATGTACTCTACAGAATCGGCAATGAGTTCTCTGGATGGTAGTGAGTACAGCATGCCACTGTGCCCCATTGCAATGCCATCATCTACAGCAATAGTATTAAATTCTTTGGCAATGCCACCTGATTGTTCAATTTGTTTGGCAACTAATTGTCCAATATCTTTAAGGTGGACATGGCCCGGTACAAATTGAGTGAAAGAGTTGACTACAGCGATGATGGGTTTACCAAAGTCTTCATTTTTTACGCCCGTTGCACGCCATAGGGCGCGGGCCCCCGCCATATTGCGACCTTCAACTGAGGTTGCGGAACGATATTTAGGCATTTCTTGCTCCCAAGTTTTTATTATGTAAGTGACCGATTTTTCAGTACTTAATTCAATTTTTTAAAAAAAACTCCACCGAACTTATCGGTGGATTTGAGCATACTTTGTTATTTAACCGGATCTAACCAACCATATTTATCTTCAGTTTTGCCATTGAATAATCCGAAGAAGGTTTGCTGGATTTGTTTGGTCATTGGTCCACAACGGCCAATACCAACTTGAATACGATCAACGCTACGTACTGGGGTAATTTCAGCTGCGGTACCTGTCATAAAGACTTCGTCTGCTAAGTAAAGAGCTTCGCGCGATAAGGTTTGTTCACGAATTTCGATACCTAAATCACGAGCTAGGGTTAATACGGCATCACGAGTAATACCCGGTAAGGCAGAAGATGAAAGTACCGGTGTATATAACACTTTATCTTTAATAACAAAGACATTTTCGCCAGCACCTTCTGAAAGGTGACCATGAACATCTAAGGCTAAGCCTTCTTGGAATCCATTAGCACGGGCTTCAGAACCAATCAATAATGAAGATAAATAGTTACCACCAGCTTTGGCTGCCGCAGGGATGGTGTTGGAAGCAACGCGGTGCCATGATGAAACCATAGCGTCAATACCTTGGTCTAAGGCGTCTTCACCTAAATAGGCACCCCAAGGGAAAGCAGCAATCATTACATCGGTTTTATAACCATCTGGTGGGTTAACGCCCATACCAACATCGCCAATAAATACTAGTGGGCGGATATAAGCACTATTTAATTTATTTTTTATAAGGGTTTGCCTTGTGGCTGCCATGATTTCTTCAAGAGAATAGGGCACAGGTAAGCGATAAATTTTGGCTGAATTTAATAATCTTTGTGCGTGTTCTTTATGACGGAAAATAGCCGGGCCTTTATGCGTATTATAGCAACGAACACCTTCAAACACTGACGTTCCATAATGTAAAGCATGTGACATTACATGTACTTTAGCGTCTGCCCATGGAACCATTTCACCATTAAACCAAATATAATCAGATTTTGCTGTAGAACCCATTTTGTTTTCCTCTCAAATTTTCTTAATTGTTCAGTATGTATGTTGCTGCGTGCTTTTTCTTAATTAACGGTCAAGCATTATACTATACTTTCTACTTTGTTTAACTTATAAATATATACTTATCTAATTGTTAGTTATTACTTTATTGACTTGGTAGTAATAAAAAACTATCACTCAATGGTTATTACATCAACTAGCTTTGCCAGTTGATTTTGCAAACTGGTAATCGATCTTTTAGTGGTTACCACCAAGTTTAATACAAAGGTATTATGTTCCGCAGTTTGCATTTGCAGCTTTTCAAGATGACCGCCGCGGTGGCGAATCACTCGTAAAATTCGTTCTAGTGAACCTAATTGATCGTAAGCCTTTATGGTAAATTGGTAGTTAGTTAATTCGCTCATGGCTTACTCCTTGTGACTTTTATCTAGCATATTTTCATTGGCGGCGCCTGGTGGTACTAATGGCCAAACATTTTCTAATTCATCAATACTGACATGCAGTAAATAGGCACCAGGTGAATTAAATAGATTATCCAAAGCTGAGTTAATTTCGGATTTGCTAGTGATTTTTTGCCCCGGAATGTCAAAGGCTTTGGCTAGCATTAAAAAGTCAGGGTTATCCGAGAGATTAGTTTCGCTATATCTTTCATTAAAAAATAATTCTTGCCATTGCCGCACCATACCTAGGCGTTGGTTGTCTATTAATACGATTTTTATCGGCAATTTTTTACGTTTAATCGTAGTTAGCTCTTGTATATTCATCATAAAAGAACCATCACCAGAAATACAAATTACGCAATCATTCGGTCTGGCCAATTGGGCGCCAATGGCTGCCGGCAAACCAAAACCCATAGTGCCAAGGCCACTAGAGGTGATAAAATTTTGTGGATGGTTAAAACGCATGTGCTGTGCAGTCCACATTTGGTGTTGGCCAACGTCAGTAGTGATAATAGTGGTGGCGGATTTGCGTTCCGAGATATTTTTTAATAATGCCGGAGCATAAATTGGTTCACCCGGGTGATCATAGCGGGTTGGATATTGTTTTTTTAGTTCGTCAATTCTATGTTGCCATGGTGCTATAGCAACGGTTTGGTTAATAAGTGGTAATACTTGTTTAATATCACCTTGTAATCCTAAATGCGTCTGTTTTAATTTATTAATTTCTGCTTGATCTATATCTACATGAATAACTTTAGCATGACGAGCAAATTCATTAAGATTACCGGTTACTCTATCATCAAACCTTACACCTAAGGCAATTAATAAATCACATTCTTGAACGGCTAAATTGGCAACTTTAGAGCCATGCATGCCGATTAGCCCTAAATAATATGGATTATTAAGATCGGCAGCGCCTAATCCTTTTAATGTTGAAACACTCGGTATTTGGGTCAAGACCATAAATGCACGTAATTCTGAAATTGCCCCGGACAAACCAACACCGCCACCAATATATAGCATTGGTTTTTGTGCTTGCGCAATCATGGTTTTGGCCAGTTGGATATCGGCAGGAGTATAGGATGATAGTTTAGGGTTATTAAGTTTAGGTTTATAAGTGGTTGGTGTTAAGTATTGCTGATAGTCAAGGTTAGCAAGCTGGATATCTTTGGGAACATCAATAAGAACGGGTCCCGGCCTGCCTGAGTTGGCTAAGTTAAACGCCTCCTCTAAGATATTAGGTAAGTCCTGGGGATTATCAACTAAATAACTATGTTTAGTACATGCTAAGGATAAACCTAAAACATCAACTTCCTGAAAGGCATCAGTGCCTATTAATGAATTAGGAACTTGACCGGTTATGGCAAGTACCGGAACAGAATCAATTAAGGCATCGGCCAATCCAGTAATGATATTAGTAGCGCCTGGACCTGAGGTTGCAATACAAACGCCTATCTTTCCGGTTGCTCTAGCATAACCGATGGCGGCCATGGCGGCACCTTGTTCATGACGGCAAAGTACATGTTCAATACCACCATCATAAAGCGCATCATAAAGAGGCATTATTTGACCACCTGGATACCCAAAAACGGTGGTAACCCCTTTTTCTTTTAGAGTTTTTACTATCCACTGTGTTCCTAACATTCATTCCTCACTTGTTTTTGTTTTAATCATTTAAGCCTCAAAAAAAACCCCCGCTTTTTTGGGGCGGGGGTTTTGATTTTATATATCAACATATATTTAACTCAAAAAACGCCCCCGCGCAGGAATAATGACCACGCTGACAATAATGCTAATGAGGAGAGTAGTGAGTGATAAATTCATAATGTTATATTTAAACTATCTTGTCATTTATTAAACTGATTTTTAACAAAATACTCGTTTTTTAAAAAAGTGCAACTGTTTTTTATTGCTTTTTAATATTGTTCTAAATAACATGTTAAGAAATCTAAAAAAAACAAATTTTAAAGATTGTTCTAAATATTGGCTAAGTTTTATAAGTCTTCATAATTGCGATTTAGTGACTAAATTAGGGAATATGAAAATGTTAAAAAAAATAGCTTTAATATTTGTTAGTTTAATTTTAGTCAGTTGTGATAATGCCAAACCCAATTCAAGTCAGAATGATAACAGTATAATTGAACCTTCATCGCCAGATAATTATTTGGATGAAGCTCAAGATGCGGTGATTAATCCTATTAGAAAAAAATTACCCATTACGGTTGATCAAATTACTACGTTAACGGGTATTTATAAAAATGATAACGTGATTAATTATCAATATGATGTAAAAAAATTAACTAAATATGCTTTATTATTACCAACAACTCAAGATACAATACGTAATAATTTGTTAGCAACATATTGTAAAGATACCGAAGATATTAGGCAGCTAAAAACTTTATTCCCCAATGGCGCCAATTATCATTATTTTATTAATAATCAAGAAATCATCATTATTGAAATCGAACCTAGTGATTGTGCACCCAATCAAACTTAATTAGTTTTGATAATGATAACTGCTTTTCGTTTTATACAACTTTAATTACACCCAAATTTGTTTTTATTGGCTTTTAAGCAGGAGGTTTACATTAACAATAACCTAGTCTAGTCATTTAGATCAATTATATATTTTACAGATGTAGAATATTCTCAACAATAGGATTTTGTAGTTAGTTAATTGATTTTGTTTAAGTTATATTGATTTTTTATAAATGCATGTTTAACTTAGGAGAAAATTATGAGTAAACAAACGTACAATCCAATTTCCAAATATTATCACGATAAATTTCCAAAACAAAAACAGTCGGCACCCGCTTTACAATGTGAAATGAATCCGCTTCCTGATTGTGGAGAAAAAAGTTATATCGGTCATCAACGTTTAGTAGGGCGTAAAATGTTGGTAACTGGTGGTGATTCCGGTATTGGTCGCGCCGCCGCTATAGCCTACGCCAAAGAAGGGGCAGATGTTGCTATAAATTACCTTCCTTATGAACAAAAAGATGCTGAGGAAGTGGCTAAAGTCATTGAAGCTGCTGGTCGTAAAGCCGTGTTAATTCCGGGTGATCTAAGTGATGAGTCTTTCTGCAAAAAGCTAGTTGAAGAAGCACATCATAAACTTGGTGGTTTAGATAATTTGACTTTGGTTGCTGGTAAACAAACTGCCGTTGAAAACATTATGGATTTAACTACCGAGCAACTTAAAAAAACCTTTGAAATTAATGTGTTCTCACTATTTTGGGTAACTAAAGCTGCCTTAGGTTATTTAAAACCAGGCTCAACCATCATTACTACTTCGTCGGTTCAAGCCTTTCAACCGGGAGCTAATTTGTTAGATTATGCTTCAACTAAGTCAGCAATTATTGCGTTTACTCGTGGTTTAGCTAAACAATTAGGGCATAAAGGTATTCGGGTAAATTGTGTGGCTCCGGGACCAGTGTGGACCCCACTACAAATTTGCGGTGGGCAACCGAGTGAAGTGATACCAGAATTTGGTAAACAAACGCCATTAGAACGTGCCGGTCAACCAGTTGAGTTGTGTGGTGTATATGTGCATTTAGCTTCTGAAGAATCAAGCTATACCACAGCCGAAACTTATGGTGTCACTGGCGGTTTGCATACTAATTAATGATTATTTAACTTAATAAAAGAGCCGCTTAGAGCTCTTTTATTGTGGTAATTTTATTTGTTAAGCAGTATTTAGTGCACTCTTTTTTAGTAAAAGATAATCGTATCAATATCAAACACATATCCTTTAAGGAAAAAATAATGAAAATTTTTAAAGTAATAACATTGGCAATGATGGGCTTGTTTTTAGTTAATTGTGATAATTCAAAATCTACAGTTAGTGATATTAAACAAAAAGTTGAACAAACTAGTGCTGATATTAATGACAAAGCCAAAGATTTGTTTGCCCAAACCCAATCCGCAAGCGAAGATGCTATTAATAAAATCAAAGATGGTAATTACAAAGTTGCTCAAGATGAAGTGATTAACGGCATAAAAAAACTATTACCAGTAGTCTTTGACGGTAATACTACCTTGGTTGATGTGACTAATGATAATAATATCATTAGTTATAAATATACAGTTGTTGGTATGACCAAAGACTCTTTACAAAATGCGGATACGCAAAAAGCGATGTTAAATAATCTATTAGCGCTTTATTGTGGTAAAGATGCCACTATGAAAGCGTTACAACTAGTATTCACAGATGGTGTTAGCAATAATTACTATATCAATGACGAAAATGTATTGAGCTTGAACATCAAACCTAGTGATTGTAAAGATAATTCAGATAAATAAAACATGAAAAACAGGGCATTAGCCCTGTTATTAGTTACTATTCTAATGCTTTACCTTTGGTTTCTGGAATTAAGAATACAAAGGCAGCGGCTGAGAGTAAGTAGGTAGCTGAAAGTAACGCCAGTGCATAACTAATCGAATATACGGTAGCTAAGTAAGCAATTAGCACTTGGGATATTCCGGCAATACCACGGCCAACATTAAAAATAATGTTTTCGGCACTGGAGCGAGCATCAGTTGGATAATGTTCAGCTAATAATGCACCATAACCACCCATCATACCATTTACGAAGAAGCCAATAGCTGAGCCAAATATAATTAACACCACCATGTCAGTTTGGTGGAAATAAAACCAAATAGATACAGCTGAGATTAGTAAGAACACAATATAAGCTGGACGGCGACCAAATTTGTCACATAACCAACCAAAAACTAAAATCCCTAGAGACATGCCAATAGTGGTAGAAATGGTCCAATTCATGGTGTTTTTGAATGGTAGTTTAAGTTCAGTGGCAATCATATTGGGCATCCACACCATTAGGCCATAAAAGCCAAAATTCTGCACTGCACAAGCTATAGTTAAACCAATAGTAGTAGCGGTAGTTCTTGGGTTTTTGAACAGTTTACTAATCGCCACATTATTTTTATTTTGGTCTTTGATGTTTTGCCAAATTTGCGGTTCTTTTAAACCTTTACGAGTCCAGGCTACAAATAATGCAGGTAACACGCCCATAGCAAAAGCCCAACGCCACCCATGAATCTCACCCACAAAATTAACGGTTAATGCTGCTAGAATTATACCAACTTGGAAACCCAGAGCGACAATCGAAGTGGCTCGTGAGCGTTTATTTTTAGGCCAACTTTCCGAAACTAGCGTCATGCCAATACCAAATTCACCACCAAGCCCTAAGCCGCTTAAAAAACGGAACACTAAAAAACTTTCATAGTTAGGGGAGATTGCGCATAAACCTGTAAATAGTGAAAAAATTAAAATCGTCCATGAAAAAACTCTTACCCGCCCATATTTGTCGGCTAGTACTCCAAATAAGATGCCACCAAGTACTGCACCTAATAACGTTACTGAGGTTAAAGTACCCAGATCTGCTTTGGTAAGGTTAAAGCTAGCTGAAATTAGGCTAAAACAAACACCTAAGATCATCATATCCATGCCATCTAGGGCGTAACCGACAGTTGAAGCAAAAAGTGTTCTCTTTTGATAAGGTGTTGTATGTTCACTCTCACTTTCTGCTTGCTGCACTAAGTTTGCATCAGTTTTCATGTTAACCTCTAGTTATTGAAGATATATAGTTGCTTAAATAAGCTATTGTAGATGTTTAACGCATTGTTAAACAGGAGGGATTTAAAAGCGTTGGCAAGTATATACTCAAACGTTTTAAAAATCCAAATTAAAAGTAGTAAAAAAGTAGTTTTTTGGTGTACAAAATTTATCAGTAGAATAAAAATTAGTTAATCAATAAGCATGCCAAGCTATAAGCAGGGTGCTTGGTTGTAAACTGAATTTATTGGTGGCAATAATTAGATAACTATATAGAGGTTATTTAAAATATTATTTTCTAAACCGCCGATAATTGCATCGGCGGAGGGGGATGAATACTTATTGTTGTTCGGCAAAATACCAATAACCTTTATTAACAAGGTTAAGCATGACAGTCAGGGTTGCGTCATCGGCTAACTGCTCATAATAAAGTATATCGTTAGCGCATAAAACATCGATAATTGGCATTGGTAATGCAATTTTTTCACCGTTAATATAACCATAATCACCGATTTTAAGAATACGAATGCTAGGCACTCGATACAATTCTAGTCCGGATTGGAATAATTCTATAAATTCGTCAAATGAATAGGTCGGTTCTACTGGTACAATATTTAATTCATGCATTGGTAAAGTTATGTATTTACCAAACCAATCATTAAATAGTTTTGGGTTGTTAATTAACTCAATCATTTGATTTTGTAATTTCGCCAATTCATAAGCTTGAATACGATAGGCATCATTTGGTAATTTTAAATTAGGATCTTGATAAAAGATGCCATTAGGCAAATTATCAATAACATAATCTGCAAAATTACTTAATAATTCTTGCGAAGTTTGGGTTCTAAACCCTACTGAATAACTTAGTGATTCGCCAATTGATACCCCATTATGTGGGAACCCTATTGGGATATATAAAATATCGCCGGCGGTGATCTCTTCATCAATGATTGGTTGATATTCTTCAACATGTAACAAAGCTTTATGAGCACTAAATTGTTTGTAATTAGGGTTACGATCACCTACTTGCCAACGTCGGCAGCCCATGCCTTGAATGATAAAAACATCATAGTTATCAATATGTGGGCCCACGCCAGCACCTTGAGTTGCATAGGAAATCATTAAATCTTCAAATTGCCATTGTGGTAGGCATTTAAATGGTTCAACTAAGGTTGCTGCTTGTTCGTGCCAGTGATCTACCGCTTGTACTAGTAGACTCCAATGATCTTCACCTAAATTGTTATAATCAATAAAAGGCCCAAACTTAGCATCCCAAATACCATTTTTATTGGATACAATACGGCTCTCGATCTCTTCTTCCATGGCTAGTCCGGCTAGCTCGTCGGGGGTTATGGGATCTCTAAAATTAGCAAAAGCATCACGTAAAATAACCGGTTTTTTTTGCCAATAATTGGTTAGAAAATCATCCCAGTCTATGGTTAACTTGTTATGCATTTAGTCCCCCTTGCAGGTTGAATAATTGACAAAAATTATGCGTGGTTTGCTGAGCTATTTGTTGCAAATCGATACCTTTTAAAGTGGCTAAATAACTGGCAACTTCGCGCACATATGCGGGTTGATTTTCTTTGCCGCGATAAGGTACCGGCGCCAGATAAGGGGAATCGGTTTCAACTAAAATACGATCAAGTGGTACATATCTAGCTACTTCTCTTATACTTTCGGCGTTTTTAAATGTAAGAATTCCTGAAAACGAGATATAAAAGCCTAAATCCAATAGTTGCTTAGCTGTGTCTAAATCTTCAGTAAAACAGTGTAAAACCCCTGAATGGACATGTTGTTGTTTTAATATGGTTAAGGTGTCTTGCCGTGCATTACGCGTATGCACAATTATTGGTTTGCTTAGTTTTCTACCAAGTCGAATATGTTCTTTAAAGATATATTGTTGTTGCTCAATGTTATCTTGTTGGTAATAGTAATCCAGACCCGTTTCACCAAGAGCAACCACATTCGGTTCTTGAGCCAAAGTTTCGAAGCGTGCGGCATCATAAACTTCATCATCCAGATTGAGCGGGTGGATGCCACACGAAAAAGAACATTGGTTTTGATAGGGCATGAGCATACGCTTCATGGATTGGTAACCAGAAAGTGTGGTTGCCACGCTTAAGCAATGCTTTACTTCGTTGCGTTGAGCAGTTTGTATTACATCGTCAATAGATTTAGAACTAAAGTCCAAACTATCTAAATGACAGTGCGAATCAATTAAAAACATAAACAACTCTTTTAGTTATCAGAAAGGTGTTCAAAATCACGGACTGGTTTAATCGTTGACCAAGAACGACAAGCAGGACATAACCAGTAGATTGAATTAACCGTGAAACCACATTTAGTGCAGCGGTAATTAGGTACAGATTTAATTTGTTCTCCCACCATATTACGTAATAAGAGTAGGCTTTCTTTGGCTCTACCTTCTTCAGCATCGGCGACATGGTAGTCCATTAAACGATAAAATCCTTTTAAGTTTGGATGCTTAATTAATTCTCGATACAAATAATATTGGGCTGAATCTAAGCCTTTTTGTTGTTCAACGATATCCGCCAGCATTAGTTCGGCCACATTACCCGTATCTTGGTCGACACATAATTTCAAAAATTGTTGCAATTCTTGTGGTTGATTTAGCTGCATATAGCAATCTTTGATTAATGGTAGAGCTTCACCGATGTACGCTTTATCTTGCTCAAGGATTTGTCGTAAAGTAACGATAGCTTGTTCGGTTTTATCTTGTACCATTAACACTCGACCTAGCATTAAAGAGGTGCGAGCACACGAGGCGTCGGCTGCGGCAGATTTTAATAATAAGTTATACGCTTTATCAAGATCATCATTAGCAATGGCTAAAGCGGCAAGTTCACAATAGAATTGGGCGATATTGGTTTTATATTTTACATTACCAAGTTTGACTAATTTAGTGGCAACATTAATGGCATTTATCCATTCACTAGTGGATTGATAGATGATGATAAGTTGCTGAAGTGCATATTGTTGAAAGTCTTCTTCTTCAGTTAATTGTAGGAACATTTCTTCAGCGCGGTCATATAAACCGGCAACCATATAATCACGACCTAGTTGCTGAATAGCTAATAAACGTTGTTCAAAGGTTAAGGAAGAACTTTCCATTAATGCTTGATGAATACGAATAGCTCGGTCAACTTCACCGCGGGAGCGAAATAAATTACCAAGGGTCAAATGAGCTTCAAGCGTACCTTCATCTTCTTTTAACATGTCTAAGAATAGATCGACTGCTTTGTCTTTTTGATTAGACAATAGAAAATTCAAACCATCTACATATTCACGCGATAGCCGATTAGATTGATTTAAATACTTTTGTTTTGCATTTCTGTCACCCATATACCAACCATATGCAGCAGCAATTGGCAGTAACAGAAATAACAGTTCAAACATAATTTTCTATTCTTAATTAGAGTTAGTTAAATTCACTTGTTGATTATTGGCTACTTCTTCATCATATTTTTTTTGTAATTTATTAAATTTTCGTTTAGATGATGAAAGTTGTAATTTGGATTTAATAAAGAAGATACCTGTCAATATCCAACCGACAATAAAACCGGAACCAAATAGAATTGCCATTAAAACTGATAAGCGAAGTTCTGTTTTGGCAAATAAATAATTAAAGGTGACTACCTGATCATTAGCAGCACCTATGGTTATAGATATGGCAAAAATGACAATTATCAATAGAATCGATATAACTAATTTCATAATGCTAACCTTTTTATTGTTATTTTTCACATAAGTATAAATCAAATCTGCAATTTTTAACAAAATTACAGATTTAAAAAATTATGAATCTACTATAAGCCATTTTCTAGCATAAAAACAGCAGATTAATGAGATAACCCATGCAACAAAAGTTCCTAAAATTAAATCATCAGGATAATGCATTCCTAATGATAACCGGCTAATTTCCATTAGTACTGCCCATAGGATTAACGTAGAAACAATTAAATAATGGCGCCTAAATCCTAATAAGACAATGGCTAAAAAAGACCAAGTAGTTGCAAATAAAGTATGCCCGGATGGAAAAGCGTAACCAGTTTCATTTTGCCAATGTCGCGATAGCCAATGGGGAATAGTTGAAGACCCATTTAATAATTGGTGGATTATTTCTTGGCGTTCAATTTTAGGGATTGCATAAAAATGTTCATCACTAATATTGTAATTTTGCGTCAGCCATAATACATATGGTCTTGATTCTGCAGCATGAGATTTGATAATTGATTTAATAATTTGTCCACCTAAAATGGTGGTAGTGAGTAGTAACCACAATAGCACAATTTTTTTAGGGCTTTTGTTTGGTATTAATATACAAAATAACAAGAACAACGCCGTTGATGTGATTATGGCCCAAGGATAACTAGCCGTTTCGGTGAGCCAAAAAAAATACTCGGAAGTATTATCTATAGACTCTGGTTGCCAATGCCAATTGGCGACTATAATAACTAATGGTACAATTAAAAAAATAGCCAATAAAGCTATTGTTTTTTTTATTACAAACCCCATTTATAAACTCAATTAAACACATTTTTGATTATTTTATCATAGATAATATTTTGTTTTATAAATTTCTTATCTATGTTTTTTAAAGTTGGAGATAATGATGCAAATAAAACTTGTTGCAGAAGCGAAACTGCCCACACCATGGGGGTGTTTCAAGATTGTAGGATTTGAAGAGATTGCAACAGGTAAGGATCACGCTGCATTAGTATTTGGCAATATCAACGATTCGCAACCGGTGTTAACTCGAATCCACTCCGAGTGTTTAACCGGAGACGCTTTGTATAGTTTACGTTGTGATTGCGGTTTTCAATTAGAAGCTGCGTTGCAGCAAATAGCTAAAGCAGGCAAAGGTATTTTAATTTACCATCGTCAAGAAGGGCGTAATATTGGGTTACTTAATAAGATTAGAGCCTATGCCTTACAAGATCAAGGGTTTGATACAGTCGAAGCTAATCATCAATTAGGTTTTGCTGCCGATGAACGTGATTTTACACTTTGTGCAGACATGTTAACTTTATTGGGTGTATCGCAAATTCGTTTGTTAACTAATAACCCTGAAAAGATTAGAGTTTTAGAAGCTGCAGGTATTGAAATAGTCGAAAGAGTCCCTTTAGAAGTAGGTGAAAACCCGAATAATGAACATTATTTAGAGACTAAAGTCGCTAAAATGGGGCATTTATTACATCTTCATCATTGTGATCATTAAGGTATTTACTATTATTTATGCAGGTTGTTTTATTCAGCTAGTGGATTGCTTAGTTAAACAGTTCTTGATTATTTGTTAAAACTAATTAATCCCAAAATAGATATAAAATTTTGAGATTAATTAGCCATATTAATAATAATTTTATAATTCACTTAATCACTATTAATCTTTATCGCAACGTAATATCCCACCGTTAGCAATTTGGTCTTTGGTTATTTCGTGCATAATTATTTGTACTGCTTCACGTTTACAATTGAGGGTTTCTACAATGGCATCGGTTACACGTTTGGCCATTTCCCTTTTTTGTTCTACACTTCGGCCTTCTATAAAATCAATGACTACATTTGGCATAACAGTTCCTTATCGATGGTTAATTTTGGCTAATTGCTCAGTTGTTAATGCAATATCTTGATTATGGCAAACACCTATACCGGATTTAATTACTTGTTCAGCGATGGCTTTTGCTTCATCTAGTGAGTGCATTTTATAACTACCACATTGATATTCATTTAATTCCGGAATATCTTGTTGCGATTTAACATTTATTACATCCTGCATTGATTTTAACCAAGCATCACTTACTGTTGATTCGTTAGGTTTACCAATAAGGCTCATATAAAATCCGGTGCGACAACCCATAGGCGAAATATCGATAATTTCGACTTTATCACTATTTAAATGATCGCGCATGAAACCGGCAAATAAATGTTCTAAAGTATGAATGCCTTTTTCTGGTAACTGTGCTTTATTGGGAATGGTAAAACGTAGATCAAATACTGTAATGTCATCCCCTTTTGGGGTTTTCATGGTTTTAGCAACACGCACAAATGGTGCTTTCATTTTGGTATGATCAACTTTAAAACTATCTAATAATGGCATAACTCTCTCCTTAGTTTTTTGCGAGTTACTTGATATTTAATAATCTAACTAGTTCTTGGATATTGTATGTTTATTCATCTAATAAACGTAACATTTCTTGCTCATCAATTATTGTAATGTTGAGTTTTTGGGCTTTATCTAATTTAGAACCAGCGGATTCACCGGCAATGACAAGATCTGTGTTTTTAGAAACACTTCCGGTCACTTTTGCACCTAATCTCTTCAATCTTTTTTTGGCGTCATCCCGAGTTAAAACAGATAACGTACCGGTTAATACTACAGTTTTACCAGAAAAAGGTGAAGTAGTCGTTACTATCTGTGCTTGTATATCGATATCTTGCCAATGAATACCTATTTCATGACTGGTTAATTGTTCAATGACACTGCGGTTATGCGGTTCTTTAAAAAAGTCTATAATGCTTTCAGCAATAACTACCCCAATATCATTTACTTTTTGTAACTGTTCTAAACTAGCATTTGCAATCGCGTTTAAATTACCAAGTTGGTTGGCTAAATTTTCAGCAGTTACTTCGCCAACGTTAGGAATCCCCAGTGCAAAGATAAAACGGCTTAGTGTAGTATTTTTAGAATCATTCAAGGCATTTAATAAATTATTAGCTGACTTGTCACCAATTTTGTCTAAAGAGCATAATATTGGTACATTGAGTTTATAAAGATCAGCCGGTGTTTCAACATAATTTTTATCGACTAACTGTTCAATAATTTTATCGCCCATACCATCCACATTCATAGCTCGGCGAGACACGAAGTGTTTTAAAGATTCTTTACGTTGGGCAGGGCAAATTAAACCACCGGCACAACGGGACACAGCTTGCCCTTCATCACGCACAATTAATGAACCACAAATTGGGCAATGGGTAGGGAAAACAATGGGTTTAGTATCAGCTGGTCGGCGATCTAATAGTACGGCAACAATTTTAGGAATAACATCACCGGCGCGGCGAACGGTCACGTAGTCACCTTCTCGAATACCTAAACGAATTATTTCGTCACCATTATGCAAGGTAGCATTACTAACAATTACTCCGGCTACTGATACTGGTTCAAGCCTAGCTACTGGTGTGATTGCACCAGTACGGCCGACTTGGAAGTCAACTTTTCTTAATTGAGTTACTTGTTCTTGAGCGGGAAATTTAAATGCAATAGCCCAGCGTGGTGCGCGCGCAACAAAGCCTAATTCTTGTTGTAAGGCAATTTGGTTAACTTTTATTACTACACCATCAATATCGAAATCCAATGACATCCGTTCGGCACTAATTTGTTCAAAATAATTCAATGCCTCTTGAGCACCATGGCGTATTTGTACTTTATTACTAACAGGTAATCCCCAATCTTTAAATTGCATTAAACGAGTATAATGAGTATCCGGAAGTGTACCACCTTCGACGATACCGACTCCATAACAAAAGAAAGTTAATGGCCTTTTAGCAGTAATTTTAGGATCTAATTGGCGTAGAGAACCCGCTGCGGCATTTCTTGGATTAGCAAAGGCTTTTTCATTTCGCTTTTCTGCATCAGCATTTAATTTTTCAAATCCTTTGTGGGTCATAAAAACTTCACCACGGACCTCTAAACGATTGGGAATATTATCACCATGAAGGACTAAAGGTATAGTTTTGATGGTTTTAACATTAGCCGTAATATCTTCTCCGGTCGTACCATCGCCACGGGTTGCCGCCCGAATAAAGTGACCATTTTCATAAAGTAAACTTACCGCTAATCCATCGAGTTTAAGTTCACAACAATATTCAATTGGTTCGTTATTCTTTGACGGTAACCGATCTCTAACGCGTTTATCAAAAGCTAAAAAACTTGGAGCATCAAATACGTTATCTAGCGATAACATAGGCATTTCATGTTTTACCGTTGCAAATTGGGATAATGGACTACCGCCAACCCGTTGAGTTGGTGAGTCAGGGGTGATAAGCTGCGGATGTTGTTGTTCAATAGTTTGCAACTGTTTGATTAATTTATCATATTCAGCATCAGGGATTTCTGGTGCATCTTGCACATAGTAACAATACTCATGATGCCTAATAAGATTACGTAAAGACGCCAATTCTTGAGTAATTTCCTCTATCGATTTAGATTGCGTAGTTGAATTTTCTATTGTATTAGATAGTGACATAATCAAAACTCTTAAATTATTTTATCTCTTAAATTATTTTATTGTAGTTGTAACAGTTTTAACATTGTGTGGAATAAACTAGCACTTGCAAAATTGTATCGAACTAATTCGGAATCGAGCTTGCTTGTTGTTTGAACTTTACTTACAACCACCAACAAAAGTTGGCGGTTTTGCATAGAATTGTTACTAATTTTGAAATGATTAAACTTCGTTACATGCCTTTTTGATACGATTTTTATAACTATCAATTTTTTGTGGAGTTAGCATGTGATGTTCATCATCCAACACAACACCATTTACGTCATCAGCAATTCGTTGGGCAGTTTGTAACATTAATTTGAAATTTTGTTGGTTATTACCTTCAGTAGGTGCAACCATAAAAATAGAAACTCCAGGTGTGGTAAACTCATGCATGGTTTCAGGATCTAAATAACCCGGATTCACCATATTGGCTAAACTAAACAGTATAGAACCATTACCAGCAGGGTCAACATGACGATGGAATATACGCATGTCACCAAATTGAAATCCTGATTGCATAATGCTAGCTAATAACACATCACCTTGCAATAATTTGCCATTTATTCCCGTTACGTTTAACACAATAATTTCTGTTTGTGTTTCGTCTTTGGTATTTAAACTTAATTTTTCGGATTTATTTGGTTTTGAGTTAGCTTCGGATTGGTGTTTTTTATCTTGAGTCTCTAAAGTGTTATTATCAATTTTATTGTGAACAGATATAGTGGGCTCTTTGGCATCGTCTAATTCATCGTCTAAGCGATCATCATAAGCAAATAGATCTTCTTGTTGAGGTTGAATAATTGGTTCTTCTGCAACTATTACTTCTTCTTCGACTATACTTTCGTTATTTGTATTATCTTTTTTATTTTTTGGTGTTAGCAAAATTACATCATCTTCGCCTAAATCGTCTTGGTAATTATTCTCATACGACTGAGTATTAACCGAGTTTTTTCCTTTTCTGGCTGAATTAAAAAGAGAAGAACGTTCTTTTTTATTGATCCAAAATCCATGAATCAATAATGCAATTATGACCAAGGATGCAACAACAATCAGAACAATACGTAAATTATCCATAATAACCATCTCAAAATTAAATTGAATATAGACTTATAGCATTCAAATAGCAGTTAAACTAAATTATTAATTTGCTAACACTATATAATCTTTTTATTTTGTTAACAAATTGAATTAAAAAATAGTTACTACCACTGCCTTTGAAGGCTGTTTAGTATATCACTTTGTTTAAAATACTTTTTAGTACTATATTTTCAGTACTAAAAATGATTAAAACATATATTACTTTATTTCGGCAAATAATCATAATTATCCAGATATTTTTTTTATTGGAGCTTTTCAAATAGTTAATTTTTAGAACTCTGTGCTATTAACCTGTAAAGTTACTTACAATCTATGCATATTTTTTGTAAAATCACCCGTTACTTTTAAATAAAATTAATTATTCCTTTAAAATAATAATTATTAAGTCTACTGAGGTCGTTTTGATATGAGATTTAACAAACTATTACTAACAGTACCAATGGCGCTAACCAGCCTACTTTTATTAACAAGTTGTGATAATAGCAATTCACAAGGCGCTGGTGGTCAAATACCCAAGGTAACTGTATTTAAAGTGCAACCTTTAGACTACACTTTAAAAGTAAGTTTGCCGGGACGAGTTGTTGCTTCTCAAATCGCTGAAATTAGACCACAAGTTGGTGGCATTATTTTAAAACGTGAATTTGACGAAAGTTCCAATGTTAAAACTGGACAATCACTGTACCAAATTGATCCGGCTATTTATCAAGCTAATTATGATAGTGCAGTAGCTAGTGTAGCAAGTGCTAAAGCAAATGCTAATATAGCTCAATTAACCTTAAAACGTTATGCTGGCTTATTAACTACTAAATCAATCAGCCAACAAGATTATGATAAAGCTGCTGCCGATGCCAAGCAAGCTGATGCTAGTGTATTAGTGGCACAAGCTGCAGAACATACGGCCAAAGTAAACTTAGATTATACTAAAGTGTACTCACCAATTGACGGTTATATTGGTAAATCAAGTGTAACTGAAGGTGCTTTAGTCTCCGCAGGGCAACCAACCCCTTTAGCCTTAGTTCAACAATTAGATCCTATTTATGTTGATATGACTGAAGCTGCAACCCGTTATAATAAATATCTTCAAGATGAAAATGTGATTTTTGAGCCAGTCAAAGGTGATAATGTAGAATTATTTTTTAATGACGGTTCTAAGTATGCTTACCCTGGAAATATTAAATTCTCTGATATCTCCGTTAATGAAACCACAGGTACTGTAACATTACGTTCGCAATTTCCAAACACCGAAGGCAAGATTTTACCGGGTATGTTTGTTAAACCACAAATGACACTGGGTCATATCAAAAATGCCATACTGGTACCTCAACAAGGTATAACTAGTAATGTTAAAGGCCAATATACCGCTAAAATTTTAAAACCTGATAATACTATTGAATATCGCCAAGATATCCAAGTTTACACTGGTGTAAGTGGGTATTGGGTGGTGACTAAGGGCATAGATATTGGTGATCAAGTCATTGTAACGGGATTACTCAATTTGACCCCTGTAGAAATGGGACAACCAATGAAAGGCGAAATGGTTGGCGAACCGGCTCTTCTATCACAAGAACAGTTAGATAATATCACTAAAAACAGTATGAAATAAAACAGGGGTAGATTTAATTATGGCTAAGTTTTTTATTGATAGACCTGTTTTTGCGTGGGTAATTGCTATCATGATGATGCTAGGCGGAGCTTTGTGTATCAAGCTTTTAGCCATTGAGCAGTATCCTGACATTGCACCACCAGCTGTGACCGTAACGGCTACTTATCCGGGTGCTGATGCACAAACTATTGAAAATACTGTTACCCAGCTAGTCGAACAAAATTTAACTGGTTTAGATAACTTGATTTATATGAAGTCAACCAGTAGTGCGCAAGGTGTTGTGCAAACAACATTAACCTTTGCACCAGGAACCAATCCGGACTTTGCTCAAGTACAAGTGTTGAATAAAGTTGAAAGTATAAAATCTAGGTTACCAGAAAGTGTGCAAAAAAATGGTGTTTCAGTTGCAAAAAATAACACTAACTTCCTTAAAGTTATCGGTTTTTACTCATCAAATCCACAAAAAACACAAGCAGATATCGCTGACTTTATTTATTCAACAGTACAAGATCCGATTCGTCGTGTACAAGGTGTAGGTGATACTACATTATTTGGTTCTGAATATGCGATGCGTATTTGGCTTGACCCTAATAAATTGAACTATTTTAATCTATCTATTGAAGAAGTTACTGCCGCTATTCAAGCGCAGAATGCGCAAGTAACAGCGGGGCAATTAGGGGCATTACCATCCACTCAAGGTCAAGAACTTAATGCTACCATTACGGCGCAATCTCGTTTAAAAACACCGGAACAATTCCAAAATATTTTAGTTCGAGTTAATACTGACGGTTCTAATGTACTTTTGAAAGATATTGCTAATGTAGAAATTGGTGCTGCTGATTATAATTTTATTTCTCGCTACAATGGTAAAGCTTCAGCTGGTTTAGCAATTTACCTTGCAACTGGTGCTAACCAATTGGATACTTCTGATAAGGTTGATAAAGAAATAGCTGAACTATCTAAAATCTTCCCTGAAGATATTCAATATGCATACCCTTACGATACAACGCCATTTGTTAAACTTTCGATCAGTAATGTGGTGCATACATTAATTGAAGCGATAATTTTAGTTGTTATCGTAATGTATGTGTTTTTACAAAATCTACGTTCTACATTAATACCAACCATTACTGTGCCGGTGGTATTACTAGGAACGTTTGCTATTCTATATATTTGTGGTTTTACTATTAATACCTTGTCCATGTTTGCGATGGTATTGGCGATTGGCTTATTGGTCGATGATGCCATAGTTGTTATCGAAAATGTCGAACGTATTATGCATGATGAAGGTTTAACTCCATATGCGGCAACAGTTAAATCAATGGAACAAATTACTTCGGCGTTAGTTGGGATTGCTGTAGTGCTTTCGGCTGTGTTTGTGCCGATGGCATTTTATGGTGGTGCTGCAGGGGGGATTTACCGTCAATTCTCAATCACTATTGTGACTGCGATGTCATTGTCAGTAATTATGGCTATCGTTTTAACTCCGGCATTGTGTGCGCAAATTTTAAAAGCACCATCCAAAGGTAAAATCAAGAAAACATCGTTTGGTGAAAAATTAGTAACCATTCCGCCATTTAGTTGGTGCTCTATTGCCATTAACTGGTTTTTTAATTTATTCAATTATGCATATGGTAAGAGTTTACGTGCTTATGAAAAAGGTGTAATAAAAGTTATTCGCTATCCATTAATAACTTTTGTTTGTTATATCTTAATTGTAATAGGTTTAATATTTGGATTTAACCGTTTACCGACCGGGTTTTTACCTGAAGAAGATCAAGGCGTGATTATTATTATGGCCGAGTTGCCTCCTGGAGCAACGTTACAACAAACCATGGGGGTATTAAATAAAGCGGCTAAGTACTATATCGAGCAAGAAAAAGACTCTACTAAAGAAGTATTTACCGTTGCCGGATTTAGTATGGTTGGTCGTGGACAAAATATGGGGCTTGGCTTTATCCGTTTAAAAGACTGGAATGAACGAAGTAGATCAGATCAGAAAGTTAAAGCACTAGTAAACCGAGGGATGGGATACCTATCAACTTTAACAGAGGCACGAATTTTTGCCATGAATGTGCCGGCAGTACCATCATTAGGTATGGCTAACGGTTTCTCGTATATGCTCAAAGATAGTGCCGGGATGGGTCATGAAGCATTAATGGGAGCATTTTTTAAATTATTTGGTGAAGCGTCGCATCATCCTAGCTTACGCCAAGTACGCCCGGCAAGTATGTTAGATGTGCCACAATATAAAATTAATGTTGATTTTGAAACTGCTCAAGCGTTAGGTGTTTCAGTTGGCAGTGTTAATACCGTGTTATCAACAGCTTTAGGTTCTGCTTATATTGATGACTTTGTATATAACAGTCGAGTTAAAAAAGTCTATTTGCAATCTGATGCGCCTTACCGAATGTTGCCAGATGATTTTAGTTATTGGCATGTTAAAAATAATAAAGGTGAAATGGTGCCATATGATGCTTTTGCTACCACTTCAAAAAGCTATGGTTCGCCATCATTAGTCCGTTATGATGGTGTTGCGGCAATGGGTATTAGTGGTTTAGCTGCTGCCGGACTAAGTTCTGGTCAAGCTATGGCAGTCATGGAAGAGTTATCGCAACAGTTACCAAAAGGTTTTACCTTTGACTGGACAGATATCTCTTATCAAGAACGTCAAACTGGCTCGCAAACCACCACACTTTATATTATTTCAATTATTGTGGTATTTTTATCATTAGCGGCATTATATGAAAGTTGGACTGTGCCAATTTCGATACTATTTGTGATTCCTCTAGGTATTCTTGGTACTGTTATCGCAACCATGTTCAGAGGACTTGATAATGATATTTACTTTATCGTTGGTCTATTAACTACCATGGGGCTGTCAGCAAAAAATGCCATCTTAATTGTGGAATTTGCTAAAGATGCGCTTGAAAATGAAGGTAAATCATTAATTGATGCTACACTAGAAGCTTGTCGTTTGCGTTTACGTCCAATTTTAATGACATCATTTGCCTTTATTTTGGGTGTGTTACCATTAGCCATGAATACCGGTGCTGGTTCGGCAAGCCAGAATGCTGTGGGTACTGGTGTAATTGGTGGTATGTTAACGGCTACATTTTTAGCAATCTTTTATGTACCATTATTCTTCTTATTTATAACTAAATTATTTACTAAGCATCGTAATAAACCAGTTTTACCGGGAAGAAGCTTGCCACAAGAAGATATAAATAAAGACTAATCTTGTAAGCATAATGCCTAGCGTGTGCTAGGCAGAACTATATAATTTAAAATGCGCTTATTTTTAGCGCATTTTTTTATGATTAAAAATATCTTTGGCGAAATGATAGTTAAAGTAACTTATAAGCTCCCACAGCAATTCACGTTTAGCATAAATATAAATAAAAACGACGCGTATATTAACAATATTTGCGGTGAAATATTGTTATTAGTAATAGGGTTATTGATAGGAAAGTAAAATCTAACTAAAGATATTAGCTTTTAATAACCTTATTTACGGGACTGGATTAAATGTTGGCTCATATGGGCGTGAGTGATGGCAATGGCTAAAGCATCTGCGGCATCAGCTTGGGGGCTAGCAGGTAATTTTAAAAGTAATTTGACCATATGTTGGACTTGTTTTTTATCCGCAGCACCATTACCAACAACACTTTGCTTAACTAAGCGCGCCGCATATTCAAATACAGGAAGATCGTTATTGACTGCAGCTACAATAGCTGAACCCCTAGCTTGCCCTAATTTTAATGCAGAATCAGCATTGCGCGCCATAAATACTTGTTCAATGGCAAACATATCGGGTTGAAATTGTAAAATAATTTCACAAACGCCAGCATAAACACGTTTTAAGCGGGTAGGTAGATCATCAACAGCAGTGCGAATACATCCACTACCTAGGTAGGTTAATTGCCGTCCCGTTTGGCGAATTACACCGTAACCCGTCAAACGAGAGCCTGGATCGATGCCAAGAATAATGGCCATTAGAGTGTAGCTGCAACCTCGTCGGAAACTTCACCATTATGGTAAACTTCTTGAACGTCATCGCAGTCTTCAAGCATATCAATTAAACGTAATAATTTTGGGGCTGAATCAATATCAAGATCAACCTTAGTAGCTGGGATCATTGACACTTCAGCCGCCTCAGCAACTAATCCAGCAGCATCAAGCGCATCTTTAATTTCACCAAATGATTCTGGGGTGGTAAATACATCAATAGCACCATCATCATAGGTAACAACATCATCGGCTCCGGCTTCAAGTGCAGCATCCATTACTTGATCTTCGTCAGTACCAATTGGGTAAGAAATCACACCTTTTTTGGTGAACAAGTATGCAACTGAACCATCAGTACCTAAATTACCACCTGTTTTAGTGAATGCATGACGAACTTCTGATACCGTACGATTCCGATTATCACTTAAGCATTCAACCATTACTGCGGTACCCGCTGGTCCATAGCCTTCATAGATAATAGTTTCCATATTACTATCATCTTCACCCCCAACACCTCGAGCAATCGCTCGGTTCATGGTGTCACGAGTCATGTTGTTGGATAATGCTTTATCCATTGCTGCACGTAAACGTGGATTTGACGCTGGATCGCCACCACCAATTTTAGCTGCAGTTACTAATTCACGAATAATTTTAGTAAAGATCTTACCGCGTTTGGCATCTTGTGCGGCTTTGCGGTGTTTGGTATTGGCCCATTTACTATGACCTGCCATAAAATTCTCCAGTATAAAATAATTTAAAAATCGTGATATTTTAACAAACTTTTAGTGAAAATTCATTATCAATATATTTATTCATTAGCTATTAACTGTTATATAGCTTATCTATATTAAGTATTGAAGAAAACTATCACTAAATAATATATGAATTTTTTACCTATAATCATCTTTATATCAATGAGATGGTTAATAATTAATAATAAAAAATTTGAATAGTCTTATTAAATTGATCGAGATCACAACTTTGACCATTAATTATTGCAACATTGATCCATTCAATGGAATATAGATCATCGAAACGTTTCGATAAGATCTTTTTCTTTTTTAATTAATAGGAATCTATTATGCGTAAAGGTCAATTATTTAATTCAAATATTTGTCAGATCCTATCCCAAATGGGGCATACCGATCAGATTGCTATTGGTGATGCTGGTTTACCTATTCCTGATTCCACGTTAAGAATTGATCTGGCTTTAACATATGGTATACCTTCATTCATGCAAGTATTTGAATCTTTATCACAAGATATGCAGATCGAGAAAGTAATTTTGGCATCCGAAATTATTGATAAAAACCCTGCTATTCATGCTCAAATACTAAAACGCCTTAAAGAACTCGAAAATCTTCAAAAAAATAGCATTGAAATTCTTTATCTAACTCATGAACAGTTAAAGTTGCAAACCCAGCACTGCAAAGCAGTTATTCGAACAGGCGAATGTAGTCCATTTGCTAACATCATTTTACAGTCAGGTGTTATTTTTTAATAGGTACTTTAATGAACTAGGAATAAATGCTTTATGAACGATATGTTATTGCAGCTTACGGATATTCACAAATCATTCCCGGGTGTCAAGGCTCTTTCTGGCGTGAATTTAACTGTTAGAGCTGGTCGTGTTATGGCATTAATTGGCGAAAATGGTGCTGGAAAATCCACTTTGATGAAGGTGTTAACCGGTATTTATAAAAAAGATTTAGGCGAAATTATTTACTTAGGCAATAAAGTTAATTTTAGTGGACCTAAAGCATCACAAAATGCTGGTATCGGTATTATTCACCAAGAATTAAATCTCATTCCTCAACTGACTATAGCTGAAAATATTTTTTTAGGTCGAGAATTCGTTAATAAATTAGGTTGCATAGATTGGCAGAAAACCTATGTCGAAGCTGATAAGTTACTTGCAGAATTACACCTTAGTTACGATAGTCGTCGATTGATTGCCGATTTATCCATTGGTGAACAGCAAATGGTTGAAATTGCTAAAGCACTAAGTTTCCATTCCAAAGTTATTATTATGGATGAACCAACTGATGCACTTACAGATACTGAGACAGCATCGTTATTTGAAGTGATTAATAAACTAAAAAAACAAAACTGTGGGGTTGTGTATATTTCTCACCGTTTAAAAGAGATCTTCGAAATCTGTGATGATGTAACGGTGTTGCGTGATGGGCAATTCATAGGTGAAAAAAATGTTAAAGATTTAAATGAAGATACTCTAATTGAAATGATGGTAGGGCGCAAATTAGATGAACAATACCCACGGATTGTTAAACAACGAGGTGAGGTTACCTTAGCAGTAAATAATCTTACTGGACTAGGTGTTAATGATGTTAGTTTCCAACTGCATGAAGGTGAAATATTAGGTATTTCTGGTTTGATGGGATCGGGCAGAACTGAATTAATGAAAATGATTTATGGTGCTAACCCAGCCAAATCTGGAGAGATTATTTTAAAAGGTAAAAGCATCAAAGTCCGCTCACCTCAAGATGGTTTAAACCAAGGGATTGTTTATATTTCGGAAGATCGTAAAAAAGATGGACTAATTTTAGGAATGTCTGTTAAAGACAATATGTCACTTAATGCATTGAATTACTTCGTTAATAAATTTAGTAAATTACGTTTGCGAGATGAGAAACAGGCAGTAGATGATTTTGTTGGATTATTTAATATTAAAACACCATCAATTAATCAAACGATTGGATTTTTATCTGGCGGTAATCAACAAAAAGTTGCTATAGCCAAAGGTTTAATGACTCGTCCGGATATTTTGATTTTAGATGAACCAACACGAGGAGTTGACGTTGGGGCTAAAAAAGAGATCTATCAACTTATTAACCAATTTAAGCAACAAGGACTTAGTGTGATTTTGGTTTCCTCTGATATGCCTGAAATTCTTGGCATGAGTGATCGCATTTTAGTCATGTATGAAGGAAAAGTAACCGGACATTTTGCAATTGCTGATGCAACACAAGAAAAACTTATGGCCGCAGCCGTTGGAAAAACACAGGAGAATGCCTAATGCTGCAAAATAAAACGCTCAAAAACCTATTAATTGAACAAAAATCATTAATTACTTTGTTGGTGTTAATTATATTTGTTTCATGTTTAAGCGATAATTTTTTCACCTTAAATAATTTTTTCAATATTCTACAACAAACCTCAATTAATGCGATCATTGCAGTCGGTATGACATTAGTTATTTTAACTTCCGGTATTGATTTATCAGTTGGTTCTACATTTGCTTTAGCGGGAGCGATTACGGCTTCTATGATTGGTTTGGATATTTCACCATTTATTGCGATTACTGCCGCATTAGCATTAGGGGCTGTGTTAGGTGCTTTTTCCGGCGTTATTATTGCAAAAGGTAAATTACAGGCGTTTATTGCTACTTTAGTTATGATGTTGATTTTACGTGGTGTAACTCTGGTTTATACCAAAGGTAGCCCAATTTCCACTGGAAATAATGATAATTCGGAATTTTTTGAATGGTTTGCGTTTGGTCAAGTGAGTGGAATCCCTGTTCCTATTGTGATTATGGCTATTGTTTTTGCCGGAGCATGGTACCTACTAAAATATACCCGTTTAGGCCGTTATATATATGCGCTTGGGGGTAATGAAACTGCCACTCGACTTTCCGGTATTAATGTTGACCGGGTAAAAATTATTGTTTATGCAATTAGCGGATTACTTTGTGCTTTAGCGAGTACCATTGAGGTGGCAAGGTTGTCATCGGCTCAGCCAACGGCAGGTACTGGATATGAAATGGATGCGATCGCTGCAGTGGTTCTTGGTGGTACCAGCATGTCTGGTGGTAGAGGCAAAATTATAGGTACCTTGATTGGGGCATTGATTTTAGGATTTTTGAATAATGGATTAAATATGTTAGGCGTGGATGCCTATTATCAAATGATTGTAAAAGGGGCCGTTATTTTACTAGCAGTATTAGTTGATAACAAAACAAGTAAGTAAGTGAACAAGGTATATTGCCTTAGGAGTAAGTTATGATATTAAAAAAAATTATCACCACTATTTCAGTAGTGACTTTGAGTTTTGCTTTTGTTTTCCAAGCCTCGGCGAAAGAGAATATAGCATTAGTTGTTTCAACGCTTAATAATCCTTTTTTTGTCACCTTAAAAGATGGGGCGGTAAAAAAAGCGAATGATCTTGGTTATAATTTAGTGGTATTAGATTCACAAAATAATCCCGCGAAAGAACTTGCCAATGTTGAAGATATCATTGTTAAAGGTACTAAAGTTATTTTAATTAATCCTACCGATTCCGATGCCGTTGGTAATGCTGTTTTAGCTGCAAATAAAGCTGGAATTCCAGTGATCACCCTTGACCGTGCGGCCAATAAAGGTGAGGTGGTTAGTCATATAGCTTCAGATAACGTTGCTGGGGGTAAAATGGCCGGCGACTTTATTTTTAATAAACTAGGTGCCAGTGCCAAAGTAATACAGTTACAAGGTATTGTTGGAACTTCGGCTTCGCGAGAACGTGGTGATGGTTTTACTAAATCAATGCAGGCTAATAAATTTACTATTTTGACTGCGCAACCAGCTGATTTTGATCGAGCAAAAGGCATGAATGTTATGCAAAACCTATTAACTGCCTATCCAGCAACTCAAGCCGTGTTTGCAGAAAATGATGAGATGGCATTAGGCGCAATGAGAGCCATTCAAACAGCAGGCCGTACTGACATTTTGGTAGTTGGTTTTGATGGTACTGATGACGGTATTAAATCAGTTCAACGGGGTAAAATGGCTGCAACAGTTGCTCAACAACCGGAACAAATTGGTGCTATTGGTGTGGAAATCGCTGATAAAGTGATTAAACAAGAAAAAGTGGATAGCAAAGTACCAGTTGATTTGAAACTAATCACTAAATAAAAAGTGTTTTTTAGGACGCTAGTAGCGTCCTTTATTATTGGAGTATTATGCATGAATCATAATAAATTAATTGTGCTTGGCAGTGTTAATGTCGATCATATATTGAATGTACCTGAATTTCCTAAACCAGGGCAAACATTAACCGGCTCAAATTATCAAATTTCTTATGGTGGTAAAGGTGCTAATCAGGCTGTTGCTGCTGGGCGTTTGGGCGCAAATATTCAATTCATTGCTGCGGTGGGTGAAGATGAATTAGGTAAAAAGTTTCATCAACAATTGCAACACGATCAGATTGATACTTGTTCGGTAGCCATAGTCTCAGGTGTAAATACTGGAGTAGCCTTAATTTTAGTTAATCATCAAGGTGAGAATCAAATAGCTATTTGTGCCGGAGCCAATGCAACAGTTACTCCTGATTATTTACAGCAATTCGAAAAAGATGTTCAGCAAGCAGATGCTATTTTAATGCAATTAGAAACACCTTTGGCAACCGTAGAAGAAGCTGCTAGATTAGCTAAACGACATAATACCCAAGTGATTTTAAATCCAGCTCCAGCACAACAATTATCCGATGATTTACTCAAACATGTTGATATTATTACCCCTAATGAGACTGAGGCTGAATTTTTAACCGGGATTAAAATTCTCACTGATGACGATGCAGAAAGTGCAGCGCTAATTTTACATAATAAAGGGATCAAAACGGTTATCATTACCTTAGGTAGCAAAGGCGCATGGGTCAGTTATGACGGTAAAGGTAAACTGGTTACTGGATTTATAGTTAAAGCAATTGACACCATTGGTGCAGGAGATACGTTTAATGGTATGTTAGTTACTGCCTTATTAGAAGGTAAATCGCTTGATTTGGCGGTTAAATATGCACATGCGGCAGGTGCTCTTTCCGTGACTAAATCCGGAGCGCAAACTGCAATACCAACTCGCAAGCAAGTGGATGAGTTTATGCAATTGCATAATAATAAAAGAGATTAATTACTTTGGTTACCATGAAAGATGTCGCTAAATTAGCGCAAGTATCAACATCTACAGTTTCTCATGTTATCAATAATGATCGTTATGTCAGCCCCCTAATACGAGATAAGGTTGAATTAGCGATCAAGCAGCTTAATTATGCACCATCTGCCATAGCACGAAGTTTAAAAAGTAATAAAACTAAAACTATTGGTATGCTGGTTACCACTAGTAATAATCCTTTTTTTGCCGAAGTGGTGCAAGGTGTAGAGCGTGGTTGTTATGAGTTAGGTTATAATTTAATTTTGTGCAATACCGAAGGTGATCATAAGCGCATGCTAAATAATATCGAACATTTGTTGCAAAAGCGAGTCGATGGTTTATTAGCTATGTGTACCGAAACTTATTCTATTCCTCAAGAAATATTTGCTCGCTATCCCACTTTACCTATTGTGATTATGGATTGGACTCCATTTAATGGTATTTGCGACACTATTCAAGATAATTCTTTATTAGGTGCTACCATGGCTACCCAATATTTAATTGAGCAAAATTATAATCGCATTGCCTGTATTACCGGCCCTTTAAACAATACGCAAGCACAATGCCGTTTACAAGGGTATCGTCAGGCGATGCACCAAGCTAATCTTACAATTTATAAAGGTTATGAAGCTCAAGGTGACTTTCAATTTGCCTCGGGTATTAGCGCTATGCAAAATTTATTACAATTAGCCAAACCACCACAAGCGGTTTTTTGTTGCAATGATGCAATGGCAATTGGGGCTTATCAGGCGCTTTATCAAAAAGGGATAGTTGTTGGTAAAGATATGGCAATTGTTGGCTATGATAATATTGAATTAGCACAGTATATGACACCACCATTAACCACTATTCATCAACCAAAAGAAGAATTAGGTCAACTGGCAATCCAAACTTTATTAAATCGTCTTCATAATCCTAAACAAACCACTAAGACTTTAACTTTAACCCCGATGCTAGTTAAACGCTTATCTGCTTAGTTATTGGTTGACTACGAAATTTAGTCTTAGCGATTAAACTAATTACAAATTAACTATTGTTTAAATATGTAGCTAAAATTCGAAGATGACTTAATTTAGGAGTTGGAATTTGATGAATTTTTAAAAATAAAAAGCACCACAAAAAGGTGCTTTTTTGTAAAAATAGATTAATGATAATCGACTAACTCATTCCGTACTGTTTTAATTTTTTGCGTAAAGTACCACGGTTAATACCAAGCATATTTGCTGCTCGAGTTTGATTTCCACGTGTATATTGCATAACCATATCAAGGAATGGGTGTTCAACTTCAGCTAACACTAGTTCATATAAATCTGTAGGATCTTCACCATTTAATTGTGAAAGATAGTTTTTCAAAGCTTGCTTTACTGAATCTCGCAAAGGTTTTTGTGTTATTTGGTCTTGAGAGTTTACAGTTGTAAATTTAAGTGCCGCAGCTGTAACGCGTTGTTCTGACATAGTATTTTTAACTCTTTTGGTTGTTTCTAATTTTACTAAAAAATGCTTTTAGTGCTTTAACTTGCTCACTAGTATCGTTAAGTACACTAAATAAGCGCCTAAATTGATCGCTATCAGCATAATGCTTGGTATACCAATTTACATGCTTTCTGGCAATCCTTAATCCTTTGTATTCTCCGTAAAACTGATAAAGTTCATTCAGGTGCAATAGTACTACTTGCTCAACTTCATCGACAGTTTTCTCTTTTTGTAACTTTCCATGTGTTAAATAGAATGCTATTTCTTCAAATATCCAAGGTCGCCCTTGTGCCGCTCGGCCGATCATTATAGCATCAGCTTGCGTATAATTAAAAACATCTTTTGCCTGTTCTGGTGTACAAATATCACCATTAGCAATTATAGGAATACTAATTTTCTCTTTAACTGCTTTAATTGACTGATATTCAGCTTCACCATTAAACAGACAGGCACGAGTACGCCCGTGGATAGTAATCGCCTTTATCCCAGAATCTTGAGCAATTTGTGCGATTTCTAAGCAATTTCTATTATTTTTATCCCATCCAGTCCGCATTTTTAAGGTCACCGGTACCTCCACAGCACCGACAACTTTTTGTAAAATAGTTTTAATTAGTTCCGGATTTTGCATTAAAGCCGATCCGGCTAATTTTTTATTAACTTTTTTAGCCGGGCACCCCATGTTGATATCAATCAACTGTGCCCCGTGTTTAACATTGAACTCGGCAGCTTTAGCCATTTCATCGGGATCAGATCCAACAATTTGCACTGCACGAATACCGATATCATCAGTGGCAATCATTCTTAACGCTGATTTGTCAGTATGCCAAACATCTGAATTTGCTAGAAACATTTCTGAAACCGTCATGCCAGCACCAAATCGGTAACATAAATTACGAAATGGTTGATCGCTAATTCCGGCCATTGGTGCGGCGATTAAATTGTTCCTTAAAGTGACCTTACCAATGCTTAGCAAATTAAGGCCGGCTATATTACGCATTTTTTCTCGAAGTTAAAAGGGGGTAATAGCAAATTTTTAGTTTTTTTTGCCAGTAATACGGCACCATTCTTGTTGTTCAACAACTGGATCAAGCACAAAATGGGGTTGGTAAGCTGAACTAACAGCTGGTGCTTGGGTAGCTAAAATTCCAGATAAACCAAGGTGTCCTTTGGGTTTAACCAGTTTACTAATGTGTGGTTCTAGCTCTTTAAGTGGTCCGGCTAAGATATTGGCGACAACCACATCGGCTTGCAAATTATCTGGCAGGTCTTTAGCTAGATAAAGCGATAATTTTTCACTAACATTATTACGTTCAGCATTATCGCGGCTAGCTTGGATAGCTTGCGGATCAATATCAATACCAATTACTTGTTTGGCACCTAACTTTAAAGCCGCAATAGCTAAAATTCCTGAACCACACCCATAATCAATGACTAGCTTGTTATTTAGATCCAAACTATCAAGCCAAGTTAAACATAAAGCGGTTGTTGGATGAGTACCAGTACCAAAGGCTAAGCCGGGATCTAACATTACGTTAACGGCATTAGGATCAGGGACTTCTCGCCAACTCGGACAGATCCATAAACGTTGACCAAACTGCATCGGATGAAAATTATCCATCCATTCACGTTCCCAATCTTTATCTTCTAACTGTTCAATTTTATATGAAAATTGATCTAAATTTAGTACTGCTTTTAACCGATTAATATCAGTTTGCGCATCATACAAACCAATAACGTCGGTATTACCCCATAATTTGGTTTCACCAGGTAATGGTTCGAAAACTGGGGTGTCATAAGTGTCTTCAAAAGTAACTGAAACAGCACCAGATTCTTCCAATTGTTCACTGATATGCTCAGCCAAATCATTAGTAGTATTAATTCTGAGTTGAATCCAAGGCATATTTTTTTCCTGTTTTACTATACATACAGCCAATAGGGTTAGCTATAATAAACACCACCAATCCAATAATTAAAGAAGGTACAATTGGGTGGAATGACAATAACTTAATATTATAAGCAGCCAGTAACGTATAGCTGATTGCTCCGGCAAACATTGAGCACAGGGCTCCGGTAGCATTAGCTTTTGACCAATATAATCCTAAAACTAATGGCCATAAAAATACCGCTTCTAACCCACCAAATGCCAATAAATTTAACCAAATAATCATATCAGGTGGATTCCATGCAGCTAAAATAAGTAAGCCACCAAAAATAAAGGTAATAGTAACCGAAATACGAGTTAAGGTTTTATCACTATAGTTAGTATTAGGTTTGATACTTAAAAATAGATCTTTAATAATTACCGAGGATACTTGTAACAGCTGAGCATTGATCGTTGACATAATGGCAGCCAGTGGTGCGGCCAAAAAAATTCCGGCAGCTAAAGGCGGCAACACTTTAATTATCAATGTTGGCACCACTTGATCGGGAATGGTTAAGTCACTAACAATAACGCGACCGAGAGCACCGGATAAATGCATAGTTAGCATAATTACGGTCACAACGATAGTCCCGATAATAATGCCTTGATGTACGGCTTTACTGTCTTTATAGGCCATGCAACGTACAGCGGTATGCGGCAAACCAACCACACCAAAACAGACTAAGACCCAAAACGAAGTCATAAATGGGAAATCCATAAAATTATTAGGGCCTTGTGGTGTTAACAAAGCAGGATCAATTGCAGTTAAACGATCAATAATGGTGGTTATGCCACCGCCAGCATAAATAATGGCGGTTAATAACAGAATCGCGCCAATAATCATTACTAGACCTTGAAAGGCATCGTTTAAAATGCTGGCTCTAAAACCACCAAAAGCGGTATAAATAACGGTACCTATACCAAAAATTAATAGACCAACATCATAAGGAATCCCCACCGAAGACTCTAATAACCGTGCGCCACCAACAAACTGCACGGTCATAGCACCAATAAATGCCACTACCAAAGTGATACTGGCAAACCAAACAATCATACGGCTTTTATAATGGGCATACAGCATGTCACTTAGCGTAATTGCATTATATTTACGCGCTAAAATAGCAAATTTTTTGCCTAAAATTCCAAGTGAAAGTAGTACGGTAGGTACTTGAATCATGGATAGCAATACCCAACCTAGGCCATACTTATAAGCCGCTCCGGGACCACCAATAAACGAGCTAGCACTAATATAAGTTGCTGCTAAAGTCATGGCGAGCAAAAATCCGCCCATGGTGCGGTTGCCAATAAAATAATCCGTAAATTGATTTACCTTTTTCCGTTTCACATAGGCATAAATTGATAATGCAAACACAAAAATTAGGTAGATAACCAGTGGTAAAATTATATCAAAATGCATGTTTAATCACTTAGTTTGTTCTAGGGGAATATCTTGAAATTGAAATTTTACAATAGCCCAACATAATAAAATAAAACCAATAGGGACTAAAATACAAGAGAGTTCAAACCATAATGGCAGCCCCAGTAGTCCAAGTTTATCGCTGCCTAAATAAGCACTAAGTACCCATGCTAACAGGTAAATAATAGTGAGTAATAATGACAGTTTAGCTTCTTTACTAGCTTGTTGGTAACGTGTATCCATGTTAAGTAGTTAAGTAGTAAATAAATGGTGGTCTAGAGTAAAAGAAAGTGTCACACTTAGCAAGTATATTGCAATTTATGCAATATAATATTGTAAATATATCAATTTTGGCAATATTAAAATTACTATATAGTTATACATAAATCAATGAGTTTAATTAAAGTTATGGAGAGGAAAATGTCAAACTATTTTAATACATTAAATTTACGGGAAAAGTTAGATCAACTTGGTAAATGTCGTTTTATGGCGCGTGAAGAATTTGCTTCAGAAGCTAACTTTTTAAAAGGTAAAAAAATTGTTATTGTTGGTTGTGGCGCTCAAGGTCTAAACCAAGGTCTTAACATGCGCGATTCCGGATTAGATATTGCTTATACTTTACGTAAAGAAGCCATTGCTGAAAAACGTACTTCATGGCGAAGAGCAACCGAAAATGGTTTTAAAGTCGGTAGCTATGAAGAACTAATACCAACAGCCGATCTAGTTATTAATTTAACTCCAGATAAGCAACATTCAGCCGTGGTGCAAGCCATTCAACCATTAATGAAACAAGGTTCCGCATTAGGTTATTCTCATGGTTTTAATATCGTAGAAGTGGGTGAAAAAATTCGTCCTGATATTACCGTAGTTATGGCAGCACCTAAATGCCCGGGTACCGAAGTGCGTGAAGAATATAAACGTGGTTTTGGGGTGCCAACACTAATTGCAGTTCACCCGGAAAATGATCCAAAAGGGGAAGGTTTAGCGATCGCTAAAGCATGGGCTGCAGCAACTGGTGGTCATCGTGCAGGTGTATTACAATCATCATTTGTGGCCGAAGTTAAATCAGATTTAATGGGCGAACAAACCATTCTTTGTGGCATGTTACAAACCGGATCTTTATTATGTTTTGACAAGCTAGTCGCTGATGGTGCGGATCCTGCTTATGCATGTAAGCTATTACAATTTGGTTGGGAAACGATCACCGAATCACTAAAACAAGGTGGTATTACCTTAATGATGGATCGTTTATCCAATCCAGCTAAATTAAGAGCTAATGCTTTAGCCAAAGAATTAAAAGTGATTTTGACCGATCTTTATCGTAAACATATGGACGATATCATCTCCGGTGAATTCTCGGCTAATATGATGAAGGATTGGGCTAACAATGATGTGAATCTACTAAAATGGCGTAAAGAAACGGGTGACTCAGCATTTGAAAAAGCCGCTGAATATCAAGGTAAAATTGATGAACAAGCATACTTTGATCAAGGTGTAGTAATGATTGCAATGGTAAAAGCGGGGGTTGAACTTGCTTTTGAAACCATGTTGGAATCCGGTATTTTAGCCGAATCAGCTTATTACGAATCACTACACGAATTACCACTTATTGCGAATACTATTGCGCGTAAGCGTTTATACGAAATGAATGTGGTTATTTCGGATACTGCTGAATATGGTAACTACTTATTTGCTAATACCGCAGTGCCTTTACTACGCAAGAAGTTCATGCCAATGTTACAACCGGGTGATCTTGGTAAAGCGATCCCTGAAGGTAGTGTCGATAATGCTCAATTACGTGACGTTAACGATGAGATCCGTAATCATCCAATAGAAAAAGTTGGTCGTAAATTACGTAGTTATATGACCGATATGAAGCGTATTAATGTTGCCAGTTAATAGTTAATTAAAATCAAAATATAAAAGGTGCGAACAGCACCTTTTTTTATGTCTAAAATATCTTGTCAAGATGTTTCCTGAGAAGTATACGTTTCAGTATAAAAAACTAATTGATCTTAGTGGATCAAAATGGTTAAAAAAAGATTAAATTAGATCTAAGTTAGATCATTCGGATCTAATTAAATTTCTAATAAAACTTTTAAAAATTATATAATTAAAAAAATTTTATTTTAACTTTTTATTTATTTTTTTTAAAAAATGTGTTATCTTTTGTACAAATTTAGTTCAATTTAAAAGGGTAACATATCAATGAAAATGATTTTTAGACCGACTGATTGTTGGCGTTGGTATTTTGACAATGAATATGGCAATTTGATGTTAGAAGTTTCACCTGAAATGTTATTTCGGTCTTGTTACTCAAGTAAAATGTTAATTCCTGATGTTTTTGGTGAATTTCCATTTTCGGTTAGCGATGCCACTGCTTATTACTTATTCCGTGATAGTTGCCAATCTTTAAATTTGGATGAATCTCAGCAAATAGAATTGTCAATCAATGCAATTGTTGCTGCAAACTTCCTTAAACCACAAATGCCTAAAAGTTGGTATTTTAGTCAACAACCACAATTGTTTGTACCTAAGGTTGCAGATATTGTTGAAGTTAATATACAAGAAGGTAATCAAAGAGCGACTTTATTGGTGGTTGAAGCTGGCGAAAATGCATCCTTGTGTATCATTGCGCAACCAACTTTCACCGCAATGAATAAAACTTTCAATTTTGCTGAAGCAATTAAAGTTATGAATGATAGATTAACACCAGCAACACCTAATTTTGTTGATAACATGCAAGAAATAACCGATTTGCAGGCTATTTCCTAAAATTAAATTCCTATCTAATCAGCTTGGTTATTAAATAATCTAGCCTGAAAAATTTATCCAATGTCTATCCTTATGTATAAGGTAATACAATTTGGCTTCTTCATGGCCTTGATCGGTTGCCTGTTTCAGATAATAAATACCTATTTTATGTAATGCTTGAATATTAATTAGTTTTATTCCTAGGTTAAATTGTGCCTCCATATCGCCATTGTTAGCTTCAGTAAGCAAATCGGCGATCTCTTTTTCTTTATTAATAAATGGAGAACAATAATCAAAGTGATACTCACCTTCTTTAAACTCATTACAATAACTGTTATACCAATATAGAGATTTGGCAAAGTTTTTTTCAAGGTAAAATCCAGATTTATATTCCTCCGCGATTTTTAATTTTGCTTCAAAATGTCCTGCTTCGGCTGCTTTTTCCAACCAGTACATACTTATTTTTTGATTTTCTAAGATAGAATCGAAACTTGATGAATAATAGTAAAGCCAAAATATTTTATATCTAATTTCAGCATCATCAATATAGCTATCATATTTAATATAGGTTTTAATTATTGCCATTTCTAATTCTGATGGAGATTCTATATTCGCAGTTTTTAATAATTCCACCATTTTAAGTAATAACTTAGGATCTTTATCAACAGCATATGAATAGTAATTGATCGCGGTTAAATTTTTCTCTAAATCCTCATACCATTTTGCAATGGCTAGACTCAGCTTAATATCAGGATTATTCTTGTCAAATTTACGCAATAAAGAATATATCTTATTTTTCTTTGGCTGTTTTAACTGTTGTTTATATAATTCACATGTTCTAGATACTTCTAAAGTGCAAGCTTTATCAAAATATTCGATCGCTTTATTTAATTCTTCATCCTCAGCATAATAAAAACTAAGTTTTAACATTGAAGGATAATCTTTAGGATCTAGATTTTCTTCGATTTGTTTTATGATATCAGCATGGTTAGTCTTATTTTCATTTCCATCATTTAAGAAAGAAATCTTACTAAGACTCTCATCTGGTGATTCGATGACTTCTTCTATTTTTGCAAATGCACGGTAATACCATAAATCAGGCTTATCTTTACCTTTATTTGATTTCTTCTGATATTGGTTATTGTTACCATTGTCAAAACTACTTGTTACGGTACTAAAATCATTAGACGAAAACGCATAAGATGAAAACAAGAACACAAAGGTAAATACACATACTTTTTGAATCATTAACACTAACCTTATATTTTTACTTTAATTATTGTTGTTATATTGATACTAAAACGATTGTTACATTCTATAGATAATAAATGCTTTTTTATATCACTTCTTTAATAAATTCAAATCAATATCCCTTTTAGGTACACAACTACAGGCTAAAATTCGCTTATTTTTTTTTATTGCTGATTGTGTTAGTGCCTGCACTTCTCCTTGCTGCAATATCACCATGCAACGCCCACAAATTCCGGCTCGGCACGAATTAGGTAAGGTTATTTGATGTTGCTCTAATTGCTCTAAGATAGTTTGTTGATTGTTCCCTTTAATGATTTTATCTTCGAAAGTAATAGTACATGATTGAGCCAAATTACTATTTTCTGGTGGGAAAGATTTAATATAATTTTTGGCATTTTGCCTTTCTAATACTTCGACAGGGTCATTAAGCGAAATCTTACCAAAATTACGGGCAATCATATTCATGCCAAAATCAATTTTTCCTTGTTCATCCGCCCGGAAATAACGTAATGTCGTGAGTGGTTCATTGTTGTCTAAGTAATTGGTTGAGTCGACATTAATGGTGGTTATTACACAACGAGTGCAAGGTTTAACAATATCAAATATCACATCGCCAATTTTTATCGTTTTCCAGCCATCTTCGGCAAAAGGTAATGCGCCCTTAATAATAATATTTCCTCGAAATTGGTTAATATTGAGCTTTTCAGGGCATTGTAGTTGCAAATAAGCAAACGAAGCTTCATTCAATAATAAATATGGATAACCATCGGCAAAACTAACCGGCACTTCGGGGTAACGTTTAGTGCGCCGAGATAATTTATTGCCAAGCCAACGTAATTGCACATCTTTTTGTAAAAATTGACTTAAAAATTGGTTGACTCTAATTGAGGCAATATGCAACATAAAATGATTCCCCCATACTTCAGTGGGTTCATTGGTATTGGAAAAATCATCAAAATTGATACTAATGGATTCGCGAGAGGGTAGTGAAATATGTACTGCATTATTTACTATTTTAGTTTCAAGTTTTAAAAGTTCAGGGAACTGCCTTGCGGTAATAAAGGTACCATCGGGTTCACTAATCATTAAAATGCGATCATGCTCAAAACCGCCGCTAGCGGTTATTGCTTCAGTTAACGCAATCCCTTTCATGGATTTAATTGGGTAAATAAACAGCTGGCTAACTGCGATCATAATAAGTTAAGTAAATAATAAACTGGTAAAGATTATATACTTAATTGGCTAGGATTTATATATACCAAGAAATGGTATGTATGGACATAATCTACGGTTACATATGTTTTTATCTAAAATTTAGCGATAGCATTTGCTTAAGTTAATACTTGATAACTAATGGCGACTATATAGTAAAATGCAGTACCATTGGGCGTTATGACGGAGATTTCGTCATCGACTTTGTGACCGATTAATGCTCTGGCAACTGGGCTATTGATGGATATCCAGTTCTTTTTAGGTTCGAATTCATCGGCACCTACAATGCGATAAACTTGTAAATTACCATTTTCATCTTCTAATTTTACCCAGGCACCAAAAAAGACTTTACCTTCTTGGCGTGGATCAGGATCAACAATGGTGAGCGATTCTAAGCGTTTGCTTAAAAAACGCACGCGCCTATCTATTTCTCGCAGACGGCGTTTACCGTATATATATTCCGCGTTTTCACTGCGATCGCCTAGTGCTGCGGCATCTGAGACTGCTTGAGTAACTTTGGGCCTTTCTTCTTTCCATAAATATTTCAATTCACGGCCGAGTGTTAAGTAGCCTTCTCTTGTTATATAATTAGCACTTTTCATAATAAAGACAAATTCCGTTAATCGATAAAAATATATTGAGACATCATGATAAATAATCAAATTAGCCATATTATAGCTGCTGAGTTAACCGTAAAACCAGAACAAGTTTTAGCTGCGATTCAATTATTAGACGAAGGTAGTACCGTTCCTTTTATTGCGCGTTATCGTAAAGAAGTAACTGGGGGGCTTGATGATACCCAATTACGTACTTTAGATAGCCGTTTAAGTTACTTGCGTGAACTTGAAGATCGTAAACAAACCATCTTAAAGTCTATTGAAGAACAAGGTAAATTAACACCAGAATTATCTAAGAGTATTATCTCAACTCTCAGTAAAACCGAACTGGAAGATCTTTATTTACCTTACAAACCTAAACGCCGTACTCGTGGTCAAATTGCGATTGAAGCAGGTCTGGAACCGCTTGCTGATGATTTATGGCAAACACCAACATTGAATCCGGAAACCGAAGCCGAGAAATATTTAGATGCAGATAAAGGTGTGGCTGATACTAAATCTGTATTAGATGGCGCTCGTTATATTCTAATGGAACGCTTCGCTGAAGATGCGGCGTTATTAGCTAAAGTGCGCCATTATTTGTGGAACAATGCACATTTAGTTTCACAAGTGGTTAGTGGTAAAGAAGAAGAAGGTGCTAAATTCCGTGATTATTTTGCCCAAAGTGAGTTAATATCAAAAGTTCCTTCACACCGTGCATTAGCTATGTTCCGCGGACGTAATGAAGGCTTTTTACAACTTTCTTTAAATGCCGATCCTCAATATGAAGAAGCGCCTAAAGAAAGTTATTGCGAACAGATTATCACTGAATATTTAGGCGTGCATTTTAATGATCAACCAGCAGATAAATGGCGTAAAGCAGTGATTAATTGGACTTGGCGCATTAAGATTTTGCTGCATATGGAAACTGAATTAATGACTACTCTGCGCGAAAATGCAGAGCAAGAAGCTATCGATGTATTTGCGGCTAATTTACATGATATGTTAATGGCAGCACCAGCGGGTATGAAAGTTACCATGGGTATGGATCCCGGATTACGCACTGGTGTTAAAATCGCGGTGGTGGATGCCACGGGTAAACTGGTTGCGACTGAAACTATCTATCCGCATACCGGCCAAGCTGATAAAGCAGCCATGATAATAGCGGCACTTTGTATTAAGTATCAAGTTGAATTGGTTGCAATTGGTAATGGTACCGCTTCACGGGAAACTGAACGCTTTTATTTAGATGTACAAAAGAAATACCCGGAAGTAAAAGCGCAAAAAGTGATTGTTAGTGAGGCCGGAGCATCAGTTTATTCTGCCTCTGAACTAGCTGCTCAAGAGTTTCCAGATCTGGATGTATCAATTCGTGGTGCAGTATCTATTGCCCGGCGCTTACAAGATCCTTTAGCTGAGTTAGTTAAAATCGATCCTAAATCAATTGGAGTGGGGCAGTACCAACACGATGTGAGTCAAACCTTATTGGCGAAAAAGCTTGATGCAGTGGTAGAAGATGGGGTAAATGCGGTTGGGGTAAATTTAAATACCGCCTCAATGATGTTATTGGCGCGTATTGCCGGATTAAATAAAGTTATCGCTCAAAATATTATTGACTGGCGTAATGAAAATGGCCAATTTTCCGATCGTAAACAGTTATTAAAAGTAGCACGCTTAGGTCCAAAAGCCTTTGAGCAATGTGCCGGTTTTTTACGCATTACTAATGGCAACAATCCATTAGATGCTTCAGCAGTTCACCCAGAAGCTTATCCAGTAGTTGAGCGTATTTTAGACAAGAATCATAAATCACTAAAAGAAATTTTAGGTGATACTAATTATTTAAAATCACTTAAAGCAGTTGATTATGTAGATGATCATTTTGGTGTGCCAACGGTAACTGACATTATTAAAGAATTGGATAAACCTGGGCGCGATCCAAGACCAGAATTTAAAACCGCGCAGTTCGCCGACAATATTGAAACAATGCAAGATTTAAAAGTTGGTATGGTTATGGAAGGTGCTGTAACCAATGTAACTAACTTTGGTGCATTTGTTGATATTGGCGTGCATCAAGATGGTTTAGTGCATATTTCAGCTTTATCCAATAAATTTGTTGATGACCCAAGAACAGTGGTGAAAGCAGGGGATATTGTTAAAGTAAAAGTGGTGGAAGTGGATATTGCTCGTAAACGTATTGCGTTAACCATGCGGCTCGATGACGCAGTCATGCCTAAACAAAATTCAAGCAAATCAGCTAACGGTAAATCAGTAACGGCTAAACCTCAAAAACATAACCATTCTATAGGTAATAGTGCTATGGGGAATGCCTTTGCCGCTGCGTTTAACAAAAATAAATAAAATTATTGTGTATTAAAACGTAAAAAATATGGTTCCGTTAATTAATAGTAACGGAACCATATAATAAAGCTTAATACCATATGCTTACATATTAATCGTGCGCATTCAATAAATATTGCAATCCTTCAGCAAATTCACCCTGCCAATGTAAGTAATCGTGGCCACTAGCTGTTTCATGGTAAAAATAAGTATAGCCTTTAGCGCGTAAAATATTGCTAAAATGACGATTACTGGTTAGTAAGTTGCCTTCAAATAAACCAGCATTAAGGTAGAATTTAATTGCTTTAGGTGCTTGTTGGGCAAATTGTTCACTGAGCCATTCACCGGTGTGATTTTTCGGCCCCCACCAATAAGAACCAGATAAACTCAATACCTTCGGAAAATATTGTGGATATAGAAAAGCAATATAAGACGAAGCTAATCCACCAAAACTAGATCCGGCAATAACAGTATTAGTCGGTTTAACATTAATCTGTTGTTGTTTTAACCAAGGTAATAACTCGGCGGCAATGCTATCTGCTAATTTAGTTGAATTAGGGGGTAATTCTTGGGAACGTGTTTGGCTATCCAAGGTATCAAGCATAACCAAAATAGTCGGCGTAATTTTTTTATGCGCGATTAAGTTATCCATTATGTTAATAATAGCGGTTTTTTGTTGATACTGGCGACTATCAAATAAAATAACTAAGTTTAAATCATCAGGTGGCAATGTTTGGATATTAGCTGGCCAGTAAATCGTGATATCGCGTTCATTATTTAAAATATGACTTTTAAACTTATGTTGAGTTAAACTGCCTTTCGGTGAGTTTATTTCTGGTTTAATACCAAATTGTACTGGTGCGTCAGCAAGTTCAACATAAGATTCGCGATGGAATTTATCGACTCCATCACTTGGGTAAAAATGAGGATTTAGTGGATCTTGCTGAGCAGTTGCAACAATAGCATGCCTTTGTTCCTTTATTGGTTTAGCGGTTATTGGAATATTAGGTGCTAGTTGATAACTATAACGAGTCGTTTTCGGAACGATGTAACTACGGAACCAAACATCACTATTATCCAGATGATATAAATCATCGTGATCACCAGTTGGTGAACCAAATATTTTGATATTATTTAACTCTCCCCGCCATAAAAAGGTCATTATCACATTATTTTCATCATAGGGTTCGATTAAAGGTGTGCCTTGCTCAGCGATTTTATGCCAAAAAACACTAGTATCTTTATTGGTTAATAAGGCTTGCTCTAGTTTAATTAACTCAGGGCTAATTAATGTATAGGCTTTAGGTGTATTGGCTGGTGTAGTTTGCCAAGTCAGTGTAAACGATTGATTAGGTTGACCGTTCATAATAAGTTGATAATTATCACTTTGTGGCACCGTAAAAATAAATTCATTACCATTGCCACTCAATTGCCGGATGTATTGATGGTCAACAGTTACAAGATCTAATTTAGCTATCGACATGTAATTGCCTTCGATCAGATCCCCTTGATTAAAAAAGATTTGTAAACAAAATTTGCCAGTATTATCCAATTGCTGACTAGTCGTCGTTATTTCAGGAGCTAAAGATAAACAAGGTAAATTAGCATTACCACATAAAGGTAATGCTAATAAAGCAATTCCACTTAACCAGAATTGCTTGTTTTTATGTAACAAAAATTTACCAATCATAATTTAAGGATGCTGAAACTTGACGTTCCAAACCATAGAAACAAGAAGTATCAGTTCCACAAGCAGAAACATAATGTTTATTAAATAAATTATTAGCATTAACTTGTAAAGTTAGGCCTTTTAAGCTTGGCATTTTAGCAGATAAATCATAGCGTAAAGTCCAATCATAAAGAGTATAAACTGGCACTTCAAATCGTTTTCTTATTCCGTAATGATTATTACCTGCAGCATCTTTAACAGTAAGAACATCGTAAGCATTTGTAGTGCCAACATAACGCACACCAAAGCCGCTGGATAAACCATCAAATATGCCATCAATAAATTTATAATCCGCCCATAATGAAGCCTGATGACGAGGGTTTCTTTCCACTGGTTTACCTTTTAGAGTAGAAATAGAGGTTTTTTTGTATTTACTATCACCATAGCTATAGGTCGCAATTAAGTCTATATTTTTGGTTAGTTCGGAATGAGCCTCAAATTCAGCACCTTTTGAACGAATTTTACCAACTTGGCGTTTGTGGAAAATGCTATAGTCATAAGTTACTTCATCATGCTCATCTAATTGATAGACAGCCGCGCTAAGTAATGTTTTACTATTAGGTATTTGATATTTTACCCCAGCCTCAACTTCTTTAGCTTTGGATGGTTTAAATGCTTTACCTTTTTCATCAATATCGGCATTTGGTTCAAATGAGGTACTATAATTAATATAAGGAGAAATACCATTTTCAAACGCATACAAAACCCCAACACGTGTAGTAAAAGCATCATCATTTACTGAAAGTCGGTCATGCATTAAATCACCTGAATCATATCTTTTTTTAATATTAACTTTTGAATGATCGTAACGGCCTGATAATAATATATTAAATTGATTAATCTCAAGTTGATCTTGAATGTAAACCCCCAATTGCGATAATCTTTGTAATTTATCATCAAATGGTTTTAAAGGATCGCCAGCTTTAGGAACAGTTATATGATATTTAGGATGCTTCCAATCAATTATATAACCATTTGAAGCTCGATTTAGCTGATTATCATCGCGATTCCATTTATAATCGAAGCCTAAAGTGGCATTATGAGTTACCATGCCGGTATCAAATAATGACTCAAGACGATTATCTACGGTTAATTCTTTATTATTAATATGTTCTATTTGTGGTCGACGATAAATACTTGTTTTAGCATCGTCATCATCAAAAGTATATACCATATATTTATAGCGTTGGGTATTTTTGGTGTAACGTAGATTTTGTCTAAAAGTAAGACTATCGTTAAAATCATGCTCTAAGGCATAACCGGTAGAATATTGTTCACGCCAAGAATCGAAGAAATTAGGATCACTCACCGCAAAGTCATAAGGGACTTTACCATGACTTTTATCAATGGTACCACGTTTGGGTAAAAAGTTACGTTCGTTGGCATCAGGATCTTTTTGATAGCTAGTTAATAGGGTAAAAGTGGTGTTTTCAGATGGCATCCAAGTAAGTGCTGGTGCTATAGCTACACTTTCATCCCGCACAAATTTAGGTTGGGCATCACGTTCCGTACCAATACCATTTAAGCGGAACAATAAATTGTCGCTTATGGCACCACCAAAATCGAAGGCAGCTTCACGTAAACGTTGATTACCGGCGCGGACTTGTACATGACGAATCGTTTCAGCCGTAGGGCGTTTACTGGTCATACCAATTAATCCTCCAGCAGAGCTTTGCCCATAAAGAGAAGAGGAAGGACCTCTAATGACTTCTACTCGTTCCAGTAACCAAGGATTTAAAGCCACATTACGTGAATTCATGGTTCCGGAATAATTAAGACCATCTAAATAACGAGGAGCATAACCGAATCCACGAATAATAACTTCATCGGAACGGTTTGAATCACCACGATATTCGGTAAATACACTAGCAGAATAACGCAACGCTTGCGAAACTGATGCGGCATTTTGCAAATCCATTTGATCTCGAGTAATAACAGAAACTGACTGTGGCGTTTTGATTAATGGAATATCAGTTTTGGTTGCTAGCATACTTCGTGTAGCTACAATACCATTAACACGACCAGTGGCATACTCTGTTTTTCCTTCTACATACATAACGTCATCGGTTTTATCATCATCGTTGGCCGTTTCATCTGCTATGGCGGGCATAACAAACATACTTGCTATTATTAATGCTGAAATTTTACTTAGTTTTAGTTGACAAATAGACATTTTAGCCTCTCAGGAGTTGATTAAAACTTGCGCAGTCTAAACTAAATGATAATCATTTACAATTATATTTTAAGGTTTTTTTAAGATTATCAAAAAATAGTAAAAATATACATTTAATAACAATTAGTTATGTTTGTGGTTAAAATAGAATTAATTATTTAATATTAGGATCTGCAGTAATAAATGAAAAAAATAGATTGAAAGTAATTATGGTGTAAGCAATGGTATTATAATTATAAAGTTGGGCTATTAGTGCTTTTATTAAATTATAGAGATAACCAAATAAAAGTGGTTATCTCAGTTTTATTTATATCATTTAATTGAGTAAATTATTTACTAAAAATAAATGGCACCGGCTCATAATCAGTTGCATTAATAGGTGAATGAGTTTCAAAGTATTGTTTTACGGCATCGGCATCACGATAGCCAGTATCAACATAACTTGGCAATGTGTTAGTAACAGGATAACCATCTCCACCAGCAGCTAAAAAGTCTAAGCTAGCAATGCGATAACTTTTTTGTAAATCGATAGGTTCATTTTTAATTTTTACCTCGATTATGTTATCGCCATCTTTAGTAATTATCAGATTTTTAAAATGAGCGTATCCACCTGACCCCGGATTTTTGCTCAGTGCGACTTTTAAATAATCAATCAATTCAGCACCAGTTAAATTAAAATAAACCACAGTATTGCCAAAAGGTTCTACTTTTAAAATATCGCGATAAGTAATATTACCTTCTATTAGAGAATCACGAATCATGCCACCGGACATAACACCAATATCGGCACCCGTTTTTTCAATAAAGGCACTCAGTAATAATTGCCCCATATTACTTTGTTGATACCTAACAATGTTACGGTCACCTTCAAGACGACCTGTTAATTGGCCACTCTTGATCAATAACTGTTGTTTACCTTGTTCTTGATAAGGAGTTAAGCTATCTAACAACGGTTTATTTTGCGGGATTTCTTTGGTGTAATATTCTAGTTTTTTGGTACCGTTATTATTATCGACTTCTTTTTTTAAATTAATGGGGATTAATTGATAATTTTGTAACGTTAATTTACCATTTAAGAAAATAAAATCAGCTCGGCCAACATATTTTCCCCATTCATGAGCTTGTACAATCCACGTGCCATTTTGTTGGTCAGGAGCACATGGTGTGCCGGGTACATATTCAGTAATTCGTTTATTTGGGCTAGCCATACAAACAGGATTTTGCGAATGCCCACCCACAATCATATCTAAATCACCAGCTGGTAATCCGCGAGCTAATTCAACATCGCCTGGCGCCATCGTACCATGTTCACCATTTTCATAATGGCCCATGTGAGTGACAGCAATAATCATATCCGGGCGTTCAGTTGTTTTTATTTGTTTGATGATCTTTTGCGCTTCGGGTAATGTTTTACGGAATTCGACGCCATCAGTATTTTTAGGTGAAGCCAGAAAAATAGTATCATCTGTAGTTAAACCAAATACCGCTACTCTAACTCCATTTAAATCAAACATTTTATATGCATCAAAAACCCGATTTTCACTATTTTTGAAATAAGTATTTGCGGATAAAAATGGGAAGTTAGCCCATTTTTGTTGTTCACGGATAACTGGTAATGGGTGATCAAATTCATGATTACCCACCGCCATGGCATCATAGCCAATTTCATTCATACCCATAAAATCAGGTTTAGCTTGTAATACATCTGATTCAGGTACACCAGTATTAATGTCACCGCCTGACAGTAATAACAATTTACCGCCTTTAGCAGTGACTTCTTGACGAATTTGATCAACGACAGTTTTTTGGGCTGCAAGTCCATATTCGCCAATATCATTTTGCCAAAAACGACCATGATGATCGTTAGTATGTAAAATAGTAATTTGGTAGGGTTTATTCTTTTCCCAAGTGGATATGGCTGAGCTGTTAGTAGAAACGCCAGCCATTGAACTCATGGAAAATAAACCCAAACAAACTATTAATGACAGTTTTTTATTAAGATTAAAATGATACATGGTGTCTCCTAAATCCTTATACTATTTTTACTATTCGGTAATCACCTTATAAATAAGCTGAGGTTGTTTAGCGCTATCACCGATAATAATATTGTCATACAGTTTTTGTTTAATTACCTCTAACTTGTCAGTGTTAGCATGAATAGTTAATAGTGATTCTCCTTTAGTTACTTTATCTCCTACTTTTTTGTGCAATACAATACCAACAGCAGGATCAATAATATCTTCTTTTGTGGCTCTTCCTGCACCTAATTGCATCGCTGCAATACCGATTTGGTCAGCAACAATTTTGGCCACATAACCAGATTGTAAAGCAGGTAATTCAATTTGATAAGGTGCATTAGCCAGTTTTTCTGGATGATCTACAATAGAACTATCACCGCCTTGAGCCGCAATCATAGTTTTGAATTTAGTAATCGCTTGACCATCTTTTATTGCGGTTTGTAGTTTTTCTCGCGCTTCGTCTAACGTTTTGGCTTTATTAGCCAGTACTACCATCTGGCTACCTAGAGTTAATACTAGTTCGGTTAAATCAGCAGGGCCTTGGCCTTTTAAGGTATCAATCGCTTCTTTAATTTCTAGCGCATTACCGATAGCAAATCCGAGTGGTTGGGACATGTCAGAAATTATCGCCATTGTCCGGCGCCCAATTTGGTTACCAATATTAACCATTTCATGTGCCAGTTTCTCTGAGTCCGCCATGTCTTTCATTAAGGCGCCATCTCCAGTTTTGACGTCAAGTACAATGGCATCAGCCCCCGCAGCTAATTTTTTACTCATTATTGAGCTAGCAATAAGTGGGATAGAATTAACTGAGCCGGTTACATCACGCAAGGAATAGAGTTTTTTATCAGCTGGTGTTAAATTACCTGATTGCCCAATAACAGCAACACCTTTTTGATTAACTTGATTAATAAAATCTTGTTTATCTAATTCAATTTTGAAGCCAGGAATAGATTCAAATTTATCGGTAGTTCCACCAGTATGGCCCAATCCCCGACCTGACATTTTAGCCACAGGAACGCCTAAGGCAGCAACCAAAGGCGCTAGCACTAATGTGGTGGTATCACCTACACCACCAGTTGAATGCTTATCAACTTTAATACCTTTAATTGAAGATAGATCGACGGTATCACCAGAAAGCATCATTGCTTGTGTTAAATCGGCACATTCTTTGGAAGTCATTCCTTGAAAGTATATAACCATAAGTAAAGCACTAACTTGATAATCAGGAATAGTACCATTGGTATAGTTAGTAATAAAAAATTGAATTTCTTCGGTAGATAATGGTTTACCATCACGTTTTTTTTCAATTATATCTACAAATCTCATTATTATAAGTCTCTTTTAAAATAGCTTAATCAGCTTAGTGTATCGGTTTTATTATCAATAACTGCATTGCTGATTGTTTTAATTATTGGGATTACACGATTTTGCCAATTAGTCTAAATCACTAGGAGCAAAAGACCATGGTAATAACTCACCAACGGTGGTTTCCTGTATTTTACCATTCAAATTGGTCAAAATAACTGGCATATCTTTGGGGCAAAATTCACTTATTACTTGCCGGCAGGCACCACAAGGTGAAATCGGGCCATCAGTATCGCCAATAACCACTAATTTTTTAAATTTACGTTTCCCTTCCGAAACCGCTTTAAAAATAGCTGTTCTCTCGGCACAATTGGTTAATCCATAAGAGGCATTTTCAATATTACAGCCTAAAATCACTTCATCATCGGCGGTAACTAAAGCTGCTCCTACTTGAAATTTTGAATACGGAACATAAGCTTTAGCTCGAGCGGTTTTGGCTAATTCAATCAGTTTTTCAATTTTCATATTGATAATCCTTTGGGTTATTAACTGCATTTATTTATTGATGACAGTAAGTTTAGACGATATACACCAAAACCTATTTTGTCCTCGTCTATATAGCTTATTGGATAGTGTAGATGTTTCTCAATAAATGCTTTTGCCGATTGTAACAGCCATGATTTAAAGTGGATGTCTAAATTTATAGCACTTCTTGGTGGTACTATCCATTTGCTATTGACTAATTCAATATTCATTGTTGTAAATTTATCCAATCGTTACTTTTTAAAATAAATAAACTTCATTTTGTTATTGTTTAACTCTATTGTGCTAACAGTTTTTGATATTCAAGCAATCGGGCTTGTATAGCTGGATGATATTTTTTGTTAGCGATCGCTTGTTTGAGTGCAGTTCTATCATTTGCAGTAAAACTAGCTAAAATTTTATTGGTTAATCGTTGCTTTACGTTATTGTCAACAAAAGCAGCATAGATACCACATAACGAGATATCCAGTAATTCTAACCTAGAAAAATGAAATACCGTTTGGGCTATTTGATATTCTTTGTCGATATCGGTACCAAAAATACCAGCATCATCAGTATTGAGTGTGATTCTGACGCCCTGATCATAGAGTTTTTTCACTGGATGATTATTAATATCACCGTGAAGCTCATTGACCAAAATACGGTTACTAGTTAGTGCTATTTCTAAAGTGATTTTGTTCTTAACCAGTTTATTAATCAGTTGGTGATTTTCGATAGCACGAATACCATGCCCAATCCTTACCGCGCCATGTTTAAGTGCTTGGATAATACTTTCAGAAGATTCAATTTCACCAGCGTGATAAGATTTTTGTAAATTCAATTGTGAAGCTAATTGATGCGCATCTTGGAAATCATCAAAGTGCCCCGCTTTTTCATTACCGGCGATATTAAATCCAGTAATAAAATGGTGGGGATTATCTTGGATAAAACGTAAGGTATCATAGACAATTTTTGCCCCAAGATGGCGCACACCAATCACATGATATCTAACGGTAATATCATGATTTTTTTGTACATCCATAATGGCTTTATCCATTTGTATCAAGGTTTGTTGAAATTTATCCTTATGCCAAATGGTGTCACCATTGTTTTGGGTAGTACAAATGTGAAAAGGGGATAGAAATAATTCGCAATAGATTAAACCTTGCTCAGCATTCCGCTTCAAAAAATCAAACGTGATTGCATAATAGTCTTCAGGGCTTTTTAAAAAACTAGCAACGGTATCATAAGTTTGTATAAACTCTTCAAAACTCGTTTCATCATACCTATAACGTCCATTTTTATATTCTTGGGCATCATATTCACCGGATTGATAACATAAACAAATCGGAAAAGGGATATGATTTTTCTCGGCTAATTTTTTGGCCATAACAGGAGTAATACTGCCTTCCACATGCTCATGTAAAATTACTTTGGGGATTATTGGTTCATTCATGCCGCGTTTTTACTTATATTATTGTTGTTAATTATAATAACATTTCTTAAACGTTTAAGGGGTGATTTATAACATAGTTAACATGACTAATATCACACTTTTCTATATTAAATTAAATTTTTACGAGTGTTGTCAAAACTGGTTTCATTAGCTTAATTCAATCTATAAGTTTGTAACTATTAGTTGTAATTACTATCGAGCATTAGATCAATAGCGTTTTCGTTCAATTAAGGTAACTCTTGCCAAAATTACCTTAAATTCAAAAATCTACAATTTATCGTTCATGCTAATTAGCAGATTTAGTTTTGCTGATCCTTATCGTTTTTAAATATAAACAAAAATACAATAGCTAAGATTAATGAATAACCTGCAAAAATCAGCCAAACTGCATGCCAATCAATGATTTTTTCAGCAGAAGTATAGCGATCAACAACGATACCACTAATCACTGAACCTAAATAAGCACCCAAGCCATTGGTCATAATCATAAATAACCCTTGTGCACTGTTACGAATATTTGGCGAAACCGATTTTTCTACAAACATAGAACCAGAAATATTATAAAAATCAAAGGCACAACCGTACACTATCATTGAAAGTAATAATAAAATAAAGCCAATTGGTGATGGGTCACCATAGGCAAATAAACCAAACCTTGCCACCCAAGCAAGCATACTGATTAGCATGACATACTTAATGCCTAACCGTTTCATAAAGAATGGTACCAATAAAATGAATACCACTTCAGATATTTGCGAGATTGACAATAAAACTGAAGGGTATTGAACCACTAAACTATCGGCATATTGAGGAATTTTATCAAAGTCACGTAAAAATGGATTACCAAAGGTATTGGTAATTTGCAAAATACCGCCGAGTAATATCGCAAATAAAAAGAAGATCGCCATCCGCGGTTGTTTAAATAGCACTACAGCATCTAAACCTAAGGAACTTATAAGCGACTTTTCTTTAGTCATATCTTTTGTGGTGGTAATTAATGGCAAAGTAGATGAATAAATACTAAGTAGAATTGAACATGTGGCAGCAATGTAAAGTTGTAGATTACTTAACTCTAATTTTAAGAAACTTACTATCCACATGGCCACAATAAAACCAATGGTGCCGTAGATTCTAATCCCCGGAAATTGTTCAATGACATCAAATCCATGGGATTCTAAACAACAATAAGAAATTGAATTTGAAATAGCGATGGTAGGCATAAAGGTTAAACAGTGAATTAACATGATAATCATCATCATTAAAGGTGAAGTTATCGATGCCGCTATAAATAGTGTTACCGCGCCAATAAAATGGCAAAGCATATACAGTCGATTGGCGGGTATCCACCTATCGGCTACCACTCCAAGCAAACCTGGCATAAAGAGAGAAGCAAACCCCATTGAACCATAAACTAAACCAATTTCAGTATTCGTAAATAATAGAATGTCCCTCATATAGGAACTTAAGGTGATTAACCAACTTCCCCATATGAAGAATTGCATAAACAATATAATTTTGAGTTGTAACTTGATATTCATTTTGATTCCTATACAAATGGGATCTTTTCATAACTTATCTTATGAATTAAAAGACTTAAAAATTGAGTGTCATTTAAACATTAAGGTTAAAAACATTGAGTATTGGCATAGTATGACGAAAAACTAAAATAACTTGAATAACTATACCAATGTAAAAGCGAGTTATATTGACTTTTTTACTAAATCTTTATAACTAATTTAAATAATGTTTATAAATTGGTTGGATTTAGTTTTGATTGATTAAAACAGATTCTAAAGCAACAGTAATCATTTGTTTGAAACCATTTTGGCGTTGTTGAGCTGACATTGCCTCACCTTTACGAATATGATCTGAAACGGTACAAATAGCCAGTGCTTTGGCACCATATTCTGCTGCGACACCATAGATACCAGCAGCTTCCATTTCGACGCCTAAAATATTGTATTTTTCCATTACATCAAGAATAGTTGGATCAACAGTATAAAAAAGGTCGGCAGAAAATAAATTACCAACTTTAACTGGGATCCCTAATTTACTTGCTGCATCAACGGCATTTCGAGTTAAATTAAAATCGGCAATTGCGGCAAAATCGTTATCTCTAAAACGAGTTCGATTAACTTTAGAATCAGTACAAGCGCCCATGCCAACAATTATGTCACCTAAGTTGACATTTGGACTAATAGCACCACAAGAACCAATGCGGATAATATTTTTGACATGGTAAAACTTGATCAATTCGGTGGTATAAATAGAACAAGATGGGATCCCCATCCCATGCCCCATAATAGAAACCTTTTGCCCTTTGTAGTAACCGGTAAAACCTAACATTGCTCTGACATTGGTGACTTCTTGTGCTTTTTCTAAAAACGTTTCAGCAATGAACTTAGCACGTAAAGGATCGCCTGGCATTAGCACAGTTTCGGCAAAGGCATTTTCAACAGCGTTAATATGTGGCGTTGACATCAGAATCTCCTAGTAATTGATTGTTTAACATGATTATTTTATTGATTTCTGGATAAAAGATTGACCATAATCCATTGGGGTTAAAGCAAAATAATCGGCAACACTTTGTCCAATATCGGCGAAGGTTTTACGGTGACCTAAAGATCCAACTGGCACACTGTCACCATAAACTAAAACAGGAATATGTTCACGGGTATGATCAGTGCCGGACCAAGTTGGATCGCAACCATGATCTGCACTGATTATTAGCAAGTCACCCGGTGCAACTAACGCTAACATTTCAGGGAGTCTGCTATCAAAATATTCTAAAGCGGCAGCATATCCTGCTACATCACGTCGGTGACCATAAGAGGAATCAAAATCAACAAAATTAGTAAATACAATAGTGTTATCTTTGGCTTGTTTAATTTCTTGCAGAGATGCATTGAAAAGGTCTTCAATGCCAGTAGCTTTAACTTTTTTGGTAATGCCAACTTGGGCATAAATATCGGCTATTTTGCCGATAGAAACGACATTGCCGTGTTTTTCATCAACTAATTTTTTCATCATTGTTGGTGCCGGCGGTTCGACGGCTAGGTCATGGCGATTACCGGTACGCACAAATTCGCCAGCTTTATTACCAATAAAAGGTCTAGCGATCACTCGTCCGATGTTGTAATTACCTTTGTTTAGTTCATCGCGGGCAATTTCACAAACTTCGTAGAGTCTATCTAAACCAAATGTTTCTTCATGGCAAGCTATTTGAAACACCGAGTCTGCGGAGGTATAGAAAATGGGTTTACCTGTTGCCATATGTTGTTCACCTAATTGGTCAAGAATAACCGTTCCTGATGAATGGCAATTGCCAAGGTAGCCGGGTAGTTTGGCACGAGCGACAATCTTGTCTAATAGTTCTTGAGGAAAGCTATTAGTGGTGTTGGTAAAATACCCCCAATCAAATAATACCGGTACACCGGCAATTTCCCAATGACCAGACGGCGTGTCTTTTCCTGACGATATTTCACTTGCATAGCCATACGCCCCAATGATTTTACCTTCGGTAATCATACCTTGCGGATAGTGACCAGTGGATTCATAGGCTGCTTCCAGTAAGCCTAATCTGGCTAAATTAGGTAACTTTAATGCCCCCTTACGCCCGTTGTTAGCCTTGCCCAACGCACAAGCTTCTGCAATATGACCTAATGTGTTAGAACCTTCATCACCAAATTTTTGGGCATCTTCTGCACCACCAATTCCGAAGGAATCAAGGATCATAATAAAAACTCTTTTCATAATCTTCTCTTTGTTTTAAATAAATTAATGCTAAATAATTTTAGGAATAAAATCCTACTAATAATGTGAACTAACACGTGTTTATCAATTTTTGACTTTAACAGTTATTATAAGTACTTTTGTCACTACTTGCTTTAGATTTATTGGAGTTAGCCTTCTTAATAACTGTAAATTACTCGGCGAGCTATAATACCTGATAAATAAAAACAAAACAGATTTACTCATGGTTTAGCTTCGTAATTACTTAATATAAATGTTTATAGCAATAATTGTTGTGCTAATTTTGCTAAAGATTGATATAAAAAATGGTTTCTTTGCTATTGCTAATAATTTGCTACTTAAAACCTAAAAGCATTAGATTATTAAATATTGTGACTAATAGCTAAAAATTTACTGAATTACTACTCTTGACTAATGGGTAAAATATTATTCATCATTATGATAAAATATTCCTCAATATGTAATATATATTTAAAGTTAGTAGAGTTATTGTTTTTATTATTTAAACTATTAAATAACCTATCGGTAAAATTATCCCTTAATTAATTTTAAATATATTTTTGTTTATACAACTAAAGGTCGTTATTAATGAAACCAAAAATTCCTAATACTTTTGGGCTTGATGTTTTTGCGGAGCAGGTGATCACTGTTACTAGTGTTGAGCAACTAAAAGAAGTTTGGAAAAACCTACAACCTAAGCAGCCGGTCATGATTATCGGTGAAGGCAGCAATACTTTATTTACCTGTGATTTTGCCGGAACGATTATTGTTAATCGAATTAAAGGGATAACAATTACGGAAACTAAGGACCAATGGTGTTTACGAGTAGGGGCAGGTGAAATTTGGCATGAAGTTGTAGCACAAACAATAACTCACAATATTCCCGGGTTAGAAAATTTAGCTTTAATACCGGGTTGTGTTGGTTCAGCTCCGATTCAAAACATTGGTGCTTATGGAGTCGAATTCCAAAAAGTGGCTGACTACGTGGAATTGTTAGAATTAGCAACGGGTAAAATTATTACAGTTACTGATGGGCATTATGGTTACCGAGAAAGTATATTTAAACAAAACTATGCTCAGGGATATGCCGTTATTTATGTAGGTATTAAACTTCCTAAACAGTGGCAGCCTGTATTAACTTACGGTGAATTAAGGAACTTTGACCCACAAACGGTTACTGCCAAAATGATTTTTGATAAAGTCTGTGACATTCGACGCAGCAAATTGCCTGATCCTAAAGTATTAGGCAATGGCGGTAGCTTTTTCAAAAATCCGGTAGTCGATAAAAAAATTGCAGATCAATTACTTGAAAAATATCCAACTATGCCTATATACCCTCAAGCGAATAATCAAGTTAAGTTAGCAGCTGGTTGGTTAATTGATCAATGTGGCTTAAAAGGTTACCAAATGGGTGGTGCAGCAGTGCATCAACAGCAAGCTTTAGTTTTAGTTAATAAACATAATGCTACAGCCCAAGATGTGGTGGCTTTAGCGCGTTATATTCGCAATACCGTATTACAAAAATTTTCAGTTAATCTGTCACCAGAAATTCGTTTTATAGGTAGTACTGGTGAAATCAATGTGAGCGATTATTTATAATTACACCATGAAACACTCTTATTCATTCCCTATTTTATTAGCGAGTTTGTTATTTGTAACCATCTCGCTATCAGCATTGAATACGCAAGTGCCATTATGGCTAGTGCATAACCAATTTCCCGTGTGGCAAATTGGTTTAGTTGGTTCCAGTTATTTTGTCGGTAATCTGGTTGGTACCATCGTGGCTAATTGGTTTATTAACAAATTTAATGCCCGACATACCTACAGTTATAGTTGTATTATTTTTGCTATTGCCACTATTGGGTTAAGTTTTTCTATGGACTTTTATAGTTGGGCGATTTGGCGATTTTTTATTGGTATCGCTTGTGCGGTGACATGGGTAGTTATTGAAAGTTGTATTTTAGTCACTGGTACAGTGCGAACCCGCGGTAAAATGCTAGCCGTGTATATGACGACTTACTATTTAGGCACAGTTTTTGGGCAAGCACTATTACAGTACTTTCCACAAGATGTACTTTATTTTGGCTTAGTGGTTTCAGTATTGATGGGATTGGCAATTTTATTTATTTTGCTGACGCATTATAAATTACCGAAAAGAAAGCAAAGTAGTTTTAACATTATACCAATGATATTACATGAACCGTCCAGATTAGGTTTAATTGGTTGTGTTATTGCCGGAATGTTGATTGGTTCACTGTATTCGTTAATGCCAGCTTATTATTCACATTTGGGGTATAGTGACAGTCAAGTTGCCAACTGGATGATTTTATTAATTTTATCAGGTGTGATTGCACAGATCCCTGCCAGTTGGTGTGCAGATAAATACGGTAGGCGTATTGTTTTATTAAGCGAATCGTTATTAGTGGTGGTTGCCTGTGTCATGTTGGTATGCAGTTGGTTTGAAATATTGGCAATTATTTTGTTAGGCTCAACCATATATACTATTTATCCAATTTCCATGGCCTGGGCCTGCTCTAGCGTTAGGAAGCAAGATATAGTGGCGATGAATCAAGCCATGCTACTTACTAATACTTTAGGCAGTTTAATCGCCCCAGCAATTATTGCTTTGGTAATGGATAAATTGAGTAATGCTTATTTATTTGTAAGTTTTGCTATAATCTCATTTTATTTTGTTATTTTATTAATCAAAAAGCGAGAACTTGATGCGCAATAAGCAAAATCTACTCAAATTAATTGAGATCTTAGCCGATGGTCAATTCCATTCCGGGGAAGAATTGGCTGCATTATTTGGTATTACTCGTGCCGGTATTAACAAATATATTAAAATACTGCGTGAATGGGGGCTGGTATTATCTTCAGTACAGGGTAAAGGTTATTGTTTAGCGTCTAAATTAGATTTACTGGATAAAACTAAAATTGAGCAACATAACCATTCCAAAAATAGGATTGAAATATTACCGGTTATTGATTCCACTAACCAATATTTGTTAGATAGAATTGATTCACTCCAATCAGGTGATTGCTGTGTTGCTGAATTTCAGTCCAAAGCTCGGGGTAGGCGAGGGCGACAATGGTTTGCACCATTTGGCACTAATCTTTACTTTTCGATGTATTGGCGATTAGAGCATGGTATTGCTGCTGCCATGGGTCTTAGTTTGGTAGTTGGCATTGTTATTGCCGATGTGCTACGGCAATTATCGGGTCAAGATATTAAAGTAAAATGGCCTAATGACCTATATTTGCATGATCAGAAGTTAGCTGGAATTTTAGTCGAAATTGCTGGTAAAACCGGGGATTGTGCCCATGTAGTTATTGGGATAGGCGTTAATTTAATGATGACTCATCCAGATACTAATATTGTTAATCAAAAATGGGCCAATTTGGGTGCAGTTGATCGTAACTTGTTAGTGGCTAGAGTAGCACAAACCTTAACAGCGAAATTAGCAGAATTTGAACAGCAAGGTTTAGCTGCTTTTATTAATGATTGGCAACGATTAGATAATTTTGCTAATCGTCCGGTAAAATTATTGATAGGTGACAAAATTATTCGTGGTATTGCCAAAGGTATTAATCAACAAGGTGCATTATTGTTAGAACAAGAAGGTAAAATTAATGCCTATATTGGTGGTGAAATATCGTTAAGAAGTGATGAATAATCTTGATAATAACCAACCCTCTTTACATTGAGAAGGTTGGTTATTTGGCTAAACTATTTTTTAAATCTCAACACTCGTAAGGCATTTGCCGTTACGATTGCAGTAGTACCTGAATCCGCTAAAACAGCTAACCAAAGTCCGGTAATCCCTAGTAAACTGGTTACTAGAAAAACCAGTTTGATTCCTAAGGCAATAGTAATATTTTGTTTAATATTGCGATTAGCAAAGCGGGTTAAACGAATCAATTTAGGTAAGCTCAATAAGCTGTTTTTGGTCAATGCAGCATCGGCTGTTTCAAGTGCTACATCGCTACCGCTCCCCATAGCAATACCGACCGTCGCGGCTTTTAGTGCTGGCGAATCATTAATACCGTCACCCACCATAGCAATAGGTGTCACTGCATTAATTTTTTCGATTTCCAACAATTTATCTGCCGGTAATAATTCGGCACGGTAATCGATGTTCAATGTGGAGGCTATAGCTTTAGCTGCTCGCTGATTGTCGCCGGTTAGCATGACTGTTTCTAACCCAAGGTGATGAAGATCTTTAATTGCCGGAATAGCATCACTGCGCAACACATCTTGTAGCGCAATAATACCCAGCAATTGTTGCTTGGTTACCACAACTACCACGGTTTTTCCTGCATTTTCAAGTTCATGAATACTTTGTAAGTCATTATCTGCTATCGCAGTGGAAACATTGGTAACTTTATTGGGAGATACAATATAGAACGTTTGTTGCTCAATATCACCTTGAATCCCCACCCCTGCAATCGCTTTACGATTATTGGCTTCAACAAAATTAATCTGGTTTTGCTGGGCATAATCGATGATTGTTTTAGCAAGTGGATGGTGTGAACCACTTTCAATAGCGGCAACAATAGCTAACAATTGTTCTCTGGTTATTTCATGTTGAATAATATCGGTAACTTGAGGTTTACCCGCAGTAAGAGTACCGGTTTTATCGAAGGCAATCATTTTGACGGCACCTATACGTTCTAATGCCGCCCCACCTTTGATTAATACTCCTTGTTTAGCCGCACTTGACAGTGCTGAAGTAACAACTGCCGGAGTGGAAATAACTAGCGCACATGGGCAACCAATTAATAATAAGGTTAGCCCACGATAAAACCATGTGTACCAATCAGCATGCATTAATAGTGGTGGAATAATAATGACAAATAAAGCAAATATTGCAATAGATGGTGTGTAATAACGACTAAATTTATCAATAAAGCGTTCGATTGGGGCTTTGCGTTCTTCGGCATCTTCTATCAGCTGTAAAATACGATCAACAGCATTTTGGCCAGTTTCGGAGATGACTTTAAATTGAATAGTGGTATCAACAACTAGTGAGCCTGCTAGGATCTTATCACCACAAACATAATTAACGGGAATGGATTCGCCGGTAAGTGCACTTTCATCAATACTAGCTTGTTCACTAATTAAAATGACATCGGCAGGCAATCGGCCACCGGATGAAATTTCAATGATATCACCCGCTTTTAAAGTATGACTATCAACAGTGTGCCTTTTGCCATCAATAATTAACACGGTTTCATCAGGCATTAATTCAACTAATGATGATATTCCCGATTTAGCTTTGCTAGTAGCAATACCTTCTAACATTTCACCAATCATAAACAGGAAAATCACCATGGTTGCTTCTTCCGCAGCGCCAATAAATAAGGCACCAATTGCCGAAATACTCATTAGAGTTTCGATTGCAAAAGGGGTGCCACTGCGAGTTAACATAATGGCCTCTTTAACAATAGGCACTAATCCAATAATAGCAGTAATAATGAATGCATATTCACCAATATTTTGATTAATTAATAAAATTATATAACTAATAATAATTAGACCACCCAATACGGCAATAGGTATAAGGGCTTTTTTATCAAAGCCATGTGCGTGTTCATGTTGATGAGTATGTTGGGGAGAGGATTCTAAGATGGGTTTGTAACCCAATTCAATTACTTTATCTTCAATTAGTTTAATAATTTCTTGATCTTTATGGGGAACTAATACGATTAGTTTCTCAGTAGCAAAAGTGATTTTTATTTGATTTACATTAGGGATTGTTTTAAGTCCGTTTTCGATTTTCTGAGCACAATGTGCACAATCCATCCCCTGAATTTTCCATGTTAATTTTTGATTTTCTGTTCGCCGGTCAGGGTCATCAGGTGGATCATCAAATTCGTTGGTTTGGGTTGTAGTATGTGTATCACCGCCACAATTAGGTGTAGTTTCTTGAGCACAACAGATTTCGTGAGGTGAATGGACATGATTGTGGGCAATATTTTGACAATTACCGTGGCAATGGTCATGATGGTCATGCTGATGTTGCATGGATTTGTTATTATATAACATAACGTTACCTCGTTTTGTTGATGATTTTGATTGTACTCCATAATAGCTAAAATGAAATCATTTTTTATCGAATCTGCTGAATTTTGAATTATTTTTAGTATAAAAGTAACAATTCACCATTAACGGAACTAAAAGATGATGCAAAGATAACACGTATTGTTAAATGTTATTGAGGCTGCGTCATACTTCTACTTTGATTTTAAGTATATAATTACTAATAATTAGCTAATTGAGATTTGATATGTCGACTATTTCTTTAATTCGTAAAGGAAAAGGAATAATTTTTACTGCTTTTCTTTTTACCACTTTTATTATTGGCATTACCGGTGCATTACAATCACCCACATTAAGTCAGTTTTTGACTTTTGAAGTCCATGCTGAAGCAACTTTTGTAGGTGTTTTTTATTCAGTTAATGCCGCTGCCTGTATTATTGGTAGTTATTTATTAGCCAAATATTCTGATAAAAAAGGCGATCGCAGGAAAATTGTTATATTTTGTTGTTTAATGGGAATAGCCAATAGTATTGTATTTGCATTTTCACGCCAATACTTGGTATTAATTACTTTTGGTGTTTTTTTTGCTGCACTTTCTTCGGCAGCTATGCCACAAATGTTTGCGCTTGCTCGGGAATACGCGGTTAAAACTGGCCGTAATGTAGTAACATTTAATTCTTTAATCCGTGCACAAATGTCCCTTGCTTGGGTTATTGGTCCACCTTTATCTTTTGCCTTAGCGATTAATTATGGTTTTACTACTATGTACCTCACAGCCATGAGCATGTTTATGGTAGCGATGCTAAGTGTAGCTATCTTTTTACCATCTGTTGAAAAGAACCCTGCTAAAGTATTAAATAATCCTGCTGATGTAGCAGTGCTTAGTCAGCCAATTTTTAAAAATAAAAATGTTGTTTGCCTTTTGCTAGCTACAATTTTTATGTGGACAGCCAATATGATGTACATAATTGATATGCCGCTTTATGTTTTTTCGGTGTTGCACCTTTCAAGTTCACTACCGGGTAAATTAATGGGATTAGCCGCTGGGATCGAAATTCCGGCTATGCTAATTGCTGGTTATTTAGTACCTTATCTTGGTAAACGTAATCTATTTTTTATTGCGGTATTTTGTGGGATATTATTTTATATAGGCATGATTGTCTTTACTGATGAATTGGCATTATTTGTAATTCAGATCTTTAATGCATTATTTATTGGTATTGTCGCCAATATTGGCATTATTTATTTTCAAGACTTACTACCTACCAGAATGGGAGTAGCTTCAACATTATTCAATAATGGCATAATTTGTAGCATTATTTTAGCCGGAATGCTACAAGGCGTGCTCTCCGAAAACTATGGGCATGAAATTATTTATTGGATTGCGTTAGTGATGGTAACCATCTCCTTGTTATTTTGTGCATTAGTAAAAGAAGGCAAAAAATTAGCGGGTTGAACTGCTATTGCAGTTAATATATTCCGTCTTCCTGTATTAGGAAGACGAAACCAACATTATTTATGATCAAATTGTTGTTGTAATTTTTGGTAGAAACAATAATCCGTTCTTTCGTAGCTAATTGGTGTGATAGCTATATAGCCACTATTAGCTGCATCCAGTTCTTTTTCTTCATCAAATACTTGTTGATTACGTTTAGCTCTGAACCAAAAATAATCATCACCTTCCGGATCTTTGGTCGCAGCAACAATGAAATTACTTACGTCGGCCGCCCCTTGTTTGGTTATTTTGGTGCCTTTTACTTGTTTAGCAGTACATGCCGGGAAGTTAATATTGAAAATTATATTTTTAGGGGTTGTTAATGCAAGTAACTGTCTAATTACGGCTTCAGCATGCTGAATACTGGAATCCCATTCTGTCGGTTTATTATCTTCGGATGACAGTTGACTTAATGCCATTGCCGGTACCCCTAAAGTCATAGCCATCAGCGCGGCACCCACAGTTCCGGACAGAATGGTTTCAAAACCGACATTAGATCCATTATTAATCCCGGAAAGGACTAAATCAGGCAAGCAATCCTTCATTAAATATTTTAAAGCAAATAGCGAACAATCAGCCGGCGTGCCATACACCGCATATTCAGTAGGCGAACGCTTAGCGATGCGAAAGGGGGCTTTCAAACTTACAGCACAAGAAACCCCACTTTGATCTAGCGCTGGGGCAACAATCCACACTTCATTGGCAAGTCTTTCGGCAATATTTTTTAATAACACCATTCCCGGCGCATCAATACCATCGTCATTGACTAACAATATGCGATTTACTAATTTTTTAGACATATAATTTCCTTATTCGGTAAAAGTATTACATTGATTAATATTGCCACTATCAAATCCACGTTTAAACCAAGTATAACGCTGTTTAGATGTACCATGGGTAAAACTATCAGGAACAACATAGCCATTGCTTTGGCGTTGTAAACGATCATCGCCAATGGCTTCGGCAGTATTCAATGCTTGTTCTATATCGCCAACTTCAAGAATATTTTGTTTTTGCATTGCATTACCCCACATCCCAGCATAGCAATCGGCTTGTAATTCCAGTTTAACTGACAATTGATTATCGGTTAGATCAGATTGATTGAGCTTTAATTGTTCGACTTTATTGAAAGTACCTAACAAGTTTTGAACATGATGACCAACTTCGTGAGCAATGACATAACCTTGAGCAAAATCACCGCCACCACCAAGTTGTTGCTGCATTTCTTGATAAAATGATAGATCAAGATAGACAGTTTTATCAACATTGCAATAGAACGGCCCCATATAAGCTTGCCCAGTACCACATGATGTTGTGGTTGATCCTGTATATAACACTAATTTCGGAGCAACATATTGTTTACCTAAACGTTGAAATTCTTGGCTCCAATAATCTTCAGTACTAGCAAGGATTACCGAGGTAAATTTGACTGCATCGGGATCATCTTCGGCAGTAGCTTGTTGCACACTTTTATCGGTATCAATTGAATTAGCATCGATTAAACCAGTTAAATCAATGCCATAATAACCCGCGACTAATACCACAATAATTAAAGCGATTCTACCTTTGCCACTTAGGGGGATGCGAGTGCCTATTTCACTGCCTGATTGGGAACGGCGATCTTCAATGTTATCACTTTCTCTCTGGTCTCTCCAACGCATAGGATTTGCCTCATCAGTTTTAGTTTAGCTATTCTAATGGATAATAAATAAGGATTCTAGGTTAAGTTATAATCAATGACTGGCTGTATAAAACTATTAACGTTTAACTATCGATGCTCTAAACATAATCTAAATTAGGTTAGTTATATTTTACAATGCAGGCTTATTTTGCTAGAATCCCCAGCTGATTTTTAATAGTAGTTTTGTCGTAACTAGTCTGCTAGCTAACGTCAATAGATTAGTCTTTACTTTTTCGTCCTCAAATTTTTTATCTTTACCAGATTTTGCTCCACTATTACTTAACTAACTAGCATTTTTATATGCTTATTGAAGAATAGTTTTTATCCATAAGTAGTAAAAATAAATTAATAAAAACATGTTGTTGCGTTATTGCATTTTCGTATTTATATGAAAACAGGTGGTATATTATGAGAAAAACAACGAAGACCCGAAATAAGCCATTAAATATTAATGATATTACAATAATTGATGATAGCAAATTGAAAAAAGCGATAACCGCTGCTGCATTAGGTAATGCCATGGAGTGGTTTGATTTTGGGGTCTATGGTTTTCTAGCTTATATTTTAGGTCAGGTATTCTTTTCGGGGGCATCACCAAGTGTGCAGATGGTGGCGGCGCTAGCAACATTTTCGGTACCATTTTTATTCCGTCCATTAGGTGGATTAGTTTTTGGGGTTTTAGGGGACAAATTTGGTCGCCAAAAAGTACTTTCAATTACTATTATCATTATGTCGTTAAGTACTTTCAGTATCGGCTTAATTCCATCCTATGCAAGCATAGGCATTGCAGCACCGATTTTATTATTATTTGCTAAATTAGCTCAAGGTTTTTCCATTGGTGGTGAATATTCTGGGGCGGCTGTCTTTGTGGCTGAATACTCTCCTGACCGTAAACGCGGCTTTATGGGCAGTTGGTTAGATTTTGGCTCTATTGCCGGATTTTTGATCGGTGCCGGTTTAGTGGTGCTGTTATCAAGTTTGCTAGGGGAAACAACGTTTCATGCTTGGGGTTGGCGTATTCCTTTCTTTTTTGCTTTACCATTAGGTTTGATAGGCCTGTATTTACGCCATGCATTAGAGGAAACGCCTGCTTTCCAACAACAAAATGACGTAAAAGATAAAAATGCGCATGGACCACATGACAACCCTGCAAAAACAACCTTAAAACAGATTATAACTAAGTACTGGCATAGCTTTTTTGTGTGTGTTGGTTTAGTCATTGTTACTAATGTGACTTATTATATGCTGCTCACTTACATGCCAAGTTATTTATCACATAATTTAAATTATAACCCTGACCATGGGGTATTAATTATTATTGCTATCATGATTGGTATGTTATTTGTACAACCAATGATAGGCTTAATCAGTGATAAAATAGGCCGCAAACCATTTATTATCGGTGGCAGTATTGGCTTATTAATTCTGGCTTATCCGGCATTTGTAATGATAAATAGTGATGTAATCGTGTTTATCTTTTTAGGGTTACTTATACTAGCGGTGTTACTTAACTGTTTTACCGGGGTGATGGCATCAATTTTACCGGCTATCTTTCCAGTTAGTATCCGCTATAGTGCCTTAGCAATTGCATTTAATGTATCCGTATTAATCGCTGGGGCCACGCCGACCGTTGCTGCTTGGTTGGTTGAGGTAAGTAACAATTTATATATGCCAGCCTATTACCTAATGGTTGTCGCATTAGTTGGATTAATAACGGGTTTAAAGATGAAAGAAACTGCCAATAAACCATTACGGGGAGCCACTCCGGCAGCATCAGACCGTTCAGAGGCCAAAGAAATTTTGTCTGAACATTTTGATTCAATCGAACAAAAAGTTGAAGATATTGAACAACAAATCGAAACCTTACAACAGCAACGACAAAAGTTAGTCGATCAACATCCTAAATTAGATTAATAATGATTTTGTCAAGATGTTTCCTGAGAACCCCACGTTTCAGTATAAAAGTTGGTTAAACAAGTCATGAAATTGACTAAAATGAAATGAAAATAGTACAGGGAGATCTATTGTGTATAAGCCGCCGACCTTAGGGTCGGCTTAGAGAAAAGTTATTTAATTGCTTTAGCAACAATTTCTTGAGCTTCGTGTTGTAACTGAGTTAAATGGTCATTACTAATAAAACTTTCGGCATAAATTTTGTATGCATCCTCAGTTCCGGAAGGACGAGCAGCAAACCAACCATTTTCAGTGATCACTTTTAAGCCACCAATAGGGGCGTTATTTGCAGGCGCTTTGGTTAAGCACTGGATGATTTTTTCACCACCAAGTTGGTCAGTCGTTAATTGGCTAGCATCAAGTTTGGCAAGTTTTTGTTTTTCAGCAAAAGTCGCATTAGCTTGTAACCTGCCGTAATAAGAAACCCCAAATTTTGCTTCAAGTTCTTGGTATTGTTCTTGTGGGTTTTTACCTAATTTGGCGGTCATTTCAGCAGCAAGTAAGCATAAAATAATGCCATCTTTATCGGTAGCCCATACTTTCCCGTTAGTTCTCAAAAATGAGGCGCCGGCACTTTCTTCACCAGCAAAACCTAGTCTGCCATTAAATAAACCATCGGCATACCATTTAAAACCGACAGGGAATTCTAAGTATTTTTTATTTAAACTATTGGCAACCCGGTCAATCATAGAACTGGTAACTAAAGTTTTACCAACAGCAATATCTTTATGCCATTGTGGGCGGTGCTGGAACAAGTAATTAACACAAGCGGATAAGTAGGCATTTGGATTCATTAAGCCTTTAGGTGTAACAATGCCATGACGGTCAAAATCGGTATCATTACCAAAAGCTAAATCAAATTTATCTTTTAATTTTAATAAACCAGCCATAGCCCAGCGACTGGAACAATCCATGCGAATGACACCATCATGATCGAGGTGCATAAAACTAAATGTTGGATCAACTTTATTATTAACAATATCGAGTTTAATGCCATATTTTTCAGCAATCCGCGGCCAATAAGTGATACCAGCGCCACCTAATGGATCAACACCAATTTTAAGCGCCGAATTTTTAATTAACTTAAGATCTAAAATATTTTCCAGATCATTAACATAATCAGTTTCATATTCGCGAGTATGAATGTAATCAGATTTAAGCGCTTGGTCTAAAGTAACGCGTTTAACGCCGTTTAAGTTATGCTTGAGTAACTCATTAGCTCTATTTTCAATTTGTTTGGTAATATCCGTATCAGCCGGACCACCATTAGTTGGGTTATATTTAATCCCCCCATCTTCAGGCGGATTATGAGAAGGAGTAATAACAATACCGTCAGCCAGTTGTGATTGTTTGCCTTGATTGTAGGTTAAAATTGCATGTGAAATAACCGGAGTTGGGGTATAGCCCCAATCACGAGCCATAACAATAGTTTGTTGGTTAGCAACAAAAACCTCAAGTACAGTTTTAAGTGCAAGTTCAGACAGAGCATGGGTGTCTTGACCAATAAAACAAGGACCTGTGATGTTATTTGCTTTACGATATTCAGCCACTGCTTGGGCAATAGCTAAAATATGGGATTCGTTAAAAGTTCCTTTGTTGGAACTACCACGGTGACCTGATGTGCCGAAAATAACTAATTGGCTAGCATTATCAGTATCTGGTTTGATTTGATAATAGTTATTTTGTAATGACTCAATATTGATCAGATCAGAAGCTTCAGCTAATAACCCGGCTCTGCTGTGGTTTACCATTTTTTACTCCTCTTTCATAAAATTCTTTTTTTTATAATAGACTGATACTTTTATTGTTTTATATGTGTACCGTCTAGATACTATTTATTTAGTTGCAGGTGAAAACTCACTAATAACTTGCCCTATCATATTTTCCGATATTCCCATATCGCTCATAATAGATTCAATAATATACACTTTTCGTGCCGTATTAGTGTTACTAATCACCCAATATGGGGTACCAACGATTTCCCGAGGTTTGGTATTTTTACCGGATAATTCTAAAGATTGTTTATCTTTAGCTAAGTATTGCCGTTTACTACCATGTAAGGCAGTGGCAGCAATAGAAAACAGCCCTGGGTTATAATTATACAGAGTACTAAGTAACAATATAAAACGGTTAATGACTGATTTTTCAGTAGTAAAAGCGTCACTAGTTAATAAATTGGTAAAAATCGAATAATGATTTTGTGAGTGGAGGGTTTCAGTTGGTTGGCTAGGTAAGGGACCATTAATATTTAACAAACGCCGTAAAATACTGGAAGCATCTTCCCCTATATGTTTGGTTTGGCCTGCTATAAATTGATAAAGTTCTTCGTCGATTTCGATAGTTTTCATTCTGTTACTTATACCTATTAAATTATATTACTTTACGGGACAGCCTAGAACTGCAATTTTATTTAATGAATGTGAATTATTAACAACTTGATCATTCAAACAATCATCATTAGGTTGTTCAACGTTTTTTACCTCTTCCGTTTTAGGTGTTGGATTCGCATCTGGGCATGCAATTAGCTCAGGCTCATCATGATGACAGGCAGTTATCATAACTGATAATACTAATAGAAAAAATAACCGTTTCATATATATATTATGTGGTGGATAAATTATTAAGCTGAGTATAACTCAACATTACTTAAAATTGTATTAGCAATTGATAAAATAATGAAAATACTATTGTCGTTATTGCAAAAGGATATTATGCTTAACAGCATATAGTGATCTTGTGCACAATTTAGATATATGAGGAATAAAATATGAAAAAAGTCGTCACTTTAGCTGTATTAGTTGCATTGCTTTCCGGATGTAGCAACAGTGATATATATTCTGGCGATGTTTATACTACCGATCAGGCTAAACAAGTTCAACAAGTTAGTTATGGAACAATTGTATCTGTTAGACCAGTAAAAATCCAAGCTAACGCGACTGATGGTAAAAATAACAATATTATTGGTTCACTAGGTGGTGCGGCACTTGGTGGTGTTTTGGGTAATACTATTGGTAATGGTACCGGTAGAGTGTTGGCGATAGCAACTGGTGCTATTGGTGGTGCCATGGTCGGTGGCGCAATTGAAGATAAAGCCAGCCAAGCCAATGCGGTGGAATTAGAAATTAATCGTGAAGACGGCGGTAATATTGTCATTATCCAAAAAGGTTCAACTAAAGATTTCTATGCCGGTCAAAATGTACGCTTAGTAACTAATGGTAAACAAATTAGTGTTTCACCGCGTAATAATGACTCTATCAAATAAGTGTTAACTTCTAATTTTCAGTAGTAATTAATATCATTGACTTTCTCCGGTTAATTACCGGTGAAAGTTAGTTTCTCTTTGATTAACTAATAACAAATTCATGTTATTGCCCTGATATAACCCTTTGTTGTAGTTAAATCTTCTAATTAATATTTCTAGATTAATTTTGCTTGCATTTAAAACAAGTGCAACTTGTTTTTAAGCTAGCTAAATTATAAACTTAATAGCAACAATTTATTAATAACAATAGGAACAACCAAGCAATGCGCATATTACATACTATGATTCGCGTCGGTGATTTAACTCGTGCAATTGATTTTTATACTCGGGTTATGGGCATGCGAGTATTAAGAACGAGTGAAAATACTGAATACCAATATTCATTAGCTTTTGTCGGCTATGGTGATGAAACTACCAGCTCAGTAATCGAATTAACTTACAATTGGGGCACTACTCATTATGAACATGGTAATGCTTTTGGTCATATAGCTATTGGTGTGGATAATGTTGCTCTAATGTGTGAAAGCGTTAAACAGGCAGGTGGTAAAGTTACCCGCGAAGCAGGGCCAGTTAAAGGTGGCTCTACCATTATCGCCTTCGTTGAAGATCCTGATGGATATAAAATCGAGCTCATTCAAAACGATCAAGCGGATAAAGCATTAGGTAATTAACAGATGGTTGTGGTTAGATAAAAATCTCGCCGTTTAGCGGCGAGATTTTTATATTAACAGTGCTTAATTTTGTGGTTTATCAATAAAAAACTATACCTATTAATTATTAATCTGTAACAATCTGTCAATTAATTGCTGATGGATGATAGTTTGCTTTGGTTGTTCTAAGCTAGCTGTAGTGATAATTGCATTCAAAGCCGCTAATGAGGTAGCAAAATCGTCATTAATAATTACATAATCGTATTCATTATAATGCGAAATTTCTGCTTGCGCTTTTAACATTCTTTTTTTAATCACATCTGTATTATCTTGTCCCCTTTTTACCAAGCGATTCTCAAGTTCATCGAGGGAAGGGGGTAAGATGAAAATACTTTTAGCTAATGGCATTTTGGCTCTTACTTGTTCAGCACCTTGCCAATCAATATCTAAAAATACATTAATGCCTTGGGCTAAACTCTGTTCTATTTCTGATTTCGAGGTGCCATAGTAGTGATCAAAGACATTAGCGTATTCGACAAAAGCTTGTTTACCGATCAAGGATTCAAATTGTTGGTGATCGACAAAATAATAATGTTCACCATGTTGTTCACCTGGTCTTGGATCCCGAGTAGTATGGGAAATTGAGACTTTAGCCGGGTGATGATCCTTCTGTTGTAAATAGGCACGAATTAAACTTGATTTACCTGCTCCACTTGGCGCAGAAATAATAAATAGCGTTCCGGTATACATAGCTAGTGTGTCACTCTTTATTTAAATTGTAATTTTGATTATTAATATATTATTAGCTAAACATTATATCAAAAAATGATAATAGTTTGTTGCTGCTATTTTAGGCAATATAATTAGTTATTTATTAGATCCGAAGAAAAAGCCAAAATATATGTTAACCCTGAAACACCTTTACTGGATGAATTATTTATATTTAAATACCAAAATAATAAATAGAGAAATAAGAGGATATTAGGATTGAAAGCAAGTAACGAGCAATTAACTTTTAAAGATGGTGTACAAGCTTGTATACCAACTTTATTGGGTTATATTGGTATTGGCATTGCCGCCGGCGCAGTCGGTAAAGCTTCTAATTTGTCAGTTATTGAGGTGACTTTATTGGCGGTGATTATTTATGCCGGTGCCGCTCAATTTATTGTTACCGGATTAATGATCATCGCCACGCCAATTTCTGCAGTCATATTTACCGTTTTTTTAGTTAATTCCCGGCATTTTTTAATGAGTATGGCTACAGCTCCGGCTTTTCGACGCTTCTCTTTATTTAACAATATCGGTATTGGTAGTTTATTAACTGACGAAACTTTTGCTGTGGCGATGAGTGCAATAACCAATAAAGTGCCAGTTAATCCTGCTTGGATGCATGGACTAAATTTAACCGCTTATATTACTTGGATTCTTGCCTGTTTAGTTGGTGCTTTAATCGGTGAATGGTTGCCAAACCCAGCATTATTTGGTTTAGATTATGCTTTAGTGGCAATGTTTATTGGTTTACTTTATTTACAATTAAATAGTGATAAAAGCAAAAGCATTAAGAATCGAATTATTGCAATGTTAACCGTGACAGTAATGGTGGTACTGCTTATGCGCTGGGTATCATCTGAAATGGCCATTTTAATCAGTACTTTTGCTGGTTGCTTTATGGGCGTAGCCATGGAGCGGAAGGCATGACAACTTATAGCTTATTAATTATTTTGGGCTCAGGTTTAGTCACTTGGTTACCAAGAGTCATTCCGTTTATATTAGTACGTAAGTTGCAATTACCTGATATTGTGATTCGTTTTTTATCCTATGTGCCTATTTGTATTTTAACTGCCTTATTGGTACAAAATCTGTTTGTTGCCAAACTGGGTGAGTTTCCAAACTTTAATGTGGAATATTGTTTAGCTGCTATGCCAACTATTATTGTAGCGGTTTTAACAAGAAATTTGATGTGGATTGTGGTTTCAGGAATGGCTTTTATGGCAATGATTCGCTATTTTTTAATCTAACCTAGAGCGTTGCTAAAGCTAAACAGGGCCATCGCCCTGTTTTTCAATCTTTTTGCTTTGATTCAATTTTATTGATAGTAACCAGAAGTTTTTCTGCTTCGGCTGTTTGCCCTAGTTGTTTAAGATAATTAGCCATCGCTTTTTGATAAGCAAGATTATTAAGAATAGCTTTCGGTTGCGATTTCCACCATTTTATTAATGCTAGAGGATCTTCATCTGTTGATAACTGTTTGATTCGCCCAATATAAGCTACTTGTTTAAATTGATCTAATTGTGATTCACTATAGGCTTTTGTTTTATACATACTTGGCATCAAATCAATCACTGCTTGGAAGTTACTCATTTCATAGTAGATTTGATCGGCAAGCCTGAGTACTTCAGGGTTGCGAGGTTTTTCGTTTAATAGGCGTTCAATCACTACTTTTGCCGCCTCATATTCATGATTTTTTATTTGTAAACGAATTTGTACTAATTGGAAGGCAAATTTCTCCTTAGGTTGGCAAGTTTTAGCCGCTTGTTCTAGTGATTGATTAGCTGAGATTAATTGGTCATTATCAATTTGGGTTTGCGCAGCAAGTAGATAAGATAAGGTTATATTATGGGCCCCTTTAGCGCTTTTCATAAATAATTTACTAGCTTGTTGGTAGTCACCCTCAAGTAATGAAAATTGAGCTTGTTCAATGCGCTTCATAGCTTTACGCGGTGATTTTGAACGTAACCAATTACCTAATGCCGTTTTGGAATTAAAAATCTTTTTAAACAACCAATAAATAATGTACAGACAAAGTAACCCCAATAACAGCAATATCACAAAAGAATTAAATGACATGCTGATTCGATAATTAGCAACCACAAATACGGCTGAACCTTGATGACCTTGCAGTAAAGGGCCTAGAAAAAAACCACCTACAAGCACTAAGAAAATAATTAATATTCTAAACATTATTATTCTCCTATTTGGTCAACATTGAACGGACGCGGGTTTGCATTAACTTTTCTAACTCACCAAGACTAGCCAAATTATCAGGTACAGATTGATTGCTTATGGATTGACTTTGTAAGTTTTCCAGATCATTTAAGAAAGCCTTAACACTGGGTGCATCGCCATCAAAATAGGCATTAATCCAAATTGAAGCATCATTCAATGCCTGTTGGTAAATAAGATCTTGATGTCTAGGCACCGCTTGTGCGGCAATTAATAAACGGAAGCGAATATTCTCACGCAAGTAAAGTGATTGTTCTAACGACAATGGAGCTTTTAAAATTTGACAGTGAACAATTTGTTTTTCATCATTACCTGCTTTAGCTAAGCAAGAATTAAAATTATTTTCGGTTTCATCAAGTTTCTCGATACTAACAAATTTCTGCATAAATGCTTCAGCATTAGTTAATAAATTACTGGACCAATCAGAAATAGATGAGGTTATTCCAGTATTATTATCACTGCTTTGGTTGGTGGTAACCTCTGCATTAGTTGGAGTAGCATTTGAGTTTGTATTAGTATTGGTTGTTGGATTAGGTAAGTCATCATTGTATTGAGTCATACCCAGATCAACTTCTTTATAATTACCTACCAATGGTAATTCAGTTAAGGATTCCGACAAACCTAATAACTTCATAATAATGCCATCGGTATCAATAAAACTCACTTGCGATAAAGAACCAATATCTTTATTTATTGCTTGCCTTGCCGGTAATAAACTAGGATCGTTAGCTTGAGCTAAACTTTCATCAGCATTTTTTAGTAGTAGGCGAGCCGTAGTATAATCCTGATCATTCCAAATTTTCCTACCTGCTAGGTGCACCAAATAATTAGCTTGTGAAATTAACCAAACATTATTGTCTGTCGTGGACATCGCCGCTAATCGTTCATTAATATTATGCAAACTTTGTTCATTTAACTTAGATAAGTCATTTACTTGATTAGTAAGTTGTTGTTGACTTTTTTGCTGTTCATTAAGTTGACGATCAACTTGTTGTTCTAGTGATGAGAATTGTTGATTTTGTTTATTTACAGCATCAGTAATACTATTTTGTAAGTCGTTAACAATACTTTGTTTGGTGGTTTGTTTTAAGTTTACGATTTCAGTTTGCAAGATTGAAATGGTCTTTTTTTGATTTTTAAATTGTTGGTGACCATGATAATAAACAAACCCACCAAGGCAAACTGTTAAGGCGATAGCAACAATAGATAATTTCGAAATCGGTGCTTTGTTGCGATTATTTTTAACTGGTGGCGTAGTGACTTGTTGTTTTGGCTCAGTACTCGCTGGTATAGTTACCGGATCTTTTTTATTCTCTTTCATTGTGTTTTTCGCTTCATTCTTAGTATCTAATATAGAAGGTTGGCTAAATGAAGTGGTACTTATTGTCGAAAGTGTTGCGTTGGCACCATAATATCGGGATGGCATAACTTACCTCATTTAGAATTTTTTAAACAATAATAACGGCATTATGACATATACTTATCATTGTTTTAAATAAAATTTAATGTTTATCTTAGTAACTAACATCGGTTACTTGGTTGTCTTGACCTATTTTCAGGTTACTAAGTGTTACTAGATTATTGGCTATTTAATTTAATAATTATAAGACAATACCTAGATTAAGCTAGAGATGTTTAGGATATTTAAATTAGTTAATCTGTTAACTAGTATTCTTTGACACTTTATTAGTGATATGGTTTGGATAGAGTCTCTCAATAGCAGTTAATAAATCCTGATTATGCGCACTAGCAACTTGAAGGACTTTTTGCCATTTTAGTTGTTTAGCTTGATTAAAAATTCGTTCACTGGTTACGATTAAATTAACTTGGTGTTTATGTGTATTATGGCAATAAGCTTCCAATTGTAAAAGGTGCTCAACACTTGTAACAATTATGATTTGTTCAGCAATATGATCAGCTAAAATGTTATTTGGATATTTAATTGGTTGGCGGCGGTAACACTCAATTAATTTAACTTTAGCTTGTTGTAGAGTTAGGTTTTCTGTCAATAATTGCCGACCAGTATTACCGCGTAAAATTAATATATTACGATTTTTTAATGATTCACGTGCCAGTAATTGTAATAAGCCTTCGCTATTTTCTTGCTCCGGGTAATGGATAGTTAGGTTAATTAATTGACCAAAAAGGTTGGCAGATTTTTCACCAATTGCAAAATAACGAACGTGTTTGGGGAAAGACAAATTAGCTAGAGTTTTCTTAATTATATAGGCTACTTGTGGCGACGAAATGATGACCATATCTAATGGTAACAGTTGATCGAGTTGTTGTTGCAAATTAACTAAATCATTACCAGCAATAATATTAAACAAAGGTAAGTGCATTGCCGGGAAGTGAGCCTGATTAAGTTGTTTAGTTAGGTCTTCACCTTCTGGAGAAGGCCTAGTTACTATAATCATTCGCCTTGTAATTCCTGTAATATTTCATCGGCACCTTGTTCAAGCAGTCGTTTTGCTAGTTGACGCCCTAAATCTTCGGCAGCTATTCCTGAACTTTGTAGTTTTACTTGAATAATTTTGGACCCATCAACACGGCCAACTAAACCATGTAAGGTTAATACTTCGTTAGTTAATTTAGCATAGCAAGCGATAGGAATTTGACAACCACCTTGTAACGCCTCATTCATTGCTCTTTCTGCTTGAATGCATGAACGGCTATTAGGATCTTCAAGTGGCGCCAATAGATCCTTAACTACTTGATCATCGGATCGAGTTTCTATGCCGATAGCACCTTGACCAACTGCGGGTAATATTATGTCCGTATCTATGTATTGTTTAATACGGTTATCTAAACCCAAGCGTTTTAAGCCTACGGCGGCCAAAATAATGGCATCATATTCTCGGTTGTCGAGTTTATTTAGTCGTGAACCAACATTGCCACGTAAATCTTTGATTAAAATATTGGGATATTTTGCTCGTAATTGGCATTGTCTACGTAAACTTGATGTACCTACGACGGCTCCATATGGTAGGTGTTCTAAGCTCTCATATTTATTGGAAATAAAGGCATCGCGCACTTCATCACGGTGACAAATGGTGGCTAATACTAATCCTGGTGGCAATTGGGCGGGAACATCTTTGATAGAATGAACCGCAATATCAGCAACGTTATTTAACAATGCTTGCTCTAGTTTTTTTACAAACAGACCTTTACCACCAATTTTGGCTAGTGGGCTGTCTAGCAAAACATCACCTTGAGTCACCATAGGTATTAACTCAACTACTAAATTTGCATGGCTAGCTAATAGTTTTTGTTTAACATAGTTAGCCTGCCAAAGTGCTAAAGGGCTTTTTCGGGTTGCAATGCGAATTTTCACTCTATTTTCCTACGTTAATACTCAAGCTTAATGACTTTACCTATGCAAGGATGATTTGTTAGTGATGTAATAATTGCAAAAGTTTACATTATTGGGTTAATTACCCTGAAACATTTGTATAAAATGTTTCAGGGTATGTCAATTCAATTATTATAATTTATCGACAAAACTAACAGCATAGCCAATATAATTAGCTGGTGTTAATAATTTTAAGCGAGTTTTTTCGTGCTCAGGTAGATCTAGAGAATCGATAAACTTTTTAATATCTTCGGCACCAACACGTTTGCCTCGAGTTAACTCTTTGAGCTTTTCATATGGTTTTTCAATACCGTAACGACGCATGACAGTTTGTATTGGTTCAGCAAGTACTTCCCAGTTGCGGTTAAGTTCTTCAAGAAGATATTCTTGATTAACTTCCAATTTATTCAATCCTTTTAGAGTGGATTGATAAGCGATTATGGCATAGCCAATACCAACCCCTAGGTTCCGTAAAACGGTGGAATCAGTTAAATCGCGTTGAAAACGTGAAATAGGTAATTTGCTTCCTAAGTGATTCATAATTGCATTAGCAATGCCTAAATTGCCTTCAGAATTTTCAAAATCAATGGGATTGACTTTATGAGGCATGGTCGATGAACCAATTTCACCGGCAATAGTTTTTTGTTTGAAATGATTTAAAGAAATATATCCCCAAACATCACGATCAAAATCAATCATGATAGTATTGAAACGTGCTACACAATCAAAATATTCAGCAATATAATCATGAGGCTCAATTTGAGTCGTATACGGGTTCCATTGTAGACCTAATGAACAGACAAATTCTTCACTAAATTGGTGCCAATTAATTTCAGGGTAAGCAACTAAATGGGCATTATAATTACCGGTGGCGCCATTAATTTTACCTAGTATTTCCACTGATTGCAGTTGTTTTAATTGGCGTTGTAAACGATAGGCTACATTTGCAAATTCTTTACCAATGGTAGATGGCGTAGCTGGTTGCCCATGAGTTCTGGCTAGCAACGGTAATTCGCGATAAGTTTTAGCTCTTAATGTTATGTTTTCAATCAGTTGCTGCCAATAAGGTATTAAAACTGTTTCTCGAGCAGTTTTTAACATTAATGCATAAGATAAATTATTGATGTCTTCAGAAGTGCAAGCAAAATGAATAAATTCATTAATTGCATGTAATTCTTGGTTATTATGGACTTTTTCTTTCAAGAAGTATTCAACGGCTTTTACATCATGATTAGTAGTTTTTTCAATTTCTTTAATCCGCTGAGCATCTTGTTCACTAAATTGTTCAACAATTTGATTAAGGTGATTGATAGCCAAATCACTTAACTTTGGAACCTCTAGAATATCTGCGTGAGAGGCCAATTTTTGTAACCAGCGAACTTCAACTAGGACACGGTATTTTAATAAACCATATTCACTAAAAATTGAACGTAATTCTGTAGTTTTATCACCATAACGGCCATCAATAGGTGAGAGGGCGGTGAGTGCAGATAATTCCATCGGTCTAACTCCGTTGTTATTTTTAATATATATTTATAAATATACCAATTAATTGGTGTTATCAATCTCTAACAGTAATTCTTGAGCCGCTTTACAAATCCGTTTGCGTAAAAATAAAAATTGTAGGCGACTTCCACCAACTTGATACCATAAGATCGCCGAGCGAATACAACCCAAAAGCGCGGTTCTGACTTTTGCTTGCACTAAAGAATTTTGTAAAAACTCAGCCTTACCAACTACTTTAATTTTAGTTGCTAAAGGGCTGACAATATCAGAATAGATCCCCGCGAGCGAGTAAGAAAGATCATCAATATGTGCCTGTATTGTTTCTTCACTCATATCAGTATAGAGCCCGGATATCCGGGTTAAGCGCTGATCTATTTTAGCTAATGCATCAGTATTTTTGATTAGTTTGCTAGTAATACTTAAGGAACCAAATAGATAACGAATTAACTCGATCTGTTCTTTTTGTCCTGAGGAAAGTAGTTGTATTAATGTTTTTAAACCGGTTCTAATGTTGTGCAATCCTCCAAATACGTCCACTGTTGTTTTTGGGGAAGTTTGAAACACACTTTTTATTGATTGCTCATATAGAGTAGTACTGCAAACCCCCGTATTGGCAAGCTGAGGGATTAATATTGTGCTTTGTGCTACTCCGGCAAGGGCGATAGCAATATGATGATATTTAGTGTTCACGCAAATGCTCCTTACTACCTATAATCCTGTTTGCAATAATCCCACCACCTAAGCACACTTCACCTTGATAAAAAACGGCTGATTGCCCGGGAGTTACAGCAGCAACCGGATTAGCAAAAATTACTTCAATTTCATCTTCGGCCAAAGGGTTAACTTGACAGTTTATATCCTGTTGACGATAACGCGTTTTGACCGTACAACTAAATGGTTGGGTAACCACTTGTCGATTCACCCAATGTAATTGTTGAGCAATTAAGCCATCAGAAAAAAGAGCCGGGTGGTCATGGCCTTGGGCTACAATCAACTCATTATTTTTAATATCCTTGTCGACTACATACCATGGGGTATCTTCAGCTTGTTTTAGTCCACCAATGCCAAGTCCTTTACGTTGCCCTAATGTATGGTACATGAGCCCATGATGTTGACCTATGATCTCACCATCGACAGTACGAATATTGCCTGCTTGAGCTGGCAAATAACGCGCTAAAAAATCACTAAATTTACGCTCACCAATAAAACAAATGCCAGTGGAATCTTTTTTGGTAGCAGTAGCTAAACCAAGTTGCTCAGCAATTTTACGCACCTGGGGTTTTTCTAATTCGCCCACCGGAAATAAACTTTGACCAATCTGGTCTTCACTAAGTGTGTATAAAAAATAACTTTGATCTTTATTGGTATCAACACCACGTAATAATTCAATTTTGCCGTTGGCTTCACGTTTACGCACATAATGGCCAGTAGCAATATAGTCCGCACCCAGATCTTGGGCTGCATATTCTAAAAAAGCTTTAAATTTGATCTCTTTATTACATAAAATATCAGGATTAGGTGTTCGGCCTGCTTTGTATTCAGATAAAAAATGTTCAAATACATTATCCCAATATTCAGCAGCAAAATTAATGGTATGTAGCTTAATATTTAATTTATCACATACCGCTTGAGCATCGGCTAAATCTACTGCGGCTGAGCAATACTCATCAGTATCATCTTCTTCCCAGTTTTTCATAAATAAGCCAACAACGTCATAACCTTGTTGTTGTAATAAATAAGCTGAAACTGAGGAATCAACGCCACCAGACATTCCGACAACGACTTTTTTAGTTGTATTTGGGTTCGACATAATAACAAGAAAATAAACTGAAATTTGATGATCAATTTTAGCATAATTAGACTAAAAAGCCTAAAGTTATGCCGGTTACAATGAAAAAGTAGTAATAATATTATATTGAAACGTGTAAGGTTCCTGAAACATTTTTACGTTTTTTTTAAAAGATATAACCAATATTAACGTGGAAAAAAACGAGATAATTATTTTTTTAATAACTTCGCCCATAAACAATTGACGAAGTTATTATTATTTATATAGCTAACAGCATTTATTAATTAAGCTTTTTTTGTACATAAACAACATGGCCAATAATTTCGAAGTCTTGCGGGGTATTTTTATCCACAATAATACTAGGATATTTAGCATTGTCGCAAAGTAACGCCAAGTTACAACCTTGATTTTGAATGCGTTTAATACTGATTTGGTCGTCATATTGGACTGCGTAAAGATAGCCATCAAGTGGTTTGCAATGGGTTTTATTAATAATAAGAATATCATTATTTGATATGGTAGGTTCCATACTATCGCCTTTAGCCCATATCGCAATTAAATCATCAGCATTAAATCCATGATGCTTGATTAAGCTAATATCAAAAGGGATGGATTCAATGTTAACAACTTGTTGGTCGGTCTCATTTAATTGATGAAATGGGATGTGTATACAGCCTCTAATTTCGGTTTCTGGAAGCAATCGACATTCGCCTTTGCCTGTTGCCAACCACTCTACCGGAATATCACATTTTTGAGCAATGATTGCTAATCGGTTTAAGGAAGGGTAGGTTTTCCCTGATAAATAGTCACGAATTACAGCTTCAGACATGCCTATTTTTTTGGCAAAAGCATTACCTGATAAACCTTCTAAGACTAATGTTAATCTAGTTTTAAAGTTAATCACTCCGGTATGAACAAGAATACTCTTTTTTTCTTGATCATTGAGCGTTTTTTCTTTGTTTTCCTTCATTTTTAATTCCATTTCAAGTTATTTTTTTATTATTTTCGTTTTAATTCGCGTTTTTATGTGTTATTCTTTGCAGGTGTTTTTATACCATATTAGTGTTGTAAGACCGATAATCTTTTCAATATTAAAAGAATAAACTTATAGAGGATCTCATAATGAGCGAACAAGATCAAGACTGGACACCATCACGAGTAGTTGGTGAAATCAAAATTAGAGGAGGAAATTTGCGGGCATTATCGCGTTCAAGCGGACTGCAAGCTGATACTTTAAGAAATGCACTCTACCGTCATTGTCCAAAATACGAAAGAATTATTTCCGAATATTTACAAGTACCGGTAGAACAAATTTGGCCTACGCGTTACGCTAAAAAGAATAAAAAGTAGTATAAAGTTAAATAAAGACGCCTAAACCGGCGTCTTTTGTTTATTTGCGTGTTTATTTATGTTTGGCTTTTTCAGCTGCTTTAACGATAACAGCAAAGGCATCAGCTTTTAATGAAGCACCACCAACTAAAGCGCCATCAATATCTGGTTGGGTAAATAATTCAGCAGCATTTTTATCATTAACCGAACCACCATATTGAATGATGACTTGTTCAGCAACTTTGGCATCTTTTTTAGCAATATGATCACGAATGAATTTATGCACTGCTTGCGCTTGAGCTGGAGTAGCAGATTTACCAGTACCAATTGCCCAGATTGGTTCATAAGCAATAACTGCATCATTAAATGCTTGCACACCTAACGCATTAATTACCGCATCGATCTGACGAGCACAAACTGCTTGAGTTTGCCCGGCTTCATTTTCAGCTTCTGATTCACCAATACACAGTACCGGAATCAGACCAACTTCTTTTAATACACCAAATTTTTTAGCAATTAATTCATCTGATTCTTTATGATAGGTACGACGTTCTGAATGACCAATGATGACATGAGTAACGCCAACTTCTTTTAACATTGTGGCTGAGTTTTCACCAGTAAAAGCACCGGAAAGATTAACATCTACATCTTGAGCGCCTAAGAAAATATTAGAACCGCCTAATTGATGTTTCACATAGTCAAGGTAGACAACTGGTGGCGCAATTGCGATATCACATGCAACATCGGTTGATAATTCGTTTCTCAACCCTGCAACTAGGTTTTTTGCCATATCGATACTACCATTGAGTTTCCAGTTACCCATAACGAGTGGTTTACGCATAATTTTCTCCAACTTAAGATTTAAATAGGTATAGATTTTAGAATGAATTGGTTATAATAGTAAACATTATATACCAAATAATTTGAGCTAGAGGAAAATATGTCTTTAGAAATTTTGAATCAATTAGAAAATAAAATTCAACACACTGTAAATACCATTAAAACACTACAGCAAGAAATTGCCACTTTAAAACAAGGCAATCAAGAATTAGAACAATTAATTAATGATAGTTCTGATGAAATGAAAGCACTACGTGAAGAGAATGAAAAATTGAAACAAGATCAACAAGTTTGGCAACAACGAATTCAAACTTTATTAAGTAAGATTGGCGAAATAGCCCAGTAAATTATTTAACTTAATTTTTAACGCGGCTTAGGTCGCGTTTATTTTATATTCTATCAATAGCAATCGAAGATTAGTCAAATGCGTGCAGAGTTAAAATCATTATGGCTCACTGAAACCATACACTTGATTGAGAAAGAATCGGGTCGATTTGCCGATCAAGACATAAATCGCCAAGTTAGAGCCACGCAAACCTCCCTGACTAATCGTATTGTAATGCGGGCAACATTATTAGCCCAACAAACCGGATTGTTATCTGCCCAAAAAGTATTATTAAATGCAGTTAAACTCTCTTTGGTTTTATTACTGTTACTATCTGTTTTTTTAGGTGCCACTTTAGCTTTTGGTGCTTTAAGTCAAAATCCGGTCAATTTATACTGGGCACTATTTAGTTTGCTGGGCGTACATTTTGTTACCTTAATAATTTGGTTACTGTCTATGTTTTTGTTTGCCAATCTTGGTGGCAGCATATTGGTATATTGTTGGCTTTGGCTAGCTAAAAAGTTATCGCAAAAAAAAACTGTACAGCAACTTATTCCTGCATTTAATGAGCTGTTTGGTAGCCGTATTCGTTGGCTTATTGGCTTGGTACTGAATTTATTTTGGACGGTTATATTAAGTTCAGCATTATTGGTGTTGTTAGCACTATTTTCGACGCAACATTATAGTTTTGAATGGAAAACAACGTTATTAAGTTCCGATGCCATTATTGATTTAACTCATTACTTAGGTTTAATTCCTGCTAAATTAGGTTTTGCCATTCCTCAAGATGATGTTATCCGGCTAAGTGATCAAGCGTTAAATTCAGGCGAAATTCGTTCTTCTTGGGCGGTTTGGTTGTTAGGGGTATTTGTAGTTTATGGTTTGAGTATTCGCTTTATCTGTATGATCATATGTGGATTTAATTGGTGGTTTAGTTGCCGACGGATTAAATTAGATGTTAATCAAGCCGGTTATCAGCTGTTAGCCAATCAGTTACAACCGTTGTTAGTGAAAGTTGAAGATGCTGACCAGCGCCAAGATTATAACCACTGGCATACACAGGTATCTTTTATAGAAGAAGGTCAGGGGGCATATTTGGTTGCGGTTGATATTCCCGAAGATTGGCATCCACCTGATTCGGTTATTTTTTTAGGATTTTTAAATACCCGTGAGCAACGCCAAAAAATTTTAGATCGGTTGCAATTAACTCCGGCTAATAAATTACTCATTGCGATTGATACAGATAGATCGCCTGATCGCGGTATACTTAACTTTTTAAATCAATTAATGAATAAATCCCAGCAAAATCGGGTATGGTTTATTAACCAAGGCAAGCAATTTAATAACTGGCAAGAGTTATCTTTACAATTGGCTACTCCAGCATGGTTAACTGAGGAACTGTAATATGTTAACAACATTAAAATTAGCAGTGATTGGTCATGCCAACGTTGGTAAAACGTCATTATTGCGGGCATTAATTCGTAATAGTCATTTTGGCACTGTTTCCGATAAACCAGGTACAACTAGACAAGTAGAATCAATAACTTTTCCTTTGGAGCAAAATAAAAATATTATTTTTTATGATACTCCCGGTTTGGAAGATAGTTTATCTCTATATGATTATATTAATCAATTGGTTTCAACGAATAATAAACTTGATGGTATCGATAAATTAACGATTTTTTTACAAAGTCCTGAAGCACAAAATTTGTTTGATCAAGAGGCCAAAGTTATCAAACAACTGATTAATAGCGATGCCGCAATCTATGTTATAGACGTCAGGGAACCAATTCTGGCCAAGTATCACGATGAGTTAGCTATTTTAGCCTATAGTGATAAACCTATAGTAGCGGTATTGAATTTCATCGCCAACGAAGAACAAAATGAAAAGGAATGGAAAAGATTGCTTTCACGCGTGGGAATACATGCTATTATACGTTTCGATGCTATCTTCCCACCATTAGATGGTGAAGAACGATTGTATCAAACTTTAGCTTTATTGGTTGAACCGGCAAAAGCAATCCTTGATGATTGGTTGACTAAAATAGCAGAATTACGCAATTCACGTAATCAAACCGCTAATCGGATTATTGCCGAAACCTTAGTTGATGTAACAGCCTATTATGAAATGGCAAAGCTTGATGATAAACAAGTTATCATCAATATGCAAAATAAAGTTAGAGAGCGAGAGCAAAACGCAATAAATGAATTATTACGGCTTTATCAATTTGACTCTGCACAAGAAAACGAAGAAAATTTACCTTTAATTAAAGGGCGTTATAAAGCAGATCTGTTTAATGTAGAAGCATTAAAAACGATGGGAATGCATTTAACTAAAGGTTTTGTATCTGGTGCAACTATTGGAGCAAGTATTGATTTGGCTGTTGGCGGTACCACGCTGGGCTCTGCTGCATTAATTGGTGCAGCTGTGGGCGGTTTAATGCAAACAGCGAAACATTATGGTTCTAGAATGCGGAATAAGCTTTCTGGATATAGTAAACTAAGCGTTGATGATGTTATTATTTGTTTTCTTTCTTTACGATTAATCTATCTTAAAGAAAGTTTAAATCATCGCAGCCATGCGAACTCTGGTCCCATTAAGTTATCTAAACTTGATAAAAGTGAATGGGAAAAGGGCAAGTTACCTACGAGTCTAAAGGTAGCAAGGGGTCATTCGCAATGGTCGACTTTAAATAAAGGAACAAAAAGGCATGACAAAAGAAGACAATCGACTATTAGGAAGCTTTCTGAGCAACTTCATTAGTGTGAAAAAGCGTTTTTTAATAACCACATTGATCTTTTCACTCTTTATGTTATTTGGTTGTAGTACTAGTCAAGGGCAATTATCTACTAAAAACTCTAAACCAGATCCATTTATGTTGGCTAAAATTGATTCTCATTACAAAAAATGGCAAAAAACACCTTATCGTTATGGTGGTTCAACTTTAGCGGGTAGTGATTGTTCAGGATTAGTGATGAATTTTTTCCGCAGTAAATTTGCTAAAACATTACCAAGAAGTACTGCAGAACAAGCTCAACTAGGTTATAAAGTTACCCAACCCAAAGCAGGTGATTTAGTATTCTTTAGAACGGGTCGTGGTGGTAATGGTTTACATGTTGGTATTTATTATGCTGATGGTAAATTCTTACATGCTTCAACCTCTAAAGGTGTTATGTATTCCAATTTAAATGAAGACTATTGGAAAAAGCATTACTGGATGACGCGGCGCCTGACGGATAGCTAGTAGTTTATAAGTCTGCAAAAAATATGACTCTCTAGTTTTAGATAATTTAGAGAGTCTTTAGTATTTCTGCCTTAATATGATCTTCTTTTTAGATAGTTTTGTTTTCTCTTAATCCCCGCATTAAATTAGCAACATAAAGCATTTCACCGGGAGTACCCAGTGAGATTCGGCACCAATTAGTTGCCGGGTCAAAATCTCTACCCACTAACACACAATTTTGTTGTAGCAATTCTCGATATTTTTGCAAATCAATAGGCGTTTTATGAAACATAAAGTTGGTTTCAGATTTTAAATATTGTAATCCTAATTCTGATAAAACTTGTTCCATAATAGTGCGGGAAACATCAATAGCTTTTTTAGAATAAGTCAAAAATTGACTATCATCCATCGAAGCTAAAGCAGCACATACACCACAATAATTAAGTTTTTCACCAGCTACATATTGAGCAATATTCTTGATATTATTCGGTGAACTAATTACATAACCAACCCGTAAACCAGCCATAGCATGAATTTTGGAAAATGTTTTTAGTAACACCACATTTTCAGCCCCGTTACTGATTAAACTATCAACGGAATGAAAATCAGGATCATTAACAAATTCAGCATAGGCCTCATCGACAATAAAAATCATATTTTTAGGCGCACTGGTTATCCATGATTCAAGTTCATTAGCTTTGAATACAGTTGAAGTTGGATTATTGGGATTGACTAAATAAACAATAGAAAAGCCATTAAACTCATCGACTGCTTTTTTTATGGAACGTAGATCTATTTGCCAATCAGTAAGACAGGATACTTTAGTAATTTTTAAATTAAAGATCTTAGCAAAATGTTCACCATCACTATAAGTAAGTTCAGGTATTACTAATTGAGTATTGGGTATACAAAATGCTTCGATGGCGCTACGAATTCCCTCTGATGATCCAGCAGTTAATAAAATGTGGTCATCTTCAACGTTATGGTGTTGCCCTAGTTTTTTATTTAACAATGGCATTTCTGCTTTAGCATAACGATTGGCTTTGGGTATTGCATTAATGGCAGCTTGTTTAGCATTTGGTGACATGCCAAGCGCATTTTCATTAAAATTCAGCCTTATTGGATTATCTAAAGTTGGTGTAACCACTGTATCTAACATCGGCAGTGAGAAGGCAATCGATTTTTGTATCTCTTGGGCATAAGCTTTAGATAACAACTGATTAACTGATAACCCAGCAACGGCAGCACTAGAAAGTGTTAACAATTTTCTACGGCTAATATTTAAATTAGATATCATTATTTACCTCACAATTAGTTAGTCTTTGATAGGCTAATTAATCGTGCAAGAACTGTTCCAAAATTTAAATAATTTTAATATATAGATTATTATCAATGTGTTGATTGGTAAAATTCATGATAAATATTGATAATATAGACTCGTTTACAACAAATTTGCACAATCAAGGTGCTTATTGCCCGTTCTTAGGACAATGAAAAACCAGTTTTTATAGGAGTATAAAAACTGGTGGTTAAAGTCTAAGAACAAATAAGGTTTATTATATTATTAACTATCCGCAGGTGTTTCAATATCGGCGAAGGTAGCTAATAGTTCTAAGAACTTATATTTCGAATTGACCAGCTTAGTTGAACGCTCATGCAAAGTATTGGCAATGGTCGGTTCTAGCGTTTCTAAACGGCGGAATCGTTGCTCTTTGAGTAATATGTTGGATAGTGCTTCACTATTTGGTGATTTAGAATCTAATACCAACCCTGGTTTACCTTCCAGCATGCGCCTTGGATCATAACGATAAATTGGCCAGAATCCTGATTTAACTAAATCTTTCATTTGTTCATGTGATTTAGATAAGTCATACCCATGCTCTTCACAAGGGCTATAGGCGATCACTAAAGATGGTCCATCATAGGCTTCGGCTTCTTGTAGCGCTTTAAGGGTTTGATTAAGTTGTGAACCAAGAGCTACTTGTGCAACATAAACATGACCATACATCATCACACTGACCCCTAAATCTTTACGGGCTTTATGTTTACCTAAATCTGCAAATTTAGTCACGGCACCCATTGGGGTAGCTTTTGATTGTTGGCCGCCAGTATTTGAATAACATTGGGTATCTAATACTAAAATATTAACATTATGAGTTAAACTCATAACATGATCTAAGCCACCAAAGCCAATATCGTAGGCCCAACCATCCCCACCAAGTGCCCAAACAGATTTATCAATAAGATAATCTGCATCACGCATTAGTTCTTTAGCTTCCGGAGAACTTAAGTGTTCTAATTGTTGGCGTAACGATACTAAGTGGCGACGTTTTTCATCAATTGTTACTTCCGGAGATTGTAAAGCAATCACGATTTCCGGTGATATTTCTGCAGCTACATGTTCCAATAGTCGTATAACACGTTGTTTATGTTGGTTGTAGGTAATACGGTAACCTAATGCAAATTCGGCATTATCTTCAAATAATGAATTAGCCCAAGCTGGTCCGCGGCCATTACGATCAGTGGTGTAAGGTGTTGATGGTAGATTACCACCATAAATTGACGAACAACCGGTTGCATTAGCAATGGCTAAATGGTCACCATAAAGTTGGGTTAATAATTTGATGTATGGAGTTTCACCACAACCCGCGCAGGCACCAGAAAATTCAAATAAAGGTGTTAATAATTGCGAAGTTCGGATATCAATACGTTCAATTGTTTTGATATCACGATCTGGTAATGCCATAAAGTAATTAAAGTTGTTTCGTTGAGTATCAAGATTATCGATACGCGATTGCATGTTAATAGCCTTAATATCAAAGTTATTACGATCGCGAGATGGACAAACTTCAACACATAAATTACAACCAGTACAATCTTCAGGGGCAACTTGCAGCACATAACGTTGGCCTTTCATGTCGCGAGCTTTCACTTCTAACGAACTCAATGATTCAGGTGCATTGACCATATCTTCTGGGGTAACCACTTTAGCCCGAATAGCTGCATGTGGGCAGGCAACAACACAGTGATTACATTGTGTACAAAGCTCAGGCTGCCAAATTGGGATTTCCTCGGCAATATTGCGTTTTTCCCATTTGGTGGTGCCAGTAGGCCAAGTGCCATCAGGTGGAAACGCTGATACCGGCAGGCTATCTCCTAAACCAGCCAACATAGTTGCAGTAACCATTTTAACAAAATCTGGCGCATTATAAGGCACAATTGGTGGTCTGGACGGACTACTTTGGTCAACACAACTGAGCGGAATTTGCTCAAGTGACGTTACCGCTAAATCGAGCGCTTTCCAGTTATTCTCGACTAAATCTTGTCCTTTACTACTATAACTTTTAGCGATTACTTCTTTTAATTGACCAATACTAAAATCATTTTTAAATATTTCAGAAAGATGGAAAAATGCAGCTTGCATAACAGTATTGATTCTTGCACCCAGATTACATTCGCGGGCAATTTTTGCTGCATTGATTATGTAAAAATGAGCCCGTTTCTTAATTAGTTGCACTTGAACTTCTTTAGGCAGACGGTGCCAAATCTCATCTTTACTATAAGGTGTATTAAGTAAGAAAATACCATCATCTTTTAGCTTTTCCACCATTTGGTATTTATCGATAAACTGATCTTGATGGCAACCAATAAAATGAGCACTAGTAATTAAGTAAGCAGAATCTATTGGATCTAAACTTACTCTAAGGTGCGAAGTGGTTAATCCTCCAGCTTTCTTGGAGTCATAAACAAAATATCCTTGCACATAGAAAGGTGAACCATCACCAATAATCTTAATATTATTTTTAGTTGCCGAAACGGTACCATCACTACCCAATCCATAAAACAATGCTTCTAATGCCGATTTTTGTGGAATAGATTTTTCCGGTAATGGTAAAGATAGACCCGTAATATCATCATAAATACCAACCGTAAATCGTGGGCGGGGAGCAGGTAAAGCTAATTCTGTAAAAATAGCCAATACACAACGAGGATCAAACTCTTTAGAAGATAAGCCATAACGACCACCAATAATTAGTGGCATATTGGTTCGTTCACCATGCGAAAAACTCTCAGCAAAAGCTGTCATCACATCTAAATACAGAGGTTCTGCTTGGGCTCCGGGCTCTTTGGTTCGATCAAGTACTGCAATTTTTTTAACAGTTGCAGGAATGCTTGCAAGTAAATGCTTAGCGGAAAAAGGTCGAAATAGTCTAACGACCACCACACCCACTTTTTCACCTTGTTGCAATAAATTATCTACCACTTCTTTAGTAGTACCAGCACCAGACCCCATAATAACAATGATATGCACGGCATCGCTCGCACCATAAAATTCAAAAGGTTGGTATTTTCTTCCGGTTTCTTTTTCAAAAACAGCCATGGCATCAACAACATGTTGATAAGCATTGTTATAATAAGGATTGATTGCTTCCCGACATTGAAAAAAAGTATCCGGATTGGCAGAAGTACCTTTTATAACAGGTTTGTCAGGTGTTAAAGCTCGGGCACGTAATGCGGTAATTGCTTCATATGGTAATAGATTGTGGATCTCATCATCACTAATTGGATAGATTTTATTAACTTCATGCGAAGTTCTAAAACCATCAAAAAAATGAATAAATGGTATACGGCTATTCAAGGTAGCAATTTGAGCGATTAAAGCTAAATCTTGAGCTTCCTGTACTGAACTAGAACAAAGCATGGCAACGCCAGTTTGCCGAACCGCCATTACATCTGAGTGATCACCAAAAATGGATAATGCATGGGTAGCCACTGTTCGTGCTGCTACATGTAATACAAAAGGTGTTAATTCTCCGGCTATTTTATATAGCGACGGTATCATCAACAATAAACCTTGTGAAGAAGTAAACGAGGTTGCCATTGCCCCCGTCATTAATGAACCATGGACAGTTGCGATAGCACCAGCTTCCGATTGCATTTCAACAACTTTTGGTATGTCACCAAATACATTAGGTTTGTTAAATTCAGCCCATGTGCTGGCCTGCTCGGCCATGGGGGAGCTAGGGGTAATTGGATATATAGCAATGACTTCGTTTGCACGATAAGCAACGGATGAAACCGCACTATTAGCATCTGATATGATCATTAAAAAACCTTGTATTTTATAGTGTTACGACATTACTTACTTTCTTATAATTGGCGTTATTGTACCAGAAAGTGAGATAGCTTTTAGTTATTTTTGTATTAATTTTTCTACATAATCATGGTTATTGGGTTGGTTAGTCTGTTAATTTTCATAGAAAATTAGGTGAAATGTGAATGTATTAAGTGAGTTATTTTATCCTAAGCAGTGAGTTTATTACTCAAGCTATGGAGTATTGGCGTAGTTATAGTGGCTTTTAATGATAATTTAAAACTGATGCTATAGATTTTATATATTACACCTTGGCAGCAATAAATTAGTATAAGTTGATATTATCCAATGAATTAATAATTGGTTAATATCAACTATAATGATTTATTTAATTACCACGCGTTCGGATGAATGTGATTGTTTAATCTCACCAATTAACCAAGCTTGTTCGCCATGTTTATTGAGTAACGCTATAGCGTTATCTACACAATCTTTTGGTAACGCTATAATTAAACCGACACCACAATTAAAAGTACGATACATTTCGTGGCGACTTACATTACCAGCTTGTTGTAACCAATTAAATATCGCCGGCCATTGCCAGCTGGTTTCATTAATAATTGCTTGAGTATTAGCAGGTAATACACGGGGAATATTCTCCCAAAAGCCACCACCTGTAATATGTGCGATGGCATGGACTTTTACCTGCGCAATCAAATCCAGTACCGATTTAACGTAAATTTTGGTTGGTGCAAGTAAGTGATCAGCTAACAGTTTGCCATCTAATTGCTCTGTGGCTAAATTAACACCACTAACTTCAATGATTTTTCGCACTAAGGAATAACCGTTAGAATGAGCACCACTCGATGCTAAAGCAATTAAGGCATCACCATCAGTGACTTTACTACCATCAATCATTTCAGATTTTTCAACAACACCAACACAAAATCCGGCTAAATCATAATCATTGTTATGGTACATACCCGGCATTTCGGCAGTTTCACCACCAACCAAGGCACAACCTGATTGCTTACAGCCTTCAGCAATTCCTGTTACAACAGTGGTTGCTACATCCACATTTAGTTTACCGGTCGCATAATAATCTAGAAAAAATAATGGTTCCGCACCTTGCACAATAAGATCATTAACACACATGGCGACTAAATCAATACCAATAGATTCATGACGGTTTAGATCCATCGCCAGGCGAAGTTTGGTACCAACGCCATCAGTGCCAGAAACTAAAATAGGTTGTTTATATTTTTGTGGAATAGCACATAAGGCACCAAATCCACCTAAACCACCCATAACTTCAGGCCGTTTAGTTGCTTTAACTACGGGTTTAATGCGATCTACAAGTTCATTACCGGCATCAATATTGACACCTGCATCTTTATAACTGAGGGAATTATTATTTGACACAGTGATTATCCTTTCAATAGAAGAATTGTTGGCTATTTTAGCAAGGATGGAATTTATTGGCGATCAATAATTTATCAAATAACCAATAAATTAAAGTAGTTAATTGTTTTCAAACCAACTTTCTAAAATAATGATTGCCGAGGTTGCATCAACATGTCCTTTTTCCAAGGCACGGTAACCACGGCTAGCAAAAATATGCGATTTGGCTTCAACGGTGGATAAACGCTCATCTTGTAAATGCACTTGATAACCAAACATACCATGTAACCGATTAGCAAATTTTCGAGCTCTAGCGGTAAGGGGTTGCTCGGTGCCATCCATATTTAACGGCAAGCCAACTACCAAAAAGTCGGGTTGCCACTCAGCTAAAACTTTTGCAATTGCTTGCCAATTAGGAATACCATCACGTGCCTTAAATGAACAAAGTGGATTAGCAGTTTTAGTCACATCCTGACCAATAGCGGCACCAATACTTGCGGTACCAAAATCGAAAGCAATAATGGTCGCCATAAAATTATGCATTACCCATCTGGTGCGAAATTGTATTGATATTAATACCTAAGGATTCAGCGGCTTTTTGCCAACGATCTTCAATAGCAACTTCAAAAATAATCTTAGGATCGGCGTCGGCAACTAGCCAATCATTACGAGCCACTTCTGCTTCAAGTTGTAATGATTGCCAACTAGAATAACCTAAAGCCAGGAACATATCTTTTGGTTGTTCCGGGGTACCAATTGATTTAAGTGCGTCTAGTGACGTGGTTATCATTACATCATCAGAAATATTAATGCTAGATGAAAAACCTGACTGTGGTGTGTGTAAAATAAACCCTTGTTCTTCAGCCAAAGGCCCACCAGAAAAAACCGGATGCTCAAGTTCCGCGCAGCTTTTATTCGCGGTAATTTCTAACCGATCGAGAACCGCGGCCACATTTAGTTCAAATATAGGTTTATTAATTATTATCCCCATAGCGCCATCACGGTTATGTTCACAAATAAACACCACTGAACGACTAAAAATAGCGTCGTTCATGGTAGGCATGGAAATAATAAAATGATTTTTTAAATTCATAAGCTCACAAATTATTAAATTCGATAACGTTATTTACTATAATGCACACTTGCCGATTTTTACTTTATGTTCTACATTACAGTGCATTAATACTTCGGGTTCATTAGTTTCTTCGTTTATTGACTCAGAAATAATTTCGAAATGTTGAGCTAAATAAAAATCAATAGCATGAGTATTTTTTTTGTAAACTTGAGTAAATAGTTCGGTATGTTGCTGTTTGGCTTTTTCAATTAACGCTTTGCCAGCGCCTTTACCTTGAAAACTTTGCTCAACAAATAACCCTGAAATATAATTTTCAGTCAAACCAATAAAACCTTTTACGCCATTAACATCTTGTACATATATTTTCGACATTGGGATTAATGTTTTTACTAATTCATAATTTTGTTTGAAAAATTCAGGATCAATAAAATTATGTGCTTGTAAATTCCCTTGTAACCATATTTCCATGATCTTGTCTAAATCTGCAGGTTGATATTCTCTAATCATTTTTTTCTCTTTATTTATTTAATCGCTGTTCAATCGCATCCATTAACATACCTGTTATGGATAAATTAGGGTGCTCGGCTTCAATTTCAAGCACACAAGTTGGGCTAGTTACATTAATTTCAGTTAATTTATCACCAATAATATCCAGACCAACAAATAGCAAGCCTTTTTGTTTCAGGGTTGGCGCAATACTTTTAGCAATATGCCAATCACTTTCGCTAAGTGCTCTAACTTCGCCATGACCACCGGCGGCTAAATTACCACGGGTTTCACCTTGCGGCGGGATTCTGGCTAAACAATAGGGCACCGGCTCACCATCTATAACTAATACTCGTTTATCACCATCTTTTATGGCCGGAATAAAAGTTTGCGCCATGCAATAACGGGTGTTGCGGTTGGTTAACGTCTCAATTATGACCGAAACATTGGCATCATCCGGTTTAATACGGAAAATAGAGGCCCCACCCATGCCATCAAGTGGTTTTAAAATAATATCATGATGTTGCTTATGAAAGTCTTTAATTTGTTGGCTTTGGCGGGTAACCAAAGTTTCAGGTGTGAACTCGGCAAACCAAGCAGTAAATAACTTCTCGTTACAATCGCGTAAACTTTGTGGTTTATTCACTACTAACACACCATTGGCTTCGGCACGTTCTAAAATATAGGTAGCATAGATATATTCGGTATCAAATGGCGGATCTTTACGCATTAAAATGACATCAAGCTCGCTAAGTTTAATGGTTTGTGCTTCATTAAAATCAAACCAATGAGTTTTGTCATTATAAACGGTAACTGTGCGCGTAGTTGCATAAGCTTCACCATTACTTAAGAAAAGATCATTCATCTCCATATAAAAAAGTTGATAACCACGTTTTTGTGCTTGTTGCAGCATTGCAAAACTGGTGTCCTTTTTAATCTTAATGTGACTGATTGGATCCATAACAATACCAAGTTTTATCATGTTTGCTCCTTACTGGTTTTATATGGTTATTATTGAAATAATGATGATGATTATTACTCTTCTATGTAAATGCTAAAATCTTGTCAGCAATATTGTGACCGAAAGTGTGGTAAAACATTATTGACTTAATGCTAGCATCTATCATACTCGCTACTATTTAAGATGCAATGCAAACATTATCTATTGTGTTCCTTTTAATTAGCTTAACCCAAATCACCAAAACGAACTTGCAAGGCAGACAGGGCAGTTAAGGCCGCAGTTTCAGTACGCAGTACCCGTGGACCGAGCAGTATATCGGTGAAATGATAATTAGCCGTCATACTAATTTCATTTTCGGATAATCCACCTTCAGGCCCAATTAATAAATGAATATTATGGCTATCATTAAGAGATAATTGATTAATTCCATATTTAGCTTTAGGGTGTAAATTAAGCTTTAAACCATCAGTTAAGCTGGCACACCAAGTTTCTAATTTGGTGACAGGGTTGATAGTAGGGATCACATTACGACCGCATTGTTCACAGGCGGAAATGACGATTTTTTGCCATTGTTGAATTTTTTTGTCAAAGCGAGCTTCATCAAGCCTTACTCCACAACGTTCAGAAAGTAGCGGTGTAATACTGGTAATGCCTAATTCGACTGATTTTTGAATGGTAAATTCCATTTTTTCACCCCGCGAGATCACTTGCCCAAGATGAATATTGAGTGGCGATTCACGATTATCTACTATCGAGGTTGCGGTTTTAACCATAACATTTTTTTTGTTAATTGCATGTATTATGGCAGGAGTGATCTGGTTGGAACCATCAAATAAAATAATCGGTTCGCCGACTTGCATTCTTAAAACCCGGATCAAATGATTGAAAGCGTTATCATCTAAAGTAATAATACTGTTTTGCTTAATCGAATATGGTTGAAAAATTCGCGTCATAATTGCTATATATTGCCTATAATTTAAAATAAATTATAGCGTAATTTATGAAGATTCGGTAATCTCTAGTCAATACAAATAATAGGCTGAAATAATAAATGAAAATCGCAACTAAAGATAGGGTGTTAATCGAAGGATTGACGGTTTCAACCACCATTGGGGTTTATGATTGGGAAAAAAACATCAAACAACAATTAGTGCTTGATCTGGAAATGGCATGGAACAACCAACCGGCGGGTAACAGTGATGATGTTGCTTTATGTTTAGATTATTTTAAAGTCAGTCAAGCCATTACCAATTTGGTCGCTGCCAACAAGTTTGAGTTGATCGAATGCGTTGCTGAAAGAGTTGCCGAACTGGTAATCCAACAATTTGCTGTCACTTGGTTGCGAGTTAAAGTTTCTAAACCCAGCGCGATTACCAATGCAACCAATGTGGCAGTAGTGATTGAGCGCAGTATGCATAATTAATAAAGTAGGTAATGATGACCAAACAACAAAAGGATTTAAGTACATGGCAAAAGGAACAACGAGCGCAAAGGTTTGCCAGTTATCAACCGAGTAAATTTAAAATTCGCGAGATTTGGCGTTGGTACTTAGTGCGAAAAATCTTACCACCTAAGGCGGGATATGCGGCATTTAATCAAACTTGGTCAGAACAGCTAGATTTGAGTTTACCCGGTGATAGAATTTGGTGGATCGGGCATGCCACCACCTTAATTCGTTTACAGGGTAAATTTATATTGACCGATCCAGTATTTTCTAAGCGCGCCTCGCCTTCGCAACTTATTGGCCCTAAACGCCGCACGCCAGCGGCTATAAATATAGCTGAGTTGCCGCAAATTGATTTTATTGTCATTTCGCATAACCATTATGACCATCTCGACTACCATAGCATTAGGCAACTGATTACGCGTTTCCCGCAGGTTACTATATTGGTGCCTTTAGGTTTACAACCAACATTAGCAAAATGGGGCGCTAAGCAAATAGTAGAACTAGATTGGTGGGATTGTAGTATTATTAATGGCTTCACTTTTACCGCCACCCCTGCTAAGCACTGGAGTAAACGTGGTTTATTGGATGAAAATAAATCACTTTGGTGTGGTTGGGTAATACAAGCGCCTGCAAGTAATCATAATGAAGGCAAAACGATATATTTTATGGGGGATACCGGTTATAGCCCGCAATTGCAAGAGATTGGTAATCGCTTCCCTACCATTGACCTAGCCTTAATTCCGATTGGTGCTTATGCGCCTAGATGGTTTATGCATTCACAACATATTGACCCCCAACAAGCAATACAATTGTATGATGAATTACATTGTAAATCGGCAGTGGCTATTCATTGGGGGACATTTGAATTAGCCGATGAACCGATTGATGAGCCACCTGAATTACTAAATCGTCACAAGGGTGATCGTCGATTCTACTTGTTAAAAATAGGCGCTAACTTAGCTATCAATCCCCAAAAATATGGATTAAAATAGCAGCGATACGAACAAGATCTATTAAATCTCTAAATAATATAAAGATTAAATTAAAAAAAGGGCAGGGAATTATGAAAACTGTAATTATTTCATTGTGTTGCATTATTCTTAGTTTAAGTTTGACTGGCTGTGGTGGTAAAAACGATGAAGGTAAACAATATCGTTGGAACAAAGCCCACGGAGTTTTGGAAGGTTGCGATGGGGTAATGAGTAACTCCGAACAATGTCAAAAAAATTCAAATAACCAACAATATATGATCCAAATCGATAGGAACTAATCATGAGTGCTTGGCTAGTTTATGCGCTTCTTTCCGCTATTTCTGCCGCATGCGTAGCGATTTTAGGTAAAATCGGCTTACAGCATTTAGACGCTAATACTGCCACAGCTATTCGTTCCATTGTGATGGCAGTTTTTTTAGTCGGTGTAGTGATGGTTCAAGGCAAAATGAATTTAATCACTACCTTTATTAACGACAAAAAAGCACTATTTATTATTGCATTGAGTGGTATAGCCGGTGCGTTATCTTGGCTATTTTACTTTATGGCAATCAAAGAAGGTAAGGTGTCGCAAGTGGCACCAATCGACAAGCTAAGTGTCGTATTTGCGGTAATCTTTGCTGCTATCTTATTTGGCGAAAAAATTTCCTTTCCGGCCGGTATTGGCGTTGCCATGATAGCAGCGGGCGCCATTCTAGTTGCCCTATTTTAATAGGGCGTTAAATGGCTCTACCGTAACTAAATCACCGGCATTTACATTACCTTGTTCTTGTTCCAACACAATAAAACAATTAGCGTGATTAAATGATTGGGTAATGTGTGAACCTTGTTGCCCGGTGGTAGTCACTTCTAACTCACCATTACTATTGGTTTGCAAAGTGCCGCGTTGAAAATCTAATCGACCAACGCTTTTCTTGAGCTTATTAGTCGTTGTGACTTTAAATGACAATGGCTGTAACGCGGTTTGTGGGTAGCCTGAAAGGGCTAAAATCAAGGGTTGTACTAATTGATAAAAGGTCACTAAGGTTGATACCGGATTGCCGGGCAAGCCACAAAATAACGCCTTACCAATTTGACCAAAGGCAAACGGTTTACCCGGTTTCATGGCAATTTTCCAAAAATTAATGTGACCAAGTTCTGCCAATGCGGTTTTAGTAAAATCCGCATCACCTACAGAAACGCCGCCGCTAGTTATGACTAAATCAGCCTGATTAGATCCAGCCGTAAGCGCTTGTTTAATCTTAACCGGGTCATCCGGAATAATACCTAAATCGATAATTTCACAATTAAGTTGAGCTAACAATAACTTCAATGTAAAACGATTACTGTCGTAAATAGCACCATTGCCGGTTAACGAGTCACCTAAAGGCGTTAATTCATTACCTGTAGAAAAAACCGCCACCTTTAATTGCTTAAAGACCCTAACTTTATCAAAGCCTAATGTTGCCAGTGTTGACAGTGTCGGGATGGTTAAACAGCTACCTTGAGCAAACACTTCGGAGCCTTGTTTAACATCCTCACCAATGCGACGAATATTACTGCCACTTTTTATAGGCTCTAAAAAACGAATACCGGCATTAGTTGTTTCGGTTTGTTCTTGCATCACCACGGCGTCGGCATCGGCCGGAACCGGCGCGCCAGTCATTATACGCACACAAGTACCAAGTGGCCAATGGAGGCTGCGAATATCATCACCGGCTAAAATTGTCGCTGACAATGGTAAAGTAGTGGATTTTTCGATATCTGCCATTCTAACCGCATAACCATCCATAGCCGAATTATCAAATCTAGGCATATTAATTGGCGAGATAATAGCTTCGGCGCTAATGCGATTATGAGCTTGAATAAGTGGGATAATTTCGCTATTGAGTGGTTTAGCAGCTAAGGCCGCTTGTAATATTTTTTGTTTGGCTTGAGCAAAGGTGAGTAACATAGACTATTCCTCGTTTTTAACTATCAAATCATGATTATTGATTGTGTATCAATAAGTTTAGGACTAATTATATGCTAAAGGAAGGATAGATTTTATTAAAAATTACAGTTGTTAAAACTCATTATAGTAACACCATAAAATTACGTCGCGTAAAAGCGACGTAGCTTACTTATTAATTACACATTAAATAAAAAGTTCATAATGTCGCCATCTTGAACGATATAGTCTTTACCTTCAGATCGCATTTTGCCAGCTTCTTTAGCACCTTGTTCACCACCATATTTGATAAAATCATCAAAAGCAATGGTTTGGGCACGGATAAAGCCTTTTTCAAAGTCGGTATGAATTTTGCCAGCGGCTTGCGGGGCAGTATCACCAATCGAAATCGTCCATGCTCTAACTTCTTTAACGCCAGCGGTAAAATAAGTTTGTAGATTTAATAAACTATAGCCAGCGCGAATAACCCGGTTTAATCCCGGTTCGGTCAAGCCTAAATCTTGCATAAATTCGTCACGATCGGCATCATCAAGTTCCGCTAATTCCGCTTCAATAGCCGCACACACGGGCACTACAACCGATTTTTCTTGCTCGGCAATCGCTTTAACTTTGTCCAGATAAGGATTATTTTCAAAGCCATCTTCATTAACATTAGCAATGTACATGGTTGGTTTCAAAGTTAAAAAGCTGAGGTATTTAATTGCTTCTAATTCCTCTTTGCTAAGATCTAATAACAATAACTTTTTACCTTGTTCCAAATGTGGCAAGCATTTTTCCAGAATTTCTAACTCAAACTTAGCCTCTTTATCACCGCCTTTGGCTCTTTTTTGCACGCGAGTCATGGCGCGTTCACAGGCCTCAAGATCAGCAAGGGCTAATTCAGTATTGATAATTTCAATATCTTCCGCCGGATCGATTTTACCGGCGACATGAATAATATTGTCATTTTCAAAACAACGCACCACATGGCCAATGGCTTCGGTTTCACGGATATTGGCTAAAAATTGGTTACCTAAGCCTTCACCTTTGGAGGCCCCCTTAACTAAACCGGCAATATCAACAAATTCCATGGTAGTGGGTAAAATTCGTTGCGGTTTGACAATCGCAGCAAGCTGATCTAAACGTGGATCTGGCATAGGTACCACACCAGTATTCGGTTCGATAGTGCAAAACGGAAAGTTAGCCGCCTCAATGCCTGCTTTGGTCAGCGCATTAAAAAGTGTCGATTTTCCAACGTTAGGTAGTCCGACGATCCCACATTTAAATCCCATATTGTTTGTTACCTTTCAAATAAAATGTCATAAAAAATAAACGCTGATTATATACTAAATCTAGCTATTTGTGCCAATGTTGTTACCGACGGCTTAATTTTGCTTGGGCAGGGCACTAATATATTGCTACATTCAAAACTCACATTAAGCGCAATAGTAAATCAAATAACTTAAAGCTCAGCGCCTAATTACTTGGTTAACGTCAGACCGAATTGGTACAGTTGATTTTTTTTAAGCCCATAAATCTCGGCGGTTATGGCCGCGGCTTTTTTAAGTGGCAACTCTTGTTGCAGCAATTTAAGGGTATTAATTACTTCCGGCTCAACATCATTCTCGGTTTTATTGTGGCCTTCAACAATTAACACAAACTCACCTTTTTGTCGATTAAGGTCTTCATTTAACCAGGCAATTAAATCACTTACGCACAAGTTGATAATGGTTTCCCACGTTTTGGTCAGTTCCTTAGCAAGAACTATTTGCTTGTCAGCACCAAAAATCGCCTGCATATCATCAAGAGTATCCATTAACCGATGGGTGGATTCATAAAATATCATGGTGCGAGTTTCATGAACTAATTTAGCTAAGCTGTCTTGGCGGGCTTTGCTTTTAGCCGGCAAAAAGCCCTCATAAATGAATTTATCCGAAGGCAGCCCCGCCACTGATAATGCCGTAATTGCAGCACACGCTCCGGGGATTGGCACCACGTCAATTTGGTTGTCACGGCAAGCTTTAACAAGGTGATAACCGGGGTCATTGATCAACGGTGTTCCGGCATCCGAAATTAGTGCAATTGACAATCCGGCTTTCAGTTTGTCAATCAAGATTTGCGATTTTTCTTGCTCATTATGATCATGCAAGGCAAACAGCTTAGCTTTAATGCCTAAATGTTGTAATAACAAGCCACTATGGCGAGTATCTTCAGCAGCAATAAGATCGACATTTTTCAGTGTATTAATCGCTCTAAGCGTAATATCATCAAGATTACCGATGGGGGTGGCAACAATATATAAAGTCATTATTTTTAATCACATTAAATTTTTATAAAATATACTATACGGTGAACTATTTTATTGTATATACTTTCTACATTCAAAATCAATTCTGATGAAGGGTGCTTATATTCATCAGTAAAGCGATTTTAATAAGGGATAAAGGTAGCAGATGCCGTTTAATTATAGCTAACTAATATAATTAATCTGAATCTATTAAAAACATGAAAACTCGCACAGGGAATAACGCATTTCCAGCGTAATTATATTGATTTAGTATATAAATAATCAATATAATAGCTTTTTATTGTAAAAGCGATAAAATGTGCGTCAGGGAAATAATTACTAATATAAAGGTGTTGCTTTGAAAAAAATTCTTGCATTGAGTTGTTTAAGTTTAATGATTACAGCTTGTACTCAAACTGATTCGGCCGAAATTGAAGATATTTCAGATTCATCAGGTGGTTCAACATCAACAGTTTACGCTAAACCACCAGCTAATATCTCAACTGGCGCTAAGATCAGTACTTCCCCAGCAGTATATTCAGCACCACAAACATCATCAAACACAGCTACTGCTCCTACAGCAGCGGCTAGTTCCGCACCGGTTACTGCCGCAAGCAGCAATAATAACAATTCAGTAACCACTAAAGAACATAATGTATATAACCGTAATTATGGTGAAATCCCTAAAGGGGGTTATCAAGGTGACACTTATACGGTCAAACGTGGAGACACCTTATATTATATAGCTTGGGTAACTGGCAACGATTATCGCTCATTAGCTGCAAAAAATAATATCAAAGAACCTTATGCAGTTAATGTTGGTCAAGTCTTGGATGTAAGTGGTGGTACCACAGTAGTTGTCACCGAAAAGACTACTACAGGGCATGCAGCTGCAGTTAAAAGTTCTAGCAGCGAGTCTACCTCTACCACAACAACTCCGGCAGCCACATCAACAGCCACTAGCACAACAGCGCAAACACATGTTAAACCGGTAATGACTACGACCACAACAACTACTACAACGACTTCGAGTAAATCGCAACCACCAAAAACTACGCAAACAACCGAAACTGTAACCGAACCAGTTGATGAATCTGTTGCGGAAACCACCAAAATAACCCCAATTCCGGAAACACCACGAGTTTCTAACTCCGCTAGTATTTCTTGGCAGTGGCCAGCTAAAGGTAAGATTATTGAAAAATTCTCTAACGCTAGCAAAGGTATTGATATTTCCGGTTCATTAGGTGACAAAGTTATGGCGGCAGCCGATGGCCGCGTAGTGTACTCAGGTAATGCGTTACCGGGTTATGGTAATTTAATCATCATCAAACATAATGACGACTATTTAACTGCTTATGCTCATAACCAATCAATTTTAGTTAAAGAGCAACAATCAGTGCGCGCCGGTGAACAAATCGCCACTATGGGTGCTACTGGTACTTCATCAGTAAGATTGCATTTTGAAATTCGTTACAAAGCGCAGTCAGTCGATCCGTTAAAATACTTATCCAATTAATAACAGTTTGGTGCCAGTTAATGTGCGCCAAACAACCAACAATGCACGGCTAATTTACCGTGCATTGTTATGCTAAAATATATTGACCAGTTTTATTCTACGTAACAAAGGAGTTATATTCATGGCAGTAAAAAAATTAGTTTTGATTCGACATGGCGAAAGTGTTTGGAATCAAGAAAATCGTTTTTGTGGTTGGACCGACGTTGATCTTTCCGACAAAGGTAATAAAGAAGCCGCAGAAGCGGGTAAATTACTAAAACAAGAAGGTTTCCAATTCGATTTTGCTTATACATCAGTTTTAAAACGCGCTATTCATACTTTATGGCATGTATTAGATGAAGTCGATCAAGCATGGTTACCAGTTGAAAAATGTTGGAAGTTAAACGAACGCCACTATGGTGCCTTACAAGGTTTAAATAAAGCCGAAACTGCTGCCAAATATGGCGATGAACAAGTTAAATTATGGCGCCGTGGCTTTGCTATTACCCCACCAGCGTTAGAAAAATCTGATGAACGCTTCCCGGGTCATGATTCTCGTTATAGTAATTTACCGGAATCAGAATTACCACTAACAGAAAGTTTAGCATTAACTATCAAACGAGTGCTTCCTTACTGGCAATCAACTATTGCGCCACGAGTTGCTAAAGGTGAACGCGTTATTATTGCCGCTCACGGTAACTCATTACGTGCTTTAGTTAAACATCTAGATAATATCAGCGATGACGACATTATCGAATTAAACATCCCAACTGGGGTGCCATTAGTGTATGAATTTGATGACAACATGAAAGTGATCAAACATTATTACCTAGGTAATGCCGATGAAATAGCCGCTAAACAAGCCGCTGTTGCCAACCAAGGTAAAGCCAAATAACCAACTTTTAAGTGGTAAAAAAAGGTAGGTTAGTTAACTTACCTTTTTTTATGATTGCCATTAAATTTTTATATCTACATTGTTTTATTTTTGAGAATCTTATTGTGTCTAAAATGTATTTTATCTACGCGGTTATGAATGCCGGAAAATCCACCGAATTATTACAAATCGACCATAATTATTTAAGAAATAATATGCAAACCTTATTACTTAAATCTTCTGTGGACACGCGTGACTCTGATGTCGAAATAGTTTCGCGCTTAGGTTTACGCAAAAAGGCGATGTTATTAGATGACGACAGCGTGGATGCGATCATCGACCATATTAAACAAAATAATTATGCCTGTGTACTTGTCGATGAAAGCCATTTTCTAACTAAAAATACTGTCTGGAAATTGTCAGATGCTTGTGATGATTATGACGTGCCAATCATGTTTTTTGGCTTAAAAACTGATTACATGGGGCACTTATTTGCCGCGTCTAAAACGTTATTAGAACTTGCTGATAATTTTAGGGAACTAAAAACTGTTTGCTGGTGTGGCAGAAAAGCCACCATGAACTTATTGCAAGGGCCAGATGGCAAGATTGTTAAATCAGGTAACCCCATTCATATCGGCGATAGTGAATATCACTCGGTTTGCCGTAAACATTGGAAAGAGGGCAAAATCAGCGCTGATAGTTAAAAACATTAAACGTTAAAATAGGGTTTATGGTATTTGCGGTGATCATCTCCATAGTTATTAATTATTGCAGATTGCAACTTAATTAATTTGCCAAAATATAACAACATACTTTGGTTTACTGCTAACCAAGCCGTTAGCAGTAACTCGTTATTATTTTTAACCATAAATCTTTGCATGGTTATGCCAATAAATACTATTCTGGTTTAATTTTTTAGACGTTTATTTACTAAAGTTAAATAAAAACAGATCTAATCACGACTTTAGTTAGAGTGATTAAGTTTGCTTGAAAGCTGTTATTTATCACAGTATTATTACAACAATTGGTTTATTTAAAATCAGCTTTTGAAATTAATAACCATTAGGTTCAACTTGGTTTATGGCTGCAAGTTGTAAGTTATCAGTATTATATAAAAAGTAGGTGTTAGTATGGCAAATCCGACAGGCTCATTTGATTTACGTGATGCAATCAAACAACTTGAGCAAATTCCCGGTCAATTAGTTACCACTGATACTCCTGTCAACCCAATGGCTGAATTAGCAGGGGTTTATCGCTATGTAGGGGCGGGGGGAACCGTAAAAAGGCCCACCAGAATCGGTCCGGCAATGATTTTTAATAAAGTACAAGGTTTTGATGAATTTAAGGTACTAATTGGCTTATTGGCTTCGCGTGAGCGAGTTGCCCATTTATTTGGTTGTAAGCCGAATAGATTAGCCTTTTTATTAAAAGATGCCATTAATAATCCAATCTCACCTATTACTATTGCTCGTGAACAAGCTGTTTGTCAGGAAGTTGTCCATAAAGCTAGCGATCCAAATTTTGATATCCGTAAATTAGTCCCAGCACCAACGAATACCGAAGAAGATGCTGGTCCTTATATTACTCTTGGCATGTTATATGCTAGTGACCCCGAAACCGGTGAAAGCGACGTAACCATTCACCGAATGTGTTACCAAAGCAAAGATGAAATTTCGATTTATTTTGTTCCCGGGCGCCACATAGATGTGTTTCGAGAAAAAGCCGAAAAAATGGGTAAACCCTTACCGGTTTCAATCAGTATTGGCGTTGATCCAGTGATTGAAGTTTCTGCCTGTTTTGAACCACCAACTACACCACTCGGTTTTGACGAATTATCCATTGCCGGTGGCATTCGCGGTAGGGCTGTTGAATTAGTTGATTGCTTGACTGTTAATGCCAAAGCTATTGCCAATGCGGAAGTGGTTATAGAAGGTGAAATTTTACCTAATGTAAGGGTAGCCGAAGACCAAAACTCGCATACCGGTAAAGCCATGCCGGAATTCCCGGGTTATACCGGACCAGCTAATAAGTCATTGCCAGTAATCAAAGTTAAAGCAGTTACTTACCGTACCAATCCAATTTATCAAACCTGTATTGGACCAAGTGAGGAGCATGTCAATATGGCAGGGATTCCGACCGAAGCCAGTATTTTACAGATGGTCGAAGCTGCTATGCCAGGTAAGCTACTAAATGTTTACGCTCATCGCTCAGGTGGGGGCAAATATTTAGCCATACTACAATTTAAAAAATCGGTTCCTTCTGATGAAGGCAAGCATAAACAGGCTGCGATTTTGGCATTTGCTGCTTTTTCAGAATTAAAACATGTAATCTTGGTAGATGAAGATGTTGATATTTACGATACCGATGATGTACTTTGGGCTATGAATACTCGATTTCAGGGCGATATCGATATTTCAACCATTTCAGGAGTAAGGTGCCACCCACTCGATCCATCACAGCGCCCGGAATATAGCCCATTAATCAGGCAATTTGGAAGCTCGGCCAAAGTGATTTTTGATTGCACCGTGCCTTTTAATTTAAAAGAACAATTTACTCGCGCACGTTTTAAAGAAGTTGACGTAAAACGTTTTCTTCCGGACTTCAAATAACAATAGGAATCAACATGGCCCAGCAACGGATCATAATTGGTATTAGTGGTGCAACCGGTTTTGCTTATGGCATTAAAGCCTTGGAATTATTGCAACCATTAGACATTGAAACACATTTGGTGATTTCTAAAGCGGCACAATTAACCGGATCTTACGAAGTGCCCAACCTCAACCTGGCACAAATTGAAGCACTCGCAGATAAAGTCTATTCCGTTAACAACATTGGCGCAGCCATTGCCAGTGGCTCATTTAAAACCATGGGCATGCTGATTGCGCCATGCTCGATGCGATCATTAGCCGCCATTGCCAATGGCTTAGCCGATAATTTATTAACTCGCGCTGCGGATGTAGTGTTAAAAGAGCGGCGACGCTTGGTGTTAATGGTGCGCGAAGCACCACTAAATTTAGTCCACATAAAAAATATGCAAACGGTAACCTTAATGGGTGGTATCGTCTTTCCGCCGGTGCCCGCCCTCTATCAACACATTGAAACTATTGATGACATGATCACCCATAGTGTGGCTCGGGCATTAGATCTATTTGATATTGATATTCCGTCACTACCACGTTGGGGTGAAGACTTGCATTTGCACCGTAAACCTGTGTAGCTATTGGCAAAAAAATATATATGCAACTAAACCCTAAAATCAGCAAATTTATACAACAACAGCATGTACTTTCGCTAAGTGTAATATTACCTGATCAGCAGCCGTGGGCATGTAATGCTTTTTATGTATTTGACCAAGATTTGCTAAATTTATATTTACTATCAGAATTAAAAACCGTACACGCAAAAGCGATGCTAAATAACCCCATGGTGGCGGGGACTATTTGCCTTACGCCCAAATCTGTAGCACAAATTCAAGGCGTCCAATTTCAAGCAATAGCCAGTCAACTGACCGGTCAAGCCGCCGACTGCGCTTATCAACTTTATTATCAAGCCTTTCCATTTGCCAGAATTATAAAAGCCCCCATTTGGTCATTGCAATTACAACAAATTAAAATGACCAACAACCTTATCGGCTTTGCCCATAAAACGTACTGGCAAAGGGATAGGGGGGATTTAGATAATTAAAGCACCATAACGTTTGTCAAGATGTTTCCTGAGAGGGGTACGTTTCAGTATAAAAACCAGCCCAAACCTAGCTTAAAAATAAAGCCAATTCCTTCATCTTTACTATTCTTTACAAATAAACTCAATAAAATAGTAGTTAAATTTTATCAAGGCGTTATACTTTTAGCACAGAGTTGTACGGGAGGTTAATTTCCGCGCACTTGAATAGGAAAAATGTAAATAAAACATAAAATTACTTGACGGAATCATCGTTATGTCTTACACTGTAAGCCACAAGCCACAAGCCACAAGCCCTGGCAGCTTTATGCCCAAAATCTATCTCAACACACTGTAGCTGACTCATTTCACCGAAGTGATAATTTAGTCCCCGATTTAATCCCCGATTTAATCCCCGATTTAGCCTTGGCGTCAGCGCCCAAATTAAAGTATGCGTGCATACCCACATTAGGGAAGGTGCTGGAAGCTAATTTAGCCCCGTGCCGTCGGCATAATCGGCAACCCGGTCGCCTCAATCAGCAATTATCTTCAATAATACCATTACGGCTACTACAATCATTACCGCCAAATCGGCAATTATCGCCATCATTGCCAATTAAGCGCCCGCCGCGTTTAGCTTTTAGTATAAAGCGTTGTTTAGCCTTAATGCCGTTGCTATTGTTGCCGTATGCTACTACTACCCAAGCGTTGTCCGCTACTACCGCCCAGGTAATCCATGGTACTGAGCCATATTTAACCTTTGATAATGGGGTAACTAAGGTCACGACTACGGATGGTCTGTTAGGTATTACCATCTCCGACGGTACTACTCAAACCACCTACACCCCGAGCCATAATACTTCAACTGCAGCCAACCCAATAGTGCTGCCGGTAGCCAATCAGCGCTTTACCGATATTGGTATGTTGGTGCCTACCAATACCAATTCCATCACCTTAAACGCTCTAATTGGCGCACCCTATAATTATTGGGGTGATGATGATGGTGATGGTCAGGGTGCTAATGGTGTTACTGCTAGCGGTAATTTAAGCGTGAGTATTACCGATAAAAACAATCAAGTAGTGAGTCGTAGTGCCAGCTTAGATTTATGTAAAGCACCTTATAAAGTGGTATTAACCAGTACAGCGGGTAGTTTAACCACCCAGTATGGGCTGCCTAATAGTAGTAGTTTCAGCGGTGGTACTGCTACCTATTATATCAGTCCTAAAGCCGTACCTACAATCTGTTACGCCCGGCCTAATCTTAACTATGGCACCGGCGACTACGCCGGCCCCGACACTATCTGGAACCCAGATAAAGGCTTCCTGGTGCAATCCACTGAGTCATCAGGTTACAGTCGTAACTTCCCGACTACCGGGGCTAATAATCTGTATTTTGATTTAGACATAGGTGGTGTTAAAGGTTCAGCATTGACATGGCCAACAATCAGCCAAGGTGGTATTACCGCTACCATGACGCCATCCCCCGATAATGCTAATAACATCCGCGTCACCCTCACTGGCCCGGTGGCAACAGCAGCCCAACAACAATCAACCATACCGGGTAGAATTGCTAGACCCGCGTTGCCACAGACATTCGTGTTAGTCGGTAAAGATAGTAGTAATAACGAGGTATTAAAATATGGTTTTAAGTTACAGCAATGGTTCGTCAACCGCGGAAATAAATATGATTCTGCTCCTAACCAATCATCCTGGTGTAGTAGTTTAGGCGGCGGTTACCGTCTACCAAAGGTCAAAGACTTAACAAACGCGGTGTGTTCGGGAACTAATTCAGGCTCTTGGTGCCAAGGAGCAGTGGGCGCCACGCCGTCATCAACTGTTAATTATTACCAACGTAATATTGGTGCGGGTTTGTTTACCGAATGGGGCTACATGAACGGTTATACCGCTGCCGGCTTCGTCATCGACTACCACTGGACAAGTGACAGCAGCGGTTCATTCCAGTTCTTTGTCTACTCGCACAACGGCTCCGTTAGCAGCTTCAACCCCGGCAGCAGCGGCAGTGGGGTTTGTGCCTATCCTTAGTTCTTAGTCCTTAATCCTTAAGTCACGGGTGTTTAATAAGGGGTAATAAAGTTTAAGCAACCAAAGGACGGTTGCAGCGGCAGGGGCAACCCGAGCCGCTTTTTAAAAATGCCAGCCATCGTGCTGGCATTTTTATGTTTGTTAAGATGTTTCCTGAGAGGGGTATGTTTCAGTATAAAAATCAGCTAATCAGTCACGCTGCCGCTTAGGCGTTAAGAGGGATTGGTGTGAATCCCTCTTAACAATCTCCCCACACCCCGCGGGAAGTAGTGGTCACTGCGTGACTACCCTCGCTCACTAATTGGCACTTAACGAACCGCCGCGTATCGCACCTCCCTGTGCGCCCACGACTCACCCGGCTTCCTGCCGGCTGTTCTATGCCAATTACCTCCCTCGGCACCACTTAAGCGGGGGAATAAAAACCAATAGCATTCAGCAATACCAAGTAATTAATAGGTTAGGGTATTAAGTCATTTAGATAATGGGTTTTTAGGTGTTCAATTGGCCGTTGGATGGTGCCGACAACTGAGGGCGGTTAGCACGGCAAACAGGGAGGTTTGCCGAGGGAGTGCTTTGTAGGACTGGTCACGCTGCCGCTTTTTCGTTAAGAGGGATTGGTGTGAATCCCTCTTAACAATCTCCCCACACCCCGCGGGAAGTAGTGGTCACTGCGTGACTGCCCTCGCTCGCTAATTGGCACTTAACGAACCGCCGCGTATCGCACCTCCCTGTGCGCCCACGGCTCATCCGGCTTCCTGCCGGTTGTTCTATGCCAATTACCTCCCTCGGCACCACTTAAGCGGGGGAATAAAAACCAACAGCATTCAGCAACACCAATTCTGTAATAGGTTAGGGTATTAATTCATTTAGATGATAGGGTTTTAGGTGTTAAATTGGCCGTTGGATGGTGCCGACAACTGAGGGCGTTAAGACCAAGCGAAGGCGGAGGGCAGTCGTAGACCACCATCTGCAGGCCCGCGTTTGGGTTGTAAGGGAATTTTCGCGTTAAAATTCCCTTACTCGAGCGTCGGCACCGCAATTAAAATAATCACCTAACTATAAAACGCTCGAAACCTAACGGACTATAATTAGTAAAACCCAATAACACCTGTCAAGATGTTTCCTGAGAGGTATACGTTTCAGTATAAAAATCAGCCCCAAACCCAGCCCCAGCCCCAAACCCAGCTCAAAAATAAAGCAAATCCCTTCATCTTTACTATTCTTTACAAATAAACTCAATAAAATAGTAGTTAAAATTTATCAAGGCGTTATACTTTTAACGATGAGTGGTGCGGAGGTTAATTTTCGCGCACTCAAATGGAAAAAGTGTAAATAAAACATAAAATTACTTGACGGAATCTTCATCATGCCTTATACTGGAAGACACAAGACACAAGACACAAGCACTGGCAGCTTTACGTCCAAAATCTATCACAACACACTGTAGTTAACTCATTTCACCGAAGTGATAATTTAGTCCGCGATTTAATCCCCGATTTAGCTCCGTGCCGTCGGCAATCCAATTACCCAAATCAGCAGTTACCGCCATTATCACTAATTAAGCGCCAAGCACGTTTAGGTTCTAACTTAAAGCGTTGTTTAGCCTTAATGCCGTGGCTATTGTTGCCGTATGTTACTACTACCCAAGCGTTGTCCGCCACTACCGCCCAGGTAATCCATGGTACTGAGCCATATTTAACCTTTGATAATGGGGTAACTAAGGTTACGACTACGGAGGGTCTGTTAGGTATTACCATCTCCGACGGTACTACTCAAACCACCTACACACCGGATAATACATCAACCGCAGCCAACCCCATAGTGCTGCCGGTAGCCAATCAGCGCTTTACCGATATTGGTATGCTGGTGCCTACCACTACCGATTCAATCACTTTAAACGCTCTAATTGGTGCCCCGTATAATTACTGGGGCGATGATGATGGTGATGGTCAGGGTACTAATGGTGTTACCGCTACCGGTAATTTAAGCGTGAGCATTACCGATAAAGACAATCAAGCAGTGAGTCGTAGTGCTACCTTAGATTTATGTAAAGCGCCTTATAAAGTAGAATTAACCAGTACAGCTGGTAGTTTAACCACCCAGTATGGGCTGCCTAATAGTAGTAGTTTCAGCGGAGGTACTGCCACTTATTATATCAGTCCTAAAGCGCCACCTAAAATCTGTTATGCTAGGCCGAGTCTGCAATTTGGTTCAAATAATGAGCCAGGTGGGGGTTTCTTAGGATGGAACTTCGCCGGCCCCGCCACTATCTGGAGTCCAACTAAAGGCTTTCTGGTGCAATCCACTGAGTCATCAGGTTACAGTCGTAACTTCCCGACTACCGGGGCAAATAAGCTGTATTTTGATTTAGACATAGGTGGTGTGAATGGTTCAGCATTGACATGGCCAACAGTCAGCCAAGGAGGTATTACTGCTACCATGACGCCATCCCCCGATAATGCTAATAATATCCGCGTCACCCTCACTGGTCCGGCGGCAACAGCATCCCAACAAAGTTCAGCCACACCGGGTAGTATCGCAACTCCTACCTTGCCACAGACATTCGTGTTAATAGGTAAAGATAGTAGTAATAACGAGGTATTAAAATATGGTTTTAAGTTACAGCATTGGTTCGTCAACCGCGGAGAGAAATATGCTAATTATGCTAACACCTCATCCTGGTGTAGTAGTTTAGGTGGTGGTTACCGTCTGCCTCAGGTCAAAGACTTAACTAACGCGGTGTGTACAAGTCAAGCAATAGCTGATGGCTGGAGGTGCCAAGGAGCAGTGGGCGCCACGCCTTCATCAACTGTTAATTATTACCAACGTAATATTGGTGCTGGTTTGTTCACCGAATGGGGCTTCATGTACTCTTATACCGCTGCCGGCTTCGTCAGTGACTACTTCTGGACAAGTGACAGCAACGGTTCATACCGGTTCTATGTCAACTTGGTCGGCATCGTTGACAGCTATAACCACAGCATCACCTACCATGGGGTTTGTGCCTATCCTTAGTCCTTAGTTCTTAGTCCTTAATCCTTAAGTCACGGGTGTTTAATAAGGGGTAATAAAGTTTAAGCAACCAAAGGACGGTTGCAGCGGCAGGGGCCACCCGAGCCGCTTTTTCGTTAACAGGGATTGGTGTGAATCCCTCTTAACAATCTCCCCACACCCCGCGGGAAGTAAAAACCAATTAATTTCATAATAGTCTTGTTGTTAAGGTGTTAAATTGGCCGTTAGATGGTGCCGACAACTGAGTGCGGTTAGCACGGCAAACAGGGAGGTTTGCCGAGGGAGTGCTTTGTAGGACTGGTCACGCTGCCGCTTAGGCGTTAAGAGGGATTGGTGTGAATCCCTCTTAACAATCTCCCCACACCCCGCGGGAAGTAGTGGTCACTGCGTGACTACCCTCGCTCGCTAATTGACACTTAACGAACCGCCGCGTATCGCACCTCCCTGTGCGCCCACGGCTCACCCGGCTTCCTGCCGGCTGTTCTATGCCAATTATCTCCCTCGGCACCACTTAAGCGGGGAATAAAAACCAACATCCAAGCATAAAACGCTCGAAACCTAACTGCTTCAAATAACTAAAGCACAATAACGACTGTCAAGATGTTTCCTGAGAGGTATACGTTTGCGTATAAAAATGGCAACATATTTGAGTGTGGATATTGGTTAGCTTGGTTATAAATAAAAATTATAAATATATATAAATATATTATTTAACAGCAAAAACGTGGTTTTGTATTATACTTTTAACTTCGGTAACTACTTAAAATTTAAACCATGCATAAACTCGCTAATCGACTTGACCACTTTTCTGATTCTGTTATTCGGCGCATGACTAGAATTGCTAATCAATATGACGCCATTAATTTGTCGCAAGGTTTCCCGGATTTTGATCCGCCAAGGGAATTGATTGATGCCCTTAAACAAGCGGCGGAGCAGGGGCCGCATCAATATGAAATTACTTGGGGCTCGAAAGAGTTTCGCCAGCTTTTAGCCAACAAACAGCAAAAATTGATGAATATTGACATCAACCCCGATGAAAACGTGCTAGTTACTTGTGGTAGTACCGAGGCAATGATGTGTGCGGTGATGACTATTTGTAATCCTAAAGATAAAGTCATCATCTTTTCGCCATTTTATGAAAATTATGGTGCCGATGCTATTTTGTCGGATGCGACGCCGATTTATGTCCCCCTAATTCCACCAACATTTGAGTTTGATAAACAACAGCTACGACAAGCTTTTGAGCAGGGTGCGAAAGCGCTAATTTTGTGTAACCCTAGCAACCCTTGTGGCAAGGTGTTTAGTAAAGCCGAACTTGAGTATATTAGCCAACTGGCAATTGAGTTTGATGCTTATGTTATTACCGATGAAGTTTATGAGCATATAGTATTTGCGCCATACCAGCACCTTTACTTATCCAACTTCCCCGGCATGCAACAGCGCACGATAACTTGTAGTTCGTTGTCGAAAACCTATTCCATAACCGGTTGGCGTTTGGGTTATATTATTGCCGATAAAGCCATTATTGATGGTTGCAAAATGGTGCATGACTTTTTAACTGTTGGTGCCGCGGCGCCATTACAAAAAGCCGCTTGTGCCGGGTTGGCACTCGGTGATGATTATTACCAACAATTAACGGCAACTTATACCGCAAAACGGCAATTATTTTTACAAGGCTTGGATAAAATTGGCTTGCCATATTACGAACCGCAAGGTGCTTATTATGTGTTAGTGGATATTTCTGCCTTTAACCCGTTTGCCACAGATTTTGAGTTTTGTGAATGGTTAATAAAAGAAGTCGGTGTTGCCGCCGTGCCGGGTTCGGCTTTTTTCAAACAGCCGGAATATCGCTATATTCGTTTCCATTTTGCTAAACAACAATCAACGCTCATTCAAGCTTTAGAAAGACTATCCAAATTTAAGGAAAAATTATCATGTTTAAGAAAATAATCGCATTAAGTGTGGCTATGGTAGCCGCTTTTACCTTGTTAACTGGTTGTGACAATGCCAAAAAAGACAACCAAATTATTGTTGGTGTTGCTGCCGGCCCATATGGAGACATGTTTAAACAAGCTATTGCTCCCGGATTAGCCAAAAAAGGTTATAAAGTCGAAATTCGTGAATTTAGCGATTATGTGCAACCTAATCTTGCTTTAGCCAATAAAGAAATTGATGCTAACTTATTTCAACACCTTACTTACCTTAATAATTTTAAACAAGCACGTAATTTAGATATTACCGCAATTGGGTTTGTGCCAACCGCAGGTGCCGGTATTTATTCTAATAAAATTACTGACTTTTCACAGTTGAAAAGTGGCGACCAAGTTACTATTGCCAATGATGTCACTAACGAAGCGCGCGCATTAAGAATTTTACAAGCTGCCGGTTTGATTAAGTTAGATCCAAACGTGGATAAAAATAATCTTACCCCTAGCAATATTGTCGAAAATCCGTATAACTTAAGCATTGTACCAATTGAAGCGCCACAAACACCACGCTCATTAGATAGTGCGGTATTGTCGGTGGTTAATGGTAATTATGCGATTGGCGCTGGTTTGGATCTGTCTAAAGCCTTATATACTGAAACGTTAGACAAAGATCATAAAAATGTGATTGCGATTCGTAGCGAATCTAAAGACACCTTAGGTAAAGATATTATTGATGTGCTTAAATCACCGGAATTTTCGCAAGTGATTGAAGACAAGAATGGTATTTTTTATACCTTCCAAAAACCGGATTATCAATTATTTTAATTATGGAAAATAAACCCCTTATTCAAGTAAAAAATGTATCGGTGCGCTTTGAATCGAAAGATCATGTGATTGAGGCGGTCAAAAATGTGTCATTTGATGTTAATAAAGGCGAAATTTTTGGCATTATTGGTTCCAGTGGCGCCGGTAAAAGTACTTTGGTAAGAACGCTAAATCGCCTGGCCGATCCTTCGTCCGGGCAAGTTATTATTGGCGGTACCGACATTAAAACGCTGAGCGGCCATCAACTGCAGGCCTTTCGCTTCCAAGTCGGTATGATTTTTCAAAATTTCAATCTGGCTTCATCAAAGACTGTATATGAAAATATTGCCTTTGTGCTTAAAGCTGCCGGCAAAAAAGGTGATGCCGTTAAAAATAGGGTTAAAGAGTTACTTACCTTAGTGGGCTTGAGCGATAAAGCCAATGCCTACCCAGCCGAGCTTAGTGGTGGGCAAAAGCAACGCGTCGGCATTGCCCGCGCTTTAGCCAATGAAGCCAAAATACTGCTGTGTGATGAAGCGACTAGTGCCCTCGATCCAACCACAACCACGGCAATTTTAGAGTTGCTTAAGCAGCTTAATCAAGAATTTGGTTTGACTATTGTGCTGATCACCCATGAAATCGATGTAGTTAAAAAAATCTGCCATCGCGTAGCAGTGATGTCGCAAGGCGAAATAGTGGAAATTAATAACACTTTCAACCTATTTGCGCGACCAATACAGTCATTTACCCAAAACTTCCTTAATGTTGATGAAAATACCAAGCTACCTGAAGTTATTCAACAACATGCTCAAGGCAAATTAGTGCGTTTGCGTTATGTTAATGAAAACGCTACCCAGCCGGTTTTGTACCAAGCGGCAATGGAAACCAAGGTTGCTTTTAATATTTTGCATGGTTTCATTGAGTATTTTAATGAACAAGCACTGGGTAATTTAGTGATTGAACTCATTGGTGAACCCGATAATATCCTTAATCTAATTACTAAATTACAACAACAAGGTGTGATTATTGAGGAACTAAATTAATGGTAAAACTGACAATTGCTGAAATGGCACAAATGTTATGGCAGGCCGCTTACGAAACTTTCATCATGGTTAGTTGGTCTTTATTAGCTGGGATTATATTTGGTACCCTGATTGGGCTGTTACTGTTTTTAATGTCTAGCCCATTCTTCTTTAAAAATACTGTGATTAATAGCATTGCCAATTTTATTATCAATGCTACCCGTTCGATTCCATTTTTGATTTTAATGGTGACGGTGTTGCCTTTAGGGGCCTTATTTGTGGGCACTACCGTAGGGCCGAAAGCGGTGATCTTCCCATTAGCTTTAGCTGCGATCGCGTTTTATGCCAGATTGGCGGAAAATGCCTTTAGCCAAATCGACAAAGGGGTGATTGAAGCTGCGGTTGCCAGTGGCGCATCCCATATGCGCATTATTTGGGGCATATTATTCCCGGAAGCACTGGCACAGTTAATTCGCCATGCCACGGTAACCACTATCTCTTTGATTAGTTTTAGCTCCATGGCTGGAGTAGTTGGTGGCGGCGGCATTGGTGATTTAGCGATTCGTTATGGTTATCAACGTTATGTCACCGAAATTCTGGTTCTATGTATTGTCATTCTTATTATGGTGGTAATGTTAATCCAATTTTTGGGCGATAAATTAGCTAACCATTTTGATAGAAGTTATAAATAGTCGGTAACACAACATGAACACAATGATAGAGATTATTACGAGTATTATTAATGATGATAAACGGGTTATTGGGCAAAATGATATTCCGCAAGCGCAGCTGAGTGATGGTTTAAAACTAAAATATGGGCACGCCAATGTATTAGTCTACCCAATAACCACTCAAGAAGTGGCGCAAATTGCCCAATATGCCAATAAAAATGGTATCAACATTACTACTCGAGGCGCCGGTACTAATTTAGTCGGTTCCACCATTCCGGATAAAGGCATCATTATTGATTTATCTTTGATGAACAAGATTATTGAGCTGGATAAAGACACCTTTACCATTACTGTGCAACCAGGGGTGTTATTGCAGGATTTACAACAATTTGTGGAGCAACACGATTTGTTTTATCCGCCTGACCCTGGGGCTAAAAATTCTACTATCGGTGGCAATATTAGTACTAATGCTGGTGGCATGCGGGCGGTGAAGTATGGGGTTACCCGTGATTATGTGCAAGCGCTGGAAGTGGTCATGGCGGACGGCAGGGTATTAAATATTGGTAGCAAGAATGTTAAGGATAATACCGGGCTGGCATTAAAGCAGCTGTTTATTGGCAGCGAGGGCACTTTAGGCATTATTACCCAATGTACTTTGAAATTAATTGCTAAGCCGAAAGTGTTTGAAACCTTAATTGTGGGTTTTAATAGCATTGAACAAGCTATTGCCAGTATTACTACCATCTTGCATACTTTAACGCCAACAGCACTGGAATTTGTGGAACGCAAAGTTGCCGAATGGGGCGAACGTTTTTCGGGTTTTCAATTCCCGCTGCCTGACTCCCATGCGTATTTGATTATCATGCTAGATGGTGCCGATCAGCAAATGATTGCTCAGCAACGCCAGCAATTATTGGCCAATTTAGGCGATCGTGATTATTTTATTGCGGCAACTGAGCAGCAAGCACAGCAAATTTGGAGTGTACGCGGCTCTTTAGTGCGCGCTGTTGAAGCGGTGACTGAACAAGATCCGATTGATACCGTAGTGCCAATTAACCGCATTGCCGATTTTATCAATTATACTAAGCAGTTAGAATTAGATACTGGGGTCAGAATGTTAGCCTTTGGTCATGCCGGGGATGGCAATATTCATTTATGTATATTGCGTGATGGCCGTGACGAACACCAATGGCAGCAAGCGCTGGCGCTAATTCACCATGCAATCTATCAGAAATGCCACGAATTAGGGGGATTGCCTTCCGCCGAACATGGCATTGGTACCGCTAAAGTGCAATATTTTAATGCGGCTATCCCTGAGGCCAATCGGCAGTTAATGCGCCTGATTAAACAACAGTTCGATCCTAATAATATCCTTAATAATCAAGTTTATGTAACTCAAAAATAACTGCTGATGGTTTTTAGGATGAAACTAACAGCTAACTAACTATTTTTGTTTAGTTAGCTGTGTCTTGAGATTATGCTAACAACCAAATCCCACTCAATTAGTTCAGCAGAACATTAGCCACAACAGCAATCAACAAAATACTGAATGATGCGGTTATCTGGTGTTAGTTCCGGGTGAAACGAACACACCAACACATTTGCTTGTTGTGCCATTACCCCATGATTGTCGATAAAAGCTAGTTGCTTAACTTGATCACCCGCTTGAATAATATAAGGGGCGCGAATAAAAATCGCCGGAATTTGCTTACCGATGGCGCTTATATCAAGAGCCGTTTCAAAGCTATTAATTTGCCGCCCAAAGCCATTGCGCTCGACACTAATATCGATCAACTGTAGTTGCTCAACTTCATGCTCAGGCGTGGATGAACCACAAAGCACTAATCCGGCGCAAGTACCAAAAATGCCTTTGCCTTGCTGTGCCATTTGTTTGATAGCCGGGGCTAAATTGTTTTGCTTAATTAAGCGACTGATAGCGGTTGATTCACCACCCGGGATCACTAAACCAGCTAAATTTGCTAATTGGGCGGCATCTTTAACGGCAATGGCTTGTACATTAACAAGATGGTTGAGCGCATTAAGGTGCTCACTAACCGCACCTTGCAAATTCAAAACCCCTATTTTTTTTGTGGTTTTGTGCTGAGATAATTGTGCCATTACCAACCCCGATCTTGCATTCTTTCCGATGCGGTTAATTGGCTAATTTCAATCCCTTGCATAGCATCACCTAGTCCTTTAGAAAGCTCAGCTAAACGTGGATAATCATCAAAATAAGTGGTGGCTTGTACAATCGCCTTGGCAAATTTTTCCGGTTGTTGCGATTTAAAAATGCCGGAACCCACAAACACACCATCGGCGCCAAGTTGCATCATTAAGGCGGCATCGGCCGGGGTCGCCACGCCACCGGCAGCAAAGTTCACCACCGGTAATTTACCGAGTTGTTTGACCTGTAATACTAATTCGTAGGGAGCGCCGATTTCTTTGGCTAAAGTCATTAATTCATCATTGGATTTACTGGTTACCAAACGAATTTGCTCATTTACTTTACGCATATGGCGCACCGCTTCAACTATGTTGCCAGTGCCCGGTTCCCCTTTAGTGCGCAGCATGGAGGCGCCTTCACCAATGCGGCGCAAAGCCTCACCTAGATCACGACAACCACACACAAATGGCACCACAAATTCATTTTTGAGCAAATGGTATTGATCGTCAGCCGGGGTGAGTACTTCACTTTCATCAATATAATCAACGCCCATAGCTTCTAAAATACGCGCTTCGACGATATGCCCAATCCGCGCTTTGGCCATTACCGGAATGGTGACTGCTTGCATGACTTGTTCCACAATTGTCGGGTCAGCCATTCTGGCAACACCACCGGCAGCACGAATGTCAGCAGGCACTCGTTCTAATGCCATCACGGCTACTGCGCCTGCTTGTTCGGCAATTTTAGCTTGCTCGGCATTAATCACATCCATGATCACGCCGCCTTTTTGCATCTGCGCCATGCCGCGTTTAACCGTTTGCGTACCTGTAACTTGATTCATTATTTACTCCTAATTAATTATTGTTAGTGTTTCCGAGGGTTATTATTCAAAAATAAATTACAGCGATAAACAGCCAATTGGACTATAATACAGCCATCCAATTTTATGCATCTGTCAAGATGTTTCCTGAGACATATACGTTTCAGTATAAAAATGTGGCTATTATGTGGAATAAAGCAAAATTAAACGCCTTTGATGGCGCACTGTTTGAGAAGTTAACCGCGCTAGTTGAACATTATATTGAGCAGGGATTGTTAATCTCCGGCGAACGGTTGCCAGCGGAACGGGAGTTAGCTAAAAACCTAAACATTAACCGTTCTACGGTGGTGCATGCGCTCGATATATTGACTGAACGTGGCATTTTGCTGCGACGAGTCGGCAGTGGCACCTTTGTTAATGATAAAAAGTGGGGCGTTCAGGCGAGTTCGACTATTAACTGGCGTTTGCCGGCGCATTTTTATCAAAATAAACAATCGCTTTATCAACAAAAAGCTGAACAACTACGCAAACAAAATACCGCTATTTGTGATCTGGCTAATGGTGATTTACCCACTAGTATGATCCCTAAATTGCGGTTAGCTAATGTGTCGTCACATGAGCTGGTGATGTATGAAAAAAATAGCGATCAGTTACAGCTCGGTTTGCCGGCACTCAAACAACAAATTGTTGATTATATGCAACATAGCTTCAATATGCTGGTGGATGACAGTGAAATCCTAATTACGTCAGGAACTCAGCAATCGTTATTTTTGATTACTCAAGGTTTGCTAAAACCCGGTGATGCCATTGGTATTGAGTCACCTTCATATTTTTATTCATTGCCTTTATTTCAGGCGGCAGGTTTGCGGTTGTATGGTATTGAATGTGATGACCAAGGCATTATTTTGAACAGCTTACAAAAAACTGTCCAACAGCACCAAGTTAAGTGGTTATTTTTAAATCCTACTTTTCAAAATCCCACCGGTTTGCTGATGAGTGCGGCGCGTAAACAAGCCGTTTTGGCTTTTTGCCGATCACAATGTATCGGTATTGTCGAGGATGATGCTTATAGTGGCTTAGCCTTCGATGCTAATTTAACCATTACGCCAATCAAGAAATTTGATCATGATAATCAGGTGATTTATTTGGGGTCACTGTCTAAATATATTGGTCGTAATATCCGCGTGGGTTGGATGATTGCTCCGCGCAAGGTTATTGAAAACTTGGCTAAAATTAGGCAACATATTGATTCGGGCTTAAGTATTTTGCCACAATTATTGGCACAACAATACTTGCAACATTACTATGTTAGTCATCAACAATTATTACGGCAACAATTGCAGCTCAAAGCGCAGCAGTTAATGAGTTGGTTGGATAGTTATTTCCACGGCGCAATAAATTATACTAAACCTTTAGGTGGTTTGCATTTATATGCACAGTTACCTATAACCAGTGTGCAGCAGGAAACAGCATTGTTAAATCAGTTGCTTGCCTGCAATATCATTGTCGCGCCTGGCGTGGACTTTGGTGATCAGCTTGGTAACATACGCTTAAGTTATGGACATTTCGATCAGAATCTGCTTTTATAGCTGACATTAATTATTTAGGTAACTTGACACATTATGGAAAATCTTAAAACCACATTATTATCCACTAATAAGCTATTGTTAGTTGCCGGCACCGGTTGGTTGTTTGATGCAATGGATGTTGGCTTGCTATCATTTATTTTAGCGGCATTGAAACAAGATTGGGGCTTATCACCGGCACAACTGGGTTGGATTGGTAGTGTCAACTCAGTGGGCATGGCCGTCGGCGCCTTTGTGTTTGGTATTTATGCGGATAAAAAAGGCCGTAAATCTGCCTTTTTATTCACTTTATTGATGTTTAGTATTGCTAGTGGTTTAAGTGCTTTTGCTTGGGGTTTAAGTAGCCTATTAATTTTGCGATTTTTTATTGGTATGGGCTTAGGTGGCGAGTTACCGGTAGCCTCAACGCTAGTCAGTGAAAGCGTTGCTCCACAGGTACGTGGCCGCATTGTTGTACTTTTGGAAAGTTTTTGGGCTGTGGGTTGGGTATTGGCGGCATTAATTGCTTATTTCTTAATTCCATTACCAACAGTAGGTTGGCGTGGTGCCATGATTTTATGTGCTATCCCGGCATTTTATGCCTTGTATTTACGCTTTAACTTACCGGATTCACCAACTTATAATCGCCTAAATAACGGAGCTAAAAAAGAGTCAGTGGTAACTAAAATACAATTGTTATTGTGTCCACAGTTTCGTAAATGCACCTTAATGTTATGGATTGTATGGTTTTGCGTAGTCTTTTCTTATTATGGCATGTTTTTATGGTTACCGAGTGTCATGATGATGAAAGGTTTCGATATGGTGAAAAGCTTCGAATATATTTTAATCATGACAATTGCTCAGTTGCCCGGTTATTTTTCAGTAGCGTGGTTAATTGAGCGAGTAGGGCGCAAATGGGTATTAGTCACGTATTTGCTAGGTACCTTAGTTAGTGCCTATCTGTTTGGCGTGGCTGAATCTGTTAATCAATTGCTGATCTATGGTGCTTTACTGTCGTTTTTCAATTTAGGCGCTTGGGGGGCAATGTATGCCTATACTCCGGAACAATATGCAACCAATATTCGTGCCACTGGTTCGGGCATGGCAGCATCAATTGGCCGCATCGGCGGCATTTTAGGGCCACTAATGGTGGGATTATTAATGACCCAAAATATGGCTGTAAGTACCATTTTTGGCTTATTTAGTTTATCAATTTTAATCGCCATTGTAGCTATTATTGGTTTAGGTAAAGAAACTAAACAAAGCGTATTAAACTGAAAAAACACATTCCAACTTTTCCTAGCCTAATATATATAGGAAAAGTTGTTTTACTTATCTCCCTAGTTATTATTTAATTTTATTGCTCAGCATTTTAGTGGCGACGAGCAGATATTGTACAAATTCATTTATTCGTTGTTTAGGCATTTGAAAGCGTACACCCGAGGTACTAATTGCGGCAATAACATTACCATGTTTGTCAAACACCGGTGCGGCTAAGCATGTAACTTCATCAAAATCTTCGGCATCATCAAAAGCCCAACCTTGTTGCTTAACTTTTATTAACTCTTGTTTATAAGCTGTTTTGGTGGTTATGGTATTTGGGGTTTTTGGGGGTAGGTTTTCATCCGGGAATAGATCGTCAACACGCTGTTCGGGTAACCATGCTAAAAGTACTTTTCCCAATGCCGAGCAATGTAATGACAGTTTACGCCCGAGCCAACTTTTAACTTGAATAGCATTGGGGCTTTCTACTTTGGCTAAATAAATAGCCGAACTGCCATCTAATATCCCTAAATGGCAAGCGAGCTGGGTTTTATCACGTAAAAATGTCAATGGTTCAATTGCCAGATCTTTAATATTAAATTGCTCAATGGCTTTATTACCAAATTCATAAAAATTAAGGCCTAAATAGTATTTATTTTCGTTCTGGCGTAGTAAGCCATTGGCAACTAAGCTGGTTAATAACGCCGAGGTTGAACTTTGTGGCAATGATAAACCTTGATAAATTTGGGTATAAGTGGCCCCCCCTTTTTCAGCAATAAAATGAAAAATGCGCGTTGCTTTATCAATAGCCGGGGCTTGGGTAACTACTTTTTTCATTATTTTTTACACCAATATATTGAGACAGTTATAAGTATAAATATATTTTGGCTAATTAATAAAGTTAATTTAGTCATTATTATTGTTGATATTTGATCTGCATCACACAACAAGAAAATTACTATTGAGTTGTTAGCTAATAAGTTGGATAGTATTCATACAATTATCTATTGAAATAATTATCCATATATTGGTGTTAAATTTATTAAGGAATTTACTATGAAAAAAACGTCTAAATTTTTTGGTGCCTTCTGTCCAGCTATCACTCCATTTAATACAAAAAATAAAGTTGATTTTGCGGCTATGGAAAAGCATTACCGTATGCTAACTGATGCCAAGATCAATGGGATCTTAGTAAATGGTACTATTGGTGAATTTGCTACATTAAGTATTAATGAACGCTTAGCGATTATTAAACAAGCGCATCAATTTACAGATTTGCCTTTGATTGTGAATGTTTCAACTACTGTGGTTGACGATATGATTCGCCTTGCTGATGCTGCTTATGATGCCGGCTACCCAGCAGTAATGGCTTTACCACATTATTATTTGGCACAAACAGCTAATCAGTTATATGAATACTATAAATACTTAGATTCTAAGTTCTCAGGCAATTGGTTTATTTATAATTTCCCTGCGCGTACCGGTTGCGATGTGGATGCTAAATTAGTAACCAAATTAGCAACTGATTTTCCTAAATTCATAGGTATTAAAGATACAGTTGATTGTTCCTCACATACTCGTTCTATAGTATTAGCTACCCAAGCAATCCGTAAAGATTTTGCTGTTTTTGCTGGTTTTGATGAATATTTTGTGCCTAATTTAATGAATGGTGGCGCGGGTGTTCTATCTGGTTTAAATAATGTGGTGCCGGAACTTTTTGCTAGTGTCATGACCGCATTTAACAAAAATGATTTTAAAGAAGTGGCTCGCTTACATAAAGAAATTAGCCGTTTATCCAATATTTACAATATTGGTGATGATTTTGTAACCACTATTAAAACTGCTGTTGCTGAAAAACATGGTTATTTAAAATCAAAATCAAGAAATTTTGGTGGCAAATTAAATTCTGAACAAATAAAAGAAGTAAAAAAATTATTCAAGTGATAATTAATTTAGCTGTGATTTCATAACGATAAATAAATTATAACAATCACAGTTATCACTAGCTAGTTGATAAAAATAATGAAAGTTAAATTAGTACTAAGGAGTAATAAAACATGACATATCGTATGATTTTGAATGAAACCTCTTATTTTGGAGCTGGTTCAATTAAGCATTTAATTGATGAGGTGAAAAAGAGACATTTCAAAAAAGCACTAGTAGTTACAGACAAGGACTTAATTAAATTTAAAGTGGCTACTAAGGTGACAGATTTATTGGATAAAGCAGGATTTCAATATGAAATTTATGATGAAGTCATTCCTAATCCTAGCATAGCTGTGGTTAAAAAAGGGGTGGAGGTCTTTAAAAAATCCGGAGCCGATTATTTAATCGCTATTGGAGGTGGTTCACCACAAGATACAGCTAAAGCCATCGGTATTATCATTAATAATCCGGAACATGCTGATGTGCGTAGTTTGGAAGGCGCAATCCAAACAAAACATCCAAGTGTGCCAATTATAGCAATTCCAACCACAGCAGGTACTGCGGCCGAAGTAACTATCAACTATGTGATCACTGATGAAGAGAAAAAACGCAAATTTGTTTGTGTTGACCCACATGATATTCCAATTGTTGCCATTATTGATTCAGAAATGATGGCTTCAATGCCGCCTAAATTGAAAGCAGCAACGGGTGTGGATGCGTTGACACATGCAATTGAAGGTTACATTACGAAAGGTGCGTGGGAGCTTTCTGATATGATGCACCTTAAAGCGATTGAAGTTATTTCGCGGGCATTACGGAGTTCTGTAAAAGGGGAAGCTAAAGGTGCTGAAGATATGGCGCTTGGTCAATATATTGCAGGTATGGGCTTTTCTAACGTTGGTCTTGGTTTAGTGCACGGTATGGCACACCCATTGGGAGCATTTTATGGCACTCCGCATGGCGTTGCTAATGCAGTGTTGTTACCACATATTATGGCTTATAATGCTGAATTTACTGGCGATAGATTCCGTGATATTGCTAAAGCCATGGGCGTTAAAAATACTGAAAAAATGTCAATAGAAGAAGCGCGTACAGCCGCGGTTGAAGCAGTAAAAGCTCTTAACAAAGATGTTGGCATTCCACCAACACTGCGTGAGATAGGTGTGGTTGAATCAGACATTCCTGAGCTGGCAAAAGCAGCATTAGCGGATGTTTGTACCGGTGGTAATCCACGCGATACTAACCTTAAAGAAATTGAAGCTCTTTATCGTTCTATTTATTAATAATTTACCATTGCCTTTGCATCCCATAGTTTTATTTCTATGGGATGTATGTTAGATTTAAATCCCTTTCATATTTCTACTAGGCAGGTTGATTTTGCATCTTTCAGCTAAGGCTTTCCATTATTTAGGTATAATTGCGACAATTGCCTCTTTAGGCATGTATGTTTCTTATATCCCACAAATAATTGATAATCTCAATGGTTTTAAATCTAACCCCACCCAACCGTTAGCAGCGGCAATTAATTGTTCTCTCTGGGTTGGTTACGGTTTATTACAAGAAAAAAAGGATTGGCCGATTGCCATCGCTAATTCCCCAGGTGTCTTTTTTGGTTTGATAGCATTTTTTACCGCATTATAATTTTTGAATAGTTTTTGTTATTAATTCTTAGCTATAGTGAAAGGTTTTATAGTTTCGCTATAGCTATTTTTTTAGTTGTCAGTATTAGCAAATTTTTCTAAATTTATTCCATTTTTGTTTGATGTTTTGGTTGACTTTGTCGATAAAAGTTAACCCAATTTTAGGTGGGTTATTATTTAATCTTGATAATATATTTATAATAATCATTATGTTATTGAGTTATCAACAGCTTTGTTAAATACTTATCAAATGCTTCGGTGCATAATTTTTTGTTAACCATAACTGTGAAAATTCAATTTATAGTTTCTGCCATTGTAATGGGTTCAAGAACATATTATAGTAAAAGATATCTTTTTTAATCGATTTCAATTGGTTATCGAAAAATTAAGGTATTTATTACGGTTTAAGCTTGCTAATGTTGCCGTGCTCTAGTTTGAGGATTTTTTAACTAGTTACAGGTTGAATAAGTGAGTTTACTAATATAAGGGTGGAATATTTATGACTAAAATTAATCTTTCAGATGATTTAATAAAAGACTTTATTTATTCAATGTATCGTAAAGAAGTCTTATTGAATCTAAAAGGTGTAGTCTTAACCGAAGAAGATCGAAATACCTTACATGAGAAGCGTGATTTTGTGAATAGTTTATCGACAGATGACTTGGCAGATATTCGCTCTTGGATATTGAATAAACTGAAATTATTAGAAGATCAGCAAAAGTAAATTACGCGTAATTTCCACAGATTAGCTTTGCAATATTTTATATGTTTGGGGTTAGAAAAATATTTTTTCATCATTAGCTAAAAGTATATAGACAGTTTTACTAATAGTCTTATAATGCTGATGATAATAACCTCACTTATAATAAAAGGAAAACGTATGAAAAAGCTAGTCTCTGTTGTGTTGTTAAGCCTACCAATGGTTGCTGCTGCATCAAATTGTGATGAAATCAGTGGTAATATTGCCGAAAAAATTCAAAATAATGGTGTGCAGTCATCTCAGTTTCAATTAAAGCTTGTTCCTGCCGACCAGTCACAACAAGTTGAAGGTCAAATTGTTGGTTCATGTGATCGCGGTCAGCAAAATATTGTTTATGTGCGTTTGGATGGAGTGTCTGCTGCAACTAAAGCTGCTACCAAAGCAACTAAAGCTGAAGCCCCAGCCCCAGAAGCTAAGCCAGTGGAACAACCAAAAGCTGAAGAGCCAAAAACTCAAGCACCTGCTGTAGAGTCTAATTCACAGCCAGCAGCTGAATCTACTCCTGCTTCTGCTCCAGCTGAAACATCTGCCCCAACTTCAGCTCCTGCTCAAAATTAAGTCGGTTTACTCTATAAGTTAATCTTTCCCACTATTAACATAATGGGAAAGATTGATTGGATAACTGTTACAATAAATCGTGATAGTTATGTCTGATTGAATCATCCCACACACTTGCTTGTACTTGGCCAATATGCTGTTGTTGTAACAGTAACATGACTAAGCGTGATTGACCAATGCCCCCACCAATAGTTTGTAGCAGTTCACCATTGACTAATGCTTGGTGCCAAGCAAATTGTAAGCGAGCTTCGTCGTTAGTAATTTTTAGTTGGCGTTTTAAGGTTTCCGGATCAACACGGATGCCCATAGATGAAATTTCAAAGGCACTATTTAATACCGGGTTCCAAACTAGAATATCACCATTTAATCCTTGTGATCCTAATTCGTTATCGCTACTCCAATCATCATAATCTGGTGCGCGCACATCGTGCTTTTCATTGTTAGATAATTTGCCACCAATACCAATTAAAAATACGGCACCTAACTCTTTAGTAATGGCATTTTCACGTTCTTTTGGAGACAAGTTAGGATAACGTTTTAATAGTTGTTCACTATCCATAAACGTAATGGTTTCTGGTAAAAAACGTGGTAAATGGTACTTTTCGGCTACCGCTTTTTCGGTGGCTTTAATAGCTGAATAGATTTTCTCTACGGTTTGTTTTAAGTAAGTTAAATTGCGATCTTGTGGGCGCATCACTTTTTCCCAATCCCATTGATCCACATAAACCGAATGAATCGGTGAAAGTTGATCTTCGTCAGGTCGCAGCGCTTTCATATTAGTATAAATCCCTTCACCTACTGCGAAATGGTGATCACTTAAGATTTTACGTTTCCATTTAGCTAGGGAATGTACCACTTCAAATTGGGCATTAGGAATGGCTTTCACTTTAACTTGAACCGCTTTTTCAGTCCCGGATAAGTTATCTTGAATACCATCGCCAACTTGGCTTAATAATGGTGCTTGTACTTCAATTAGTGATAAATTGTCAGCTAATTGCTCAGCAAAAAAATGTTTTACAAAACTAATTCGTTGTTGTTGTTCTTTGAATGATATAGACATATTGACTCTTTAAATAATTATTAACGGACATTTGCTAAAGTAAACTAGAATATAAAAATATGCAAGCCAGTAATAGCTTACTTTTAATGGGAATTCTTTTAATTGCTTTTTTGACAGTAACTTTCTATGGTTTTATATAATGTATAGTTTGTCATGGTTTATATGTATACAATGCGAATATCGGTTAATAATCAGTTGCATTATTTTCTTCAAAAGTTATCATAGTTTCTTGATTTATTTCTAAATGAGGCCTCAAATGATCAAATCCTTTTTTTCATTAATATTAACTAGTGTTTTGCTGTTATCCACGTCTCTATCTTATGCGGATGAACCTACATATGTTGTAGGTGCTGGGGGTACCTACCGGCCATTTGAATATGAAAATAGTGATAAACAACTAGAAGGTTTCGATATTGATCTAATTAAAGCGATTGCACAGGCTGAAAATTTTAAAGTCAAACTAATTAATACCCCATGGGAAGGTATTTTTGCTACTTTAGATAATGGTGAACGCGATATTATTATTTCAGGAATTACTATCACGGATAAACGTAAAAATTCAGTTGATTTTTCATTACCTTATTTCCCTGCAGAACAAGTTATTGTCACACAGAAAAATTCTAAAATAGCTGCTATAACTGATTTAAGCGATAAGACGGTTGGTGTAGTGAATGGTAGTACTGCCGATGTAGTTGTTTCAAAAGTTTTGGGTAAAAATAGTACCTCCATCAAACGTTTTGATAATACGCCATTGTTATTGCAAGAATTATATGAAGAGGGTATTAATGCAGCTGTAGGTGATGTTGGAGTTGTTAAATTTTATATTAAAATGCATCCAGGTAAAGAGTTTAGTTTAGTTTCGGATAACAATTTTGAATCACAATATTTTGGTATTGCGGTTGCTAAAGGTAATGACAAATTACGTAATATTATTAATTCTGGATTAAGAAAAATTATTGAAAATGGCACATATGCGAAAATCTATACTAAGTGGTTTGATAGTAGTGTTCCATCTTTACCACTAGAATCTAAACAGTAATTTGGATCATTCATGGCATTTAATTGGGATATTATTTCTGAGTACTTACCCCTGTTTATGGAAGGGGCGAGGATGACAATTCAATGTACAATATTTTGTGTCATCTTTGGTACATTATGGGGATTGATATTAGGCATCGGGCGAACTGCTTATACTAAATATGGCTTTTGGAAATATGTGCTTTATTTTTGTGTCCAGTGGCCGGTTAAAATTTATGTTAGCGCTTTTCGTGGCACACCATTATTTGTACAAATCATGGTAGTTCATTTTGTTTTAATGCCATTTTTAATTAATCCACGTGATGGGTTATTGGTATCAGATAAACTTCTTTCTATTGATACAGCTCGTATGCTACGTTCTCAATATGGGGCATTTATTTCGTGTGTAACTGCTATTACATTAAATGCCGGAGCTTATATTTCCGAAATTTTCAGAGCGGGAATTCAATCAATTGATAAAGGGCAAATGGAGGCCGCGCGTTCATTAGGAATGGGTTATGGCAGTACTATGCGCAAGGTCATATTACCTCAAGCATTTCGAAGAATGCTTCCTCCATTAGGTAATAACGCAATTGCTATTCTAAAAGATTCGTCATTAGGTGCAGCAATTGGTCTGGCCGATTTAGCTTTTGCCGCTAGAACATCCGGTGCAGCTTATGGTTCTTATACCGAACCTTACCTAGTTATTTCCTTAATATACTGGATAATGACATCGATTCTATCTTGCATAGTTAGATACTTAGAAAAAAGGTTAGGCAAAAGTGATTCACATTAAAAATCTACAAAAGCAATTTGGTGATATCCATGTTTTACGTGGCATTTCATGTGATATTGAAGAAAAAGAAGTAATTTCAATTATTGGTCCCTCAGGTTCTGGAAAAAGCACATTTCTGCGTTGCATTAATGGATTAGAAGAAATTACCTCTGGTGAGGTTGAAGTTAACGGTTTTCAAGTACAGGATCCCAAAACTAATATTAATCGTTTGCGAGAATCGGTTGGTATGGTGTTTCAGCGCTTTAACCTTTTTCCACATATGACAGTTTTACAAAATTTAATTTTGGCGCCAATGGATGTCAAAAAGATGTCTAAAAGTGATGCTATTGCCAAGGCTGAAAGTTTATTAGTAAAAGTTGGTTTACTTGATAAAATTGATGCTTATTCAAATCAATTGTCAGGTGGTCAACAGCAACGAGTAGCCATTGCCAGAGCATTGATGATGGAACCTACAGTTATGCTTTTTGATGAACCAACCTCAGCGTTGGATCCTGAATTAGTTGGTGAAGTTCTTGCTGTGATGAAATCCCTTGCATTAGAAGGCATGACTATGGTTGTGGTTACCCATGAAATGGGCTTTGCTCGAGAAATGTCTGATCGGGTTATTTTTATTGATCAAGGTATTATCCAAGAACAGGGTTCACCTGAACAAATTTTTAAAAATCCGCAAAATGAACGAACTAAATTATTTTTGAGCAAAGTTTTATAGATAAATTTGCTGTTGCAGATCTTTATAAGTTTAATTCAAAAAAAACCGTTCCTAAACAGAACGGTTTTTTTATTTACTAATAGAATAAATACTGAATTATGCTTGGTATTTCTTCATAACAATTGAAGCATTAGTACCACCAAAGCCAAAGCTATTAGACATTACCGTAGTCAATTCACGTTGGGTTGGTTCAGTAATAATGTTCATACCAACGGCGGCCTCATCAAGCTCATCAATGTTAATACTTGGCGTAATGAAACCATGTTCTAACATTAATAATGAATAAATTAACTCTTGCGCACCCGTGGCACTTAATGAGTGACCAGTCATTGATTTGGTTGATGAAATTGCCGGAATATTGTCACCAAATACTTGTTTAATCGCCCATAACTCTTTAACGTCACCCACTGGAGTTGATGTTCCATGAGTATTGATATAATCAACTGGCACATCTAAATCTTGAATAGCAAGTTGCATACAACGCATTGCACCTTCGCCAGATGGCGCAACCATATCATAACCATCCGATGTGGCTCCATAACCGACTAATTCACCATAAATATGTGCACCACGCGCTAGCGCATGTTCTAATTCTTCAACCACTACCATGCCAGCACCGCCAGCAATAACAAAACCATCACGATTGGCATCATAAGCACGTGACGCTTTTTCAGGGGTATCATTATATTTGGTTGATAAAGCCCCCATGGCATCAAATTCGCACGACATTTCCCAACACAGTTCTTCACCACCGCCAGCAAAAACCACATCTTGTTTACCTAATTGAATGAGTTCGGCAGCGTGGCCAATGCAGTGTACTGAGGTTGCACATGCAGAAGTCATTGAATAGCTAATACCTTTAATTTTAAATGGTGTGGCCAAACAAGCAGAAATGGCGGAAGACATTGATTTGGTTACGGCATAAGGACCAACGCCACGCAAGCCTTTTTCTTTCATTCCGGCAACAACAGCATATTGAGTTTTAGTTGATCCACCATAACCGGCAATTAAACCAGTGCGAGGGTTAGATACCTGCTCCGGTGTTAATTTAGAATCCTCAATTGCTTGCTGTAAAGCTAAATAACCATAGATAGAAGCATCATTCATAAAGCGCACAACTTTACGATCAATTAGCCCGGTTGTGTCTAATTTTACATTACCACACACATGGCTACGCATCCCGCTATCTTTCATTTCTTGTGAAAAAGTAATTCCACTACGTCCTATTTTTAGTGATTCTAACACTTCCTTAGTATTATTGCCGATGCTTGACAGAATCCCTAAACCTGTAATCACAACACGTTTCATTTAATGACCTACTCCTAAATTATCTGGCTTTATATGAAAAATTGTTGAGATTATAGCTTACACTTGTAAGCTGAACAATACCTATCCGCTATTTATTCATTTTATGTGATGTTATTTATTCCTTTTTTACAATAATTTGTATATTCCTTGTTCATATTTGGGGCGAAATTTTAAAATTATGTTGCAGTAAATTGTTTTTTTAAGGACTTGCAGGGCATAAAAATCTGGCTATAATACTGTATATAGATACAGTTATTTAAGTGGATTTACAATGAATGAAAATATAATGACTAAACTTGAAATATTAGCGGAATCAGCTAAATACGATATTTCATGTGCTTCCAGTGGTACAACTCGCAGCAATAAAAATAAAGGGATTGGCAGTGCCTATGGTTGGGGGATTTGTCACACCTTTACTGCAGATGGTCGTTGTATTTCATTACTTAAAATAATGCTGACTAATTACTGTATGTTTGATTGTGCATATTGTATAAATCGCCACAGTAATGATATCCCCCGAGCCGGGTTTACACCGCGGGAATTAGCTGAACTAACCATTGAATTTTATCGTCGTAATTACATCGAAGGACTGTTTTTAAGTTCTGGTATTGTTAGAACGCCAGATCATACTATGGAAAAAATGATTCGTGCGGTAACCATATTACGCAACGAATATTCGTTTAATGGTTACATCCATATGAAGGCTATCCCCGGGGCTAGTAATGAACTAATTAGCCAAGCAGGGTTATTGGTCGACAGAATGAGTGTTAATTTAGAAATTGCTACCGAAAAAAATCTTAAATTATTAGCGCCGGATAAAGATCATCAAAGTATCTACCAACCCATGCGCTATATTCAACAAAACCTACTGGAAAATATTGAAGATCGTAAAAAGATAAAGTCGACCCCCAAATTTGTACCGGCAGGGCAAAGTACGCAAGTGATTATTGGCGCCACTGACGAAAGCGATCAGCAAATTTTGCAATTAACCGCCAAATTGTATAAAAGGCCAAGTATGAAGCGGGTATATTATTCTGGTTTTATTCCGGTTAACAGTTATGACAAACGGCTACCGGTAGTACCAGAAGTGCCCAGAGTGCGGGAAAACCGCTTGTACCAAGCCGATTGGTTATTGCGGTTTTATGACTTTGATGTCAATGAAATAGTCAATGAACAGCACCCGGATCTGGATCTAAGCGTAGATCCCAAATTATCATGGGCGATCCGTAATCCACAATTTTTCCCGATAGACGTAAATCGAGATAGTTATCGCAAAATTTTGCGTGTACCTGGCATAGGGGTTAAATCGGCCAAATTAATTGTCATGGCTAGAAGGCATCGTAAATTGAATTTGCAAGCTCTTAAACGAATTGGTGTGGTACTAAAACGAGCCCAATTTTTTATTATTTGCCATGAAATGGATCAATTCAAATTACTGGATTCTTCGGCTGAGTATATTCGTCTGTCTTTACAAGAACAACCGTTACTTCAAAATAAAACCGCAAACATGCCACAACAGTTAGTAATGGGGTGGTGATCAATGCTAGTGTTTTATTATGATAAAACCTTTGCCGGGCTGTTGTGTGCAGTTTTTGATGCTTTTAAACTAAAACAAATGCCGGAAGGTTTATTAGCTCAGGGCGAAGTTGCGCCTTTACTAACCACCGAAAGTCATGAAGTTGAAGTTTGTAATAATAAGTATGAACGCGTACACACGGCACTAAAAAAGAAGATTAGCAAAGTTGCATTGCAACAATTAGTCAATGTGTGGCTGTCAGAATTACCTGACAGTGATTTAGTTATTTTTCGTTATGTATGTAAAGTATTTAAATCAGCCTATTCGATAGAAACTGATTTCGCCGATGCAGATGTCATCGCTGTGCGTGAAATCGCACGCAAGGTAAGCAAAGAACGTGAATATTTAATGCAATTCGTACGCTTTAATGTCATTGAAAATTCAATTACCCATAATGGCGAAGATGGTAAAGAAAAAATTTATTTTGCTGTTATTGCGCCAATTTATAACGCCTTGCCACTAACACTTGATTTTTTTGAAGATCGTTATGCCGATCAAAAATGGGCAATATATGACCACAAACGACAATATGGTTATTTTTATGATCTCGAAAAGATTGAACAAATATCATTAAGTGACCAAGATAATTTAATTATTGATGACCAAATTAATCAACAATATTTGAGTAAGGATGAAATATTATTTCAAACAATGTGGCGCCGTTATTGTAAGGCTTTAACCATAAAAGAAAGGATCAACCCAAAACTACAACGTCAACAAATGCCAAAACGATTTTGGCAACATCTGCCTGAAATGCAGGATAACTGTCAATCAATAAATAACACAATAAATAAAAAAGCCGTCAATAAATGACGGCTAATAAAGGTTTTAAAATATTGGATTACTGTGAGTCAATATCATTAATAATGCTATTAATGCTCTCTTCACGTTGTTGTTGTTTTTGTTCATCAACTTTACCACCAGATGCCACAAAGTCATGACGTTGGAAGTAAGCATTACGCATAAAGTTGTATGGATCATCACTATTTTTGATTAAATCTTCATATTCAATTGCGACCGCGCGAGCTTCAACACCATCAAACACGCCACGTACTAATACCCATTGCCAATCTAACCAAACTAAAGGTGGGTATAGGCTATCAACGACACTACCACCATCATCCCTTAATGTTGCTGAACCATAGAATGGTAATACTACATAAGGACCATAAGGAACATCATAGTGCCCTAATACATTACCAAAACTACGTTGATTGCCTTTTTGTAATTGCGGATCTGACATACTAGCCACATCCATTAATCCACCAAAGCCAAAAACAGTATTTAGGAAGAAGCGTGCTAAATGTGCACCAGCTTGATGAACTTCGCCTTGTAATAGGTTGTTAACCATAGAAGCAGGTTCAGAAAGGTTAGAAGAAAAATTAACTACTCCGGTACGAACAGGTGTAGGCACATAATCTTTCCACACTACCGCGGCTGGTCTTAACACATAAGGATCAACAGCATAATAGTTAAAATTAAACATAGCCTTATTAAACCCTGACATTGGGTCGCTATAACTATTTGTTTCCGGTTCATAAGACGCACAACTTGTTAACGCCATAACAGAAAACAACATGCCAACTATTCTTTTTTTCATTGTTTTCGACTAATTAGATTAAATTACAGATGGTATAATTGTAGCATGTTTACTCAAAATAGAAAATTTTTCGTTATTTGATTGGCATTAACTATATAAATTTATTAGAATGAACAGCTCTCTATGACCTCATAGTTAAATGGATATAACGAGCCCCTCCTAAGGGCTAGTTGCAGGTTCGATTCCTGCTGGGGTCAAAAAGCCCACCAATTATTTATTAGTACCCCAACTAACTTGGAGTTAATAAGTTTTTCATTTTCATAATAGTGGCCGCTAGTTCTTCAACTGAGCGGTTGGTAGTTGATAGATATGGAATATCAAGTCGTTTAAATAATGCCTCTGCAGTTCTGACTTCAAAATCGCAATTAAGTGGGTTGGCATATTTAGAATTTGGGCGACGTTCTTCGCGGATGCGGCTCAGGCGTTTATAATCAATGGTCAAGCCAAATAACTTATCACGATATGGTGCAATCATTCTTGGAATATTATTGTTATCTAAGTCATCTTGAGTGAGCGGATAATTGGCCGCTAGAATGCCATATTGCAGGGCTAAGTAGAGGCAAGTTGGCGTTTTCCCGGAACGTGAAACCCCGATTAAAATAATATCGGCTTTATAGTAATTTTTTTCGGTAATCCCATCATCATTGGTTAAAGCAAAATTAACCGCTTCCATGCGGGCATCATAACGTTTTTCATCAGTAATACCATGGGTTAAACCCGCCACCATTTGCGATTTTGTTCCTAAGGCAGATTCTAATGGTGGAATGAATAAACTAAAAAAATCCATATGAAAAATATGCGGTTGTTGATCGAATAGCTTCCTTAATGAAGTTTTAACTAAACTGGAGATCACAATAATAGGTTCTTGAGTGGAAGTATAGATTTGGCTGATATCGTGTAACACCGCTTGTACTTGCTCAACCGAATCCACAAATGGCACGGTATAGCGTTCAAATTCAATTTCCACAAATTGATTAAGCAATGAATTACCGAGATTTTCAACAGTAACACCAGTGCGATCGGAAATAAAAAAAACTGTGCGTTTAGTCAACATATTCATTCCAAAGGTGGGCAATTAGCTAACAGGTATTGACCATTATTGAAGAACGGGAGTAACATTTCAATCATTATTTAGTAAAGGCCGTAAAGCTAGTGTAAATAAAATGATCTAAGTCACGTTGTTGCCAATGAGTTGCTGAATGTAGGATCAATGTCACCTAAAATGAATTAGAGATGTATTAATTATGCAAATAATTAAAATCTCTGTTAGTAGTCCGTAGAAGTGTATTTTTTATTTATGACTTAAAACATAGGAGTAAATTATGGTTATGCAGAACGTAATTTGGTTTAACGAGTTACGCAAGGATGATGTTGAAAGTGTGGGAGGCAAAAACTCATCATTAGGAGAAATGATTAGTCAACTCTATGCCAAAGGTGTACAAGTTCCCAATGGCTTTGCAACAACAGCTGCTGCATACCGCGCTTTTTTAGCGCAGGGGGGATTAGATCAACGCATTACAGATCTACTCAATAGCATTGATGTAGATGATATCAACCAATTAACTAAGGCTGGTGAACAGATCCGCAGTTGGATTTTACAAACTGAGTTTACACCTGAATTTGAAACAGATATTAATCAAGCATGGCAAACTATGGTTGCAAACTATGGCGACGATTTTTCAGTAGCAGTGAGATCTTCCGCTACCGCTGAAGACTTACCCGATGCCTCATTTGCCGGTCAACAAGAAACGTTTTTAAACATTCATGGCATTGACAATGTTAAAGAAGCAATCAAACATGTGTTTGCCTCACTATATAATGATCGAGCCATATCCTACCGTAAACATCAAAATTATGATCATTCGCAAGTTGCACTTTCTGTTGGGGTGCAAAAAATGGTGCGTAGTGACATTGGATCATCTGGCGTCATGTTTACCATGGATACTGAATCAGGTTTTGATAAAGTGGTATTTATTACCTCGGCCTATGGCTTGGGGGAAACTGTGGTTCAAGGTGCGGTTAATCCAGATGAATTCTATGTACATAAACAACTATTGACCGACGGTTATCCGTGTATTTTACATCGAGGTTTGGGATCAAAATTAATCAAAATGGAATTTACCGATCAAGCGTCGGCTAATAAATCGGTTAGAACCGTCGATGTAGATGAAAAACTACGCGGGCAATTTTCAATTAACGATCAAGATATTTTACAGCTAGCACGTTATGCCTTGATCATTGAACAACATTACGGCCGGCCAATGGATATTGAATGGGGTAAAGATGGTGAAGACGGTAAACTGTATATTTTACAGGCGCGGCCAGAAACCGTTAAATCCCGAGAATCAAAAAATAGCATAACCAATTACCACATCAAAGGTAAGTCAGACATTATTTGTCAAGGTCGCGCCATTGGTCAGAAAATTGGTCAAGGTAATGCCAAGGTTATTCATGACATTCGTGATATGGACAAAATTCAACCGGGGGATGTGCTAGTTACCGACATGACTGACCCGGATTGGGAACCGATCATGAAAAAAGCCTCAGCCATTGTCACCAACCGCGGAGGGCGAACTTGCCATGCGGCAATTATTGCTCGTGAATTAGGCATTCCGGCAATTGTGGGTTGTGGTAATGCAACCAAAGTCATCAAAGAAGGCGAACCAATTACCGCATCCTGTTGTGAAGGTGATACCGGTTTTATCTATAAAGGGCTTTTAAATATAGAAAAAACCAAGGTAGATCTTGGCACTATGCCGGAAATCCCTTTGAAGATTTACATGAATATTGGTAATCCGGAACTGGCATTCAGTTTTAGCCAACTACCTAATAATGGCGTCGGGCTGGCTAGAATGGAATTTATTATTAACAAACAGATCGGTATCCATCCAAAAGCCTTATTGGAATTTAATACCTTACCGGCTGATTTAAAACAAACTATTAGCGATCGGATATCTGGCTATGCTTCACCGCGCGATTTTTACATCCAAAAATTAGCGGAAGGGATTGCGATGATTGCCGGTACTTTTTACCCAAAACGAGTGATATTAAGAACCTCGGATTTTAAATCTAACGAATATTCTAATCTCATTGCTGGTACACTCTACGAACCACATGAGGAAAACCCAATGCTCGGTTTTAGGGGCGCGGCTAGGTATGTTTCTGAATTTTTCAGACCATGCTTCGAGTTAGAATGTGAAGCGATTAAAATTGTGCGTAACCAACTAGGTTTAAAAAATCTGGAGATTATGATCCCATTCGTACGTACGGTTAATGAAGCCAAACAAGTCAACGAAATTTTAACAGCCAATGGGCTGGAACGAGGCAAAGATGGTTTGCGGGTGATCATGATGTGTGAAATCCCGGCCAATGCGGTGCTTGCTGAAGAGTTTTTAGCCTATTTTGACGGCTTCTCTATTGGTTCTAATGACATGACCCAACTAACATTAGGTACTGACCGAGATAGTGGTGGACCAATTGCTACTACCTTTGATGAACGTAATCCGGCAGTTAAAGCCATGCTATCTATGGCGATTGCTGCCTGTAAAAAACATAATAAATACATAGGTATTTGTGGTCAAGGGCCATCGGATCACCCTGATTTTGCCAAATGGTTAGTTAATCAAGGTATTGATAGTTTGTCACTAAACCCTGACACCGTAATTGATACTTGGTTATTTTTGGCTAATGCCTCTGACCATTGATGGTTCTATTTTAATCAGAGTGTTATTTAATAGTTAGGAATTAATTTACAGTAACATCTAAGAAAGGTTGGCAGACTCTTAATAGGTCATGCCAACCTTTTTTATTAATGCTAGATTTTAGTTGATTTATAAATCACTTTAATCTGTCAAGATGTTTCCTGAGAAGTATACGTTTGCGTATAAAAATATTTAAGGTTGTTTACCAATATAGGCCAAAATTCCGCCATCTACATACAGGATATGACCATTAACAAAATTAGATGCGTCCGATGCTAAAAAGACAGCAGCACCAGCTAAATCATCCGGTTCACCCCATCTCGCTGCAGGAGTTTTAGCAATGATAAACTGATCAAAAGGATGACGTGAGCCATCCGCCTGTTTTTCACGTAGTGGCGCTGTTTGTGGTGTGGCAATGTAACCAGGACCAATGCCATTACATTGAATATTTGCATGACCAAATTCGGAACAAATATTTTTAGTCAGCATTTTCAAACCACCTTTAGCTGCCGCATAACCAACAATGGTTTCACGGCCTAATTCGCTCATCATTGAACAGATATTGATGATTTTACCATGTCCTTTTTTAATCATTGATGGCAATACAGCTTTTGCCATAATGAATTGTCCAGTTAAATCAATATCAATCACTTTGCGAAAATCAGCAACCGAGGTTTCCAACATCGGCGTTCTTTGAATCACGCCGGCATTGTTTACTAAGATGTCGATAATACCAACATCTTTTTCTATTTGCTTAATTCCTTTCGCAACGTTGTCTTCATCTGTAATATCAAAACTATAACCGTGTGCATTAATACCCGCTTGTTTATAGTCGGCTAAACCTTTTTCCAGATTCTCTTTTGATCTATCATTAAAAACGATTGTTGCACCGGCTTGATGGAGTGCCGTAGCAATAGCATAGCCAATGCCGTAAGATGCACCAGTGACTAAAGCTACTTTATTTTTTAATGAAAATTTATTTAAAATCGAGTTGGACATCAAACTCTCCTTATAACGAAATAATTTTAGACAATCAATAATTATCAATTATAAGATTTATCGTAAATCTTGCATCGCAACATGATCCATATCATCGAAGGTTAGATTTTCGCCAATCATGCCCCAAATAAAAGTATAGCGTTTAGTCCCCACTCCAGAATGGATAGACCAACTAGGTGAAATAACAGCTTGCTCATTATGCATCACAATATGTCTGGTTTCTTGAGGTTTACCCATCATATGGAACACAATCGTGTCCGCATCCATATCAAAGTAAAAGTAAACTTCCATACGGCGTTCATGAGTATGAGTTGGCATTGAGTTCCAGTTACTGCCTTCATCTAAACGTGTCATACCCATACTTAGTTGACAAGTTTCAAGTACATCTGGTACTAAATATTTGCAAATAGTGCGCTTATTGCAAGTTTCCATACTACCTAAGGTTTGTTTAACGGCATCATTTTGCGTAATAACTCTAGTTTTTAATACTGCATGTGCAGGCGCACTATTGTAATACAGTTTAGCCGGGTGTTTTGGATCAACACTTACAAATTCAACATGTTTAGAACCTTTGGCAATATAAATAGCTTCATTATTGCGTACTTGATAAGTTACTCCATCAACTGTCACAGTAGCGTCACCGCCAATATTAATTGCTCCTAATTCCCGACGTTCTAAAAAATAATTTACACCAAATTGTTTACCCACTTCGTCACCAATGGAAACGGTTTTAGTGACAGGCATAATGCCACCAACTACAATACGATCAATATGGCTATAAACCATTGTATACTCATCGGCTGTAAAAATTTTTTGAATCAAAAACTCTTTTCTCAATCCTGTGGTATCAAGTTGTTTAGCGTGATCGCTATGAATGCTTTGTCTTATATCCACAATAATTACCTCTATAATAAAACGGTTAAAGAAAATTACACAATAAACTAATTTGTTAATTCCTAATTATCACTTGGTTTATAATTACCAAAACGTTTAGCCCAAAGTGATGTCAAAATTGGAACCACAATTGAAGTCACAATAACGCTAGTGGCCACAAGTGCAGTAGCAGCCGGAGCAATTGGTTTAAATTCTGGTGCCATTTCACCTATTAACATTGGTGTAGCAACTGCCGCACCAGCCGTACTCGATGCCCCAATACCCGCAGTACCATTACCACCACCTAAAAATTTATCGGCCAAGATTAGCGGAATACCTGTAATAACAATGATTGATAAACCTAAAAGAATGCCGGTAAAACCAGTTTGGGCAATAACTTGCAACTTAATACCATTACCTAATGCAAATGCGAAGAATGGAATTAATGTTTGTACTGCACTGCCAAACATTTTACGCAAATCAGGATCGATATTACCTAAAAGGAAACCAATCAAAAATGGTAATACCGCACCTAGGAATAATTGAGGTTCAAAGCTTGCAATACCAGAAGCACCAAGAATAACCATGGTCATTAAAGGCCCGGATTCTAACGACATTAACACAAAAGCACCAGCTTCTTCTTTGGAACCATATTGATTCATTAGTGCGGCATACAAACCACCGTTGGTCATATCCATAGACGCAACTAAAGCTAGAATTGATAGACCAGCAAAAAGACCACCTTCAACCATATAACCATGTGTCCAAAAACTACCGGCAATAAGTGCAACTACCCAAGCTGTAGCTATCTTCGTAACCACCAGTACACCAGATTTTCTTAACATGGTTCCGGTTGCTTTTAATTCTATTGAAGCCCCCATACAGAAGAACCAAACAGCCAAAATTGGCACAGTACCTTTAATTAAACCATTACTGAACGAACCTAAATATGGCCCAGCATTGGGGAAAAAGGTATTACATAAGGCACCCAAAAATAGAGGTACTAACATTAATCCTCCAGGGATTTTATCAATGGCTTTTTTAATTTGCATACATCTTCCTTTCAATTTAAATATTAAACATATTGATATCCATCAATGATTAATCACATCAGATATTTTTTTACAGGTTATTAATAAATTATTTAAATGTTGTTGTTTTTTCCCATTTGCATATTGAGATTGCATTCCATTAACGCCTAATGCGGCAATAACTTGACCTCGTTTATTAAAAATAGGCGCTGCGATACAACAGATTTCAGCTATATCCTCCCCATCATCAATGGCCCATCCTTGTTGTTTAACTAATTTTAAGTGTTGTACAAAGTCATGCTTATTGGTAATTGTATTTTTTGTACGTGGCTCAAAATTACATTCCTCAAGTATTTCTAGAATTTGGCTTTCTGGTAGCCAAGCTAACAAAACCTTACCTAATGCCATGCGATTAAAAATAATTTTTTTCCCTTCCCATGATGTTTTTACAATCGCCTTAGGTGATTCGACTTTAGACAGAAAAAAGCCACGATTACCGTCCAAAATTCCTAAATGGCTAGTAAGTTCAGTTACATTGACTAATTCATGCATAAATTCAATGGCTTCTCTTCGTAGGTCAATGTTTTTAATTGATAGCCCACCAAGTTCAAATAAGCGTAAACCTAATACATAACGGCCATCACAACGTTGACGAAGAAATTGAGAGGTTGTTAATACTTCCAGCAAGTAATGAGTACTACTTTTGGGAATGGATAAGGCTTTACATAGATCGGTAAAACTGGCATCCTCATTATTGGCAATATAATTTAAAATCGAGATTAACCTAACTGCTGCTGGGGCTTTACTGTTAATTAAATTATCCATAAGTTCTATATATGAAACTCATTGTTTTATATTTAGAACAAAATAACAGAAAAAAATAAATCAATCTGGACATAGATCACAAAATTAGCAAAAAACGGATAAATTTTACCAACACAAATTTAAATTGCAAATAACAATAGTTAATTGAATAGGTGAATAACTGGATAGCAAAAAACACTAATGAGCAGATTACACTAAAGAAAATTTAGTAATAACCTGTTTTAGTAATAAACCAGGGCAATTGTTTAAGTATTTGTAATTAACATGCAGTTACCAAGTCATATTACTCATGACTATGGGCTAGCATAATGTACTTATTTAACATTCACCAATTTTTTAACATAATTAAGTGACGCCACTAGAGTGTTTTCGATGATATCAATATCAACTTTATGTTCACTTCTAATCGGAGTACTATCTTTTAACCGATGCATTTTAAGTGGAATTTCAAAACTAACAGGAATATTTTTAACCGCTAATTGCTTCACGATTTCTGAATAATCAATAATGCCGTCGCCAATAGCGCAAAAGTAAAATTCTTCATTAATAATTTTGACATCCTTAATATGGAAATGCTTACAATAAGTGATAGCATCCATGGCTTGTTGATTAATATCCAAATGGGCCGCATAAGTAACCATATTTCCTGGATCCCAATTTAAAGCAATAGCATTGCTAGCCACCTCATTTAACATATTCACTCCATCAGCTAATGAGGTAAAAGCGTTATAATCATAATCGCCGGCATTTTCTATACATAAAATGCAGCCATATTTATTAAGATCTGGCACAATTTGTTTTAAATTGGCGACCACAACATTGTGCTCATCTTTTTTAGCTACGCAAGTATTCAGGAAAGGAGCTCCAATCATATGGGCAAACTTAATTCTTTCTTTAAAAGCTGCGACCATATTATCATCGGCTAAGTTCATAGTACAACCAAGTGCGGACACAGTTAAATTATGTTTGTGTTTTAATTTATTGATATAATTTGCATTATCTTCACTAAATAGTTCAGAATTGACTTTACTCACATAGCCTAAATTGTATGCTAATTCAAAATAATTATAACCGCATTTTTTAACTGAAAATAACGCTTCCTCTAAGTCATAACCATCATAAATGGACATATTAACTGCTAATTGTAATGAATTACTCATATGCTTCCCCTAATGTTCCAAATTGAACTATCATTTGAACAATGATTGATATTTAGAACAACATAAATTATCAAATATAAAAAAAGACCATTAATCATATATCATAAATTCTGTTCTCGACAAGAAACAACGGTAAAGAATTATTTTATTAATAATATATTGGGATCTTAATCACGTTTTTTCCTAATAATTCTTTTAAATTTATGAGTTATAGCTATAATTTTTTACAAAAGTTTTAATTGTTAACTTTTGTTCATTGGGATGATAAGTGACATAAATACCAAGAGGAAATAAATGATTAGTATTATTTTAGTCTCTCACAGTAAAAAAATTACTGATGGGTTAAAAGAAATGATTGATGAAATGGTAGGTACTTCAGATAATGTAAAAATATTTTCTGCTGGTGGTACCGACGATGGCAGATTAGGTACTAATCCGATTGCCGTTATGGAAATCATTGAACAATGCCAAGATGATAAACATATACTCATTTTTGCGGATATAGGTAGTGCCATTTTAAGTTCTGAAACGGCCATAGATCTTATTAGTGATGAAAAATTAAAGGAAAAAATTCTTTTAGTCGATGCACCTCTAATTGAAGGTTCGTTTGTTGCAGCAGTACAAGCTTTAGTTGACGATGATTTAGATGCAATTCTAAATGAATTAGAAAATATTTAACATAAATGGGTATGTAATGAAAAGACTAATTAATGATGGTTACGATGTAGTTGAAGAAATGCTAGAAGGTTATTGCTTAGCACATAGTGATTATGTAAAGTTAAAAGATGATTGTGATCGAGTTATTATCAGCAAAAAAATAAGTAAAGAACCACGCGTACGTATTATTGTTGGTGGAGGTTCTGGCCATGAACCAGCATTTATTGGCTATGTAGGTAAAGACTTTGCTGATGCGGCTGCTGTAGGTAATGTTAACACTTCACCATCACCGGAATATTGTTATGAAGCAGTTAAAGCGGTCGATTCAGGTAAAGGGTGCTTATTTGTTTATGGTAATTATGCTGGAGACGTAATGAATTTTGACATGGGTGCCGAATTTGCAGCTGCCGATGGCATCAGAGTAGAATCGGTAACAGTCACCGACGATATTTACTCTTCACAAAACATAGCTGATCGTCGCGGTGTCGCTGGTGATGTATTCGTGTTTAAAGTCGCCGCCAGTGCCGCGGCTAAAGGTTATGATCTCGACCAAGTTAAAGCCTTAACCGAAAAAGCTAATGCTAATACTTACTCCATGGGGGTAGCTTTATCGTCCTGCACATTGCCTGTTACTGGTGAAGTTATTTTTGATATGGAAGATGGTGACATGGAAGTCGGCATGGGTATACACGGTGAACCAGGTATTGAAAGAACCAAGCTTGAAAAAGCTGATATCGTTGTTAGTCAACTGATAGCTTATTTATTAAAGGACTCAAATATTAAAGCTGGTGATGAAGTCCAATTATTAATAAATGGACTTGGTGGCTTAGCTTTGATGGATCAATATATCTGCTACCGTAAAGCTCACCAATTATTAAATGAAAATGGCATCAGCATTCATAAGCCATTAGTTGGTAATTATGTTACCTCGATGGACATGGTTGGGATCTCTATCTCCATAATCAAAATCGATGACGAACTTAAACAGTTACTCGATCATCCATGTGACGCTCCATATTTTAAAATTGCATATTAATTGTTTAGGAGATTAAATATGGCACAACTTATATTAGATAAAAATTATTTTATTGAAACTTTTAAACAGTTAGCGTTAATGGCGGAAGAAAATCGTGATCACTTAAGTAAATTAGATTCCGATATAGGTGATGGCGATCATGGTATTAATTTAACCATAGGTTTTCGTGAAGTATCTAAACAGCTACCAACTTTAGAACAATCAACTGCCGACATTGCTGAATTAATGAAAAAAGTTGGAATGATCCTATTAAGTAAAGTGGGTGGCGCTTCAGGCCCATTATATGGTAGTTTTTTTATGAAAATGGCAACTCATATAGCTAATAAACAGCAAGTTACCTTTAAAGAATTTTGCCAAATGTATCAAGATGGTGTTGAAGCGGTTCAACTTAGGGGCAAAGCTGAACTTGATGACAAAACCATGATTGATGCTTTGCTGCCTGGACTGGAAGTATTAAAACAATACCAAGAGGGTGACGATCCGGTACAAACATTGGCAAATTGCGTAGCCGAAATGAAAAAAGGTTCTGATCACACCATTCCACTTATTGCCAAAAAAGGTCGCTCAATGCGACTTGGTGAAAGAGCGATCGGTCACCGCGATGCTGGTTCGGAATCATCATGGATGATTATGGATGTATTTTTACAACAACTAAAAAAATTGCCTAACTAGGTATCAATTATTAGCACAAAATAAAAGGTTAAATATGAAAAAAATATACATAGGTACCAGTTGGAAGATGAATAAAACTCTGGCTGAAGCATTATTATTTTGTGAACAGTTTAAGACTTTTTATCCCGAAAATCTAAAAAGTCATATTCAGCCTTTTGTTATTCCACCATTCACTTGCATCCGTGAAGTTACAGACTACATAACAACACATAAATTAAATTGCTTAACCGGTGTACAAAATATGCATTATCAAGATGCTGGGGCTTTTACTGGTGAAATTTCACCTGTTATGGTCAAGGACACCGGTGCAAAACTAGTAGAAATGGGGCACTCTGAACGCCGTGAATATTTTGGCGAAACTGATTTTGCTGTTAATAAAAAAGTACAAGCAGCCTTAAAGCATGGGTTAACACCTTTAGTATGCATTGGTGATAGTGCTGAAGAAAAATCATGGGGCGTTTCTGCGGAAGTAGTGGTTAAACAAATGAAAATTGCCTTGTCTGGCGTTGATAAACAACAAGCTACACAAGTTATGATTGCCTACGAACCAATTTGGGCCATTGGTGATCAAGGAGTTCCAGCTACTCCTGATGAAGCAGAATACATTCATCAAAAATTACGCGCGGCTTTAATTGAAGTTTATGGTAACGATATAGCTCAGCAAATGATTTTATTATATGGGGGTAGTGTTAATTTAGAAAATTCAACCGCATTAATAGTCAAACCGAATATTGATGGACTATTTATTGGGCGAAGTGCATGGCAAGCTAGCGGCTTTTGTAATATATTATCTGCTATTAATCAGCAAAATTAATATAACAAGGCGAATATGATGGGTATATTTGAAGATAAGCAAGAATCTGAACTACTGACCGAAATTGCAGTTGCTTATTACGAACATGAACAAACACAAGAAGAAATAGCGCAACGGTTTGGGATTTCTCGTATTAAAGTAGGTCGTTTGCTAAAAAAAGCCCGAGCTGAAGGTATTGTTGAAATAAATGTCAAATATCATCCAATCTTTAGTTCCAACATTGAACAACAATTTGTAAATAATTTTGGTATTAAACGAGCACTTATTGCATTAGATCATCAAGATGAAGATGAACAACGCCGACAAGTAGCATCGTTGGTCACTAATTATTTATCTAGTGTTTTAAAAAATGGTATGACCGTTGCCGTTGGTCAAGGGCGAAATGTAGCCGCGGTTGCTAGTCATGTGGGTGTCTTCCCAGAAAAGCAATGTAAATTTATTTGTGGCATTGGTGGCACGCAACGAGTTGGTGATCTAATTGATGCTGACCATATCAGTCGTAGTTTAGCCCGTAAATTTAACGCAACTAGTGAAACCTTATATGCACCCGCGTATGTCGAAAATCGTGAATTAAAACAAGCCTTCATTCAGAATCGTGTAATCAAAGATACCTTAGAACGAGCCTCTAAAGCTGATATAGCCCTAGTTGGTCTTGGGGACATGAACGAAAACTGTTACATGGTGCAATTAGGTTGGTTCACTCCACAAGAAATAACAGATGCCACTTTAAATCAAGGTGTTATCGGTGATATTGCTGGTTATGGATTCTTTGATATTAATGGTGATCCTATTGACACTGCCATGAATGACCGCGTAATAGGTTTAAGCATAGAAGAACTGCGCAACATTCCATGTGTGATTGCTATTGCCTCGGAAAACACTAAAGCTACAGCAATTTTAGGTGCTTTACGCTCAGGGGTAATTGATATTATTGCCACTAGTGCCTCTAATGCTAGAACAGTACTGAGCTTACAACAAAACAAAATCAAATGACCTCCTTAATGCTAATAACTATAAGGTAAACGCGTATGCATCTAGCGACTATAAAGTAAATTTAACCGTAGATCTCCTGATGCAACCGTTTAATCGATTCATTCAAATTAATAAGTTTAACTTACATTAGTATTCATATTAATAACTATATAAATATTAAATGTATCAATATAACTGTAATGCTCTAAAAAAATAGATATAACTGCACTTATATTAATGCCTCCTTTACATGATTTTACTATTGCTAGATTCATCGACAATAATTATTTTGTTAAACATATGTTCAACAAAATGATCACAAAATTAAGCAAATAATCAGGCATATTCTAAGATAATTAAACAATAAATATTAATAATAGATATAGATCACAAAAACAGCATTGGCAATTACCTTTAAATCAAATGTTATATTAACATACATTTGAACGAAACTTGTTTAACTTAAAGTTATTAACTAGGAATTATTAACTTCAAGTGAATAACCAGAAATCGCCAACTGCAAGTCACATGACTTATTTTTATAAAGGATGTCTATATGAGTACATGTAAATCAAAAATAGGTAAGCGCTGGATTTATTTTATACCAGTTGCCAGCATAATGTATATGTTAGCTTTTTTAGATCGTACTAATCTCTCTTTTATTTTGCCCTATATGGGGGAAGATTTACATTTAAGCAACAGTATTAAAGGGGTTGCTTCCGGAATATTCTTTCTGGGTTATCTAATTTTACAAGTACCCGCTGCGTTACTAGCTGAAAGATGGAGTGGTAAAAAAACAATTTTCATTTTAATGACATTATGGGGACTAGCAGCCATTTGGACTGGGTTAGTTAGGAGCACCGAAGAATTACTCTGTGCCCGCTTTGTATTAGGAGTGTTTGAAGGGGGGATCCAACCAGCAACATTAGTAATGTTAATTCGATGGTTCCCACAAAAAGAAAAAGCTCGTGCTAATGGCTTTTGGCTTATGTGTATCCCTATTTCTGCAATTATCGCTGCGCCAATTACTGGAGTACTATTAGAATATTTTAGTTGGCGAACAGTATTAGTAATCGAAGGTATTCCACCAATTATTTGGGCAATAGTTTGGTACATCATGATTGCTGACAGACCAGATAAAGCATGGTGGATGCAAAAAGATGAATGTGATTACATAATGCAACAACTAGCTATGGACGAACAATTAAAACAAAAACGTACCACTGAAGATTCACCAAGATACCGTGACGTATTCAAAAATACCAAGGTCTTAACTCTAATTTTTGCTTGGTTTTTATATTGTGCTGGTTTTTATGGCTTCACAATGTGGATGCCACAAGTCATAACTAACATCTCGAAATCATCGCCGAGTATTGTTGGCTTTTTAACTGCAATACCATATTTAATTGGTTTGATTGGTATGATTTATATATCTGTTAAAGCAGACAGATATGGGTTACGAAAATCATCCTCATTGGTGCCACTGACTATTTCGGCTATAGCGTTACTAATTGGGCAATTCTTCCCATCGGCAACAATGCAATTCATTTTCCTTTGCGTAGTTGGCGGTGGTTTATACATTCATGGCGCATTTTTTGCCTTACCGCCATTAGTCATCAAAACCGAAGTATTAGCACTTTCCTTAGGATTAATTGGTGGCATAGGTAATTTGGGTGGGTTCTTTGGCCCTTACATAGTGGGCTGGTTAATTGATGTAACAGGCACTCCATTAGCCGGCTTTATGATTATGGCGGCTGCCATGTTTGTTTGTGGATTATCGTTAGCATCAGTGACACCAGCAAGGAAGGAGTAATCATGAAAAGTATTCATCAAAAACTAGGTCTAACCACCCGCAGCACCGGTAAAATTCCTATTATTGATGCGCACCATCATTTATGGAATTTGGACTCCAATTATTACCCATGGTTAGCCAAAGCAGAAGAATTTTTTTTAGGAGATTACGCGGCTATCCGTAAAAATTACCTACCTAAAGACTATTTAAAAGATACTCAAAACCAAATGATTCTTGCCACCGTTCATTGTGAGGCTGATCATGACTATGCTAACGAAGTAGAGGAAACCAAATGGGTATATCAACAATCCCAAGAGTTTGGCTTCCCTAATGCGATCTTACCACATGTATGGTTTCACCTTAATACTTGTGAAAAAATTTTAGCTGAACACACTAAATTCCCAACTGTACGTGGTATTCGGAGTAAACCCGTTACTGCCAAGACACCTGAATTAAAAGCAAGCGTATATGGCACCCCAGGTAGTATGCAAGATAAAAACTGGTTAGCAGGTTTTGCATTATTAGAAAAATTTAATCTATCATGGGATCTACGGGTACCATATTGGCACTTAGATGAAGCGGCAAACGTAGCCAGATCCTTCCCTGACACTAAAATCATTTTAAATCATACGGGCTTCCCTTGGGATAGGAGTGAAAAAGGTTTAAATGCTTGGCGTCAAGGAATGCAGGATTTAGCTAGCTGTCCAAATGTTTGGGTAAAAATTTCCGAGCTAGGGTTGTTAAATGATCCTTGGACGGTAGATATTAACCGCGGAGTGATCCTTGAAACTATTGACATGTTTGGTATTGATCGCTGCGTTTTTGCGAGTAACTTCCCAGTTTCTAAGTTAAGAATCAGTTACGATGACTTGGTTGCGGCAATGTTGACCATTTTAAAAGACTTTTCCCAAGAAGATAAGGAAAAGTTTTTCTGGCATAACGCTAAACAATTTTATCGTATTGATTTAGAACTATGATAGCAATAACCAATAGCAGGGTGACACGCTAATTTAACATAACACCATGATAGCAAATAAAAAAGGTTGCTTTTCAGAAATGAAAACAACCTTTTTTAAACTCATATACTACTAAATTTTAATAGTTTGAGTGTTATAATAATTTTTAGCGTTACTATAAAATAACTGATATTGTTGTTGATAAGGTAATGACTTAGTTGCCTGTTTAAAACCAGAAAATATAGTATCAAATGAACCACAAATGCTATCAACAGGGAAGTTACTGGCAAACATAGCCCGATTCACCCCAAAAATGGCGATAGCTTCTTGGATGATCCACAAATTATCCTCAATCTTCCATGGAATACCTTTTAAACCAATTCCAGAAATTTTAACCACTACATTAGGGTTATCGGCTAATAAACTCATAGCTTTATGCCAGGCAGCTAAACCTTCAGGGGAACGATCGGAGGGTAAACCAGTATGATTCAGAATAATCAACGTATTTGGAAAATCCTTAGCTAACTGTGATGCTTCAGCAAAGTTCCACCATGGAGTCTGCAAATCAAAATTAAGATTATACTTTTCTAACAAAGCATAACCTTGAAGCCATTTATCATCACTCATCAAGGTTTTTTCACCCATTTTAGCTTTTTCTGGGGTTGTTGCACCACCAGGTTTGTGGCGTACACTCCTAACTAAAGGGTAAAGGGTTTGTTTAGCTAATACATTGTTAACATCATCGGCGTCTAACCAAGCTTGAGCTACTACTGCATTAGGCATACCATATTTTTCGGCAATGTGGTGAATATATTTAGTTTCGCCAAGTGGATCTTGTGGGTCCCATTCGGCATCAATATAAACTGTTGCTACCACATTGTGCTTTGGGGCAGCTAGTTGTAAATAATCCGGTGGTAAAAACTCTTTTTTAATTGCTGAATAATCACCATAACGAAATGGGATTAAAACATCAGCTGCTAACCAAGGGTGTGGATTAATCGCTGGTTGCCAAAAATGCTGGTGTGCATCAATTATTGGACCATCATAAAGTTTATTTTCCATTTTACTTACATCCTCCCGTACTAACTATTTTTATAGTTAAATCTAATCAACACGGTACCTAATACAAAAACAATCGCGCAGCTAGAGAAAAACATTAGCACATTATCATAATCACCGGTCATTTGAATAATTAATCCCACCAATAATGAAACAATTATTCCACCAATACTACCGGCCATATTCATGGTGCCACCAACAATGCCAACTTTATTCTTAGGTGCCAATAAGGCAGGGAAACACCAATATAAACTGCCCCACATTAAAAAGAAGGCGGCGATCGATAATACCAAAATTGCAATAATAGGATCACTCAATGTCGGTAATAAAAGGAATGCTCCAACCATCACCAAGCCAGAAAAACTGAGTAGGACTTTAAGTACTGCACTTTGTCGATAACCTTTTTTTACCAAGAAGTCAGCCAAAAAACCGCAACAAAGCGATCCCAACGCTCCAGAAATGAAAATGATAAAAGTTGCGCTACCAATTTCTTTTAGATTAAACCCCCGTGCATGAGCCAAATAACTTGGTCCCCAAGTTAATAAACCAAAATTAATCATCGCCCAAGAGATGCGCCCAAACATAATAGCGACCATCGAATTAACTGGTACTTTTTGTTGTTTATCACTAAGTTGACTTGTGGCGTTATTAATCACATTTGCTTCAATGTTTTGGCTTTCAATCAAGGCTAATTCTGCTTGATTGACTTGACTATGTTCCTTAGGTGTATCACGCAAATATTTCCAAGCAACATAACTAAACACAATCGTGAACAACCCAGCTAAAACAAAAACAATGCGCCAAGAACCAATAGCAGCAATAAGATAGGCAATAATAATTCCACCTAATGCCACACCTAAAGGTCCGCCACTATCCATGAGAACAGCGCCACGACCCCTTTCTTTTGCAGACAACCAAGTTGAATTCAGTTTACCACCAGCTGGAAATAAAGGTGCTTCAGCCGCACCTAAACCCAAACGGGTAGCAAACAGGAATAAACCACCGGTCGAAAATCCTGCAATAGTTTGAAACACGCCCCAAAAAAGGGTAGAAGCAGTAACTAACTTCCGAGGGCCATATTTATCAATAAGAAAACCACCAGGAACCTGCAATAAAGCGTATGCCCAGAAAAAACTACTCAACACTAAGCCTTGCATAGTCGGGGAAAGGGCAAACTCCTTGGCAATAGTTGGCATAGCAATAGAAAGGCAAATTCTGTCCATCATATTTATTACTACTAAAATAAATATAATACCGAAAACGAGCCAACGGACACTGGATGGTTTGGATCTATTATCCATAACATCTCCTTAATTAGGTAATTTATAAAAAGACTAAATTACCTAATAAAAATGACTAAATTACCTAATAAAATAGTTATTTATTTTTAAGAATATTAGTTGCCATATTTACCACAATATCAAAAGCGGTTTGGAAAGCTTGTGGTGTGGCTTTATTTTTGCCATACATATCATAAGCGGTACCATGATTAGCAGTAGCAATAGGAATAGGGATCCCACCTTGAACCGTAACTCCACGTTCAAAGCCAAGCAACTTAAGTGCTGTTGCAAATTGGTCATGATACATAGACAGCACCCCATGAATACCTAATCGTTGCACTTCCTTCATGGTTGTGTCGGCTGGGTATGGTCCATAAACATCAATGCCTCTTTCCTTAGCAATTTTAATGCCTGGTTTAATAATTGTGATTTCCTCATCACCAAATAAACCATTTTCACCACCATGAGGATTGAGTGCTTGCACAGCAATTTTAGGGTTTTCGACTCCGGCTTGTTTTAAGGTTTTATTTAGTAACTCAATACCATCAACTACACCTTCAATACTTAAGCTAGAAACAATATCTTTAAACGGAATATGAGAAGTTACTCGCCCCGCCCAAATATCATCAACCACATTAAGCTCGCACACAAAATCTTTAAAACCGGTTAATTCTGCAAACCAGTGCAATTCATCTCGGTATTTTAAGCCACCCATGTGCATTGCTTGTTTATTTAAAGGTGCAAAACAAATAGCTTGTGAATAGCCTTTTAATGTAAAATCCACTGCCTTTTGCAGTGTTTCTAACATATATTGTCCATTTTGGACGGTAGATTTACCATATTCTAATGGCAATGGATTAGTACATTTATGATCGATTAAAACCGGAACCCCTTCTTCAAATACTAAATTAGGTAACATTGCTTCTTTAATTTGCTTATAGGGGAATTTTAATTGGGCAATTTCCATCCCTTTAAGCAATTCCCTTTCGTCAGCAATGATAATAATATTTACTTTTTTTCTATTCTCATCTTTAGATAATACCTTAGCGACTAACTCAGGGCCAATACCAGCCGGATCACCTAAGACAAGAGAAATAGTTGGTTTTTTCATAATGATACCTTTTTATAATCAATTGAATAACGATATATTCATAACAACATATTTTTCATCACAACCTAAAATAAAGGCTAAATCACCCTTATAATTACTCTAATTATTTATTTTTAGAAGGCACAATTAACTGTCGGTCTGGGCGCATAAAGAAGGTTAATACAATCCCAACAATTAATAACGCAATTGAACCATAAAATGGCAAACTCCAATTACCAGTTTTATCGATAATAATACCAAAAATAATTGGCGAAATAATACCCGCAATCGCAGAACCAGCATTCATTAAGCCACTAGCCATACCCACATATTTCGGGGTAATGTCCATAGGTACTGCCCAAATAGGCCCAATAGTTAATTCTAAACAGAAGAAGGCAATACTAATACAAATTGTCATTACTAACATTGAATCAGATTGAGTAACTGGGATCAGTAATAATAAAGCACAAATAAAGCTAAAAATGATTACATTCCGGCGAGCAGTTACTAGATTATTGGTCATTTTTAATATCTTGTCACTGATCACCCCGCCCGCAGTATTGCCAACAACGCCAGACAAAAACACCCCGGTGGTAAATAGCGCCGAAGATTTAAGATCCATATTGCGACCATGCATAAAAAATGTAGGTAACCAAGTAAAAAATAACCAGCTAGTCCAACCATAGCAGAAGTACACCGCCATAGTCGGCCCCATACGTTTGAGTAGCGGGCCCCAAGGCGTAGGTTCTGCGTTTTTATTTCCTAATCCGGTTTTTTCAAAATGAGGAATACCTTCTAGTTCTTGCTCATTTACACCAGCTTCTCTTGGGTCATCTTTAAATTTAAAGAACCAAATGATAGCCCAAACTGCCGTAAAACCACCTAAAATCCAAAATGCTGAACGCCAAGAATGGAATGACACTAACAAAACAATAATTGGTGGTGTAATAGCATTACCTAAGCGTGAAAAAGAGTGAGTTAAACCTTGCACTAAACCTCTTTCACTCCTTTTAAACCAAAAGGTAATTGCTCTAGCTTGCGAAGGTAAAGCCACACCTTCACCAACACCTAACAGTAAACGGCACAAGAATAGCGACACAAACCCGCCCACAAAACCGGTTAAAACAGTTGCTGTAACCCAAGTAACCCCACAAATAAGAATCATTTTGCGAGCACCAATACGGTCAACAAACCAACCGCCAACAATTTGAAATATACAATAAGTATAAGCAAAAGCAGAAAATATCAGCCCTAACTCTGTATTACTCATTCCTAATTCTTGTTTTATTAAACCTCCTGTAGCAGCTAAATTAACTCTATCCACATACATCAAAAAAGACATAGCACAAAATAATGCTAATATTTTTACACGCTCTTTAATCATTAGTTATAGCCTCTTATTGTAAACTTCAAAGTTTATTAATTGTCTTATTAGTACTCACTAGTTAGGCACATCGTTTACTAATTAACCTAATAGTTATACAGACTGTTTCATTTGTTCTATTCATAAACTTTAGTTATGGCATTATAACAATTAATTTGTACTAATAACCTTGATCAGCATCACACTAATGACTATTTTCTAATGTTAACTAAGTTTTTATTAAAATTATGCTTATATTTACACAAACAAAAGTAATCATATTATTCTTTTGAACGGGTTGAATTAAATAGTAAGTGGAGGAATAAAAAATCGACCAAATTAAGTTGTTGCTTAAGATCCCCGTCAAGATGTTTCCTGAGAGGTATATGTTTCAGTATAAAAATCAGCCCTAAACCCAGCTTAAAAATAAAGCCAATGCCTTCATCTTTACTATTCTTTACAAATAAACTTAACAAAATAGTAGTTAAATTTTATCAAGGCGATATACTTTTAGCGTTGAGTGGTGCGGAGGTTAATTTTCGCGCACTCGAATGGAAAAAGTGTAAATAAAACATAAAATTACTTGACGGAATCTTCATCATGCCTTATACTGGAAGACACAAGACACAAGACACAAGCACTGGCAGCTTTACGTCCAAAATCTATCTCAGCACACTGTAGTTGACTCATTTCACCGAAGTGATAATTTAGTCCGCGATTTAATCCCCGATTTAGTACCGCACCGTCGGCAATCCAACTACCCAAATCAGCAGCAACGATTACCGCCATTATCACTAATTAAGCGCCAACCGCGTTTCGGTTCAAACTTAAAGCGTTGTTTAGCTTTAGTGCCGTGGCTATTGTTGCCGTATGCTGCTACTACCCAAGCGTTGTCCGCTACTACCGCCCAAGAAATCCATGGTACTGAGCCGTATTTAACCTTTGATAATGGGGCAACTAGGGTTACGACTACGGAGGGTCTGTTAGGTATTACTCTATCTGATGGCACTCGAATCACTCCGGCAATCAATACCTCAACCGCAACGAACCCAATTGTGCTACCTAGAGCAGGAGATACCTTAGCTAATGTACAGATGTTTGTACCAACCACCACTAACTCCATTGCCTTAAACGCTTTAATCGGTACACCCTATAATTATTGGGGCGATGATGATGGTGATGGTCAGGGTACTAATGGTATTACCGCTACCGGTAATTTAACTGTTACTATTACCGATAAAAATAACCAAGCAGTTAGTCGTAGTGCACCTTTAGATTTATGTAACGCCCCTTATAAAGTGGAATTAACCAGTACTTCTGGTAGTTTAACCACCCAGTATGGCGTTCCTAATAGCCGTAGTTTTAGCGGTAGTAATGTAATATACTATATCAATCCTAAAGCAACTCCGACTATTTTATCTGCCGATCCTGGCGGAACCGACCCGGCCCGAAACAGTCCTGCCAATATCTGGATCTCAGGTAAAGGCTTCTTAGTGCAATCAACTACACCATCTGGTTACCCTGGTTACTCTGGTAACTTTCCTACTACCGGTTTTAATAATGCCACTTTTAATTTAAACATATGTGGTGGCAGTGGTTTAACTTGGCCAACTGTTACCGAAGGTGGAATTACAGCTACCATGACGCCAGATACCAGTGGTAACTATGTGAAAGTGGTTCTCACCGGTCCGGAGCCAACGCAGTCGCAGCTTAATTCTACTTTACCAGGTACTTTATCTACACCTAATTTGCCAAAAACCTTCGAGTTAGTGGGTTATGATAGTAGTCATAGAAAAGTTGCAACATATGGTTTTGTATTAAGGCAGTGGTTTGTTAAAGGTAAATATGATACTATTGGTATCCAAGAACGATGGTGTCGTAGTTTAGGTGGGGGTTATCGTCTGACTAAAATAAAAGACATAACCAATGCACGTTGTGATTGCAGAGGTGCAGTGAATGCTACACCTGCCTCAGGAAAACGTTATTACAATAGAAACATTGGTGCGGGTTTACTTGCTGAATGGAGTACAGGGACCATGTTTGGCAATACCACTCAATACTGTAGGTTAAGTGATTCTGGAGATTATTATATAATAAAGATTAGAAATGGAGAAATTAGTCTTGGTGCCGGTGGGCCTTCAGGAGGAGTTAATGACAAATATTTAAGTTATTGCGCCTATCCTTAGTCCTTAGTCCTTAGTTCTTAGTCCTTAATCCTTAAGTCACGGGTGTTTAATAAGGGGTAATAAAGTTTAAGTAATAAAAGGACAGTTGCAGCGGCAGGGGCAACCCGAGCCGCTTTTTAAAATGCCAGCAATCAACGCTGGCATTTTTATGTTTGTTAAGATGTTTCCTGAGAGGGGTATGTTTCAGTATAAAAAATAGCTAATCAGTCACGCTGCCGCGTAGGCGTTAAGAGGGATTAATGTGAATCCCTCTTAACAATCTCCCCACACCCCGCGGGAAGTAGTGGTCACTGCGTGACTACCCTCACTCGCTAATTGGCACTTAACGAACCGCCGCGTATCGCACCTCCCTGTGCGCCCACGGCTCATCCGGCTTCCTGCCGGCTGTTCTATGCCAATTACCTCCCTCGGCACCACTTAAGCGGGGGGGTAAAAAACCAACAGCATTGAGCAACATCATTCCGCAATAGGCTAGGGTATTAAGTCATTTAGATGATAGGGTTTTTAGGTGTTAAATAGGCCGTTAGATGGTGCCGACAACTGAGAGCGGTTAGCACGGCAAACAGGGAGGTTTGCCGAGGGAGTGCTTTGTAGGAACAAATCACGACCGGTGCGTTAAGACCAAGCGAAGGCGGAGGGCAGTCGTAGACCACCATCTGCAGGCCCGCGTTTGGGTTGTAAGGGAATTTTCGCGTTAAAATTCCCTTACTCGAGCGTTAACTCCGCAATTAAAATAATCACCTAACCATAAAACGCTCGAAACCTAACGGATTTAATTATTAAAGCGCAATAATACCCGTTAAGATGTTTCCTGAGAGGTATACGTTTGCGTATAAAAATTGGCTAATAGCAACAGGTTGGCAACTGTAACAATTAAAAACGCCTGTTACAGTAACCGTTTGATGATTCTATCCACTTTGATCCTGCTCAAGCGTTTAATCAATTTATGCACCGGTTTAGGGTAAAATTGGCTGGCTTGAATTTGTTGGAAATGGGTGACCAAGGTGGTTTTTTGGCGAATGGTGCTCAGCTCTTGGGCGAATTTATCGCTGAGTTGCTGTTGTGGGTCATGAACTAAAATGCCATTTTCTAAGTCTAAGCGCCATGCCCTTGGGTTAAGATTATTACCGGTAATTAAAACCCATTGGTCGTCCACCCAAATGCCTTTAAGGTGATAGGTTTGTTCCTGATCTTTCCATAATCGAATAATCAGTTGTTGTCTATCAATATAGGGTTGTAACCTTTCAACAAATTTCCTTAAATTAATCTCATATAAGTATGGTAAACCACCGGAAATATTAAAAGGCTGATCTTCAGGAATATAAAAATCATTAGCCACTTTATCACCAATTATAATTTCCACTTGGCGGCCTTTACGCAGTAGGCGGATTATGTCGCGTACCAGAATATTAGGTAGATTAAAGTAAGGCGTACAAAAGACGACTTTATGTTGGGTCGAGTTAATCAGGTGGTGAATAATTTTATTCAACGGATTGTTGCGGCCTAAACCGGCAATTGGTGCAACCGACAAGGTGTTATTATCGGCTGTGCCGGTGTACTGATAACTGGCTTCCATTAAATGTTGGCGCAAGGCTTTGATTTCGGGTTTAATTTGTTTGCGGGTTTGGTGGTTCGCCACATCTAACCGCTGTAAACCGGCATAAGGCAAAAAGTTGTGATCAACATAAGCTACCATGCTGTCGGCTAGGGCAGGGTTGGTAATAAAGTGATAGCGATCATAGCGGTAACTATCGAGTTTATGCAGGTAAACATTATTAATGCTAGCACCACTATAAATGACGGTATCGTCAATAATATAGCCTTTAAGGTGCAACACCCCAAGGATTTCCCGGCGGTTTACCGGCACCCCATAGATAGGAATATCAATATCCGGGTGTTGTTGTTTTAATTGATAATAGTAAAGCGCATTAGTTTGTGCTTCATGTTCACCAATGCGGCCGCGTTGGGCGCGGTGCCAATCAACAAAGATCTTAATGTCTAGGTTAGGGCGTTGTTGTTTGATTTGGTAAAGCAGGTCGAGCATTTCTTGCCCGGCTTCGTCACGTTCTAAATAAAGGGCGACAATATAAATGCGCCGTTGGGCTTGACGGAGTTGTTCGAGGATAGCCAAGCGGTAGCTTTTAGGATCGTAGGCAATATGGTATTGATCGGCGTTTTGTTGAATTTTAGTTAATTCATCAAGATGTTTTTGATGATTATATTTTATAAATGGTATTCGCATAATTCATTTAGTTTGTAACTAGCGTAAGTTGTAGAATAACATAATTTACGCCAGAAAATAACATTCCTTTTTGCAAAATCCGCTTAGCTTGGCGCTACCATAAATAGCCAAAATAGCCATGATGTGCTGGCAAACTATAATTTGTTAATGCCAACGGTAACCAGCTTAAGCTTGTTCGTTAATCCATTTTTGGAATAATTTATAGGCAAGGGCAAGTACTACTGGCCCTATAAATAACCCCATTAAACCAAAACTCAGCACCCCACCAATCACACCAAAAAGAATAAGTAAGAAGGGTAAATCAGCGCCTTTTTTAATTAAATAAGCCCGCATTACACTATCAAGGGTGGTTAATATAATTGCCACCACAATTAAAATAATGCCCGATAAAGTGTGTCCATCCCAAAATTGCCAGATTATGCAACCCAACATCACGATCACTGGTCCAATTTGTGCCACACAGCAGACGAATAAGACTAAAGTTAAAATCCCGGGGAACGGCATATTAGTCAACACAAAACTAATGCCACCAATTAGTGCTAGTGTAATGGCGGTAACCACTACCCCTAGGGCCACCGCGCGGATGGATTGACCAGCTAAGGTAACGGTGTCTGCGCCGTATTGTTTGGATAAACGATTGGCGAATAAGTAAAGATCGCGAGTAATGCGTTCGCCTTTTAAAAACAGTAGTAGACTAAAAACAATCATCACGCCAGCATGGAAAATGAAAATACTAATATTGGTGACTTGTTCTAATAACCAACCAATCATCGTGCCAATATAAGGTTGAATAGTGTTAACTAAGTCCGAACCATCGGTTTGAATTAAATCCAACCATTTTTGGTGCAACTCGTCACCAAACATCGGGATGCTATTTAACCAATCCAAAGTTGGCAATTCACGGTGCGAAAGGGTTCTAGCCCATTCAATTAAATAGTGGCCATTTTGCGCAATGCTACTAATAATCAGAATAAATGGAATTACACACACCACCGCTAAGATTAATGCCATAACCAGCAGTGACAACCAGCGCTTATTAAACAATTTGTGTTGGATCTTGATCATTAACGGCCAAGTAGCAATAACCACCATCACCGCCCAGAAGAACCCAAAGATAAAAACTTCCACCACGCGGTAAGTGATAACAATCAGTAAACCTATTAGCAGTAGATTTAGAATTAATTTTAGTAAATCGTAAGTGTTTTTTTCGGCTGGCATTTTGGCACCGTAATAATTAAATTTATTGTTAATATTATACCCATTTACGCTTAAAAAGCATATTATGTTGTCAGCATTGTATTTAATAGTAATGGAGGCAAAAAAATGAAAAAGTTAATGTTATTAGTGTTAATGGCCGCGGCATTAACCGCATGTGCAAAATCTAGCAACTTACCTCAGACTAACCAAAATGCTAACGACACCGCACCATTCCCTAAAGCGGAAGCAGGTTATACGCGTTATGCCATTCATTTGCCCGTGTTAACTGATGAAGCTAATGCGCGGGTAGAAGTGTTAATTGGTAAAGAGATGAATGTTGATTGTAATAGCCAGCTGTTGGCCGGTGTGGTTAAACAACAAGAGTTAACCGGTTGGGGTTACAACTATTATGTGGTTGAAAGCAACAAAAATGCCACTATTTCAACATTAATGGCCTGCCCGGGGAATGCCACTAAAACTCAATTTGTTACTATTGGTCATAACTTAGGTTTATTGAATTATAACAGTCGGTTGCCAATAGTGTTTTATGTACCTAATGACTTAACCGTTAAATACCGAGTTTGGCAAGCTGATGCTAAAATTTTGCAAGCTAATGCCGAATAAAATTAACTAAATTAGTAGTTAATTGGTGATTAATTAAGGCTTGAATGGCTAAAATGTGACCATTCAGGCCTGAAACTTATGATATTTGATTTTTTATGTGGACATATTAAAAAAAAAAGGTATTTTATCCCACGTAATCCAAGGTCGACTTAATTCGGTCATTAATTTTTTTTGACGCTGGCTGGCCTGATTACCTCGGTTTCGCCAATTGATTTATAACAAATGATTGGTAAAATTTGGGGGTTCATTGTGTCTTTGCAATGGGCTTGTGTCTAACATGTAATATCCCTAACTAGAGGAGAAGTGGTGAGCATGTTTACTCAACGTAAAACTATTCTTTCAATCGTAGCTGGTGTTTCACTAGCACTTTCACAATCTGCAATAGCCAAAGACCGTGTGGTTCATTTTTATAATTGGGCCGGGCAAATTGGTTCGCAAACTATCACTGATTTTGAAAAATCAACCGGCATTAAACTGGTTTATGATGTTTATGATTCAAATGAAGCACTTGAAGGTAAACTAATGGCCGGTAATTCTGGTTTTGATGTGGTTTCACCGTCAGATAGTTTCCTAGCCAGGCAGATTAAAGCCGGTATTTATTTACCATTAGATAAAAGTAAGTTACCAAATTGGAAAAATCTTGATCCCAATTTAATGAAATTAATGGCAACGCACGATCCTGACAACAAATATGCCATTCCTTATGTATGGATGACTACAGGTATTGGTTATAACATTGATAAAGTCAAAGAACGTTTAGGAGCGGATGCGCCAGTAGATAGCTGGGATTTAGTATTTAAACCGGAAAATATGGATAAACTTAAAGATTGCGGCGTAGCATTTTTAGATGCGCCGACCGAAATTTTTGCCAGTGCTTTACAATATTTAGGTAAAGATCCCAACAGTAACGATGCTAAAGATTATACAGGTGCTGCTTACGATTTGTTAGAAAAAGTTAGACCGGATATCCGTTATTTCCATTCTTCACAATACATCACTGATTTAGCTAATGGTGATATTTGTGTGATCTTAGGTTGGTCAGGTGATATTTTACAATCACGCGATCGCGCTAATGAAGCTAAGAATGGCGTACACATCGGTTATCAAATCCCTAAAGAAGGTGCCTTGGTATTTTTCGATACCTTTGCCATTCCAAAGGATTCCGCTAATGTTGATGAAGCACATGAGTTCTTAAATTTTGTTATGAAGCCAGAAATTGCCGCGCAAGTAACTAATGATGTTAACTTTGCGAGTGCCAATAAAGAAGCTAATGACAAATTTGTTAAACCAGAAGTGAAAAACGATCCGGCGGTTTACCCAAAACCAGAAGTGATGGAAAAATTATTCACTCTAAAAGTTAAAGATCCAAAACTTGAACGAGTGATCACCCGTACATGGACAAAACTTAAAACTGGTAAATAAGTGATTTATTAAATTCAGAGTTATTTACTCGCTTAATTATAGACGGAGGGATTGATTTAATCTTTCCGTCTCGTTTTTTTTGGCTTGTTGTTATGAGGAAAAAAGAGTGAACAATAAAACAACAATTCAGGTACAGCCTAAAAAAAAGATGATAACTCCATTACTGGAGATCAAAAATTTAACTAAAGTTTTTAATGACGATTATTATGCCGTTGATGATGTTAATCTCACTATTTATACCGGTGAAATTTTTGCATTATTAGGGGCGTCAGGCAGTGGTAAATCAACACTGTTGCGAATGCTGGCAGGTTTTGAACAACCTACTTCCGGGCAGATTATTTTAGATGGTAAGGACATGTCACAAGTGCCACCTTATAATCGCCCAATTAATATGATGTTTCAATCGTATGCTTTATTTCCTCACATGACGGTTGAGCAAAATATTGCTTTTGGTTTAAAACAAGACAAGTTAAACCATAACGAAATTAAACAGCGCGTAGAAGAAATGTTAGCCTTAGTGCATATGGAACAATTTGGTAAACGCAAACCGCACCAATTGTCCGGTGGTCAAAGGCAGCGTGTAGCCTTAGCTAGAAGTTTAGCTAAACGGCCAAAATTATTATTACTCGATGAACCAATGGGTGCCCTTGATAAGCAACTGCGCGACCGTATGCAGCTCGAAGTGGTGAGCATTTTAGAACAAGTGGGTGCCACTTGTGTAATGGTTACGCATGACCAAGAAGAAGCCATGACCATGGCCGGGCGTATCGCCATTATGAATAAAGGGCAATTTGTGCAAATTGGTGAGCCGGAAGAAATTTATGAACACCCGAATAGCCGTTATAGTGCCGAGTTTATTGGTTCGGTTAATATCTTTGACGGTATATTGCAAGAAACATTAGAAGACGGCTTAATTATTGGCTGCCCAATGATTAAACACCCATTGAAAGTGGATTATGATTCACCAGCGGTTGAAGGCGTGCCGTTCAAAGTTGCCTTACGCCCGGAAAAAATCAAACTATGTGACGAAATCCCGGAAGAAGGTTATAACTTTGCCGTGGGCGAAGTCGTGGAAATTGCCTACCTAGGTGATCTGTCAATTTATCACGTTAAGTTACATAGTGGGCAAATTATTATTGCGCAGTTACAAAACGAGCACCGCTACCGTAAAGGAATGCCGACTTGGGGTGATAGTGTGAATCTGTCTTGGGAAATAGATAGTTGTGTGGTTCTTACTGAATAAACCGAAGAGGATATAGTGATGCGATCCATTTTATTGGGTTTATTTTTAAATGCCTTGGTGTTGCTCAATGTCTATTGGCGTTTTTTAACCACCGGTGCATTTGACAATCTATTTTTAGATGCGTTATTTACTGCCATGACACTGAGTTTCTTGTTGTCATGCTTGGGCGCATATTTAACTTATTATAAGCCATCTAAATTTGCTTATCGGCTAATTATTGCGGGCAGTATATTATTTATTCCAGTTGGCTTGGTGGCCATTTATTACGCCTTTAAACAATTGCGTAAACAACCAAGCAATTCTGATTTAATGACGCTCTATGGGCGATTAATTGTAATAGCCATTCCTTACTTATGGATGTTGTTATTATTCTTATTGCCATTTTTAATCGTGTTTCGGATCAGTTTTTCGGAAATGGTGGCCGCAGTCCCACCTTATACTGACTTATTAAGCTATGATGATGGTTTGCTCAATATTGCCTTAAATTTTGGTAACTACGTCAATCTAGTTAGCGACACCATTTATATTGATTCTTATTTACAATCATTAAAGGTAGCCGCTATTTCCACATTATTGTGCATTATGATTGGTTACCCATTGGCGTGGGCGATTTCGCAATGTAAACCATCCACCCGCAATATTTTATTATTGTTGATTATTTTGCCATCATGGACTTCATTCCTGATCCGGGTTTATGCTTGGATTGGCATATTGAATCCTAATGGTCTATTAAACAACTTTTTAGCATGGTTAGGCTTAATCGATATTGAGCATCCACTGATCATCATGAAAACCTATTTAGCGGTTTACATTGGGATTGTGTATTCCTACTTACCTTTTGTGGTATTACCTATTTATACTTCACTCAGTAAAGTAGATACCACTTTAATCGAGGCAAGTTTAGATTTAGGTTGTAAACCGATTAAGACCTTTTTCAAAATTATTGTGCCGTTAACTAAAAATGGCGTTATTGCCGGTGGTATGCTGGTGTTTATTCCGGCGGTAGGGGAATATGTGATCCCAGAGCTATTAGGGCCTTCAGAAGGGATCATGATCGGAACGCAGTTATGGACAGAATTCTTTAATAACCACGATTGGCCTGCCGCCTCAGCCGTTGCCACCGTGATGTTATTAATCTTGATTGTGCCGATTTATTATTTCAATAAGTTCCAAAATCGACAATTGGGGGGTAAGTAGATGAATAATTTACCAATTATTATGCGATCCGCCTTAATCGTATTTATCTCCTCGTTGTTAGGCTCTATGCTATTAACGATGTTGATTTCTGCTTCCGGATTAGCATTACTCGCCAGTAGTAGCTTTTACGTTGGCTGTTTAATCTTTAGTTTAATCGTCACCGCGATTATCACTTTGGCGCTAATGTGTAATTGTTTGAAAGGGCTAATTTTATTGGTAGTGTTTGCCTTTTTATATGTGCCCATGGTTATTTTGATTATTTACTCGTTTAATAGCTCAAAATTGGTTACTGTGTGGGCGGAATTTTCTACCAAGTGGTATTTTGAATTGGTTCACAACGAAACGCTACTTAAAGCCGTCGGGCTCAGTTTGTCGATTGCTGCCGGTGCTGCCACGTTCTCGCTCATTTTAGGCACGCTAGCGTCTTATGCGATTATTCGTTTTAGGCGCTTCCGTGGTTCTAATTTGTTTTCATTTATGACCACGGCGCCATTAGTTATGCCGGACGTAATTACCGGTTTAGCTTTATTATTGCTGTTTGTGGGCATGGGGCAAGTATTAGGTTGGCCAAAAGATCGTGGTGCATTAACTATTTGGATGGCGCATGCAACTTTTTGTACCGCGTACGTTACCGTAGTGATTAGTGCCCGTTTGCGTGAATTGGACAAATCAATTGAAGAAGCTGCCCTCGATTTAGGGGCAAACCCATTAAAAGTCTTCTTCATTATTACACTACCAATGATCGCGCCGGCCTTAGTTTCGGGTTGGTTACTGGCGTTTACCCTGTCGTTGGACGATGTGGTCATCGCCAACTTTGTTACCGGACCGGGTGCCATGACCTTACCAAAACTGATATTTTCAAAAGTGCGTTTAGGGGTCGATCCGCAAGTAAATGCGCTAGCTACAATCATATTATTGATCGTTGCAATTATTGGCTTTGTTTCATGGCTGCTAATGCGCCGCGCCGAACGCCGCCGCCTGCGTGAAATACGCATGCGTTAAGTATTTATATTTAACCGCTGTAAAAAATGCCAGCCATCGTGCTGGCATTTTTATGCTTGTTAAGATGTTTCCTGATAGGGGGGGTATGTTTGAGTATAAAAATTGGCTAATCAGTCACGCTGCCGCGTAGGCGTTAAGAGGGATTGGTGTGAATCCCTGTTAACAATCTCCCCACGCCCCGCGGCAAGTAAAAACCAAACCATTTCACAATAGTCTTGGTTTTTAGGTGTTAAATTGGCCGTTAGATGGTGCCGACGACTGAGGGCGGTTAGCACGGCAAACAGGGAAGTTTGCCGAGGGAGTGCTTTGTAGGAACAAATCACGACCGGTGCGTTAAGACCAAGCAAAGGCGGAGGGCAGTCGTAGACCACCTTCTGCAGGCCTGCGTTTGGGTTGTAAGGGAATTTTCGCGTTAAAATTCCCTTACTCGAGCGTCAGCACCGTAATTAATATAATCACCCAAGCATAAAACGCTCGAAACCTAACGGACTATAATTAGTAAAACTCAATAACACCTGTCAAGATGTTTCCTGAGAGGTATACGTTTCAGTATAAAAACTCAGCCCAAACACAGCTTAAAAATAAAGCAAACCCCTTCATCTTTACTATTCTTTACAAATAAACTTAACAAAATAGTAGTTAAATTTTATCAAGGCGATATACTTCTAAAGATGAGTGGTACGGAGGTTATTTTTCGTGCACTCAGATGGAAAAAGTGTAAATAAAACATAAAACTACTTGACGGAATCTTCATCATGCCTTATACTGGAAGACACAAGACACAAGACACAAGCACTGGCAGCTTTACGTCCAAAATCTATCTCAACACACTGTAGTTAACTCATTTCACCAAAGTGATAATTTAGTTCCCAATTTAGCCCCGCACCGTCGGCAACCGGGTCACCCAAAACAGCAGTTACATTCATTATCATCAATTAACCGCCAACCGCGTTTAGCTTTTAGTATAAAGCGTTGTTTAGCTTTAGTGCCGTTGCTATTGTTGCCATATGCTACTACTACCCAAGCCTTGTCAGCAACTACCGCCCAGGTTATCCATGGTAGTGCGCCATATTTAACTTTTGATAATGGGGTAACTAAGGTTACCACTACGGATGGTCTGTTAGGTATTACCATCTCCGACGGTACTACTCGAACCACCTACACACCGGATAATACATCAACCGCAGCCAACCCCATAGTACTCAGGGTAGCCAATCAGCGTTTTACCGATATTGGTATGCTGGTGCCTACCAATACTGATTCCATCACCTTAAACGCTCTAATTGGTGCCCCTTATAATTATTGGGGCGATGACGATGGTGATGGCCAGGGTACTAATGGTGTTACTGCTAGCGGTGATTTAAGTGTTAGTATTACCGATAAAGACAATCAAGCAGTGAGTCGTAGTGCTACCTTAGATTTATGTAAAGCGCCTTATAAAGTGGCATTAACCAGTACAGCTGGTAGTTTAACCACCCAGTATGGGTTGCCTAATAGTAGTAGTTTCAGCGGTGGTACCGCCACTTATTATATCAGTCCTAAAGCCGTGCCTACAATCTGTTACGCCCGGCCGAATCTGCAATTTGGCTCAGTGGTATCAGGAAGAAACTACGCCGGCCCCGCCAATATCTGGAGCCCAACTAAAGGCTTCCTGGTGCAATCAACCGAGTCATCAGGTTACAGTCGTAACTTCCCGACTACCGGGGCTAATAATCTGTATTTTGATTTAGACATAGGTGGTGTAAATGGCTCAGCATTGACATGGCCAACAGTCAGCCAAGGAGGTATTACCGCTACCATGACGCCATCCCCCGATAATGCTAATAACATCCGCGTCACCCTCACAGGTCCGGTGGCAACAGCATCCCAACAACAATCAGCCACACCAGGTAGTATCGCTACTCCCACCTTGCCACAGACATTCGTGTTAGTCGGTAAAGATAGTAGTAATAACGAGGTATTAAAATATGGTTTTAAGTTACAGCATTGGTTCGTCCACCGCGGAACTAAAGAAGATACTCCTCCTAACCAATCATCCTGGTGTCGTAGTTTAGGCGGCGGTTACCGTCTGCCCCAGGTCAAAGACTTAACTAACGCGGTGTGTTCGGGAACTAATTCAGGCTCTGGGTGCCAAGGAGCAGTGGGAGCCACGCCGTCATCAAATTGGAATGGTTACCAACGTAATATTGGTGCGGGTTTGTTCACCGAATGGGGCGACATACGCAATTATACCGCTGCCGGCTTCGTCGACTACGGCACCTACTGGACAAGCGACAGCATCGGTTCGGTACAGTTCGGTGTCCAGTCGGCCGTCGGTAACGTCAGCAGCGGCTACATCTTCCCCAACAGCCTCAACGGGGTTTGCGCCTATCCTTAGTCCTTAGTTCTTAGTCCTTAATCCTTAAGTCACGGGTGTTTAATAAGGAATAATAGAGTTTAAGTAACTAAAGGACGGTTGCAGCGGCAGGGGCAACCCGAGCCGCTTTTTTAAAATGCCAGCCATCGAGCTGGCATTGTTATGCTTGTTAAGATGTTTCCTGAGAGGTATATGTTTCAGTATAAAAACCGGCTAATCAGTCACGCTGCCGCGTAGGCGTTAAGAGGGATTAATGTGAATCCCTCTTAACAATCTCCCCACACCCCGCGGGAAGTAGTGGTCACTGCGTGACTACCCTCGTTCACTAATTGGCACTTAACGAACTGCCGCGTATCGCACCTCCCTGTGCGCCCACGGCTCACCCGGCTTCCTGCCGGCTGTTCTATGCCAATTACCTCCCTCGGCACCACTTAAGCGGGGGAAGAAAAACAACAACCATAAAAACCAATTAATTCAACAATAGGTTAGGGTGTTAAGGTGTTGGTGTTAAATTGGCCGTTAGATGGTGCCGACAACTGAGGGCGGTTAGCACGGCAAACAGGGAAGTTTGCCGAGGGAGTGCTTTGTAGGAACAAATCACGACCGGTGCGTTAAGACCAAGCAAAGGCGGAGGGCAGTCGTAGACCACCTTCTGCAGGCCTGCGTTTGGGTTGTAAGGGAATTTTCGCGTTAAAATTCCCTTACTCGAGCGTCAGCACCGTAATTAATATAATCACCCAAGCATAAAACGCTCGAAACCTAACGGACTATAATTAGTAAAACTCAATAACACCTGTCAAGATGTTTCCTGAGAGGTATACGTTTGCGTATAAAAACTCAGCCCAAACCCAGCTTAAAAATAAAGCAAAAGCCTTCATCTTTACTATTCTTTACAAATAAACTTAACAAAATAGTAGTTAAATTATATCAAGGCGATATACTTTTAACGATGAGTGGTACGGAGGTTAATTTTCGCGCACTCAAAAGGAAAAAATGTAAATAAAACATAAAATTACTTGACGGAATCTTCATCATGCCTTATACTGGAAGACACAAGACACAAGACACAAGCACTGGCAGCTTTACGTCCAAAATCTATCTCAACACACTGTAGTTGACTCATTTCACCGAAGTGATAATTTAGTCCGCGATTTAGTCCCAGATTTAGCTCCGCGCAGTTGGCAATTAAGCCACCCCAATCAGCAGCTAAAATCATTAACACCATTACCGCCCAATCGGCAGTTACCGCCATTATTACCAATTAAGCGCCAACCGCGTTTCGGTTCAAACTTAAAGCGTTGTTTAGCTTTAATGCCGTGGCTATTATTGCCCTATGCTACTACTACCCAAGCGTTGTCAGCTACTACCGCCCAGGTAATCCATGGTAGTGCGCCGTATTTAACCTTTGATAATGGGGTAACTAAGGTTACCACTACGGAAGCTCTACTAAGTATTACCATCTCCGACGGTACTACTCAAACCACCTACACACCGGATAATACTTCGACCGCAGCTAACCCCATAGTGCTCAGGGTAGCCAATCAGCGCTTTACCGATATTGGTATGCTGGTGCCTACCAATACTGATTCAATCACCTTAAATGCTCTAATTGGCGCACCCTATAATTATTGGGGTGATGATGATGGTGATGGTCAGGGTACTAATGGTGTTACTGCTAGCGGTGATTTAACTGTGAGTATTACCGATAAAGACAATCAAGCAGTGAGTCGAAATGCGGTATTAAGTATTTGTGGTGCCCCTTATAAAGTGGCATTAACCAGTACAGCTGGTAGTTTAACCACCCAGTATGGGCTGCCTAATAGTAGTAGTTTCAGCGGTGGTACCGCCACTTATTATATCAGTCCTAAAGCTGTGCCTACAATCTGTTACGCCAGACCAAATCTGACCTATGGCACCGGCCAATATGCCGGCCCCGCCACTATCTGGAACCCAGATAAAGGCTTCCTTATTCAATCAATTGACCCATCAGGTTACAATCGTAACTTCCCGACTACCGGTGCTAATAATCTGTATTTTGATTTAGATATAGGTGGTGTAAATGGTTCAACATTAACATGGCCAACAGTCAGCCAAGGCGGTATTACCGCCACCATGACGCCATCTCCCGATAATGCTAATAACATCCGCGTCACCCTCACCGGTCCGGTGGCAACAGCCGCCCAACAAAATTCAAATTATCCAGGTAGTATTGCTAGACCCGCGTTGCCACAGACATTTGTGTTAGTCGGTAAAGATAGTAGTAATAACGAGGTATTAAGCTATGGTTTTGAGTTAAAGCGGTGGTTCGTCCCCCGCGGAACTAAAGAAGATACTCCTGCTAACCACTCATCCTGGTGTAGTCGTTTAGGCGGTGGTTACCGTCTGTCCAAGGTCAAAGACTTAACTAACGCTGTGTATACAACATCTGTTAATTATTATAATCGTAGTATTGGTGCGGGTTTGTTAGCCGAATGGGGCGACATGGGCACTTATACCGCTGCTGGCTTCGTCGGCCGCCTCTGCTGGACAAGTGACCGCGACGGTTCACGCCAGTTCTTTGTCAACACGGTCTACGGCAACGTTCGCAGAGACTACCCCGAATTCAGAACCAATGGGTTTTGCGCCTATCCTTAGTTCTTAGTCCTTAATCCTTAAGTCGCGGGTGTTTAATAAGGGGTAATAAAGTTTAAGTAATAAAAGGACGGTTGCAGCGGCAGGGGCAACCCGAGCCGCTTTTTCGTTAAGAGGGATTAATGTGAATCCCTCTTAACAATCTCCCCACACCCCGCGGGAAGTAGTGGTCACTGCGTGACTACCCTCGCTCGCTAATTGGCACTTAACGAACCGCCGCGTATCGCACCTCCCTGTGCGCCCACGGCTCACCCGGCTTCCTGCCGCTTGTTCTATGCCAATTACCTCCCTCAGCACCACTTAAGCGGGGAATTAAAACTAACAGCATTCCACAATAGGTTAGGGTATTAAGGGGTTGGTGTTAAATTGGCCGTTAGATGGTGCCGACAACTGAGTGCGGTTAGCACGGCAAACAGGGAGGTTTGCCGAGGGAGTGCTTTGTAGGAACAAATCACGACCGGTGCGTTAAGACCAAGCGAAGGCGGAGGGCAGTCGCAGACCACCATCTGCAGGCCCGCGTTTGGGTTGTAAGGGAATTTTCGCGTTAAAATTCCCTTGCTCGAGCGTCGGCACCGTAATTTAAATAATCACCAAATCGTAAAACGCTCGAAACCTAACCGATTCAAATAATTAAAGCATAATAATGTTTGTCAAGATGTTTCCTGAGAGGTATATGTTTGAGTATAAAAACTCGACCCAAACCCAGCTTAAAAATAAAGCCAATGCCTTCATCTTTACTATTCTTTACAAATAAACTAAACAAAATAGTAGTTAAATTTTATCAAGGCGATATACTTTTAGCGATGAGTGGTGCTGAGGTTAATTTCTGCGCACTCGAATGGGAAAAGTGTAAATAAAACATAAAATTACTTGACGGAATCTTCATCATGCCTTATACTGGAAGACACAAGACACAAGACACAAGCACTGGCAGCTTTACGTCCAAAATCTATCTCAATACACCGTAGTTAACTCATTTCACCGAAGTGATAATTTAGTCCCCGATTTAGCCCCGTGCCGTCGGCAACCCAACTACCCAAATCAGCAGCTAAAATCATTAACACCATTACCGCCCAATCGGCAGTTACCGCCATTATTACCAATTAAGCGCCAACCGCGTTTCGGTTCAAACTTAAAGCGTTGTTTAGCTTTAATGCCGTGGCTATTATTGCCCTATGCTACTACTACCCAAGCGTTGTCAGCTACTACCGCCCAGGTAATCCATGGTAGTGCGCCGTATTTAACCTTTGATAATGGGGTAACTAAGGTTACCACTACGGAAGCTCTACTAAGTATTACCATCTCCGACGGTACTACTCAAACCACCTACACACCGGATAATACTTCGACCGCAGCTAACCCCATAGTGCTCAGGGTAGCCAATCAGCGCTTTACCGATATTGGTATGCTGGTGCCTACCAATACTGATTCAATCACCTTAAACGCTCTAATTGGCGCACCCTATAATTATTGGGGCGATGATGATGGTGATGGCCAGGGTGCTAATGGTGTTACTGCTAGCGGTGATTTAACTGTGAGTATTACCGATAAAGACAATCAAGCGGTGAGTCGAAATGCGGTATTAAGTATTTGTGGTGCCCCTTATAAAGTGGCATTAACCAGTACAGCTGGTAGTTTAACCACCCAGTATGGGCTACCTAATAGTAGTAATTTCACAGGTAGTACTGCCATTTATTATATCAGTCCTAAAGCAGAGCCTGCAATCTGTTACGCCCGGCCGATTGGCGCTAGATTTCCTGCGACTTATACCGCCGATAACTTTCCCTCAACTGGGGCCAATAATCTATATTTTGATTTATTGGTCGAAGGTATTAATGCATCAACTTTAACTTGGCCAACAGTCACTAACGGTAATATTACTGCTACCATGACGCCAACACCATCAGAGCCAAATAACATCCGCGTCACCCTCACTGGTCCGGATAGGTACGATCGAGTTACTACCACCTTGCCACAGTCATTCGTGATTGTAGGTAAAGATAGTAGTAATAGAGAGGTATTAAAATATATTTTTGGGTTACAGCATTGGTTCGTCAACAGCGGAAATCAAAAGGATTATTACAACCGATACTTGTGTGATGCTTCACGCGGTTACCGTATGCCCCAGGTCAAAGACTTAACTAACGCTACGTGTGGTAGATATGGTTGGACGTGCAGTGTTGATAAAATAGAAGGCGCCAAACCATCATCAGGTCAGAATCGTTTCAGTCGTGTTATTCGTGCTGGTTTCTTTTCTGAATGGGGCGACATGAGCAATTATACCGCTGCCGGCTTCACCGGGTACCTCTACTGGACAAGTGACTACAACAATACATATGGCCAGCACCTTGTCTACCCGAATTCCGGCAGAGTTGTCACTAACTCCTCCGACAAAGAAGCCTGGCTTTGCGCCTATCCTTAGTCCTTAATCCTTAAGTCACGGGTGTTTAATAAGGGGTAATAAAGTTTAAGCAACCAAAGGACGGTTGCAGCGGCAGGGGCAACCCGAGTCGACCGAGTTGGCGAGTAAAGAGCGGTAGTTGCCTTAGCGACAACCGCTAACGACCGACAACGCCAACGGCCACAAAAAAATATCCATGTTTTTTTTATGCATTTTGTATTATAGTGATAGGCGTCAGTTTACTGACAAAATTCTCAGGGCGGGGTGCAAGTCCCCACCGGTGGTACAGCCCACGAGCGCTTAATATTTTTAGCTTTTATAGGCGATGATATTAAGGACTAGCAGATTTGGTGAAATTCCAAAGCCGACAGTTATAGTCTGGATAAAAGAGAGTTGCTTATCTTTTCATAATTTGCTGTTAAGCAAAGTCACTATGGTCAAGCACTTGCCCTGATTCTGGTATTTAATTTATTGCTACATAAATAGTATTAACTTGGGCAGCATTAATGTGAGCATAATAAGGTTTATCGGCGGTAGTGTAATTGCCGATTAAGCCACTGGTTTACTGCGTCATTATTGAGTAACACCACCCTTAATACTATTTAGGTAAATAATGAATATTTTTTAAAAATAAAGAGATAGGTATTTACCATGAATCAGTTTAATTTACAGGAATTTGGCACCCCGATTGAGCGGGTCCAAAAAGCTATCGCCTCGATTAAAGCCGGTCAAGGGGTGTTAGTCTTAGATGATGAAGATCGCGAAAACGAAGGTGACATCATCTGGGCGGCACAAACAATCACTGATGCACAAATGGCAATGACTATTCGTTATGGTAGTGGCATTGTGTGTTTATGTTTGCCTTTAAGCCGTTGCCAACAATTGCAATTACCCATGATGGTGGCCAATAATACTAGCAAAAATAACACCGCCTTTACTATTTCGATTGAAGCCGCGGAAGGTGTGACTACCGGGGTTTCGGCTGCCGATAGAGTCACAACCATTAAAGCTGCGGTTGCCGATAATGCTAAAGCGAGCGATTTAAATCACCCCGGCCATGTGTTCCCATTAGTAGCCAGGGAAGGTGGCGTTCTGACTCGCCGTGGCCATACCGAAGCTTCGGTTGATTTAGTCACTTTAGCCGGCTTAAAACCCGCGGCGGTGTTGTGCGAACTCACTAATGACGATGGCACTATGGCCAGAGCCCCAGAAGTGGTTAAATTTGCTAAACAACATAACTTACCGGTAGTCACCATTGAAGACATTGTTGCCTACCGTAAGTCAGTGGTAGGGTAAATAATCATTGATTTTCGTCGAGTTCATCGGCGAAAGTTGACATTAGCACTACATTAGTTAACTATTAGCTAAATTAGTATTATTGAAGATTGGGCTATTTTATGTTGCGGATAATTTTTATTGGTTTACTCATTGTTTTGGGGCTTGCCGGTTGCCAATCGCAGTCAGCAAGTTCAACAAAGGTGGTTGTGCCTAATTCGCAAATTGAACGTTTCCATTCCCAACATATTGGTGATTATAAAGTCACTATTTATGCCCCAAATAAACCAGCACCTAAAGATGGTTGGCCCATTATTTATTTGTTAGATGGTGATAGTTATTTTTTGACTGCGGTTAATATTGTTACCAGTCAAAGTTGTGACCGCTGTAATATTCAAGAAGGTATTATTGTAGCAATTGATTATTATGACCAAACCCGCCGCGGGCAGGATTATTTGCCCAAACCGGATAAATTATTGCTTGAAGTATTACCAAATAATCAGGTTAACTTCATTGAAAATTATGGCGGTGCCGATGCCTTTTGGCATTTTATTAGCCAAGAGCTTAAGCCGGCAATGGAAAAACGCTTTGTGATTAATCGCCATAAACAAGCTATTTTTGGACATTCTTATGGTGGATTATTTACGTTGTATGCGTGGTTAACCAAACCAGCAATTTTTGACACATATGCTATTTCTAGCCCTTCAATGTGGTTTAGTGGTGGTTTTATTTTTAATCCATTAGCACAATATATCCAACAAAATGCCAACAAACCATTAACCCAACCAGTTAACGTTTTGCTTTCAGTCGGTGGTAGTGAACAGTCATTGATTGCGGCTGAAAAAAACTTACCACCAGCCAAACAAAAGCAGTTATTACAACATCGGCAACATCGAAAAATGGTAGACTATGCGACCGAGTTATTTTCAAAATTAAAGCATGCCAATATTGAAAATCTACGCTTAAATTATGTTATTTACCCTCAACAAAGCCATAAAACTGCCGCGGTTATTGCTCTGCAAGATGCACTGCAAAGTAGTTTTAGTATTAATGATAGTAATCAATCTAACCTAAATTAGCTAACGCTATTTTGATAGATATTGAGCAATCTAGTTACAAATAGCTATGATTTGTTGTAAAAAATTTCTTGGAAATTTGCTTTAGTTAAATGATAATGAAAATAATTATTACTACGGTTATCATTTAATTAAGGAAAGTTCGAATGTTAAGACATAAATCAACTTATTTGCTATCCATTTTAGTGAGTGTTATTTGTCATTCTGCTTATGCTGACACTATGGCCAATAACTCAGCTGATCCGGAAGATATTATTGTTGTTACTGCTGCAGAACAAACTAAACAAGCACTAGGTTCATCTGTTATTACCCAAAAAGACATTAGTAAAATGCCACCCAAAAATGATATTTCTGAAATCATTCGGACTATGCCTGGAGTTAATTTAACCGGTAATTCAACCAGTGGGCAACGTGGTAATAACCGTCAAATCGATATTCGAGGCATGGGGCCGGAAAATACGCTTATTTTAGTTGATGGCAAACCGGTAAAAAGCCGGATGTCAGTTCGTTATGGTTGGCGTGGTGAACGTGATACTCGTGGCGACACTAACTGGGTGCCGGTAGATCTTATTGAACGAATTGATGTTATCCGTGGCCCGGCAGCAGCGCGTTATGGTGATGGTGCTGCCGGTGGGGTGGTAAATATTATTACTAAACAGCCTACTAATGAATGGCATGGGTCACTTAATAGCTATATCAATCATGCTACACATAGCGAAGAGGGTTCGACCAAACGTACTGATTTTGTATTAACTGGTGGTTTAACCGATAGTTTGAGTTTGCGTTTATACGGTAATATCAATAAAACCGAAGCCGATGATTGGGACATCAATAAAAAACATCAAATCAATCCAACCTCATCTAGTGCCGGGCGTGAAGGGGTTCGTAATAAAGATTTAAATGGATTATTACGTTGGAATATTACTGACCAGCAGTCATTAGACTTTGAAGCTGGCACTAGTCGTCAAGGTAACATTTATGCCGGTGATACTCAAAATAACAATCCAAATGATTTGGTTAGTAGTTTATATAACCACGAAACTAATAGAATGTATAGAGATAACTATGCACTTACACACCGCGGTTATTGGGATAATGGCGTGAATACTATGTCGTATGTGCAAGTTGAAAAAACACGTAATAGTCGATTGAATGAAGGTTTAGCCGGTGGTACTGAAGGCCGATTTAAAGATGCGCATTTTGCCACAATTAAATACGATAATATTACCGTACATAATGAAACTAATCTGCCACTTACTCTAGTAGTACCACAAACTATGACCATTGGTGGCGAATATAATCACCAAAAAATGAAGGATCCAACTTCAAATACCCAAGATGTTAGCGAAGGTGGTTCAATTCCTTGGATTAAAGATAAAAACCGTAGTGTCAATGCCTCGGCAAATCTGTGGAGTATTTTCGTGGAAGATAATATTGAGCTTACTCAAACTACCATGTTAACGCCGGCATTACGTTACAATCACCAAAGTGAATCCGGGAGTAACTGGAGCCCGGGGGTAAATTTAGCCCAAGAATTAGGTGATTATTTTACCTTGAAATTGGGTATTGCACGAGCATATAAGTCACCAAATTTATACCAAACTAATCCGAATTATTTACTTTATAGCCGTGGGCAAGGATGTTGGGGGGCCGGTGGTAGTTGTTATTTAATTGGTAATAACAATTTGAAAGCGGAAACCAGTGTTAATAAAGAAATTGGTTTAGAGTTCCACGATAATGAAGGCTTGGTCGCTGGGCTTACATACTTCCGTAATGATTATCGTGATAAAATTGATTCCGGTACTTCACCTATTAGTCGAGCTATAGGCGGTAATAAAACATTCAAAAATTCAAATATTTTCCAATGGCAAAATGTTCCCAAAGCTGTAGTTGAAGGTTTTGAAGGCAGTTTAACCGTACCTGTTACCTCGGCAATTAATTGGCGCAATAATTTAACTTGGATGTTACAGTCAAAAAATAAAAAAACTGGTGATTATTTATCCATCATTCCTAAATATACTTTAAATTCATCTATTGATTGGCAAACAACCGATAAATTATCATTTATCACTGCAGTAACTTGGTATGGTAAGCAAAAACCGAAAAAATATAATTATTTAGGTGAGAAGGTTACCGATAGTTCAACCAACCAATTAAGTCCATATGCAATTTTGAACTTTAGTGGTCAATATCAATTTAATAAGAACTTTACGCTGACTGCCGGTGTTGATAATTTATTTAATAAACGTTTATTTAGGGAAGGTAATTCATCGTCATTAAAAGATCCTAAAACCGGCAGAATTACAGTTAAAGGTGCCGGCGCGGCCACCTATAATGAACCTGGACGTACATTATTTGTGAGTACTAATCTTTCTTTCTAAGCAATTTTATTAAATTATTTTAATAAAACCCCAAAAGCCGCCCTGCTAATTGCCGGGCGGTGAGTTTTTGGGTAATGCCTTTCTGATCCCTGCAATAAATAGATCCACGGTGTAGGCAAAAACTTGTCCGGGTTCGACTGCTTGGAAGGCGGGAGCTAATTTTTTGGTTAGTTCAAACCCTTGGGCGGGTAATTTTTCAATGTCTTGGACGTCGGTTTCGTCGGCCGGGCGCAATAAGCCACCAGCTTCTGAGGCGGCCAATCCAATTATACAAGCGTAGTAACCTAAACAAAAACTGGTGACTTGGTTATCATTGCAACCGGCGTCGGTGAGTGCTTGGCATACATATTCGGCGCGAATGTAGTCGGCTAGCCCGGTACTCCAAAATTGTTGCATTAATTTAAAGGTGTTGGGGTAGGCAAGGGCGATCTCGCGGTATTGATAAGCTAAATGTTGCAAGCGCTGATCCCATGGCGCCGAGCCGCTAATGGTAGTGATGCGGCGGGTTAACTCTTCGGCCATGGCGCGTTCCAAGCCTTTTTTGGATTTGAAATGATATTGTAGCGACATTGGATCACAGGCAATTTTACTCGCTAATTTGCGTAAACTAAAATTAGAATCCCCGACCTCTTCCATAAATTCAATGGCAGCATTCACCATTGCTTGCGAGGCTAAGCCTTTAGGGCCAGTGGTTTTAATTTTATCTGAATTTTTCATGGTTAATCTCAAACGCGGAAAAGCGTTAATATTATATCGCTATTATCATTAGCCGTGCAAAGATAACCTTTAGCCCGGTTCCTTAACTTTATTAAACCGCAATTGCGGGTTGCCATTTGTATTTCTTCATTGTAGAATTATTTCTACAGTGAATAAATAATAACAAATATTCGAAATCAATTTAAGTTATTAGATCATTAGGTGGCAGACTAGCAAGTTTGCGAACCATCTGTTGCTGTCGGTGCCACTGGTTACTGATAACAGCAAAATCGACCAATAAATAGCAAAAAAAACAAGGGTGACGGGGTAGCTATGTTTAGCGTGAATAAAGAGTGGGCATTTGTGGTGTTGACCTGCTTTTTTGAATTATGTTGGATTTTAGGGTTTAGTATTGCTACCGAATTATGGCAGTGGCTAATTATCATCGCCTTGATTATGGTCGATTTTACGTTTTTGACTAATGCTTGCAAAACCATTCCCACGGGCACGGTGTATGCAATATTTTCTGGCGTCGGCGCCATTGGTGCCACTGCGATTGATGCGTTGCTATTTGGTAAAGACATAAAAATGTTACAAATCTTTTTTGTGGCATTAATTATTATTGGCGTGGTACAACTTAAACGCACCGATAGTTGAGTATTTGATTAGATAAGGCGTTGAAGGATAATTTTATGGGATGGCTGTTAATTTTTACTGCATCGATATTCGAGGTTATTGGTGCCGTCGGCCTTAAGTTATATGCCCAACAAAAAAATTGGCTCCGTTTAGTGTTGTATTGGGGCGGTTTTTTTGTTTCATTTTTGTTGTTTTATTTTTCATTACACTACCTTGAATTGAGTATTATTTACCCGGTTTGGGTAGGTTTGGGCACCTCAGGGGCGGTATTAGCCAATATGTTACTGTTTAATGAACCTAAAAATGCTGAACGGCTATTAGGGTTGACAATTATTATTATTGGGGTGGTAGGCTTACATATGACCATGTAGTCAATTAGCCTAATTCAGTTAGTATAAGTAAAGGATTATTGCCTTATGAAACTAATTTTAATCCAACCACACCGCCAATAATCAACACCATACAAATGGCTTGCGCCAGACTGAAACTATCATTAAATAAGATTATACCGCCAATAATCGCACCGACCGCACCAATTGCAGTCCACACTAAATAGGCAATCCCCACCGGTAGGTTCTTCATGGCTATACTTAACAGCACTATGCTGATAATCATTAAAATTATAGTAATGATTGATGGTGTGATTTTGCTGAAACTGTCAGAATATTTGAGGCCAATTGCCCAACCGGTTTCAAACAGTCCGGCAATAATAAGAATGAGCCATGCCATAATGATCCTATAAATAACAATCTAATTAATTTGAATAAAGCTAATAGTAACAAAAAATAGCTATTTGGTAATGGTATTTATTGCAAAGTCAGTTTGGTTATTGTTTTTGTTGGTAATTAGTTAGATTAGTTGTGGTTGGTGATTTTTATAATAAAAAAAACCGGAACTTAACTCCGGTTTAATAGTAAAAGTAGATTTAGATAAAATTAGAATTAATCAATTTAGCGATTAAAGTTCTTTAGCATGTTGTTTTAAATAACTAGCTACCCCGTTAGGGTTGTCTTTCATACCTTGTTTACCTTTAGTCCATTGCGCCGGGCAAACTTCACCGTGTTCTTCATGGAATTGGAAGGCATCAACAATACGTAGCATTTCGTCAATATTACGGCCGATCGGTAAATCGTTAATGGTTTCATGACGAACAATGCCTGATTTATCAATAAAGAATGAGGCACGTAATGCTACACCAGCTTCCGGATGTTCAATGCCATAAGCTTGCATAATTGCGTGTTTAACGTCGGCAACGATTGGGAACTTAACTTCGCCAATACCACCTTTATCTTGTGGGGTGTTGCGCCATGCGTTGTGAACATATTCTGAGTCCATAGAAACACCAATAACTTCAACATGACGTTTTTTGAATTCGCCTAAACGGTGATCAAACGCAATGATTTCTGATGGGCAAACAAAAGTAAAGTCCATAGGCCAAAAGAACACTACTGCATATTTACCTTTGATGTGTTTAGCTAAATTAAAATTAGTTACAATTTCGCCATTACCTAAAACTGCTGCGGAAGTAAAATCGGGTGCTTTACGAGTTACCAATGTCATAATCTATCTCCTTGTGGTATTTAAAGTGCATAACAATTTATTTGTGCATTATAGCAATTAAAGTTGATTGTCCAAGTTGTTATGAACAATCAATTTTATAAGTTTAAACTATTAGGCGGGTGTTTATTATTCGGCTGTAGTTATTAACCTTTTCGGTTTGCCCTTATTTTTACTGTCGCGGTGGCGGAGTTTGACCTTTTTCTTGGTAGTTTGTTCTTTCTTTTTATCCGACTGTTTTTGCTTAGTTTTTTGTGAGACTTTTTTCTTGGTGACCGGTTTTGGCGCTTTAGTCTTCGGCCTCAGTTCATCGATAGTTCTTAATTTAATCGGTTCTTGAATGTAGCGTTCGATTTTTTTCAATAATTCGTTATCGTGGGCTTCGACCAGCATAATGGCAGTGCCTTTTTTACCGGCGCGGGCGGTGCGACCAATGCGGTGTAAGTAGACATCCGCCGTTTTTGGCGCATCAAAATTAATCACATGGGTAACATCATCAATATCAATGCCACGCGCGGCAACGTCGGTAGCCACCAATACGTTGACAGTATTATTACTGATGCGTTTAATGGCTTCGTTGCGTTTAGCTTGCACCATTTCGCCTTCTAAATAGCAGCTACTAATGCCAGCTTGGTGTAACCAAGTGACTAATTCGTGCACGCGTTCACGCTTGCGGACAAACACAATCGTTTTTTGCAATTCTGGTTGTTTTAATAAGTGAACTAGCAGGGCAAGTTTATGGGTTAAATCATCGGCACGATAATAAAATTGTAAGATTTTTTTACGTTCTTTGCGCGATGGATCGGCATTAATCTCCACCGGTTCATTTAAAATGCGCTTAGCAAAATCGTGTAAACCTTCACCTTCTAAAGTGGCTGAAAACAGTAACGTTTGTTTGCGCCAACGGGTTTCTGCGGCAATGGTTTCTACATCTTGAGCAAAGCCCATGTCCAACATGCGATCAGCTTCATCTAAAATCAGCATTTCTACTGCGCGGCAGTCAAAATTTTCTTCTTTAATATATTGTAGTAAGCGGCCGGTAGTAGCAATGACGATATCTTGATTTTTGCTGAACACTTCAGCATGGTTCATGTAAGCCACACCGCCGGTAATTGTGGCAATACTTAAATTGGTGGTTGCCGTTAATAGTTTCGCTTGTTCGGCAATTTGCATTGCCAGTTCCCGAGTTGGCGTTAAAACTAAAATGCGTGGCGGCCCAGGCTTGCGGCGCGGGAAGTCCAATAGATGCTGCACTGCCGGGATTAAAAAAGCTAAGGTTTTGCCAGTACCCGTTGGCGCCGAGCCGAGAATATCCTTGCCATCTAAGGCCACCGGAATGGTTTGCGCTTGGATAACGGTTGGGGTATTGATATTTTGCTGTTGTAAGTTGTGAATTAAAACGTCGTCTAATTCTAAGTTGGAAAAAGTCTGTGCGGTCATAGAGTATTTATCGTTAATAATATGCTGTCGCTAATAATGTGAATCATTATAACGGCAAACAATAGAACTACAATCAGTAATTAAGCCTTACCGGGCATTTGCTGTATTATAGATTTTGGGTATTGGTTATTTGTTGCCAAGATGTTTCCTGAGAACCCTACGTTTGCGTATAAAAATTTATTATCAGTGCTAGTTTATGTTAAGATTATGGCTAACCAATTTCATTAACTTGTTATTTAATTATTGGCGCTATCTAGCTTAACAACCAGTTTTATGCTGATGCTATTAGCAATAAGCAACTTGCCAATAATCAACCGTATATTTTATATAGTAATCAATTAATATGACTGAATGTTTTTCAACCGCAGCTTATAATCAGCAATTAACCAATAAAGTCACTCACCTTAAAGATCTGTTATCGACGTTTGCATTACCGGAACTAACCGTGCATACCTCACCGCTTAGTCATTACCGTATGCGGGCTGAGTTCAGGGTTTGGCATAATGGTGCAGAGTTATATCACATTATGTATGATAAACATACTAAAAAACGGGTGCGAGTTGATAGTTTCCCGGTTGCCTCTCAGCTTATTAATCAGGCAATGCAGGCTATTTTGCCATTGTTACAACACAACCACACGTTGCGGCATTTGCTGTTCCAAATTGATTATTTTGCCACTTTGAGTGGTCAATTACTAATTACGCTGTTATATCATAAAAAGTTAGGTGACGAATGGTTGTTACAAGCTCAACTTTTAAAACAACAATTAGCTAATGTGGGTATTAATGCCAACTTAGTTGGTCGTGCCAGTAATCAAAAAATCCCGGTGGATGTGGATTATGTTGATGAAGTGTTACCGGTGCTAGGTAATAACTTTACTTACCGGCAAGTAGAAAATAGTTTTACTCAGCCTAATGCGGCTGTGAATATTAAAATGTTGCAGTGGGCTATTAGTGTAACTAAAGGCTTAGGCGGTGATTTGCTGGAGTTTTATTGTGGTAATGGCAATTTTTCCATTGCTTTGGCGCAAAACTTTCGTAAAGTGCTTGCTACTGAAATTGCCAAGGCGTCGGTTTATTCGGCTCAACATAATATTGCTGTGAATAAGATTAATAATTTGATTATTGCCCGGTTATCCGCGGCTGAATTTACCAGTGCGCTTAAAAAAGAGCGAGAGTTTAAGCGTTTAAATGGTATCGATCTGGACACTTACCAGTGTAATACGGTTTTAGTCGATCCACCTCGTGGGGGTTTGGATGCGGCTACTATAGATATGCTTAAACACTACCCAACGATTGTGTACATTTCTTGCAATCCACAAACTCTAAAGGAGAATCTACAACAATTGACGTTAACGCATAGTATTAAACATTTGGCATTGTTTGATCAGTTTCCTTATACTCAACATATTGAAACCGGAGTGGTTTTACAAAAGCAGTAACTAATTTGCCTATTTAAAATTGAATTTTTTTTGCTAAAATAACTTAAGTTTTACTAAAGATTACCGATAATTGTATTGAGATTGACACTAGCATTGTTTTGACAAAAAAAAACCCTAGATAAACTAGGGCTGCATTAAATTGCAAGGAATGGATGAAAGGAAATAAAACAATGAAACAATACTGTCTAGCCTCATGAATCATTGCGCGGCTAATATAGCAAACCAAAACCAACTGGTTAGTGACAACATCATTACAAAATAGTCATTAAAATGTCATGATAGCATTTGCATAATTCGTATATGCTAACAGGGTATGTATACAATATAGATAACCTGATAAAACAACGAAGGAAATGTTAAAATGAAGTTATTAGTTGTTGAAGATGAACAAAAAACAGGTGAGTACCTCCGTCAGGGTCTTATTGAATCAGGGTTTATTGTCGATCTGACTAATAATGGTCTGGATGGTTACCATAGAGCAATGACTGAAGATTATGATTTAATCATCCTCGATGTAATGTTACCCGATATTGTAGGTTGGAAGATTGTGGAATCTTTACGCCAAGCTGGCAAAGATACGCAAATTATTTTACTTACGGCTATGGGCCGAGTGGAAGATAAAGTGAAAGGGCTTAACCTTGGCGCCGATGATTATTTAGTTAAACCATTTTCATTTGCGGAGTTATTGGCTCGAATTAAATCACTATTAAGGCGAAATGTTCCGCAAGTTAATAATTATAAATTAACCATTGCCGATTTAGTTATGGATTTACCTAAACGAACTGTTACTCGTTCCGGTACTCGCATTGATTTAACCAATAAAGAATTTTTATTATTAGAATATTTTTTACGTTACCCGGGTGAAGTATTACCGAGATCGTTAATTGCTTCGCAAGTGTGGGACATGAATTTTGATAGTGATACCAATGTTATTGATGTTGCTATTAGGCGCTTACGCAACAAAATCGATGCCGGATTTGAACCAAAATTAATTCATACGGTTCGAGGAATGGGCTATAAGTTAGATGTTTTAAATGAAACAGAATAATATTATTTCCTTCCGGTTGCCGGTGATTATTTGCTTACTGACTTGTGGGCTACTTTATTGTTTTAGTTGCTTAATTGAACGTTCATTTGAAAAATTTTCCATTCAACAAAATGTGACTGAATTAAATTCGGTGATCACTTCGATTGAACGTGAACTGTCTTATTATTCTCCGGATGATAATCGTGATGAATTTTTTCAGAATCTGTTGTTGATTTTAACCGGTCATCATCACTTGTTTGTTTATATTATTGATGATGGCAGCAAAATTCTTTACCGTACCCGTGGCCCTAACCTTGCTATTGCTTTAACTCCAGCAGATTTAGAACAAATTATTAGTGATCACCGTACCGCAATTTTCAGTATGGATAAGTCATCCTATCGTATTGCAGCCTCGCGCATGAAGGTGGACGATGGTAAAGAATATACTACTATTGTTGCTGTTGGGCGGGATTTACAAATTGAGTTTATTAGTCGCTTACGTTATGGTTTAGGAATACTTATTGCGATAGCTTGTGTTTTAGCTTTAATTGCCTCATTGATTACTATTTATTTTACCCAAAAACCAATCAATCGTTTAATTAAGAAAATTGAGCGTATTAATTTAAAAAGCCTTAATCATCGCATTCCTACGTCATCAGTTCCGATTAAGTACTTTAGTTTAGTAAAAGCGTTTAATAATATGCTTAACCGCATGGAAGATATGTTTCGGCGCCAACGTGACTTTACCGCAGATATTGCTCATGAAATGCGTACCCCGATTACTAACTTAACCACTCAAACTCAGATTGTGTTGAATAATGCTCGAACTACTGAAGAATACCGTGAGATTTTATATTCTAATTTAGAAGAATATGAAAAAATGTCGCAAATGATCTCGGATATGCTATTTTTAGCCCAAGCAGATAATCGACAATTAGTGCCTAATCTAATTGATATTGATTTACTGACAATGATTACTAATCTGTGTGATTATTTTGAACCGCTTACAGATGAAAAACATATTACTTTTAATATTGAAGGTCAGTGTTCCCATATTCAAGGTGATAAAATTATGTTAGGGCGGGCATTTATTAATATTTTATCCAATGCAGTGCGCTACACGCCCAAAAATGAAACTATCACCATTACTTTAAGCCAAGTAACCGACAAACGCGTAAAAGTGATTGTTTCTAATCCTGGTACTAAGATAGACAGCAAACATTTGCCTAATTTATTTGACCGTTTTTATCGGGTTGATCAATCCCGACATCGTAATAGTCATGAAAGTGGTTCTGGTGCCGGGATTGGTTTGGCGATTGTTAAATCGATTATTGAAACTCATAAAGGCAGTATTTATGTTGAATCGGATGACCAATCTACGCGCTTTGTGATTAATTTACCTACGGCGATTAGTTGATGTCAAAATCACTCATTAATAGGTTGGCAGCCGCATAAGCCGCTTTATGTCTTAATGATTCCGGTACTTGTTGATCGCGAGCGACTGCATCAAGTGCCTGCATAACCGCTCCTAAAGCATCCTCGATATAACCAAGATCGTTACTACCAATTTGAGCATATTTTTCGCGGATGAGATCACAGTATTGATTCATTTTGTTGATTCCTTTTCATAATAGATAAAAATTGTAGCTGTTAAATTTAGAGTAAGTCAGTTAACTTTTGATAAACTTGCTCAGCAGTTATGCTGTGCATGCTCCTTTCTGGCGATATCATGCTGTATTGATGATTACCATAACCACCAATTAACTGGGGATCAGTTGCACCAAATAAGGTGATGTTAGGGCGATCTAAAGCCGCAGTTAAATGACTTAAACCCGTATCCACCGAAACCACAGCCTTGGCGCCCGCAATAATGGTTGCTACCTCAGCAAGTGACAGTTTAGGTAACACTTCTACATGGTCAAAACCTTGTGCCAAGCGTAAAGCCCGTTCATGTTCGTGCGGTGCTCCCCAAGGTAATTTAATTTTTAAACCAGTTGGTACGATTAATGCTATTAATTGGCGCCAAGCAGCTTCAGTCCAATGTTTTTCATCACGCGTGGTGGCATGTAAAAATACTAGGTACTGTTGGTTATCGCTAGGCAATGCTGATAAAAAATGGCGCGCAATAGCATAATCCCCTATAGTGGTTGGACAATTATAGTTTAAACTGGCGGCGAATAATAAGCGCACGCGTTCAATGGCATGTAATTGTTTAGGTACATAGTGCTTAATGTCATAAAACCAGCTAGCAATCGGTTCTTTAATGCTGGTGCGATCAAGTCCATGTTTGATACCACGTGCTTTACGCGTAATGAGGAAAGCACTTTTAATTAAGCCTTGGGCGTCAATAATCGCGGCATATTCACGTTGCCTAAGTTGTTGGATAAACTGCTGGCGCTCTTGGCGCACTTGTTTGCCAAACCAGTTTTTGCGCCAGCGGCGGATCGCTACCGGAATAACTTTATCGACAGCAAAATGCCAACTCGGGATTTGAGCAAAATTTTCTTCGACTACCCAATCAAAAGTAATATTAGGTAGGCAGTTAGCGGCATCGGTTAACGCCGGTAGTGTATGCAGTACATCACCCATGGACGAGGTTTTAACTACTAGGACACGCATACTTAATTACTCTTTTCACAACGGACAATTAATTTCATCAAAGTTTCAAACACAGCTTCTGGTTTAATATCAATCAAACTTTGATGGTAACCTTGCTCGGCATCACCGTGGCGCACACGTTGATAACCAGTGATCAAGCGTATTACTTCGGCTTTATTAGACAATGGCGGGGTAAACTCAGGGCTACTTGGACCATAAAGCGCAACCAAAGGTCGATCCACCGCCGCTGCTACATGCATTAAACCTGAGTCGTTGGTAACAATGGCTTTACAAGCGGCAATTAAGTTAATCGCTTGTTCAAGCTGAGTTTTACCGGCTAAATTAATACATTCTTCACCATGCGTCATTTTAGCGATGATGTTGTCACCAACTTCACGATCGTTAGCTGAACCAAAGATTAGAATCTTGGCATGTTGCCTAACTAACAGATCGGCAAGTGCCGCATAATGATAGTCCGGCCAGCGTTTGGCTGGTCCAAATTCGGCACCCGGGCAAAAACCAATTAATGGTGCGTCTTGTGGAATTTCAAAGCTAGTTAAAGCCGCGGTAACTTCATCCGCTTGAACTTCTAGTTTTGGCCATAATAGTGGTTGCGGTAAATCGTCTGCTGTATGAACTTCATGTTTAGGGTAGGCTAGGGCAACATAACGTTGCACCATTAATGGCCACGCCTTTTTATCAAGTTTGCGCATGTCGTTGAGCAATACATAACGCATTTCACCTTGCCACCCGGTGCGTTTAGGAATTTCAGCAAAAAAGGGGATCAAAGCAGATTTAAAGGAATTAGGTAGCACGATGGCTTGATCATAATGTTCCCCCCGCAATGATTTGCCTAATTGACGGCGTTTACCTAATGCAAATTCACCATGACCAAGAGGCATGGCAATTGCTTGGTTAACTTCAGGCATTTTATTTAAAAGTGCTCGGCACCAAGCGGGAGCCATGACATCAATTTCATTCTCAGGATTAAGCTGTTTTAAGGTGCGGTATAGACTTTGTGACATCATCATATCGCCAACCCATGAAGGACCAATAATGAGAGTTTTCATTTTTGTTACCTTTATTGCTGGTTGAGCCATTGCATGTATTTAGTGGTGCCTTCAGTAACGGTTTGGAATTCAATCGGGCAACCAGTTTGCCTAAATTTGGTTAAATCTGCTTGGGTAAAGCTTTGGTAGCGTCCTTTCAAGTTTTCCGGGAATGGGATATAGTCAATTTCACCTTGGTGATGATAATTAAGCACAGCATCGGCTACGGTTTGAAATGATTCTGCGCGCCCGGTACCACAATTATAAATCCCGGAAATGTTATTTTGCCAGAACCATAAATTAACACTAACCACATCATCCACATAAATAAAGTCGCGTTTGAAGTTGTCGCTACCTACAAATAATTTAGGTTTTTCCCCTTTATTAATCTGTTGATTTAAATGGAAGGCTACACTGGCCATACTGCCTTTGTGGGATTCACGTGGGCCATACACATTAAAGTAGCGGAAGCCACAAACCGGCGATTCGGCTTGCGGTAATATGCTGCGGACATATTGATCAAAGAGGAATTTAGAATAGCCGTACACATTTAATGGTTTTTCATAGGCGCGATCTTCAATAAAATTATCACTACGACCGCCATATGTGGCAGCGGAAGAAGCATATATAAATGGAATGTTAAAATCTAAGCAATAATGGAGTAAATCTTTGGAATAATCATAGTTGTTCTCCATCATGTACTTGCCATCCCATTCGGTGGTTGCTGAGCAGGCACCTTGGTGAAAAATAACCTCAATATCCAGATCATCGTTGGCAATAATGGCGGCAATAAACTCGTCTTTATCCATATAATCGGCAATATCTAAATCGACTAAGTTAGCGAATTTGGTACCATCGGTTAAATCATCAACCACTAAGATATTGGTATGCCCAAGATCATTTAAACCTTTAACAATGTTACTGCCAATAAATCCGGCACCACCTGTTACAACGATCATAATTACTTTCCTTTACTGATAAAATTTATGTGCTTATCATACCGATTTATGCGTAATTTTTCGAGTGATGATTTACAATTTGCGGCAAAATGGTGATTAGTTAGCTAATTTATATTTTTAGCGGTAACTAATATGTATCTAGCTAAGCTGAGGTAAGGTTCACTCTGGCAATATTGCTGTTCAAGTTGCAGTAATTGTTCAAAGTTGGTTTGCGCTTTGCTTTTATTGATTAGGTAATCATGAAAAATGCGAATACCAGTTAGGTTAGTGATTTTAAAATCAAGGTCGGTTAACCAAGCATAAACCTCTTTAGGTACGCGGGGATGATCAGGAGAAAGGGTCTTCTTCTTACGTTTAGCTAAACCAGATTGGGTGTAACCAAAATTACCTAAAGTAACGGTTTTAAATAATAAGGCATCGTAGTTATAGAACATCAGTGACAAATAACCATTGGGTTTTAGGTGGTGTTTTAGTGACTGTAGTAAAGCGACAGGTTCGGCAACCCACTCAAGTACCGCATGGCAAATGACCAAATCAAATTGTTTATTGATAACACTATCCAGTTGCTGAATAGCACCATGAATAAACTCAATAGAAACTTGTTGTTTTTGCGCCTGATCTTGCGCCAGTTTTAACATTTGTTGCGAAATGTCACACAATGTGACGTGGTGCCCCAATTTAGCTAATTTACAAGCAATTTGGCCTTGACCACCACCAGCATCTAAAATGGTTAACGGTTGTTGCTTTGGATAAGTCGCTAAAATATTTTCTAGCTGTTGCCAGACAATGGCTGCACGAATTTGACCTTTAGTAGTGCCATAAATATTTTGCGCAAACTTATGGCTAATATCATCAAAATTGCGATCTTGGTTCTGCATGAATTACGATTGTTGATTTAGTTGCTGTACTTCGGCATTGATTTGTTGGATTTTTGCAGCCATTTGCTGATAACACTGTTCCATTAACGCACGAGCATCTTCTTTGTGCAGGCTTTTAGTCTCAATAGGGGTGAGCATTTCGACAATCATATGGCCGTTATGTAAACGATTTAATTTGATATTGTTAGTGTCTGACACGCAAATAGGCACAATTGGTACACCCGCGGCAATGGCGGCTTTAAAAGCACCGGTTTTGAAAGGGAGTAATCCACGGCCACGGCTACGAGTACCTTCCGGGAACATCCAAATTGAAATACCTCGGCGTTTAATTTCATTGACGACTTGATTAATGGTATCGTGGGCTTTGGCTTTATTATTACGATCAAGCAAGATGTTACCGGTTAAGTAATAGAGTTGGCCAAAAAACGGGATCCAAGCCAGGCTTTTTTTGCCAACCGTAACGGTTTTAGGTTGAACAATTTCGGCGGCGACCACCATGTCATAATTATTTTGGTGATTAGCAATAAACACGCAACTACCCAGATTTTCGATATTTGGATATTTACGGGTATCAACTTTGACACCTAATATTGGGGCAAAAAAGAAACTAAATAGATGTGCAAAACGGGCAACATTTTTAGGGTTGCGGGGATTAAATAAGCAAAATATTATGCCTAAACAACAAATAATAATCCCTAATATTAAAACGCTAACTAAGCGAAATAGAAAAACCATAATTTACCTCATCAATTAATCTGGCGTATTATATACGGAAACTTAGTTAATATACAGTTCCATCAAAGATGGTTGTTTAAAGGATTTTTATGCAAACACCTACCATTTTCTGGGATGAAAACCAGAATCCTATGTCGAGTTATTTTAATGATGTGTATTTTAATACTGACGGTGCCATTGCCGAAACCAACTATGTGTTTATTGAGGGTAATAATTTATACCAACGTTTTATTCAACACCAAAGTGACCAGTTTATTGTTGGCGAAACTGGTTTTGGTTCCGGGCTTAGTTTTTTGTTGTTATGGCAAACTTTTTTGCAATTTAGGCAACAATATCCTGAACATATACTCAAGCAACTCCAATTTTTTAGTGTTGAAAAATATCCATTATCTAAGCCTGAGATGATTAAGATCCACTCTACAATTATACCAAATAACCTGTCGTTAAGCTCTTTAGCTAAACAGTTACAAACTAATTTCAATCAATCAAGTTGGCAACTAAAAGAGGTTAGTTTGGCGGTGTTTAATGGTGATGTCAGCGATTTTCCCGATTTTTTGGCGCAACAGCAACTGTTGGTGGATGCGTGGTTTTTTGATGGTTTTTCACCGGCTAAAAACCCGGATATGTGGTCGGAATCGTTATTTAAAGCATGTTTTCAGTTAACGGCAAGCCAAGGGAGCTTTGCTACTTTTACCGCAGCAGGTTTTGTGCGCCGCAATTTAATCAATGCCGGCTTTGTGGTGAGTAAACGCCAAGGCTTTGGCGTTAAACGCGAAATGCTTATTGGTTATAAACCTTGATTTAACCGTGCCGCTAAGATTAACGGCACAGTTATTAATAGATCTGATTTTTACATCTAATTAAATTCAAATTGATAGATAAGATCTACAGCTTGAGCAAGGCCAGAGGTGGCTTCTAAGTATAGGCTAGGCATCAACCGGTAACGTAGCGTAAATACGGCTAGTGAATCAAAAATCCCTACGCCATATTTAAGCTGCAAATTCGGTAAAATATAACCACTCACTACAACTTTGGAACTATCGCCAGCACCTTGGGTGTCTAGCGTTAGATTTTTAATACCGAAGATATTACCAATATCACCAATATATTTACCGGTTTTAGCAGTACCGATGCCGACTAATAGGGCGGTCATCATGTCATTATCGCTTTGTTCGGAACTATCAAGCCCTTGCCCACGAATTAAGTAGGATAAAGCCTCTTGTTGTGACATGGCCGGATCGGAAAAAATTTCAACCTTTGGACTATCAGATGTGCCGGTAACGCGAATCCCGGCAGTAATGTTATTATTATCCATCGATTCCGGATTACGAATAGCTTCGATGCTGAGCCGAACTTGGTCGGTTGGTCCGGCAAATTCTAGCTCACCTTTACGAATAATTAGATCTTGACCATACGCTTGGAATCGCCCAGTCGGGATGAGTATTTGCCCATGTACACCTAAACCTTTATTATCTTGCAATACAATTAAATGACCAGTTAATGATGCCTTCAAACCAAATGCATCCACGTTGACCTGATCGCCAATATTAATTTCAAGATGGCTATTAATTTTCATGCCTAATTTTGGTGCTGAATTAGCCTTAGATTGTTTATCTAGCATTACCTCATCTGGTGACACATCAACACTTGATGGCGGTAAGGATTCCACGGTTATTTTACCTTTAGGAATATCAACTTTACCGGATAAGGTTAATTCGTCTTGACTGGCTTTAATGGTAATGTCGGGGACTACGGTCATGACCACCATTGGCGGTACATTTACTTCCATTGCCGCACCCTTGACCGCTAATGAGGCCTGCCATTTATCAAGTGTATGCCAACTTGCTTGACCATTAATATTAATGTTACCCGATTGGGTGGTTAAGATGCCTTTTAAGGTTGAAGACTTACCATTAAAATTAATATCAATCACCGCTGATTTAAGATCTATTGGCAGTTGACTGGTTTTAATTTCGCTATGCCTTAGATCGATACCACCTGTTAAATAAGGATCCATTAAGGTTCCCGAAAATTTAACCGTGCCATTAATTGCCCCTTTAGCATAGTCATTGCGATCTAATAATGGATTAATAATGGCTAAAGCCAGTTTATCAATAACTAATTGGCCACTTAATTTTTTTTGTTGCATTGGATCGTCAATGGCTAAATTACCGGATATTTTGCCCAGTTCATTTAAGCCAAAGCGCCAATTTAATTTGGCCTGTTGTTGGTTAAATTCGGCCTCAATGTTAAATAGATTGAAGGGGATCGGTAACGCTTGGTTAGTCACCATTTGTTGAATATAAACTTTATTACTACTGATATTGGCCTTAATCGTAGGAATGTTACTGCCTTCATTAAATTGAATATTTACTTTGCCATTGACGTAACCACTTAGTTTGGTTTCACCATCGTTGGGGATCGGTAATTTACTTAGATCGATGTCTTTTAAAGTCACGCTAGTAGCTGTGTTAGCCGCTACTTTTAATTCTTTATCTAAGCATATGCTTGAATTAGCATTTAGCCAACAATGAGCCGCAATTGTTGGTACCTGTTGGTTAATATCGTAACTAAGGCCTACTGATTTGTTTAGTTGCCAATGATTTTTATCATTAAATTTCACCAATGCCCGAGTAATATTGCCGGTCCATTGGGTATGTTGTTTATCAATATGCCCGGTTAATGCTGTGGTTAATGATGCCGGTATACCATCGATATTCAAAGTTAAAGTATGCTGATTTTCATTGCCGGACAGTTGCAGCTCGCTTTTTTTAATTGATAAGCTTGGTAATTCAATATTTTGTCCGGTCAAGTTGAGTTGACCACGCACTTGTTTTTGGTATTGTACTTTGCCGGTAAGATTAGCTTTAGCTACCGATATGTCTGGCAAACTTAGGTTGTTAACCATAATATTAGTATCAATAATAGGGTCGTCAACTGCACCAGTCATTTTAATGTTGCCGTTAATATTACCTTGCATATCGTCAACTAGTAACGACAATGAAGCTAAATTAAGTTTGGCATTTAAATTACCTTTATTGGTAGTCCCATTTAAGTTAATTAAATTCTTCCCCCAATTGACAGTAAAGTTATTAGCACTAATATTGCTATTGTCATCGACACTCAAATCACCATTAGTAGCAAAATCAGCTTTTTTGATACTACCTTTTAGGTTTACTTGAGCTAAATTTAATTGCCAATTGTTGTCGGCTACTGTGCCACTAGTTTGTAGTTGACCAGCTAATTTGATAGGGTAACTTGGTAGTTCTTGGCTAATATCGACATTATTGAGTTTAACATTAGCATTCCATTGTAAAGCGGTTTGCCAATTTACATCCCCGGAAAGGTTGATATCACCTTGTGGTAATTGAATTTTGGCATGATCAAAGGCGGCACCTTGATTGGTACCATTAGCTAATACATCAAAAACAGTGGCAGGTAAATTGTCACCATTAAAATGACCTTGGCTGTTTAATTTATACTGTTGTACACTGCCATCAAGATTTAAATTAAAGTTATCAAGTTGGTATTGAGATTGCCCTTCGATTGGCCATTGCAGATGTTTACCGTTAAGATTAACCATCACTGGCAGGTATTTTTCGATAAAATTAATATGACCATCAATTTGGATGTCATTTAAGCCTGTTAGTTTAGAGTTGGTGTATAATTCGCCTAACAATTTACCCGAAAATTGGCCATCCAGTTGGTTGTGTTCGGTTATGACGTTTACTAAGGCAAATATTGGCCAGTCGTCACCTAAAGTAATTTCCCCAGAAACTGACGCATGGCCGTTAGCATAAGGGGTTTTGGCTACTGTATCTACTTGGTTGACTACAATATGGTTATTTACCATATTAGTTTTAATGGTTACTTGGTTGAAACGCAGATCTTGACCACCGATGTGTAACCACCAATCATCGCCGGTTAACGAGGTGACATTAATATCTAATGGAATACTAACCTGAGGTAATGAATCAATTAATGGTTGATTGAATAATTGATTAATTTTCTGGTTGAGTGGGATATCATTTTCCGAGTTTTCTGTTACTGGTTTACTTGGCGCAGGATCCTTAAAAATAGCATTTAAACCTATAGCTACAGAAGGGTACACGTAGAGTTTTTCTTTTACCCAGTTGGCTTTACCAGTAAAATCTGACATGCCAAATTGCATATCATCAACATTAACTTGTACTTTGGTAAGGTGGGTTTCGGCAAGTTTTATTGGTAATGGCATGTTGATAACAAAGCGTTGCTCAGATTGCGGTCCTTCTTCTTTTTCTTCTTCTGTAGATGTGCTTAATTGGTCGGTATTCACCGTAACTTTTACGCCATCAGCTTCGAAATGTTGAACACAAATGGTGGTTTTTAATAGACATAACCCGGAAAGAGCAAAGGAGGCCTCGTCGATTTGGACGTTAACTCCAGGTAACTCCAGTGAAAATCCTTTAATATGTAAATCATGAAAGGTGCCATCGACTTGAGCGATTTTGAGTTCCGGAAGCCATTTATTTAAGGCTAAGGTAGTGAGTTTTACCCCAACACTGGTGTAAATTGTGATGCAGATAAAGGCAATTAGAAATACAAAAATCGACAAAATTACTACGCTACGCTTCTTCCATTTGCGGATGCGTTTCAATTTTTTAATTTTCTTGGTTCTAATTGGATTATTAGTCATATTATAACTCAGTTCCTAAACCTATATATAAGTGAATAGAGCCAGTATCTTTTCTATTGACTGGGGTGGCTAAATCTACTTTTACCGGACCAATAGGTGATGCCCAGCGCACCCCAAAGCCAGAACCGGTATAAAATTTTGCTTTATCAACTTTATCAATCGCTTCACCACTGTCAACAAATAGCGCCCCCCACCAATCACCAGTAACGTTATATTGATATTCTAATGATCCGGTGATGAGTTTAGACGCACCTTTTAATTTGCCTTTTTTATCTTCTGGCGAAATTGATTGATATTTAAAACCACGAATACTGCGATCACCACCGGCAAAGAATCTAAAGGAAGGGGGTACCCGATCGAAATTACTGGCTTGAATTATGCCGAAGTTACCCCGTGCAATAAAACGATGCGATTGTTTAATTGAGCGAATCCAACTTTGCTGAGTTTGAAACCGTACCAGATTAATGTCGGAACCAACTGAGTCGCCAGCTACTTCAATTGAATAACGTTGTGAATCCCCCCACATGGCAAATAATTTACCATCAGTACGGATCCGTGACAGACTTATTGAAGGGTATAAAAGCATAGTCTTATAACTGGCATCACCTTGGGTAAAGTTATCGCGGATCATACTTAAGCCTAATGCGCTTTGCCAGCCTTCAAATTTATCCCAATTACGTAACACTCCGAAAGTGTAGGAACGCGAATAGGTGTCATTATTATCAATCTTTTTATAGCCACCTTGGACGGTGTAATAATGTTCTAGTGGCGATCTTTTCAATGGGATTTTATAAGCCATGGTGATCGTTTGTTCTGGAGAAGATAGCGATAGATTACTTTGAAAACTTTGACCTCGGCTATTAATCCACGGCCTACTCCAACCAATTTTGCCATGCACGCCATTATCGGTAGAGTAACCTAAACCTAAATCCATACTATTTTTTTTGCGCGGTGAAGTCGCCACATCTATAGGTAACTCTTTATTATTGGTGACGTTGGCAAAATCGGGAGCAACTACAACGGAATTAAACCAGTTAGTGGATGAAAGGCGGCGATTAAACAATGATAATTGTTCTGCGGTATATTCTTCCCCTTCTTTGAAAGGCACAATATTGGCCAAGTAGTCTTTACGAATTTTGACATCGTGAAAATTCACTGCACCAAATTTATAACGTTGCCCGGTATTGTAATCAATATTCCAATAAGCTTGATGTTCAGAATTAGAAACAGCTAGTTGGTGGGTAGGCATGTTAGCATCAAAATAACCTTTTTCTAAAGCTAGATTTTGTAGACTCTTTTTGAAAGACTCATAAATGCCATGATTTAAAATATCACCAATTTTAGGTAAGGAATTTTTTAATAATGCTTTGAAATCTTTGTCATTTTGTCCTTCACCTTCAATATTAACATTTAATTGCTCAATGGTTATAGGTTGGCCTGGCGATATGGTAACAACTAAGACTTTAGGATCTTTTTCGTCATATTCGAAAGTAGGGGAGTAATAACCTAAAGCCCGCATGGCTTTTTGGGCTTCGCTTTCAAAATAACGCTTAAAATTGGGTGAATTGTTGATGCGGTTAGGGGTGATCAGCGAAATTCTGGCATTAACATTTTCAGCTAGTTCACCGGATAGCCCTTTTATTGATAACGACATATCAGCATAACTCGATGCTGTAGTCAGGACTAGAAGTAAACACAATGAACAAGAAAATCGTGACACATACACCCCAGATAGTTAATATTAAGATTAAAGTAGGTTAACTTTCCCTATATAAGGCAAATGGCGGTAATGTTGTGCATAATCGATGCCATAACCAACCACAAATTCATCCGGAATTGAAAAGCCAATATATTTTACTGGTACTGAAACTTCGCGTCGAGATGGTTTATCCAATAATGTGCAAATTTCGATACTGCGTGGGTGGCGTAATTTTAAAATGGCCATCACTTTACTCAGGGTATTGCCAGTATCAATAATGTCTTCAACGATTAGGACATCTTTATCACGAATATCTTCGTCTAAGTCTTTTAGAATTTTTACATCACGATTACTAACCACCGCATTGCCATAACTGGAGGCAGTCATAAAATCAACTTCATGACCAACGCTGATGGCCCGGCTTAAGTCGGCCATAAAAATAAATGAACCTCGTAATAATCCGACTAAAATAAGCTCATTTTGACTGTGTTGATAATCTTGACTAATTTGTTGACCCAGTTCATTAACGCGTTTTTGGATATCGTCCGCTGATATCATTGTTGCTAAGGTATGTTTTTTCATTAACTATGCTCAAATTAACTTTTTAAAATTAAACTAGATTTTAGCAATTTTCCCGGATAAAAAGAATAAGCTAGCCAGTTTTTTATTAAATATTAGTTGTTATTTAAATTCTTAGTTTTTTTCTAAAACTTTATTTACAAAATATTGCCTGTTTGTTTTTTTTGTAAACGCCGTTGTTTAAAAAAATCGCTCAATAGATTACTACATTCATCTGCCAACACCCCACTAGTGACTTCGGCATAGTGATTAATGCCGGGAAGGGCAAGAATATCGATAAACGAACCCGCAGCGCCAGTCTTATAATCACTTGCTCCATAGACAACTCGTTTAATGCGGCTATGAATAATAGCACCAGCGCACATCATACACGGTTCCAAAGTTACATAAAGGGTTGTATTAACTAAACGATAATTATGTATAGTTTGGCCGGCCTGTTTTATGGCTACCATTTCAGCGTGAGCAGATGGATTATGCTGCAAAATTGCTTGGTTAAAGCCTTCGCCGATAATGTGTTGGTTGTCATCAATAATTACCGCACCAACTGGGATTTCGCCCATTGTAGCTGCACGTTTGGCTAGCACTAATGCCTGCTGCATCCAAAATTCATCTGCCATGATTATACTATTATAAATTGTTTAAATTTAGTACATCACGCATGTCGTATAAACCAATAGGTTGTTTAGCTAACCATAAGGCTGCACGTACGGCGCCATTAGCAAATGTCATGCGGCTTGATGCTTTGTGACTAATTTCGACTCGCTCACCAATATCAGCAAAAATTGCAGTATGTTCACCGACAATATCGCCAGCGCGGATAGTGGCAAAACCGATGGCACCTTTAGGCCTTTCTCCAGTATGGCCTTCACGGCAATAAATCGCCCGATCTTTAAGATCACAATTTAAAGTTTTAGCGATGGATTCACCCATGGCTAAGGCGGTGCCGGATGGGGCATCAACTTTATGGCGATGATGAGCTTCAATAATTTCGATATCGGCATAGTCCCCCATAATAGTGGTCGCTTTTTCGAGTAATTTAAGCACTAGATTGACGCCAACACTGAAGTTTGCAGCAAATACAATAGCAATTTTTTGGGCTGCTTCAGCAATGGTTTGTTTACCGGCTTCATCAAAACCAGTGGTACCAATTATCATCATTTTGTTATGTTGCACGCAAAATTTTAGGTAATTGAGTGTGCCTTCCGGGCGAGTAAAATCGATTAAGACATCAAACTGATCCTGTGCTTGTTCAAGGTTGTCGGTGACTGTTATTCCACAATTACCAATGCCGGTAAGTTCGCCAGCATCGCTACCTATTAGTGATGATCCTTGACGTTCCAATGCGGCACCTAAGGTAACACCAGCAATTTGTGATACTGATTGAATCAGTTGTCGCCCCATTTTGCCACCAGCGCCAGCTATAGCAATACGAATCAAGTCTGTAGACATATACCTTTCCTTACTCTAATTAAATTAGTCATAAACTAATATTATAGCGAAAAATAAAGACCTTATATACAGCATAATTATTAAAATGTTATAGTTAAAACCGTTTTCAAACCTGGTTGCTATTAATTGGATAACATTATGCGTTGCCCTTGGTATTTTGGTTGGAATATAGTCATAGCTGCAGCATTGTTAACATTACTCTCTAGTGGTTTACGCATGAGTATGGGAACGTTTTTTTTGCCGATAGCCAGTGATCTTAATTTTAGTCGTAGTGTGCTTTCTGGTATTATCGCTATCGGTATGCTTTTTTCCGGTATTGCTATGCCGATTGCTGGTTATTTAGTCGGTAAATATGGCACTCGTATCGTTTTATTATTAGGTGCAGTTATCATAGTTATTGCAACTGTATGGGCGGCTATGTTTCGGGATTATTGGAGTTTTTTATTTTCTTTTGGTATTGCCTTGTCTTTTGGGACTTCTTTTGTTGGATCAGTTAGTTTCACCCCTATTGTGGCAAGTTGGTTTATTAAAAGAAGAGGATTAGCATTATTTATTTTAGCAACCGGCAGTATGGCTGGTATTGCAGTAATGTTACCCGTTTTTGCTTATTTCATTCCGATTTATGGCTGGCAAACAACCTTGATCGCCTTTGCTGTTGTGCTTTTTATACTTGCCTTGCCGATTGCAATTTTCATTATGAAAGACAATCCTGCCCAAATATCCAATACAAGTTTCAATAATCAAACAGTGCCATCAATGAGTTCTGAGCCAATACTCAACCTTAGTTATGTTTTACAAACGCGTCCATTTTGGTTGTTATGTTTTGGATTGTTTACCTGTGGATTTAGTATGAATTTATTAGGAACGCATGGCGTACCTATGCTGATCGATCATGGTTTTGATCTGGTGACAAGTTCATCCGGGATCGGTTTAATTGGTTTAGTGGCTATTTTTAGTACTCTGGCATTAGGTTACTTTTCTGACGTTGTGCAACGAAAAAATCTTTTGACATTAGTCTATTTGGTTCGAGGATTCGGATTTATTGCATTAGTTATGGTGGCAACTAAATGGCAATTATTTATTATTGCTGCTTTAAGTGGCTTGGTTTGGGCTGGAACTTTGTCATTATCCGGGGCAATCACAGCAGATATTTATGGAGTTAAAATTGTAGGTTTACTTTCAGGCTTAACTTACCTTGGTCACCAAATTGGCGCTATGACAGGCTCTTGGTTAGGCGGGTGGTTGTACGATAATTTTCATACTCATTTTATTGCCTTTGGTGCAGCTAGTGTGTTGCTATTCATTGCAGCTAGTGTTTCATTTACTCTACCTAAAAATCTAAAAGCTGGACGCTAATTAGCGTCCAAATATGTTTATAATACTTTTAATAATTCGACATCAAAAATTAGGGCGCTATATGGTGGAATAGATGCACCTGCTCCTTGGGCACCATATGCGAGTTCTTGGGGAATATATAATCGCCATTTAGAACCTTCAGGCATTAGCTGTAATGCTTCAACCCATCCTTGAATAACGCCATTAACCGGGAATTCGGCCGGCTCACCGCGCTGTACGGAACTGTCAAATACTGTACCATCAATTAATTGACCAGTGTAATGAACTTGAACCTGATCACTGGCTTTAGGTATAGCCCCATTACCAGATTTAATGACTTCATACTGTAAACCTGATTCGGTTGACTTAATACCTGCTTTTTTAATATTATTAGCTAGAAAATCTTTGCCTGCTTGGGCAATTTTCTCGGCTTGTTTAGCTTTTTCTTTAGTGGCTTGCTCATGTACATGGCGTAGCGCATCATGTAATTCTTGTAATGGAAGCGCTGGTTGATTACCCGCTAATACGTCTGCCATTGCTAACTTTAATGCGTCTAGTTCTAAGTTATTTAATCCTGATTCTTTTAATTGTTGCCCAATTTGTAATCCAATAGCATAGCTTGCTTTTTGATCTATAGTTTCTAATTTCATTTTTTACCTTTGGTTAGTTATCAGTAATGTTTTTGATGACGTTGTGTAGTTTGGCGATACGTGAATAAATGTCAAGTTGTAAATTAATTATAAGCTTGTTACTTACTATTTTATTACATAATTCTGGAATAATTTGTTAATTTGTCTAGCACTTAGTTAAAATATCAGCGATAATATGCCAAATTTTGTTTTTAAAAATGGATTAAGTTAAATGCAGTTTCATAAATTTACCTCACTTGCAATTATAACTGGTGTTTTATTGAGTGGTTGTTCAGTTGTTGATCGTTGGGTATATAGACCTGATATCAATCAAGGTAATTATGTAACCCAAGAAGCTATTGATACCTTACAAGTTGGTCAAAATAAAGAGCAGGTCGTGTTTATTATGGGATCACCTATGTTGACATCGGCTTTTGGTGATAATGTGTGGTACTATGTTTTCCGCCAACAACCACAACATGATGTAGTCAGCCAAAGAACATTTGCTGTTTATTTTAATGAAATGGGGATTGTCACCGATATTAAAGCTAACGCTTTAGAAGGTTCTAAATCGTTAGAAGAAATGAATAAGCAAGGAATCTCAGATCCGATTGATGATCTCAAATCTGATGAAGATAAATCAGGAAATACTCCTGGGCAACAACAACCTTCCGAACCAACTGAATAAAAAAGAAAACCTCGTCAGTTAACGAGGTTTTTTTAGTCATAAATTTATTTTCATAAAATGTGATAACTATTGTTTATTAGTAACCTGAATGAGGCATAATTAATAAAATAGATATAAAAATAAGCAAATAGGTTACAATTACAGCAATAAAGCCAATTAAAGTGAATTTCCAATATGAGCCTAAGTTATTAATGGAATTAACTAAATCCTCTGGCCTTTTGGCATTCGCGGTAAGACTAAAAGCGCTACCTGATTGAAACAATTTTATACCAGCAATTAGCATTGGCACGCCAATAATTGCCGTGATTATACCTATACAAGTCAACCCTCCGCCAATTGCAAGCAAAACGCCATAAATTTGTTGCATTATAGCGATGAAACGCATCTTTTTTTGTAATAGTTCATTTATTTCAATTGTAATGGTATTGGTTTCATTAAAATTCATCATCATTCCTTATATTTTATATATTGCGTTGTTAAAAAACGCTAGCTAGAATAGCACTTTTATTATTGTTGTCGAGGTATTTTTGCTGTTTCCATCTAGGTTAAACCGGTTTGCAATCGCCCCTATGCTTGATAGGACAAACTAACTATATTTTAAAAGTTTTTCGTCCCTCTTGGGTTCCTATTGGGTTCCTGATTGAAACAATAAAAGTCATAAACTTTCCATAATAATTCTATTTTTCAAATAAATGTTAATTTATCAACTAATTTTTGTTGACAATGATAACGTGAATTTGTTATCATCAAAGAGTGGTATGAAAATACGCATATCATCTTAATTTGTGTATGTAGGGGGATATATTATGTTAACGCCTTTTGGTAAAGCTGTAAGGAAAATGAGAATAGATCTCGGCATGTCATTGTCTGAAATGGCTAAGAAAGCTAATAAAACATCATCTTATTTTTCTGCTATTGAAACAGGGAAAAGAGCGGTAACTGAACCATTACTAGAAACAGTTATTAGTATTTTATGTCAGAATCGTAATGACGAGAAAGTGTTAAGAGTTGCAGCAAAAGAGACTGTTGAGACTGTTGATATTAATTTAATCGGGAAAACGGACGCTGCACGTGATTTTACCTTATCATTTGCTCGCCGCTTTGACGAATTGAACGATGATGATTTTGAGTCTCTTAGTAATATCTTAAATAAAAATAATAAATAAAGGATAGTAGGAGACTTGTTTTGAGTGGATATAGTGTAAAAGTACCTGCAAAAAATATTGTTCAATTAAGAAAGATTGCAAATGAGCTAAGAACAATTTTAAAAATTGAGCAACCTTATTTTCCTATTATGGAATTTTTAGAATTTGCGTTACCTCGTTTAGATCCTAATTTTAGGTTAGAAGTTTTGGATATTGAGGAAATGGGGAGTAATCATGGATTAACTTATCCAGATCAGAATGTTATTTGCCTTCGAGAAGATATATATGAGGGGGCAATTGCAGGAAATGGTCGGGATAGGATGACTGCTGCCCATGAGTTGGGGCATAATTTGTTACACAGAAATATACCATTATTTGCTAGGAATATGACTGATAACGGGGTTATAAAGACTATAGAAGATAGTGAATGGCAGGCTAAATGTTTTGCTGGTGAATTATTGGTTCCTGTGCAAGATTCGCGCTTACATTATTTATCTGAAAATGAAATAGCTGATTTATGCGGTGTTTCTTATGATGCTGCATATGTTCAAAAACAAAGGATACAAAAGATAAAACCCTTTTGACTGCAATCAGAAGGGCTTATACACAAAAAGATGATAATACGGGAAGTATCATCACCTTGTCGACTTACATTAGACATCTGACACAATAATACAGATTGTAATGATTTGCAAGGAAAAAATCTCTTCCCTTAAGGAGGTGACTATGAATGCCATTACGCAAAATACCTAAAGGTCCTGCTCCTGCAGGTTTTAAATGGATTTTTTGTCCGCATCGTAAAGTTAGAGGTAGTTCCAATAAGGTTCTATATGCTAAAGATTACGGTTATGAGGCTTGGGCTTTTTTAGTAAGAGCTTAAGCATTAAAAAATAAGTGAAGGATTCCTTCACTTATTTATATATTCAAGCTCCTTTTTTGCTTCAAGACGCTTTTCATCAATGTAGTCGGCTAAATCTTGGATATGCACGATTCTGGGTGCTTTTTGTCCCTGATCTAATCTAAAAGAGGGTAAAGCAAGCTCGCCACAATTAGCTTTTTTATTTGCTGTTGCTATTGTCATGCCTAAATATTTTTCAGCAATTTGTGATAGAGGGATTGTTGGTGTGTTAAATTCGGCCATCAATAAAAATACTGTATTCATTTTTAATACTCCACTTTTACTATCGTTATCTGCAACTTAACGATGTTTGTTTAATGTTATTCTGCAGCCGCACACATTTGTTCGGCATCTCTCATAGCATCATGCAATGAATTATGTTTTATATAATTAAATGATAGTTTATGTCCGTCAAGATAACCGCTGTCATCTCCACTAAGAGCATCAATATAGGTGCGAACATCTCTAACATTATAATATTCCCAAGGGGTTGGTAATCCGTATTCACTGAATGCATTTTTTATAATTACAGGATCAAAGTCGGTACCACGGAAATAAAATCGAAAGTTATCACTAAGTCTTTTCCATTCATTCATTTTATCAAGCAGCGCGTTAAGGACTTTTTCCAAATTTTGGCTATTATGGTTAAGGAATATGTGTTTATTATTCTCAGATGATTGTCTTCTCCACCAATCCAGTGTTGATTGACTAATTGTCCTTTTTGACGAAACTAATTGTTCATTTAAATTACAAACATAATACAGATGATAAAGTCCTTCATTTTCCTCAATGCTTGAATTTTTTATATTTTCAATAGTTCCATTTAAATTAAATCTATCAAACGCAAATGCGCCGATCGATAATATGACAGCGGTGGGTGCTGTATCTAGTGTTTCAATATCAATAATAACTGTATTAATTGTCATAACAATTTCTCCTTTTTTCATTAATCACCTCAAACTTGTTTTTCTACATTAAGTAATTGTCGCTCTGTCGCCTGTGGCGCAACTACCACAATGGAATAGGACTATTAGGCTTGTATATTTCAAATTAGTGGGAAATGGTCACCGCTAATTATCGGCGCATATACCAGACGCTTTTTTTATTGCAAGGACCTAGTAAAATCATTAATCAACTTAGTTAATTCATTAGCAACCAAATAAAAATCTGCTTCTATTCGTTTAGCTTTATCATCAGGTGAAATATCGCAATTTTCATCTAGCATTTCAGATGAATAATTAATCTTAGAAAAAACTAACTCGGTATTTACTGTAAAGACTGTTCGCTGTTGATATGAAAACGATAATGACTTGATTTCACGACCTGAATTAAGATAACTTTTTACTTCATCGGCTGTTAAATTTTCGTCTATGAGTTTAATTTTTCCATTGCTTTCTAGCGGATCTGTTAATACCGCATCATTAAGGATAAAAAAGTTAGTAGGGGAACTGTCATTTAAAACCCATCCTTTAAAAAATGGGGCTACAGGTTTTTCAGTATGAAGTGGTGTTAAAGATAATTGGCCTAGTTCTTTTCTAATTAATGACAAAATATTTTCAGCCACTTTAAAACTAGATGTTTCGATTGCTATGAATTGATCTTGATGATTAATCCAAATATAGGTGTATTGATCTTTAGTGAATGCAACAGACAATAAGTCAGCTATAACTTCATCTTTTAACGTTTGCTTTTCACTTCTAGTTACTTTACGTCCAAACTGTTGTTCTAAATGCTCAATTCGTTCAGATGTTTTTTTCTTAATAACAGAACTAGGAATGATTTTACTTTCAGTTCGTACTTTTAACAAAGAGTGACCTTGGATATCTAGTTTTAATAAATCATCATCAGTAACTGATACAAAACCTTGCTTGATAGAATCCAATGGTCCACATGGTGTAAATGATAACTTGGTCAATATTTCATTATTAAGGTTGTTAATAGTACTGTCGTTGTTAAATTGATAAACAATTAGTTTTTTAAAAAACATTTTTAATACTCCACATTTTTATTTTATCTTTCTGCACAAAGATATTTAATTAATCAAACTAGCTTTCACTTATCATCTAAGGCGTATAAAAGCCTATCTATAGCCTTGTATTTTGAATCTGCATCGAGCTTAACTCTGTTGGTTTCTTTATCGACACAAACATCATATAAATCTGTAATTCTAAATAGAGTGAGGTAATCAAAGGTGCTATCTTCAATTTTTTTACTTACATCATAAGCACTGTGTTTTTCTAATAATCTTTTGGTAACATCACCAATAATAATTATCATTAGGTTGTGGTAGTTTAATGTGTTTTGCTTTTGGTAACTGATATCAATAGAATCTACCCAGTGAAATTTTGAGGACCATGCCTTATAAATAATTTCACCTTGCGCTAATAAGTCTGGCGTTATATCTGTATTTTTTTTCAGTCCAAAGGCTTTAGTTACTGAATCGACAAATGATTTGAAAGTAAAAGCCTTAAATTTTTCATCTTTGCTAATAACATTTTTTTCGTATTCAATGATGTTCGTCATGCGTAACCAATCAATGATTTTGGTTGCAAATACAGACCTTGAGTCTTGTTGGTTGTAAACACTGCTTAAGGAGATGCTTGGTTTTGATACATTAGTGTTAATATCTGAAAAAAACTGCTGACGCTCTTGTAATGTTAAAGAGTTTGTTAAATTTAACGTTATGCTACTTTTTTGAAGTTTATATCTTAGTTCGTAAGATTTCTTACAGGCTGAAACAATCCCACTTGCTCGATGTTGTCCATCAAATAACTTGATCACACAATCAAGAGATAGCTCAAGAAAACCGATTCCTGAATCTTTTCCATACTCTTTAAATTGACAATCCCCATCAATAAAACCAGTTAAAGACGGAAGTATAAATTTATCTTTTTCAAGGTAATTAATTAATTTTTTAACTCTACTTTTATCAACAATGCGCTGTGAACGTTTAAGAACATCGAATTCATTATCAATACTTAAAAACTTTTCTAGCTGATTCATTGGCAGCGTGACGCTATAAAATAGTCGCCCAGCTTGAAAATAACGAAAACAAGGGACTTTAATAAAATTATCTAATGTTACGGTTTCAATGCTCATATTAATACTCCACTTTTCATTTAATCTTTCTGCAATAAGATATTCAATTAATCGCAATCATTCGGGTAAACAATGTCATCTACGTCACAGTCAAATACTAGTTTTGATTGACCATAATAAAGAGCAATAATTAAGTTTTGATATTTTGTATTGGTTGGTTGTAATAATTTACCTATGCAGTCACCATCAATTTTGGCTGAATAAACTTTATAAACTTCACATTCATTTAGCTCTAATTTATCTATTACTTTTTCGTCTAAACGGGAACAAGCGAGAATGTTGTCCAGCGAGTAACAGCTTCTGTTAGCTCCAGGTTTCTTATCAAAATAGACACGAATATGACCACTATCATAATCACTTACCTCAAGCCGGATGTCTGGTCTGTCCCACCTTTCCTCCTCTGCATCCTCGACGTATTCCTCAACAAACGCTTCCAGTAAATCAGATAGATAAATATATTCAGGTATAGGGTATTCATTAATTATGTCGTTAAGCAGGTTTGTCGCTTTGTCTACAAAATGTTGTTCAACACCTGATGACAGCCATTGTTGTTGAAGAGAATTAACAATCAATTGATTATATTTAGGAAGGGAAATGATATCTTGAATATTGGCTGGTAATGCTTTTTTTACTGCATCTCTTACTATTTCACCAAAATTTCCATAAGAGCGAAATTCACTATCGATTATGTCTTTGAATAGTTTTTCTATTGCATTATCAATTATTGTTGTTGGTTTACCACTGTTATTAAAACGTTCTACACCTTCTTGCAACAATTCCTTTAATGTTTTATCTGTCATTTTTCACTCCACACATGTTGTAAATTAATTTCTATTTTGTGGAGCTACTGCATTAGCCCCACAAATTATTAAAAAAACGCTCTGGTCTGCACTCCACGAGCGTACGATGGTACTCCACTTCGTAAGTTGATAATCAAAACAATTTATCAAAATAACTGTGATTATATACAGTTATTTATTATAATAAATAATTACTAATTAATTGAGTCACTCATCATGAGTAAAGTTGAAACGTTAAAACACAGTTGCGTTATATGCCAAGGTAACGAGTATTTATTTGAATATGAACCCAAAATGAATCCCAAAGATGAAGCTATCTTTGTCAAAAGTATCTCGTGTTTAACCTGTGGTTATCCAATTTCAGCCATAGAATACATGGAGTCAGAATCGTGCTTTAAATTTGACGAACTGACAAAACGAACAAATAATTAGTTGTTTTGATTTTTAAAGAGCAATGTAAAATTAATTGCCTTTAATTTTAGATAACTAAACAAATAAGTCAATATTATTTTAAATAAATGACCAAAAATAATTTAGATATGTGAACAGAAAGGAGAGGTTACATCGTGCTTACTATGTTAAATAGTTATTTTTACTTACAAGTTTTTTCTATGTCTGTGACGATATGATCACCATTATCATTAACAGCAAAAATATCAGTACAGCCGATAGTCATTACAGTATTTTTTTCACTTGCTTTCTTCGCTGTTATGCTTGCAGATATTTCTTTTTCTCCATCTTCCATTACCTTCCAATCCGCATAAGACATACCACTAATGCAAATCAATAAAAAAACGCAGATAGATTTATTATGTATCATGACCTTTTCCTTCTAAATATTCTATGCTCAACCATTGTTCCGATAATTCTGATTTGTTGTTTTAATGAATTCATAATTGTATAGTCAGGATTTAACGGAATAAGCTCAAATTGCATTCTTTCATGCTCATCATATCCCAGTTCTCTATATTTTTTGAACGTGGCTTCGGATTCACCATTCATTGCTACAACGAATTCACCAGGGGTTGGTTTAACAGCAGGATCAATAATAACGACATCACTTTCTTTGAATTCAGGTTCCATTGAGTCTCCCTTGATTTGTAATGCAAACGCTTTATCTGATAATTCTAATGATGTCATAATATATTCAAATCCAGTTGAATCACGGAGTTCACAAGATTCTGTCCACATCCCGGCCTGAACATAACTTATTAGTGGTACTTTGTATGATTTTAGCTCAACAGGGGTTATATTGGATTCAATTCCACCATTTAATAACCAAGCAAAATCGCAATTAAGAGCAATTGATAAATCAAATAAGTTTTTAGCACTAGGCGTAGATGTGTCTGATTCCCATTGCGAAACAGATGAATGATTAGCTCCTTTTATTGCTTTTGCAAGATCTCTTTGCGTCAGACCAAGTTCCGTTCTTTTTTTTCTTATTCTTGAACCAAGTGTATTCATAATTTATACCTATAAAAAATGTTTAGTTATCTTAACATTTGTTGACTTTAAAAAAATAAACATATATAGTTTAGAGAACTAAACAACAGGAGCCAAAAATGTTAAAGAATATCGTTTTAAAATATTTTAATGGTGTAACTCCATTAGCTAGAATATTGAACCTTTCAAGAGGAGCCATTTCTCAATGGGGAGAAATTATTCCAGAAAAAAACGCTTATCGAATTCAAGAAATAACAAACGGTGAGTTAAGAGTTGATCCTAAGTTATATCGAGATTAGAACCAGAACAACCACAAAAAATAAGGAGTTCATGTGGATAATAAAAATTTTCCAATTCCAGATGACATTATAGACGCTACGCATAAGTTGATACGATCTTATCCTGGTGGATACAGTGTAATGGCCAAACGATTAGATCCTGAATCTGGTACTGAAAACTCATTACGAAATAGAGTGAGAAAAGATAGGAATGATCAACAAATCACGTTGGGAATGATATTAGAAATGGAAGCAGAAGCCAATTCTAATGTTATTACAGAAGCAATAGCACGTCATCAAAACGGTGTGTTTGTGAAATTACCCGATGTAGATAATGTCGATAATGATGATCTACTTAAAAAATTTACTGAATTGGTTTCAGAACTGGGAGAGTTCTGTCGTAAACATAATGAATTTATATCAGATGGGATTTTTGATAAGAAAGAAAAGAAATCGCTATCAGGAAATGCATATAGTCTTCAATCAAAACTTACGGAGATAGTCCAATTAACGGATTTGATTTTTGGAAAAAGGTGACCGATAGCGAATTTTGCAGAAGCACTATCGGTCTGGTTGCAACAACACTTGTGGAGTATTAGTCGCATGTCTAGTTTAACACTATTTTGCTCTATAACGCAATTGCGTTGTAGGTTTTTGCCGTCCGGCATTCAATATGAAGCCATGATAAACAATCATTGGCAACCTGTCACCCACCAATATGTCGAAAAATTGTGGGATCTGATTAGAAGGTCTTACTCATGAGTAGACTTTTTGACGTAGTTACTCAAATGAGTGGACAGCGGAATAACATTAGCATACCGCGCCCATACATATCATTTTGCAAAGGGGACTATAATCTTGCAGCTGTGCTTGCTCAACTTGTTTTTTTGTCTGGTATGGGGATGAGAGATGATGGTTGGTTTTGGAAGAAAAATGAGGAACTTGGTGACGAGCTTGGTTTAACAGTTGATCAAGTTAGATATTCAATTAAAAAATTGAAGTTATTACTTGGTACCAGTTTAGAAACTTGCAAAAAAAAGGCATATGGCACACCTACAACACATTATCGTTTTAATGAAGATCTATTAGTCAAATTGTTGTTTCCAAATGGTGAAGAAACCGAGCAATCCCGAATCGGGAAAATTACCGAATCAGAGGGGGAACCGTTACCGCCCCCATTCGGTAAAGTTACCGAATCGAAACGGGAAAATTACCGAAACCATGGATTCGGGAAAATTACCGAATCTATAACAGATCCTATTACTAACATACAGATCCTAATTAATATGTCTCGGAATTTTTCAAACTCGCAAGAGGAAGAAAAATTGAATCAATTTTTATCAAAACATCCCGATGCTTTTATCTATACACCAGTTGGTAAAAAATGGGGTACAGAAGACGATTTAAAAGCAGCATCCTATATTTTCAACAAAATTGTGGAAGCTAATCCCACAGCACAGGTACCAAACTGGTTTGATTGGGCCAATGATATTCGGTTGTTGAGAACTCAGGTGCTTTGCGACAAGTTCAGTAAGCCACATCATGAAATTTGTCGTAGATTCAAAATAGCTAATCAAGATGATTTTTGGAATAAAAACATTTTGAGTCCAACAAAACTACGTAAGCATTGGGATAGATTTCATTCAGTTGATCCTAAATCCCAATCACAAATAAATTGGGAGAGTACAGGTTGGGCTGGTGGAGGTTCAATGTGAAATCAGTAGCTGAAATATATAACAATGGTTTGGTGTTTCAATCACAACCTACAAAAACTCGTAGCCAAGGCATTAATGAAATTGAAAAGCAATTCAATCAAATATTTTTGGATTTGAAAGCAAACTTCCCTGCAATAACAACAGTAATTAAAAGTCAGTTGGAGCTAGATACATTTAAAAAGCAATGGCTATTATCATTTGCTGAAAATGGAATAACCACATTACGGCAAATTGAATTAGGAATGAAGTTTGCACGTCAACAAAATAAGCCATATATCATTTCTCCTGGTCAATTTGTTGCGTGGTGCAAAGAAGCTATGGCTCAAGAACTTGGATTACCGTCAGTAGATCAGGTTATGAAAGAGTTTAGGACCTACAGTGCTGAAATAGGTTTCTCATGTCAGACAGCAGAACAATTTCCTTGGTCTAAACCTGTTATGTACTGGATTGTCACCGACCTTAGAAAACATATGCGTCAATATAACCAATCTGAATATGAAATAGAACAAAGAGCCGCTTTATTAATTAATAAATGGGCTAAAAAATTAAGCAACGGTGAAGTTATACCAAAGATTAAAGTTCAAATAGAACACAAACCAGAACCAGTTGTTAAAACACAATACCACGAAACACAAGAAGTAAAAAAATTGTGGAAAAGAATAAGATCAGAACGGAGTCGTAAAAATGGCTAAACGTGATTATAAACATTCAAAAAGCAAAACAAATCCTAATATAAAAGATTTTTGGCAAACTCCAATCGAGTTATACGAATATTTAAATACTCGATTTAGTTTTGTCTGTGATGTTGCAGCTAGTGATAACAATCATCTACATCTAAATTATTTAACTGAGTCTTATGATTCGCTGTTAAATGGATGGTCACACCTAAAAAGTGGTTATGCATTTTGTAATCCGCCATATTCTAAAATTTTGCCTTGGATTAAAAAAGCGAAAGAAGCAGCCGATCATGGCGTAGGTACTGTGATGCTGTTACCAGTAGACACTTCTGTTGAGTGGTTTGATGAATTACGCAAATTGGCAAATGAAATTATTTTTATTGTAAATGGGCGAATTTCATTTGTGTGTGCTGAAACTCAGGAAAAAATCGATGGTAATAATCGAGGCTCATTATTTGCAGTAATCAATCCTCGTGGGTTTGGTGATTGCAAGGTTTCATTTGTTGGTCGGGATGAAATTTACAAAACTTATGAAAAAATTAAAGATACTTTGCCAGATCCTAAAGTAGCTACAGTCTGGCCAAAAGAAGTTAACTCTATTTTTAACTCGGTTGAATATGCAAACAATTTAAGTCCTGATCTGCAAATAAAAGTTAAGCAAAGCATTAATAAAATGATTATATACCGGTTGCCTTCTGCTCAAATATATGACGCTACAAAGTTTTTGGTCAATAGAATGGAGGGTAAACAATGCGCGAATTAATAGTTGATAATTTTGCAGGTGGGGGTGGGGCTTCTACTGGTATTGAACTTGCGATCGGTCGCAGTGTTGATATAGCTATCAATCATGATCAGAATGCTATTGCAATGCATGAAACTAATCATCCCAACACGTTACATTATTGTGAATCTGTTTTTGATGTCGATCCAATCGTGGCTACAGCAGGGCATCCAGTGGGATTAGCGTGGTTTAGTCCTGATTGCTTCCCTGCAGGTACTTTAATTTTAACGGATAAAGGGTACAAAGAAATTGAATCTATATCTATTGGTGATTACGTCCTAACTCATAAACAAAGATGGAAAAAGGTTACTGATACAAATAAAGCCATTAAACCACTTATTGAACTAAGTGGGCATGGGCATTATGGCATCCAATGCAGTCCCGAGCATCCGTTTTATATAAAACGTAAAGGGCGTGTTTGGAATAACAATAAACGTAATTATGACCATGTTTATTCTGATCCTGAGTTTGCTCCATCATCTGTTATCGGTAAAGACTGCTATTGGTCGACACCAAGAAATATACCTAGTATATTGATTCCTGAATTAGAAAATACAGCTAAAGGGAATTGGTTGCCTGTAGATGAAAGATTGATGTTTTTAGCTGGGCTTTATGTCGGTGATGGTTGGACAAGGCTAACCGATACTAAAGGAGAGTTAGTTCTTTCCTTTGGTCAAAAAAAACATGATCTTCTAAAAGATAAAATTGATATGTGGTCAAGATCTGGAATGAGAGCATCTAATAATGAATTATCTTGGCATTGTCGTGAGGTTAGAACAGGTTATCAATTTTCCGCAAATAACCGTGCTCTAGTTAAATGGTTGCGTGACAATTTTGGACATGGTGCATTGAATAAATCTATTCCTGCATGGATGTTTGGAGCTAGTAATAAGTTTAAAAAAGCTTTTATTGATGGATATATGTCAGCTGACGGGCATAAGCAAGTATTAAAAAATGGCTCAGCGTGTCATGAAATAACTACGATATCCAAAAAATTAGCATTTGGAATTAAACAATTATTATCAACATTAAACTTTACACCAACAATTTACCAAAGCGAACAACACGCAAATTTTATTGAAGGTCGGAAGGTTAATACTAATAATGTTTTTAGAATTAAATGGCGTTCTAGAATTTGTGGATCACATAAGCAAACATTTACGGAAGGCGGTTTGGAATGGAGTGCAATAAAAAATAACCGTACGTTGAACAAAAAAAGTGAAGTATACAATATTAGTGTTGAAGATGATGAAAGTTATGTGGCGGAAGGAATCATTGTTCATAATTGTACTCACTTTTCAAAAGCTCGAGGTTCAACACCAGTAAGAAAAGATATAAGAGGTCTTGCATGGATTGTTATTCGATGGGCTTTGCTTAAACGTCCTCGCGTGATGATGCTTGAAAATGTAGAAGAGTTTAAAACTTGGGGACCAACTATTTTTAATGAACGTGGTCAAGAAGTTCCTGATCCAGATAATAAAAGCGAAACCTTTTTTTCGTTTGTTGAAATGTTAAGTACAGGTGTTGATAGAGAAGATCCTGCATTAGATGAAGTGAGTGAGGTTTTAGGGTTTGATCGAAATGGGCCTGAGGTAGAACGACTAATCAAAGGACTTGGTTATGATGTCGAATTTACTGAATTAAAAGCATGTGACTACGGAGCACCTACAATTCGAAAACGGTTTTTTATGGTAATGCGTTGTGATGGGCAACCAATAGTTTGGCCTGAAGCTACGCACGGCGATCCAAATTCAGATGATGTTAAAAGTGGTAAATTATTGCCATATCTCACTGCTGCAGATTGTATTGATTGGTCTATTCCTTGCCGTAGTATTTTTAACCGCAAAAAGCCTTTAGCTGAAAATACAATGAAACGCATCGCTAGGGGAATTAAACGATTTGTTATTGATAATCCAAATCCATTTATTGTGAGAATAGGTCAAACAGGGTTTGGTGGTGATCGTCTGTCTTATGATATTGACAAGCCATTAACAACCATCACTACCAAAACAGAGCATTTATTAGTTAGTCCTACAATTATCCAATATCACACGGAACGTAATAGTAGTGAAGTGAGAGGTCAAGATCTAGAATCTCCAATTAAAACAATTGATACAAATCCACTCTATGCGGTGGTAGCTAGTTTTTTAGCCAAGCATTTTGGTGGTAATTATACTGGTGCAGGATCTGATATTAGAGAACCGGTACACACAGTAACAGCAACCGATCATAATGCATTAGTTACATCCCATTTAATGGAGTTACGCGGATTTTGTAAAGATGGTCGTATGCTTGATAAACCAGTACCAACAATCACGACCAGTGGTGCTCATTTAGCGCAAGTTAATGCCTTTTTACTTAAATACTACGGTAATGAAAAAGAGTGCCCAAGTCTCGATGAACCACTTCACACAGTAACATCAAAAGATCGGTTTGGGTTGGTAACTATTCATGGTGTTAATTATCAAATAGTTGATATTGGTATGCGTATGTTACAACCGAATGAGCTTTATAAGGCTCAGGGGTTTCCTGATTGGTATATATTTGATCGCGATTATAAAGGCAAAAAATATATAAAATCAGCACAAGTTGCTAGATGTGGTAATGCGGTACCACCACCTTTTGCCGAGGCTCTTGTAAGGGCTAACATGCCAGAATTATGTGTTGTCAGGGAGGTAGCTTAATCATGTTGAATATACCAGGTGAGCGCATAGAGTTTGAATCTGTTATGCGCAAAAATGGTTTTCCTGATACTCACTTAAGAAAGGATCGTAAAGGTAACTATTTGAGAAAAAACACGGAGTCAGCATTTCAAGGATGGCTTTTAAAGGCAGTGCAACAGAGAAGGGAAAATGCAAATAAACAATGATCGATCCAACAGAGATGAAGATATTAATTGAAGGTAAAGAAATAGATGTAACAATTAACTCAATAGAGTTACCAGTTTTATTTACAAATGACAAGATAGAAGGGTTTTCTAATCCTGTTGATGTATCCGTATCTTTCTCGTTAACCAAAAAATCGACAAAAAGGATAAACAACTTAATTCGGGAGCTATTGCCAAGAAAACCAAAAATGACATGGCGAGATATACCTGCCAAAAAGAAAGGTAAAAAATGATAAATTTAGTATTACCATTTCCGCCCTCAATGAACACATATTGGCGTAATTTAAAAGGAAGAACGTTATTAAGTGCAAAAGGGCGCAAGTATAAGAATGATGTTGTTTATGCAGTTTATGATCAGTTAAAAAAGAAGCCGGTACCAATTACTGGTAATGTAGCTGTTAAAATTGAGTTTTACCCACCTAACAACATTCGACGTGATATGGACAATTGCTTTAAGGCTTTGTTTGATTCTCTTACAACTGCAGGTGTTTGGGTTGATGATAGTCAGATCAAACGAATTGAATCCGATTGGTATGATCCTATAAAAAATGGTAAATTATTAATCAATATAAAATTAATTGAAGCATAGAAACTGAATGCAAAAAGAGCAAAACAATAGGATCATTGAAGATATTGCTGCTTGGCTTTTTTGGTCATTAGTAGATCGGTTTGGTTATAGAGAAACATTATCTGATGTGACAATAACTAAAGGTTTTTCAATTTTTGATTCACCTAATAAAAAAGCTATTTTGGAGCGTTATAATTTAAGCCAGTTATCGGAAACAGAATTAACTACTTTTTATAAAATAGTTGCTGAATATACTTATAATCGTTGCTGTATTGAACAAAAAAATCTTGTGGGTATTGTATATCTTGAAGATATGCCGTCGGGACGTTCTCCTTCAGCTAAATCTATTAACACTAAAAATTATAATGTTCCTGTAAGCGTATTAGGAGATAATTTAGAAAAATTGGGTTCTCTTTGCATTCGTTATCCGCTTCCAGCTGTTATCTTTTCAAGAACCTTACCTAAAAAGCATTTTTTCCGAGTTGCAAATACTGATAGTTTAGGCTTTGAGATGCCTATGTATATTGGTGTAGATGGTATTACTAAATGTGCTGAAGATTTATGGATGATTACAGGCATTTTTCATATACCAGAAAATGTATCTTTAATGGGTAAAAAGTGGAGCAAGATAATACCAAATTCCATATGTTCTCAAGATGGAATTAGACTTTATACAGAAGATGGAAAAATTGATATTGTTATAAATTGGCACATTAATTTAATAGGTAAAATTAAAAAATTAATTAATAAATTAAATTAGATATGAATGTTATAAAAAACAGCATTGATAATATGGATGTTATTTTATATAGTAATGATTACCAGAGTGCAGACTGGTAACTTATGAAATGTCCAACATGGTTGGATATTTAACACAGTGGAGTAATAGGAGTATTCTAAATGAATCAACTAATTTCTATTGATGGTATTTTTATCCGTCAAGATCAAGATCAATTTTATTCTTTAAATGATTTGCATAAAGCAGCAATTGTTGCAGGTAAAGCAAATGAATCACAAAGGCCATCCGAATTTTTAAAATCTAAGAGCGCCCAATCTTTTGTGCAAAGTGTAAGCGATGCGATAAATGTCGCATCGGTTAAAACATATAAGGGCGGAGTTTTTCAAGGAACTTATGCTCATGAACTTATTGCAATTCGGTATGCTGCATGGATAGAACCATCTTTTGAAGTTAAAGTCTATCAAGTTTTTAGAAATAGTGTCACTTCTAAAAGTCCATCAGTAGTTGATAATATTAATGCAGGAATATCAATTCTTGAATCATCAGCAAAACTGTTAAATCTATCTAATTCATCTAAACTTCAAGCATATCAACAATTACAAAAATTAGCTGGGTTACCTAATTTATTACCAAGTTATGCAGTTGATGCGCCTAGTGATTCGGTAGATGGTTCTAGCCGAACATCTTATTCTCTAACTCATTTACTTAAAAAGTACAATGTTCCAATTAATATCACTATGGCATACGCTTTATTAAAGGAATTGGGTGTGGTCGTGCGGAATCAAAGAAGAAGCACAAAAAAAGATGTGATGAAAGAATTTTGGTCAATAACACCATATGGGTTAATGTATGGTAAAAATTTGACCTCACCGAACAATCCAAGGGAAACACAACCTCATTTTTATGATAGCCGTTTCAAAGAGTTATTAAAATTAATGCAAAACACAAAAGCTGCATAATGAAAGCAATACTCACGCCGTACTATCAGCCTGAACTTGGGCTTATTATTTTAAAACCTGGTACCGAGTTATTAAAAAAACTGAGTACCGGCAATCGTATTATAATTTCTCAAACAGAGGATGAACACTCAGGTACCAAGTCAGGTATTATTCAAAATGCCCAGCCGTTGCTAACAAATAAATATATAGATCCATTTATCTTACATGACGCTGTAGTTAATAAATTGAAGAATTTATATAGTTTCGACAAATGGTTAAATAATCGTTTTAATTGCCAACTGAAAGACGGAAAGTATTGTTATCATGAGTTTGTTAATGAAAAAATAGGAAATTCAGCAATACACATATGTTGGCATCATAATAAAGACTTAGTTATTGACGATAGAATAAAAACTATCGCTAATAGAAATTTAAAGTCATTTCTTATTGATTGCATTATTAAAGAGTTGGAACTTGGAAATAATCATCAATTATCAATACAAGAGTTAGCATGGTGGTCTGTCATTAATAATCTATATGAATACATACCAGAGAGTATGGCCAGATTATTACATAATCGCCCGATTGAACAAATACAGTCGGTTTATAAAGAATCTGATTTAATTGCGAGTGATGATCGCTCCGGCCCGAGGCTAATAAATGAAATTAACCGAGCATACCAACATCTACAGAAATTAGAAAAAACAATTAAAACAATAACAGTGGATCCTGAATCGCCAGAATCATTTATGTTACGGCCAAAAATGAAACGATGGGAATCAACTAAATACTTACAGTGGGTAAAAACGCAACCTTGCGTATGTTGTGGGCAACAATCTGACGATCCGCATCATATAATTGGTTATGGTCAAGGCAAGATGGGAGGAAAGGCCCACGATATATTCACAATACCGTTGTGCAGAAAACATCATAATGAATTACATAAAAACGTTGAAGAATGGGAACAAAAACACGGATCGCAAATATTGTTGTTGGTGCAATTTTTGGATCGTGTTTTTGGGATGAAAGTTATACAATAGTCTACTTAAATTCAGGTAAGTTACCTAGATTATCTTTTGTTGTTCTATTGCCGTTAGTTGTTATAAATTCATCATTATATAAAGTTACTTCATCTCCAAGGTTCCATCCATCTTCCATTTCATCAAAAGTGGATGTATAAAATATAATATGCTTATTTTTATTTTTTAATTTGAGAAGATCAACAATAAATTTTCGAGGAACCTTTTTTTCTGAACCAATATTAGCACCTAAATTATACACGTTTCTAACTTTAACCAAAGAAATTTTGCCATTATCAATTTTTACTCCAGTAATAACAAAATCTATATCTTTCCATCGGTGACCCATATAAAAACCTCCAAATATTATTAGTATTAATATTATATGGCATCAGTATTTTTTATGTAGTTTAATATATTGTTTTTGTGAGATATATCACCACCTATTTATTGCCATCTATACGTCTAGATGGTAAAATAATGCACGTGGAGTATTTGCAATTAACAGAGTGCAGACTGTTATATTGTAAACCAATTATCATTTGGTAGGAGTCGTATGCTATTAGAATATGCCATTACTATGGTTGATCCAAAATCAGTCAATTTATTATTTACTGCATCAACTACTAAAGGTCAATTTACAAAATCAGATGTGATGGTGTCTCTTGGCATCTTGCAATCAAGATGTCCGTTCGGATTGAGTTTAATACTAGCTAAGTATCAAAAGGATAAGAGTTCGCGAGAACGCGCATTATCGATATTGAAGCAAGAATGTAGTGCATCAATTCCATATCATGTTAGAAAAACTGCATCAAAAAAATTAAATCTCGTAATACATACCTTATGTAATTTAGTAATAAATGATTATAGCCGAACGGCTGATACAGTCATTTTACCGTGTAGGTGTCGTGGTCGTGGACTAGTTAACGGCAATGTGTGTACTAGGTGCCATGGAAACGGTATAAGAAGAATCTCATCAGTTAAAATATACAATTTGATGATAGGTATTTTAGATATAGAGAAAACGGCATGGGTTAGGTATTGGAAGCCATTTTATGATGAGCTTATTTCTAAATGTGAAGCTGCAGAATCAGAAGCCGCAAAAGAATTTAAAAAAATTACTGATTAACTATTGACCAAAGTGCATTATTTTGGCAAACTACTCTCTAATGATGGAATAAATCACCATTTTTTTAATAAGTCGCTTCCGAGCGGCTTTTTTTATGTCTAAAAATTATGGCGAGAAGATATAAACATCGCACTCCACACTGCTCACTTTGTTTATATCGCTGCAACTCGCCACCTCTTTTTTATGTGAGGTGGGGGACTGATACATGCTGACACATGCATCAGACATCAATACCCATTCCCAAGGTCATGAGTATCAACCAAGCCCCAGCCGATCGGCGGAGCATATTCTACAGGACTACTGTGAAAATGACCAACAAAAAAAGCGATCAAATTCAAATAGATAACCTAACTTTGATACATGATGATTGTCGGAATGTATTAAAATCATTACCAGACAATCACATAGATCTGATTCTGACAGATCCACCATATTTCAAAGTTAAAACTAACCAATGGGATAATCAGTGGAAAACAGCAGATGATTATCTAGCGTGGTTAGATGATATATTTGCTGAATTTTGGCGCGTGTTAAAACCAAATGGATCTTTATATGTTTTCTGTGGTCCACGGTTAGCGGCTGAAACCGAAATATTAATCAAACAACGATTTAATGTTTTAAATCACATAGTGTGGGCTAAACCTAATGGCACGTGGTTAAGACAGCATAAAGAATCATTACGAACCTATTGCATATCAAGTGAACGGATTATTTTTGCTGAACATTATAATTCAGAAGGTTCATTTAAAGCCCAGAATGGTTATGCATTTAAATGCGAAGATTTAAGACAATCAGTATTTGCTCCACTTATAGAATATTTCAAAAATGCGCGTGAAAAATTAGGTGTTTCGGCTGCCGATATTAACAAAGCAACTGGTACTCAAATGTGTTCACACTGGTTCAGTTACAGTCAATGGCAATTACCAAACGAAACTCAATATAAAGCATTGCAAGATTTGTTTAGTCAAAAAGCTAAAGAAAAGAATAACAATAACCTGTTGAATATTAGTCATAGTGACTTAACTGATGATTATAGCCATTTACGTGAAAATTATATGGTTTTAGTTAGACAGTATGATGATCTGAAAAAAGAATATGAACATCTCAGACGACCATTTTTTGTAACTAAAGATGTTCCATACACTGACGTTTGGAAATACACGCCTGTTGCTTATTATCCAGGTAAGCATCCATGTGAAAAACCATCAAACATGATTGAAGATATCATAAACGCTAGTTCGCGAGAAGGTGACCTTGTTGCTGATTTTTTCATGGGTTCCGGTTCAACATTAAAAGCAGCCAAAAAACTGAATCGTCATGGTTTAGGGGTTGAATTTGAAGAAGAAACTTACTTAAAAACTGTTAAGGGGGTTTCTGAGTGTTAACTTTTGGTTCTGTTTGTAGTGGTATTGAAGCAGCAAGCATTGCTTGGGAGCCTTTGGGTTTTAAGCCTTTGTGGTTTAGTGAAATAGAGTCTTTTCCATCTGCTGTATTAGATCATCATTGGCCACAAATTCCTAATCTCGGAGATATGACAAAAATACATGAAAAAATAACAAAAGGAGAACAGCTCACACCCGATGTATTAGTAGGTGGTACTCCTTGTCAATCTTTTAGTATTGCAGGGCCAAGAGAAGGTTTGGGCGATAGTCGTGGTCAATTAAGTTTATCATATATAGAGTTAGCTAATGTCATTGATGAAGAACGAAAAAAATCAGGTAAAAAAGAATCAATTATCGTCTGGGAAAATGTACCAGGAGTGTTGTCCAGTAAAGACAACGCGTTTGGACAATTTATTGGAAAACTTGCCGGAGAAAGTGTTGCGTTGCAACCGGCAGGGAGAAAATGGACAAACGTTGGTTATGTGTCTGGACCCAAAAGGAATGTTGCATGGAGAATCCTTGATGCTCAATATTTCGGAGTCGCCCAACGACGCCGTCGATTGTTCGTTGTCGCAAGTGCTAGAGCAGGGTTTGATCCACGAAAAGTATTATTTGAGTCCGAAAGCATGCCTCGGGATATTGCGCAGAGCAGAGTTGAGGGGGATTCAATTGCCGGATCATCTAGAACTCGCCTTGCGCGCGGAAAGCAAGTCACCGGTCCACTTTTAGCAAATTGTGGGCAAAAGCAGTGGCTCGGAAATCAGGAGGCATTTTCTGGAGATTATCGCATTGTTGAGAATCCAACATTTTGCATTGCAAATAACACTATAAATAGATCGGCTAAAAATGGTGGTAATGGTAAAGGCTTTCAACAGGAAAAAAGTTATACATTAGATACAACCAGTCCTCATGCTGTTGTATACTCCAGATTAAACAGAGCAGAGATTGAAACCCACAGTAATTTATCTCCCACATTAACAGCACGGATGGGAACAGGAGGTGGAAATGTTCCAGGTGTTATTTCTTTAGGCAGAGTTCGCCGATTAACACCAATTGAGTGCGAGCGACTGCAAGGTTTTTTTGATAATTTCACTAAAGTTCCTTATAGAATGAAAAATAAAGAAGATTGCCCTGACTCTCCGCGTTATAAAGCTCTTGGTAATTCAATGGCTGTTCCAGTTATGCATTGGATAGGACGTAGAATAATTCAAGAGCTAGATTGATTTTCTTATACTCCTTTACGCCGCTAACAACGGCGTTTTTTATTTAAGCGGTGTTCAATGAATAAATTTATATTATATGGCTCAATTTTGGGTTTGATATTGAGTTTTATAGCCCTAGTGTACGCAATAATTAATGGTGATTTTTCGTCTATACCTCTCAGACTAGGTACCATATCTCTTAATTGCTGGTGTATTCTCATAGCTCTCTCTGATGAAGAAAAAGCACGTCACATCAAATCAGTAAAAAATTTATAAAAAATCGGCACGCGCATAACTAACATTTAGCTGGTACGTTGCCACTCATTTAACCGCCTCATTACAGGAGGCACATCATGAAATCAAACAAAATGGATAATAATAAAACATCGATCTTCACATACCTGTATGGTTGGACAGTCATGTATCTCGGCTCACTCTCGCTGAATGACTGGGCTGTAGTTATCGGTATGTTAGCAACCATTTTCGGGTTTCTCATAACTTGGTACTACAAGCATCAAGAATTCAAACTGAAGAAGCAAAATTTTGAGAGTAATAAAAATGGCAATCAAAAAAAGAATCGCAAATAGTGCTATATGCTCAGTAGCTGTAATTATCAGTATAGTCATAGCTAATTATTCAGATGAAATAAAAACAAGTAAAGCTGGGCTAGAAATAATTGGTAATGCTGAATCATGCGTAAGAGAGCCATACTATTGTCCTGCAAATGTGTTAACTGTTGGTATCGGTTCAACTGGCAATGTAGAACAAAAAATCTATTCAGATGAAGAAATAGCAAAAAGATGGGTTGATGATATTAAAACAGCCGAGCAATGCGTATATCGTCATGCCAATGGTTTTCACTTACCTCAATCAGTATTTGATGCTGTCACTTCGATTACTTTCAACGTTGGTTGCACAAAAATGCGTACATCAACAATGTATAAATACTTAAACACTGGTGACTACAAAGCCGCTTGTAATGAGTTCCCAAAATGGAATAAGGCAGGTGGCAAAGTCTTAAATGGATTAACAAAAAGGCGACAGGTTGAGTTTAATCGATGTATGGAATACAAATCACTTTAGTCGTACGGAGTTGTTATGAATAGATATGTATGCACTTATGTTATGAATTTTAACAATCCGTTTGATCGCAGACGATTAATTTTGCTTATAAAAGCACTAAGTAAAGATGAAGCTTTGAAAATAGCAATGAATAAAGTTAAAGATAGTGACAAGGATGGATGGAATATCAGAGAAGTTGTCGAAATTGAAAATCAGCCAATTGAAGCGGTGATTGTCGTCGAGGATTGACTATGTCTAAATTAAATAAGTCGCTTATTGTAACGACAATAATATTATTTTTAGTAAGCGGATTTTCTATCTACTTCGCTTTCAACTGTTGGCAAGATGAAAAAGCCGCGCAAGACAAAGTCACAGAGCTAACAAATAAAATCGAACAGCTTGAACAGAACATAACCAAAAACAACCAAATCATAGCACAACGAGAGAAAGAAAAGGCTCAAGATGCTATATCAATCAAACAACTTAATGAGCGAATAAAAGATGCGCTTAAGAATAATCAATGTGCTAATGAGTATATGCCTTCCAATGTTTCTGATTGGATGCGGAACGGTAAAAACTGAATATGTTAATAAATGCAATATCTCGCCTTCATTAACCCAAGAAAATAACGAGCCTCATATTGATAAGCAAATAACATGGGGACAATGTCCAGTTCTTTACAACGAAGCAGTAAACGAACTTAGGCAATGTAATGCAGATAAAAGGGCTATCAAGCAAATTGCTAATGAATAAAAAAGCGCATCGGCTGAGTGTTAGCGCGACTGAATGAAAAATCACTCAGCCATTTTTATTGGTAAAAAATATGGCAATATTTAAATGCGTTTCAAAAGAATACATTCAAATGAATTATACCCACTATGCGTTGGCATATGGCATTTACCCTACTCTGGCAAAGAAAATATATTCATGTTTAAAATAAATTATTTTCTGTTTGTGATAGAATCATATTATAGATAGGGGATAGATATGCTATTAATATATATGAATGGTTACGTTGAGGCCGACTATTGCAAAGATGTATGGAATCTATATTTTAAAAATATAAATATAGATAACAGTCGAGAGGTGATTTCTTTTATAAAAGATCGTCTTGAAATTGATCCATGCATTTCACAAGGTGAGGTCGATAAATCAGGTTGTTTTATAGAGTGGCAAGCAAGGCTTTGCGAATATATTATTGATAATAAAATAAATTATTTTTATTTGGATTGTGATCTTATTTCGATTAATCGCGGGCGATCTATTGAAATATATGAAAGATTAATCCCATTTATCCAAAAATATGAAAAAGGGCTGGATGTAAATGGTGTTTATTTTGATAATAAGGGTTTTAATATAAAAATCACTCAGCTAATTTGATTAATAGAGGTCAACAAACATTACATTACGCTACAGAAATAGTAACATTTAACGGGTAATCTTTTTATTTACCCAAAAATAAATAACTATTCATGTTTACCGCATAAAGTATAAAAATTTACGTGGTACCAAACTTAAAAACTGCATAATTAATCATTACTGGGAATTGGATTAAATAAATGAAGCTAGTTTACTGGGAAATTGGTGCTTGGATGGCAGGTGAAGAACGACCTCCGTGTGAAGTGATAAGATCGCTTGGAATAACTTACAGTTCATCTCAAGCGAATCCAATCGCAGATAATTGGTTTTTTTATGACGTGGATAACTTGCCAGAATCGTTACCCGACTATATAGAAATTAAATAACTAAGGCGAACACCAAAATGAACGTTGATACTGACAAATACAATTCTTTAATTTATATGGTTATAAACAAGCTAGGTGATTTAGGCGTAAATAACAATGCGCGCGAAGTCTGTATTAGCTCAACGCATTCAAGTGAATTCTTGAGAATATTTTTAGTAATAGATGATAAAGAATTTGGAGACATCTTCTCAATTGATGATGATGTTGATTTTGTTGCAGATAAAATCATAGGTAAAATGCTCGAAAACGTAATAGGAACTAAAACCGTTACAGATACCGTTCATGGTATTACAAAAAAATATCTTCAATTTAATTAGAAATATTTATAGAGAAACATCTTTCATGAGCAATAAACCATTATCAAAAGAAGAATTGACGAATCTAATTGCAGCTAAACTCAAAGAGATTATGGGAGATTGTTTTAAATCTGTTGAGATAGAAGATGAATTTTATAATGGTTATTGCAGCAATTCAAAAGCTCTAAAAGTATATGATGATAGCGTTTATTTTGAAGAATCAAAATTAATTATAACGTTATCTAATGATAAGAAATTTTTTATATCATCATCAGAATGGGGTTTTATCGGGGAAGTCTGACCAATAAATAACTATTACTAAATATTTAATCAAACCGCTTAACTGCGGTTTTTTTATGTTTAAAGGAATCTAAAAATGATAATTAGAAATTTGTTTGTTCAATCTGTTTTATTTCTAGGGTTGTGCTTATGTGTTTTAACTCGAAATGAGTCTTTAATGAATGTGTATGTAGTAACTGTTTGGGTCTTGTTTATTTTAGCTATTGCTGTTAATGGATGTTTAGTCTTGTTGGTGCTTGACACGAATAAGCTAAATCCAAATCAAATAGCTAAAATAGTAAAATCGTTACAGATAAGTAAATCTAAAAAAATAATTAATTTGTTAGTAAATATATTCTCAATTGTATTACTCGCATACTTTGGATGGTTATTCACTGCTGCATTTTATGTTCTTGGTTTGTTAATAATAATGTTCTTGATGTATTGCATAATGTATCAACTAAAGCCGCGACTTTTTTAATAATTTAAAATTGAGGTATTAAATTGAAATGTAAAGCAAAAGGTTGTTGTGTATGTGCATATTCTGCCAGTGGTTATTGTGATAAACATCTGTATATGATTAAAGCAAATAAAATAACTGACAGAAAGTTCTCTCTAATCTGTAATAAAAAAGGATGCAAAAACATAGTTCAAAAAGGTAAGCTTTACTGTTCAGTTCATGACCGTTCCATATCTAAAACAGGAGTTAACAATGCCACCAAGGACCCCAAAAGCATGTAGAAAGCAAGGATGTCCTCGCGTCACAACAGATGTATCAGGTTATTGTTCAACGCATAAACCGTCAGATAGTGGTTGGGGTAGATATCAAAAAGGGCGTAGCCGACACGAAAGAGGTTATGGTTCAGCGTGGGATAAACTAAGAGAACAGATTTTACAACGTGATAAATATATTTGTCGCTGTGATGAATGTCAACGGTTAGGTTTAATCAAAGAAGCGACTCATGTTGACCATATTATTGCCAAGGCTCATGGTGGTACAGATGATCCAAGTAATCTGCGTGCTATTAATAAAGAATGTCACAAAAAGAAAACGGCAAGAGAAAGATATAATAGGTAGGGGGGTTCAAATCTCTACAGCTTTTGCCCTTAGGGACCGCCCCCCTAGTCAAATTTTTACAACCGCGAAAAATGAACTTTAAATTGGAGATGTTATGGCTGGTGCAAGCGGACGGTCAGGACGTAAGCCAAAACCAGTTGCAATTAAAAAGCTCACAAACAATCCAGGTAAACGAAAACTTAACAAATATGAACCAACATTTACACCAATAAAAGGCGTTAACCCTCCAGAATGGTTTGTAGAAGCTGAATTGCACCTCGCTATTATCATGTGGAAACTTACTGCAAAAGAATTATGTGCGGAAGGTTTATTGTGCGTGACCGATTTAAGTATTTTAGAACGTTGGTGTGTTGCATATGAATTTTGGAGAAGGGCAGTAATTAACATTGCTCGACAGGGTAATACTGTTATTGGTGCAACTGGTGGGCCAGTTAAAAACCCTGAGTTAACGGCTAAAAAAGAGCAAGAATCAGAAATGAACACAACTGGTGCGTTGTTAGGATTGGATCCTAGTAGCCGTCAACGTTTGATTGGGTTAGCTACTAAAGAAAAATCAAACAATCCGTTCTGTAATCTATAACTATGGCTAAAAAATCATATAAAAATGTTAATTCAGCAAATCAATATGCAAGAGATGTAGTTAAAGGGAAAATTATTGCATGTAAATATGTAATTGAAGCATGTCAACGACATTTAAATGATTTAGAACAAGAAAAAAAACAGTCTTTTAAGTATAAATTCAATAAGGATCTTGCAGAAAAAGCATGTAAATTTATTCAATTATTGCCACACACGAAAGGGGATTGGGCATTTAAACGAATGCTAATTACACTAGAGCCATGGCAATTATTCATAATTTGTTGTGCGTTTGGTTGGGTTCATAAAAAAACAAATTTACGTAGATTTCGTGAAGTGTACACGGAAATTCCGAGAAAAAATGGTAAATCAGCTATTTCAGCTGGAGTTGGGTTGTATTGTTTTTCGGCTGATAATGAATTTGGGGCAGAAGTTTATTCAGGCGCAACTACTGAGAAACAAGCATGGGAAGTGTTTCGTCCAGCCAGGTTAATGTGTAAACGGACGCCTTTACTTTGTGATGCATTTGGAATAACAGTTAATGCATCTAATCTTAGCCGAATTGCAGATGGTGCTCGCTTTGAACCATTGATCGGTAATCCTGGTGATGGTGCCTCTCCTCATTGTTCGATAGTTGATGAATATCATGAGCATGATACGGATGCCCTTTATACAACCATGCTGACAGGTATGGGCGCACGGAAACAACCGTTGATGTTTGCAATCACAACTGCAGGTTATAACATCGAAGGTCCATGTTACGACAAACGTCGAGAAGTTATTGATATGTTAAATGGTTCAGTTCCTAATGATGAACTATTGGGCATTATTTATACCATTGATGAAGGTGATGATTGGACAGATCCTAGATCGCTTGAAAAAGCAAATCCAAATATTGGCGTGTCAGTTTATCGTGAGTTTTTGATAAGCCAACAACAAAAGGCGATTAATAATGCTAGGTTGGCCAATGTTTTTAAAACAAAACATTTAAATGTTTGGGTTTCCGCAAAATCAGCTTTTTTTAATATGGTTAACTGGGCTAATTGTGAGGATAAAAATTTATCCTTAGAACAGTTTGAAGGGCAATCCGTTATTCGTGGATATGATCTAGCCCGAAAATTGGATATGAACAGCGGAGTTAAATTGTTTTATCGAATCATTAATGGTAAACGACATTATTATTCAATAGCTCCTAAGTTTTGGGTCCCTTATGACTCTGTTTATAGTGCAGATGTTGAGGACCGAAAAACAGCGGAAAGGTTTCAAAAATGGGTTAATACAGGTCATTTAACTGTTACTGATGGTGCTGAAATTGATTATCGTGAAATTTTACATGAAGCAGTAGAATCAAATAAGGATCATCCTGTTGTTGTTTCAGCGATAGACCCTCATGGCGCCACAAATTTATCACATCAACTTGCAGATGAAGGATTGAATCCAGTCACAATAATTCAGAACTATACAAATTTAAGCGATCCAATGAAAGAATTGGAAGCAGCTATTCAGTCAGGACGCTTTCATCATGATGGGAACCCCATCTTGACTTGGTGTATCAGTAACGTGGTTGCTAAATATTTACCAGGTAATGATGATGTTGTGAGACCAATAAAGGAACACAATGAAAATAAAATTGATGGGGCGTTAGGTTTAATCATGGCTGTTGGTCGAATTATTTTATCTGATCAAGAAGATAACAGTTCAATTTACGAAAATTCGGATGTCTTATGTTAAATATAATTATATTTATTGTCGGTATTTTAGGTGGAGTTTTGGTTTCGTATGGTGCGTGGTTAATAATGCCGGCATATGGATTAATTACTGCAGGTATTATTTGTATTACGTGGTCATATATTGCATCCAAATTTATTGCAAACTCACGATCACTTGATGATAAAGAAGGTTCATAATGTTTACCCCGTCAATGTTTAAGTCTAAGCATAAAATTCCACAAGGTAACGCTTGGCGTTGGATTAGCTCCGTTACTGGAAAATCTAGTACCGCCGGAGTGATGGTGAATCGTGATACAGCATTTGCTCAAAGTGCTGTTCAGGCGTGTGTAACGCTTCTAGCTGAATCAGTCGCTCAATTACCATGTGAGTTATATCGACGTGGTAAAAATGGACAACGTGAACGTGCAACTGATCATCCTCTATATGATCTAATTCACAGTCAACCTAATAAAAAAGACACAATTTTTGAGTATAACGAGCAAAAACAAGGTTTTTTGGGGGTTGAAGGTAATAGTTATTCATTAATAGAGCGCGATGGGAAAGGGTATGTGACGGAATTAATTCCTGTTAACCCAAAAAAAATTCAGGTTTTAAAATCTCCAGATGGATTACCTTTTTACAATCTACTAGAACACAATGAAATTGTACCAATGCACATGGTCCATCATGTTAAGGCTTTTTCATTTGATGGTTATGTAGGCGTATCACCTATACAAACTAATGCTGATGTTATTGGGTTGGGAATAGCTGTAGATCAACATGCCTCTCAGGTGTTTGCTAACGGTACTACCATGAGTGGAGTAATTGAACGTCCAAGCGATGTTAAGCCCATAGAATCTCAAGAAAAAGTGGACGCTATTTTAAATAAATGGAGAGAAAAACACAGTGGGATCCGTAATGCATTTTCAGTAGCTTTATTGCAAGAGGGTATGACTTATAAACAATTGGCGATGGACAACGAAAAAGCACAACTATTGGAAAGCCGGCAATATGGAGTAATCGAAGTTTGTCGGTTGTATAAAGTTCCTCCTCATATGATCCAGTCATTGGACAAGGCCACATTTAGTAATATTGAGCATCAAGGGTTACAGTTTGTTATTTATACACTATTGCCATGGTTAAAACGCCACGAAGCAGCAATGATGCGTGATTTGTTATTACCGTCAGAACGTAAAGATTTATATATTGAATTTAATGTATCAGGATTACTAAGAGGTGATCAAAAAGCTCGATATGAATCATATGCAATTGGACGTCAATGGGGGTGGTTATCTGTCAATGATATCCGAAGAATGGAAAATTTAACTCCAATACCTGGTGGAGATACTTATTTAACACCGTTGAATATGGTTGATACATCAACATTAACAGGAATTGAAAAAGCAACTCCATCTCAACTAAAAGAAATAGAGACAATACTATGCCGAAATTAATTAATTATCCTCATTTAGCAAATCAGGTTTTCGGAGTGCCACATTATGCTACTCCACAAACGTTAGATGCAGTAAAAGCTGTTGTAATACCTCGTTTATTAAGTGGTTCGTTATCAGAATCAGAAATTGATCTGGGAAAAATCAATTTAAGTACAAATGTTAATGGAAGCACAAAGATAACAACTAATGTAAATCCAGTAAAAGTAATCTCCGTTCATGGTTTGTTGACTACACGTCGAGGATCTATTAATGCTGCGTGTACTGAACTAGTTAGTTATGAAAGTTTACGAAATGTCATCAGTCAAGCATTAAATGATGACTCAATAAAAGAAATTGTTCTTGATATAAATTCTGGTGGTGGTGCTGCAACTGGTTGTAAAGAGTTAGCTGATTTCATTTATCAATCCCGTGAAATAAAACCAATAACCGCAATTGTTAATTTCTATGCTTTTTCTGCGGCATATTTCATAGCGTCAGCATGCTCTAATGTCATTATTAGTGAAACATCAGGTGTTGGATCAATTGGCGTGATTATTGAACACATGGAAACATCAAAACTGGAGGAAAGTGTAGGTTTGAAATTCACCACGCTATATCGGGGTGATTTTAAAAACGCAGGATCAAGTCATGAACCATTAAGCGATCCGGCACTAGAATTTCTTAATGGACAATTGGATTGGACCTATAAATTATTCACTGAATCTGTTGCTAAATATCGAGGTATTGATGTTCAAAAGGTTATTGATACTCAGGCTAAATGTTATTTTGGTAATGACGCAATAAACACTGGGTTAGCAGATCAGATACAAAACCCACAAGATGCAATTAATACAATAGCAGCAAAATATCATCAAGATACAAAGCAAAATTCAAGTAGTATCAAAATTCGTGCTAAGGCGATTGATAACGCATCACGACTCTAACAATTAATATTTTTTACTCTCATTTCAAGCGACTTCGGTCGCTTTTTTTATATCTAAATAAAAGGTGAACTCATGTCTAAAATTCTAGAATTACGACGAAAACGTGCTGAAGTAAATAATAAAGTACAAACTTTAGCAAAAAAAACGGAAACGGAAGTTGGTTTAACTGCTGAGGAATCAACTCAATTTACTCAACTCTGTTCTGAGTTTGATGAAATTAGTGCTCAAATCGAACAGCTTGAAAAAGCAGAAAAAATGCAAGCGGTTGTAGCTCAACCAGTGACGACTGTAAATGCTCCATCAGTTGTTGTTAAACAAGATCTTAAAAAATATCCTGGTGCAGGGCTGGCCAGAATTACTATGTCTATTGCTGCAGGTAAAGGTAATTTGGCTGACGCGGCAATATTTGCAGAAAAAGAAATCGGTGATAAAGAAGTGGCAATGGCAATTAACACCACACAATCATCAGGCGGTGCATTAATTCCACAGAATTTATATAGTGAAGTTATTGAACTATTGCGTGATAAAACTGTTGTGCGAAAACTTGGTGCTCGCACAATTCCATTGCCAAACGGGAATTTAAATCTGCCGAGGATGTCGGGTGGTGCAACAGCATCTTATGTTGGGGAAGGAGATGACGCAAAAGCGACTGAGTCAAAATTTGATGATGTTAAATTAACAGCTAAAACAATGATTGCGCTTGTACCTATGTCCAATCAATTAATTGGTCATGCTGGTTTTAATGTTGAACAAATGGTATTAGCCGACGTACTATCAGCAATTGCTGTACGTGAAGATAAAGCGTTTTTACGTGATGACGGTAGTAACAATACACCGAAAGGCTTCAAAGCAACAGCTATGGATGCTTTACGTAATGTTGACTGGACTGGTGCTGTAAATTTGAATGCAGTTGATGCGTATTTAGATTCATTAATTCTAAAATTAATGGAGTCAAACAGCTTAATGATCGCTTGCGGATGGGCCATGTCACCGCGAACATGGATGCACTTATATGGACTTCGTGATGGTAATGGAAATAAAGTTTATCCGGAAATGTCACAGAACATGTTAAAAGGCTATCCAATTGAACACACTAACGCTATCCCTGCAAACCTAGGTCAAGGGGGAAATGAAACTGAAATTTATTTTGCCGACTTTAATGATGTTGTAATTGGTGAAGATGGCAACATGACTGTTGATTTTTCTCGAGAAGCAACTTATGTAGATGCTAATGGTAATCACGTTTCTGCTTTTTCTCGAAATCAGTCGCTAATTCGTGTTGTTACAGAGCATGATATCGGGTTCAGACACCCAGAAGGATTATCTTTAGGAACTAAAGTTGCTTTCTAATTTAGTTAGTTTAATTTTATCAATAATAAAGCCATCAATAAGATGGCTTTATTTTTAGGGGAAGATTATGACAAAAAGTAAAGATGTAGTTACAGATGCTCAATTATCTGTTTTATTAATTGATAAAGAGAGCATATTGGCAAATGGAACAGATCAGGCAATTATTACTGTCCAATTAAAAGATTCAAACGGAAATGATGTTAAACCATCAGGTGAAGATAAAGTTACACTGATTTCTGAAAATAAAGGTACTTTGTCTGAATTAACTATGAACAATGATGGTGTATTTACTTGCACCGTTTCATCAACAACAGTTGGTGCAGAAAAATTTGGTTTTAGTTTGAATGATGTTGTTAATCAAAATCAAGTTGAATTGAAATACGTAGCAGAACATAGTGGATTACCACCAACACCACCAACACCACCAACACCACCTAAAACACCTAAACCGCCTAAAAACCCTCAAAAAGATGTCAAAATTATTGTTGAATTCCTGTGTCCTTTTAGTCGGTATTCAAAAGGTGATATTGCAGGGTTTGACGCTAATTATGCAAACGAATTAGTGGAAAAACGAAAAGTAGCCAAATTTTATAAATAATTGAGACTTCAATATGATTGTTGACTTAATTGATGTAAAAAACTTTCTTCAAATTGAGACGGATATAACTGAACATGACTCAGTTATATCCGCATTGATTGAAAGTGTTCATAGGCGAATAGAAAGAGAATGTAATTGCATATTTATAACAAAAGGTGAGGTAATCCCTACTGATAATAAACGTTATTTTGTTGCAGAAGCTGATGTTAAACTTGCAATAAAAATTTTGGTTTGTAACTTATTTGAAGGTAGAGGTAGTGGAGAAATTCCTTCTCATGTTGAAGTTATGTTACATCCTTTTAAAGAACATGCAATAGGATAAATTATGCAACCTGGTCGCTTACGTAATCGTATCAGTTTTCAAAAAAAAACAACAGAAAAGGATGAATTAGGACAAACTGTAGAAAGATGGATTGATGTTTATACTCTTTGGGGGGTGGTAACGGATCAAACTGGTAGAGAGTTTAATGCTAGTCAAACAGAGTTATCTATAACAAATTGTACAATCACTGTTAGAAAATATAAAAATGTTTTAATCACTTCTGAAATGAGGGCATGTTACAACGGTAACATTTATAATATTAAAGCTATTCTAACAAATGAAAGGCAAACTTATCTGCAATTACCATGTCAAAAAATGGAATTATCATGATTAAACCAACATTATCATTTAAAGGTTTTCAATCCCTCGATGCTGATTTCAAGCTGCTATCTAATTCTGAACAACGGAAAGTGTCAAGAAAAGCCGTTAGGGCTGGTGCTGTTGTTTTCCGTGATGCTGTTCGTGCTAGTGCGCCCATCAGAACAGGTAAGTTAAAAAAATCTATTTCTGTTGATACTGTAAGAGGGTCATTAACCGCAGGTGTTAAATTCAAAAAGGTCCGCGTCAAAAGAGGTAAAGGGAAAAAAACAACTCCGTTTTATTGGTCTTTTGTTGAAAATGGCACATCGAAAATGTCAGCACGTCCTTTTGTTCGTCCGGCTTTTGATGCTAACGTAAAAAAAGCTGAAGATGCCGCATTTGAGCAATATTTAAAAGATATCGACGAGATTTTTTCAAAATGATAGAAACTAAAATAAATGAAGCTCTAAAAGCCTTGTGTGATGGGCGAGTAAGTCCATTAATAGCACCACAAGGAACAAGCCCACCTTATGTTTGTTACACAAAAGTTTCTGCCGTTTATGATGATGTTATGTGTGGACAATCATCAGTTGAATATTGTTTTCAGATAGATGTTTATGCAAAAACCTTACTTGAAGCAGAAAACATAAAGCAACAAGCATATGAAAGCCTAAAACCATTAAAACCATTCAATATTGTTAATCGTCAAGATTACGAACCAGAAGCCGAACTCTATCGCGCTACATTAGAATTTTATATTCAATAAACAATCAATTTTACACTTTATGCCGCTTAACTGCGGTTTTTTTATTTTTGGAGATATTAATATGTCTGAAGTTCAAACAGAAGTTAAAAGCGAATACACAAAGACACGAGATATTGGCGTATTTGTTAGTAATGCCCCATCACTTAAATTTATAACATCGGCAATGGCAAAAGTAGGCCTTGAGGGGACTGTTACCGATTATTCTATGACTGCCCCAGAGGGTGAAGAAATTGACGTTTCTACACTAGCATCTATCACTAAAGAGACAATCAGCGGATTACCAGCCGAACCAACAGTGTCAATGAATGTTAATTTTGTGGTCGGTAATGCTGGTCAGAAAATTTTACGCCAGTCTTATGATTCAGGTGAAAACTATGCATTTCAGATCAAATATGAAGACGGCAGTTCTCTTGATTGGATTGCGCGTGTTACTAGTTATGAATTTAAAGGTGCTAAAAATGGCATTGTAACTGGCTCATTTTCATTCAAAGTCAAAGGTAAATTCCAATTTACTGAACCAACACCAGTGACACCGTCAAGCCGATCTACGGAGACTAAATAATGAATTTAAAGGAAATTATTACTGCAAAAAATTCGGGGTTTCGTACTAAAAAGGTTGAAGTTCCGGAATGGGGGGTAACCGTATCGGTCAGAGAGCCGTTACATATCAATCTAAATCGTTATATTAAATCAATTAGAGATATTTCGGAAGATGATAAATTAACTGAACGCGAAAAAGATATCCAAAATATTAAATCTGAGGCTATTTTATTTGCATCTGTGCTAATTGATGATAATGGTAATTTGCTTTTAAATGATGGCAATCTTGAGGATTTAATTAAATCCTATGGACCAATTCATACCCGAGTTCTTGATCAATCTATTGCTTTAACTGGGTTATCAAACAAACCTATCGAGGAAGCAGAAAAAAAGTAGATTCTGACCCTGAACTTTTTTTCAAACTTAAACTTGCACTCAGGCTCGGTAAAACTCTCGCCGAGCTTGAGCAATCACTATCTTCTCGTGAATTCTACTACTGGGTTGCATTCGACAGAATAAACCCAATTGGGGACGAGCGTCACGACTGGCACTCTGCACAAATTACATCAGCTATCTATCGTTCACAAGGTGCAAAAGTCGATTTTGATGACTGTTTGATGAAATTCAGAAAAGAGAAAAAAGAGCCTGTAAGTATGTTTGAGGCGTTATCTAATTTATTTGGAAAATAACTATGGCTACATTGCGAGAATTGGCGATACGAGTTACCGCAGATTCATCATCATATCAACGAGAAATGAATAGGGCGTCACGTCTCGGTACAGATTATTACAAAACAATGGAGGAACGCTCACGCCGTTTTGATTCATACATTGCTAGTAATAATCGCTCAATTCAAGCAATGAACATGCAATTAACTCAGTTGAAATCATCAGCATTAAGCGTTGCCACTGCTTTTGCCGGTGGTTTTGCATTCACCAGTATTGTAAACATGGCTGACGACTGGGGACAAATGGCTGCTCGTGTCAAAATGGCTATTACTTCAGTAGAAGGTTCGGCTGATAGTTATAACCGAGTGCAAGATCGGTTACTTGAGTTAAGTAATCGTAATGCTAAATCAATTAGTGATTCACAAGAATTATATGTATCTACCGCATCATCAATGCGTGATTTGGGTTATAGTACTGAACAAACACTTGATTTCATAGAATCAATGTCAAACAGCTATACATTAAATGCAACATCTGCTGATAAAGTGGCGAGTAGCATTAATGCTATAACTAAATCAATGGTTACAGGTAAAATCAGTAACGAGCAGTGGAAACAGTTAATGACATCCACACCTAACATCGTTACAGAGTTATCTAATTCAATGGGTTTGGCTGAAGTAAATATTAAAAAACTAGGTGTAAACGGTCAAATTTCAATGCGTCAATTAGCAGATGCAATGATAGCAGCTAAAGATCGAACAGGTGAACTTGCTGACGGCATGGGTAACACTGTTAAAGATGGTTTCACTCAGATATCAAACAGTTTCCAACATTTTATTGGTGAATTAAACAGTAGTAAGGGTATTACACAAAGTATTGCTAGTGGATTAAGAGTTGTTGCGGATAATATCAATTTAGTTGCTGGTGCTGGTGCGGCTTTTGTTGGAATCGGATTATCTCGATATATAGGTGGTGTATATACTTCATTTAAAAATGCTACAGTAGAAATAATTAACAATGCAAATGAGACAAGAGGAAATGCTTTAGCTCAAAAACACCTAGCAGAAGCTGAACTCCAACAAATAGCAGTTGAAAAGCAATCTATTGCTACTTCAAAATTAGCATTAACAGCCAGATCTCAAAATATTACTAGTATTCGATCTGGCATACACATAAGACAAGCCATATTAAAACTTGAAGCTCAAGAAATAGCTTTAAATGAAAAAGAAATACAGGCTAAAAATAGGCTAGCAGTAGCTAATAAGCAAGCTGTTCTTTCTAATAATGGGCTAAGTATATTATCTCGGACAGGTAGTGGGTTATTAGGATTGTTAGGTGGCCCTGTAGGGCTGCTCTCAACGGCTGTATCTGTTGGTGCAGCATTTCTAATGATGGGCGACGGTGCTGATAAAGCTAAAGAGCCGATTGAAGAACTACAGTTACCACTTGATCAGCTTCTCGCAAAATATAAAGAAGTCGATAAGGCCAGACAACAATCAATTACATCTGGCTTACAAACAGAAATAACAGTAAATGTTAAAGATATTGATGTTAATATCGATGATATTAAAGATCAATTGAAAGATAATCTATCCGAATTATTGGTTTCATATGATGGATCAAGTGCATCGTTTTATCTATCTCCATCTAACAAAGCAGCAATCGATAATTATGTACAAGGGATTGATTCTCTAAAAAATAAGGTAAAAGAAGGCTCTATATCTTCAGCTGAATTTGGACAGAGTTTGTATGATTTGGGTCAAAAATTAATTACAGCAACTGGTGGTGGTGAGCAGTTTAAAATATTAATTGGGAATATCACTGCTAATTTATTACAAAACACTCAAAAATTAGCTGAAAATAAAGAAAAATTGGATGCTGTTGGCCAAGCATCATCTGAAGCTGCGACTGGAATAAAACTACTAGATACAGCATCATTTCCAAATTTAGATAATCAATTAGGTACACTTAGTCTGCAACTTGATGTAAATAAAGTTAAATCGGAAAATGGTGCAGAAGCAGCATTTGTTTTAGCTGGTTTACAACGAGCGGCAGGTGATGCTGCACTTGAACATGCAGCAGACTTAATTGCACTAGCGAAAGGGCAAGATTTATCGGGGGAAATGACTGATGAACTCGCTCAAAAACTATCTGAGTTTGCAAAAAAACTGCATGAAAGTTTTAAGCTACAAGAGGGTTTTAAGCATACAAAAACAGGCAAAAGCACCGCAGATATTTATAAAACGCAACTTGATCGGCTTAATAATCAGATCAATGCTTATACTGATATCACCGAATTGCAAAAAATACGCCGCCAGATGGCAGATGGTGAATTAAATAAGCTATCTGAAATTCAAAAGAAAACATTGGAAACAAAAGCCATTGAGCTAGACAAACTTAATGCCCAGAAAGAGTATAAATCAATTCTTGATTCGTTGCGTAGTCCTGTTGAACAACAACTTGATACCTATAAAGAACAATTAAGCATTATCGAAAAAGCTAATCTTTCATTGCAACAGCGTGAAGAATTACTTGATAAGATGTCTAAAAAGGCGATGGAATCAGCTCCTACTTTCAGTTTCCAAAACTCATACAACGGTATTGGAAGCGATTTACTGAATGTCGCGGAAGATGATAAAAAGTTGCGCGATTGGAACGAGCAACAGCTACAAATTCAACAAGAGTTATTGAATCAGAAAAAAATCAACCAGCAAGAATATGCTAACGCAGTTGTTAAAATTGAAGAAACAATGCAGAAAAAGCAAAAGGACATTCAATCTGCATACACTTTAGCTACACTTGGAACGTTTTCAAGCTTAACTGGCTCAATTGCTGATATGTTCAAAGAAACAGCAGGTGAATCATCAGCAGCTTATAAAGTAATGTTTCTTGCTAGTAAAGCGGCATCTATAGCACAAGCTATCATTAGTACAGAAGTAGCAGCTACAAAAGCATTAGAATTTGACCCTACAGGAATTATGTCAGGAGTTACAAGAGGGCTAGGTTACGCATCGGTAGGTATTATAGCGGCACAAACTATAGCTGGCATGGCTCACAGCGGTATTGATAATATTCCTAAAGAGGGAACTTGGCTATTAGATAAAGGCGAACGTGTTATTGATGCTCGCACTAACTCTGATTTAAAAGATTTCTTGCAAGCATCTAGTAAATCTGGAGGAAATATAACTGTTACAGTGCCAGTAAATGTTGGTAATAGCGGATTAACGGAAGATGATGCAAAAGCATTTGCTGGAATGATTAAACAATCTGTATTATCTATAATTGATGATCAACAAAGACCAGGCGGAAAACTAAATAGGCGTTGATTTAATGGGTGGATTTTCATACTATTGTCTAAAAATTAAAAAGGATAGTATGAAAAAGATCTTATTTTTAATTCTGTTTTGTTTTCTAAGTATTGGTTGTAATAAAAAAGAAACTAAAATTGAACTACCAAACCAACTGAAATGGGGAATGAGTGTTGATGACGTAAAGCTTAAAGGTGTCGATATTTCTTTGAAAGGGGAAAGCAAGAATCATAATAATCAATATTATTTAATTAAATCTGAATCTTTTCCTGAACTGAATTTTAAAATTGTTATATTTAAACAAAATAACGGATTAATTAATTATACTCAAAATAGTAATTATTATTCTTCCCCAACAGTTATTAGTGATGAGAGTTATGATCCAACAGGTGAAAAGGCAATATCATTATATAACTCATATATTAGTAAATTTGATAAATTATATTATTCAAGTTCTGTTAACAAAAGCATTGATCCTCGCGATAATTTTTGGGTTAACCCTACATGTGAAGGGGATAGACCATGCATAATTTCAGAGAAAATGTACACAGATAATATTGATACCGAATTAAAAATTACTCTATCTGTAATTAAAGCTGAAAATAGTATAGATAATGTAGGTATTGTACAAATTTCTTTCATAAAAAAAGAATAATAAATTTAATTAACCAAATTTATGATCTAACCCGCTTCGGCGGGTTTTTTATTGTCTGGAGAAAATATGGAAACATTCAATTGGGATGTAGCACCCGGTATTAATGAAAAAGCCGAGCCAAAAGTGAAAATAATTAAGTTAGGCGATGGCTATGAGCAACGTACCAAAGACGGTATAAACAACGACTTGCGTTCATATAGTGTAACGCTAACTGTTCCGATAGATGAAGCCCCACCGATTGATGATTTCTTAACTAGACATGGCGGAGTTAAAGCATTTCTATGGAAAGAACCTAACAGAAATCGTCTAATCACAGTTAAATGTCCATCGTGGTCATCAAAAGTTATGCACACAGCTAAAACAATCACCGCTACATTCGAGGAGGTAGTTGCATGACTTCACCTGTACCTACAGAAACACTCAAATTACTAACCAAGTTTGAGCAGGGAGCTATTCTTGATTTGTACGAGGTTAATTTATCAAAATTTGCTAATGAGCGATTAATTTTCAGATTTCATGCAGGATTAAATCAATTAAGAAAAGCTATTATATGGCAAGGTAACACTTATGAGCCGTACCCAATCCAAGTAACAGGGTTTCAAAAAAATGGACAAGGAACGAGTAATAGACCAACGATGGTAGTATCAAATGCTTTTGGCTTAATGACAGGACTAACAAGTACCTATGAAGATTTGCTTGGTGCAGTAGTTACTCGGCGTCAAGTTTTAGCTGAATTTTTAGATGCTGTTAATTTTGAATTTGGTAATGATAAAGCTGACCCTACTCAAGAAATTGTATCTCAATATATAGTTGAACGTTCGTCAAATTTAATCCCGAGCGAATCAGCTACATTTGAATTAGCGTTACCATGTGAAAGTGACGGAGTAATGTTACCAGCCAGAGTAATGATTGCGCACACTTGTTGTTGGCGGTATCGCAGTTCTGAATGTAGTTATACAGGTGGCGCGGTTGCGGATGAACGAGATAATCCAACAAACGACATAACTAAAGATAAATGCTCTTACACTCTTACTGGTTGCAAACTTAGGTTTGGCAAAAACGGTATTCTTCCTTTCGGTGGCTTTCCTGCCTCAGCAAAACTCTCTTAATTAATTATGAAAACACAAATTTTATATCACGCTAAACAATGCGGTGAGGATGAGTGCTGCGGTTTTGTTATTGATAATAAAACGTACATTCCATGTGACAACATATCTAACGACCCTAAAAACCATTTTGAAATCTCACCTGATGATTGGATAACAGCAGAAGAACAGGGCGTTATAACCGCAGTTGTTCACTCTCACCCTGATGGCTTACCAATACTTAGCGAAGCCGACCAAATTTTCCAGCAACAAACGGCGGTGGATTGGTGGCTCGTTTGTGATAACCAAATTCATAAATTTAGGTATATGCAACCTCTTATCGGTCGTGAGTTTATACACGGCACAACAGATTGTTACACGTTATTTAGAGACGCATATCATTTATGCGGTTTTAACTTTCCAGACTTCCATCGTGATGATGATTGGTGGGATAACGGACAAAATCTTTATCTAGATAACATGCAATCCAATGGATTCCATCAAGTAAGTATATCTAGTTTACAAGAAGGTGACGTAATCCTTTTCTCTCTCAATAGTAAAACCGTTAATCACGCAGCTATTTATATCGGTAACAACTTAATTCTCCATCATTTACCTAAACGGCTATCAAAACGCGATTTATTCAGTGGCTATTGGTTAAAAAACTATCATTCAATCTGGAGGCATAAGCAATGGCAACCGTCAAATTTTATGGCAATCTTAAACAATATGGCGATAAATACAAAATAAATGCTGATACAGCAGCAGAAGCCCTCAATTGTCTATATCTACAAATTATAGGACTTAAAGAAGATATTAAAAAAGGCTATTTTCGCGTCAGAATCAATAAAAAAGACATTTCAGATAAAACACTTCATTTTGGGCTTAAATCTCAACTTCCTCACAATTCAGTAATCCACATTGTACCAGTTACTGCCGGTGCTAAAAGTGGCGGTATTTTTGGTGTTATAGCCGGCGTAGCAATGGTGGCTGTAGGTGCATGGACTGGACAATATTGGTTAGTTGGGATGGGTATAGGAATGGCGGTTGGTGGTACCGCAATGATGTTAACTAAAACACCAAAAATGAAAAATGCGTCAAATGATGAAGGCAAAAAAAGCACATCGTTTTCTAATTTAGATAATACAGCCGCACAAGGGTCACCTGTTCCACTTCCTTACGGTGAAATAATGGTCGGGTCAATGGTTGAATCAGTAGGCGTTGAAACAATGGACGTGGAGTGATAAATGGGTAAAAGTTCAGGAAAGGCCAAAACGCCACGCATTGAAGCTGACAATCTGGAATCAAAACAACAGTTAGCTATCATTGACGTTATCGGGGAGGGGCAAATTGAGGGTCCAGTTGGTGGGTTAAAAGGTGTTTTTTTAAATAAAACCCCGATTCAAGCAGAAGATGGTTCGTTTAATTTCAGCGGTGTTGAAGTTGAATACACAACAGGTACACAATCACAATTACCTTTATCTGGTTTTTCCGAAACGCAAAATGAAATACCGGTTGGGTTAGAAGTTAAACAAACAAATCCTTTGGTTAGAACTATAACCGACCCGTATGTCGATCGTGTTCGCGTAACAGTTGGCGTTTCAGCTTTATATAGTCAAAATAAAAGTGGTGATGTTTCAAGAACATCAGTAAGCATGGCTGTGCAGATAGGTTCAGGTAATAGCTGGATCACAAAAAAAACAGTAAATCTCACAAACAAAAAAACACGTTCTCAATATTTAACTTCAGTGATTTTAGATAATTTACCTAAAGCTCCTTTTAATATTCGAGTGGTTCGTATAACGCCAGATAGTAAAGACGATTTACTGGTAAATAATACTGTTTGGTCGTCATACACTGAAATTTACGATGTTAAATTGTCATATCCAAATACCGCACTTGTAGGGTTAAGGTTTGATTCATCACAGTTTAACGGTGTACCCTCTAGAACATATTTAATTCGAGGCATCAGGTGCAAAATACCAAATAACTATGACCCAATATCACGGACTTATAGCGGATTATGGTTAGGTGAGTTTAAAACTGAATGGACAAATAATCCAGCATGGATAGTCTACGATATTCTCACTAATACTCGTTATGGCATGGCATATCGCTTTGGTCAATTCTCAGTTGATAAATTCATGCTTTACTCGATAGCTCAATATTGTGACCAACTTGTTGATGATGGATTTGGAGGTAAAGAACCACGTTTTACCTGTAACTGTTATATAACAGAGCAATCACAAGCCTACGATTTGATTAATAACTTTTTCTCAATTTTTAGAGCGATGCCAATCTGGGATGGTACACAGTTAACCGCTGTTATTGACAGACCAAGCGATACCGTTGCTATATATACTAATGCAAATGTGGTTGAGGGAAAATTCAGTTATTCATCTTCAGCAATGAAAGACCGCCATACAGCTGCGAGAGTTAAATATATCGACCCTGATTATGGATGGCAACCAATCCCAGAGTATGTTCCTGCTGATGATGAAACAATTAATCGATTTGGATTAAATATTATTGATGTTGAAGCGTTTGGTTGTACATCTAGAGGGCAAGCTCACAGAACAGGCAAATGGATAATCACTACAGAAAAATTTGAAAAGCAAACTGTAACTTTTTCAGTTGGTCGTGAGGGCTTGCGGCATTTACCGGGTGACGTGATTGAAATTTTAGATAATGAATATGTGATGTCTCAATCTGGAGGTCGAATTGTCTCAGCCGTTGATAATATTGTTACGCTTGATAGAGACGTAGAAATTGATAAAAAATCATATTTATCTTATCAAGATATCAATGCAAAACTAGTAAAAGTCAAAGTCGTTTCGCAAAAAGCACCAAACACTTTAGTTTTAGAGCAAAATGTAAATACCGACCAATGGTCAACATGGATTTTAACTAATGTTAATGTATCGTCACGCTTATTCAAAGCGATATCTATCGCTGAAAACGACGATGGTACTTATTCTATAACCGCATTACAGCACGAGCCAAGAAAAGAGGCAATTGTTGATAATGGGGCTGTTTTTGCACCAGAAAACAATCAATCTATTAGTTGGGGTATTCCGCCTATAGAAGGTCTTGCAGTATCAGTCACCCCAGACAGCGACGAATATCAAGCGGTGCTTTCATGGACAACGCCAAGAACAATGAGCCATCTTGAATTTCAGGTCACTATTTTGCGCAATAGTAATTTAGTATCTCGCCAGACAGTGCCTGAAATGTGCGTAACGATGAAAAATCTTGATGAAGGTAAATATACTGCATCAGTCAGAGGTATATCAACAGAAGATGGTCGGCTTGGTGATGAATCCACAATAGTCTTTTCAATTTTAGCACCGGAAACACCAACTCAACTTGTTTTCGCATCAACAAGTAACACTGTCACAATTAAGCCGATTATGTCATCTAATGTCGGTTTGGGTACGATATTTGAGTATTACAAAGGTTCAACACTTGATGAAGTTAAAGCTATGACTAACTATCTGGGTAGAACTTCTAATAAGCTAATTGATGCTGATGTACAAGCGTCTACAACTTACTATTACGGTGTAATTGCAGTTAATGCAGCAGGGCGATCCGGTATGTGTACAGGCTCAGCGACAACAGCCGATGATACAGTCGGCACAGCAGGTGGTATTTTCAGAATAAAAACCAATGACGGTGTATTTCCTAAAAATAATGATGATGCAACCAAATTATTTCATGATGTTTTAGAAATGTGGCCGTCACGAGATACCGTGTTGATTGTTTATGCAGAAGATGGCAACGGATTAATCATAAAGAAAGAAGCAAAAATGTATGACGGCGCAAAATGGATTGAGCCTGCATTATTTCTGGATGGTGGATTAATCGCAACAGGCTCGATAAATGGCGATCGGTTAGTAGCTTATACTGAAATCAAAGCCCCTATTATTAAAGGTGGTGAAATTAATATAAATGATTTATTCAAAGTAGATCGATTGGGTAACGTATTAATTAAGTATCAAAATGGGAAAGCGTCAATGATTCAACAAAATGATTTAATTCAATTAACTGATGAAAATGGTGTTATACGAATGAAACTTGGACGATTGAGGTAAAAGTAAAATGCAATATGGGTTAGAAACATTTGATAAAACTGGTGTAAGCAACAATACTGGGTGGTTTATTTCGTCAGGAAAATTAATTTACTTAGATGTTGGGGTCACTAATGCTGTGTATACGTTTGAAGATCGACAAAGCATGCAACTTAAATTTATTTATTTGAGTTACATGAATATGGCTTCGTCAAGTAATGGTCAATACAGAAGGGTTTATGTTTCAAATAATAGCATTATTGTCGAACCAGCAACCAAACCAACCGCAGGGTTTGGAAATTTTCTAGCGACTGGAGCTTATATTCTTGCTTATTTTAGGAGACTGCAATGAGCCGATATGGTGCATATTTGTTAGATGAAAATGGGGATGTGTTTTATGAAGACGGAATGGATGTCATAACGTTCAAGGATAAAATTTCAATTAGACTGGATTCAACTGAACATAAAACTATTGGGTTTGATTTAATGACGCCGTCAACGATTCCCATTATTCCTTTTATTAAATACCGATCAACTGATATTAATAATCCTGATTCACCGTATTGTGAGTTAAAAAAAAGTGACAATAATAATTGGAAACTTCTTTTTGTTTTTATCGGTTATGGTTTTACTTGTGATGTCGATATTTACATTTTTTCAATCAATCTAATTCAACCAATACCTAAATATGGGATGGCATTATTCAATGAAAATGGGATGTGTGTTCTAACAAATGAAACAAAAAGATTAAGTTTAGCAAATAGTGGTGAAATCAATTCATTTAAAACAAATATGATATTAAATGGTAGCTATGCAGTTTTCCCTCAATACAGTGGAGGAATAGTTCTTACATGGAGAGATCCCCAAGGTGGTGATGTTAGGATATATGACATAGATTATAGCTATGCTGCTGTTTCTAATGGCAATCAAACGCGGATATATGGAGGCGCTGGGACATCTGCGGGGCCTGGTGGAATTATATCCGACTCAAGCTCTCATGACGAACATTCACCTTCACTTTATATAGATACAACTCCATATGATTAATTTAAGGTAAATTTATGGCAAAAATTTCAGGAATTTTAACAGATGGGGCAGGACAAATCATTAACGACTGCACTATCGAGTTATATGCAAAAAAAACAACAAGCAAGGTACTTACTCAAACTCAAGCGTTTAAAGTTGCAAATAATGGTAGTTATTCAATGAATGTACTGCCATGCGAGTATGATGTGAGTCTTATTATAAATGGCTTCCCAAAGAAACGTCTTGGCACAATTCAAGTTTATTCTGATTCTCTTGATGGCTCTTTAAATGATTTTTTATTAAACCCGTCTGAAAGTGAAATTACTCCATCGTTCTTGCAACAGGTTGTAGAAGAACGTAAGAAGGCACAGCTTGCTGCAAATGATGCTCGTAATTCAGCATCGACAATAGATATATCCAATTTTTTCCCATACCGCGGTTATCTTGATAATAAAGATATTAGCTTTTTAGGTGCAGTGAATAAAGGTGTATATGTACAAAACTTAGATGAAAAAGCATTACCAGAATTACATTACCCAATTAAAATGGCTGGAACATTGACGGTATTACCAACGTATGTTGGTGGCAACGGTTGCGTTCAAATATATACAACTTCAAGTTCTAGACAGTTTATAAGAAATTATACTGGGGGATTTAACGGTGGAACATGGGGACCATGGATTGAGCAAATAACAACAGTGAATGCCTCTGCCGATATTGTTGGTGCTTTACCTGCGGTTAAACTAGGTAATATTTATAATGTAACAAGTCAGATTAACTTTAATTCAAACCCCAAAATAGCAGGTATTGAACCGATTTATATTGTTGAATCATATATAAATGGTGATAGTTGGTATAACGTATACTCAAACGGGTTTATAGAGCAATCTGGCGTTATTTCAGTGAATACAGATGTAATTCAAGAAGCCAAATGGACGGCAATTAATTTATTAAAACCAATGAAAACAAATAATTATGGAGTTGGTGTTGATTTATATGCTAGAGGTGGGCCATGGGGCTGGGTTAAATTTGCCTGTGGTAGTACAGATTTCAATTCATTTGTGCTTTTTTCATACACGGACATAAACCCAGGCATAAATTTAATTCGATGGACGGTAAGAGGTTATTAACATGACATATACAAACGAAGAATATGCAGACATGGCAATAAAAGCGAATGAAGAAGGAAAACTGCTAAAAGAGGTAAAAGGAAAACTAAAACTAGTCGAACCAGAGCCAATGGCTTTAACGAATGAACAACTAATCACACAAAACAAAGCAAAACAAAATTCATTAGTAAGCGAAGCTAACGAGAAAATAGCAGTACTTCAGGACACTATTGATTTAGAGATGCAAGAAGATAATGAAGAGGAACAGCTAAAACAGTGGAGAAAATACCGCATTTTATTAACTCGTGTTGATGCATCAGATATTAATGTAGTATTTCCGGCTAAGCCCGAATAAATCAATATACTTAATTTAGATATTAGGGATAGGGTAAAATTAATGTAATAATCTTACCCTTGTTAAATACGTCTATCTACTACTCCATTGAGTAAACCCGTCTGTCGCTATTTTTGCATTCATGACATTTATACAGTTTTCATCACTTAAAGGTTTAAGCTCTCCATTATTGCATTTTTGAAAATATTTATCCCTTAGGCCTTTATCTTCTTTAAATTCTTTAACTGTATATATTTTATCATTACATGCAGTTAATAAAAAACTAGCTATAACAGCGCTTAATAGAATTATTTTCTTCATTTTGTTATTCCTAATTATTTTTTTAAATTATTATTTAAAGAGATGTACAGAATAATAGAGTTTAATTAGAAAATAAAGCGTGAAATTGATCAATTAATATAACTATCAATCTTCAATTTCACATACTCCACAGCATCTTGATACGATTCAAAAATACCGATTTTGTTTAATCTGTTATTCTGATAGAAGCACCACCACTCGCGATTTATATCCAACGATGGGAAAATCAGAAACGAATCATCTTTACAATCGTAAATTGAGTCTAAATTCGGGTCTGTTAGTATGTAAATTGGCATTATGTAGTTTATTGTGATCATGTTGGACTAGATTAATTTTTTATTTATAATAGCCAATTATTTTAAGGCGTGTGCTGTTGAAGTGAAATTGTGGGAAGTGGGTCGCAAAGTAGTTATTTTTGACGTTTTATTCTATGAATAAAAATTGCTATAGTTGATTTTATCGTTTAGTAATGTTAACTTGATAAACAATATTTTATACACTATAATCCTGCGACTAAAAATGTCATTGTCTGTAATTACTCGAATTTTAGGAGGAGATTACGATGGGTAAAATGAAACATACCAAATTATATGCTATTGCATCTACAGCTTTTGGAAGCTTGTTGACATTAGGCCCTATTACAACAACTTATACCGATTTACCATCATATGAAAAAGATGCTTGTAATATTAGTTCTGATTGGGTAAATGTAGGAAATTATCTTTATAAAGGTATAGCCATTGAACACCAAAAAGAGAAAGAAAAGACAAAAGCCTAACGATATTGTCACGAAAGAAGCTAATCAAAAGAAAGCAGAGCTTTTGGATGAGCTATCGCCAGGGGTTCTAGAAAAGTTACCTTTATCCGACAGGGAAAAAATAAAACAAATTATAGTGAGCAGGTCACATAGAGGACCAATACCGTCTTCAGATGAGTTGCATCACTATGAAAGAGTGTGTCCGGGAGCTGCTAATAGAATTATTGCAATGGCAGAAAAAGAACAAAACTTTCGAGTGGACACAACTGATCGTCGAGATAAATATGACTACACGTTAGCTTCAAGAGGGCAATTTTTTGCTATAATTTCTTTGATTTTAATACTTCTTTTTTGCGTCTTTTTGGCTTATATTGGTTCAACTAGTGGCGCAGTTACTGTTGGGTGTACTCTAGTCATTAGTATTGTAACTGTTTTTGTCACAGGAAAAAGAGTACGCAACGGAAATATTAAAAATACAACACAAGAGAAAACCACAAAAAAATAAACCAAATAATCAACATTATATCAAAAGTCACATCAAAAAATAATCTTTATGAATCTTTCTTTGATTTTTCTAAAAAAAAGTGTGCGCATAGTGCACGTGGTTTTGTTTTATGTCATTTTCAATCATCTCCTTTATAATCTCTCACTAGCTATCTTAAGCGCTGAAGCTGGTGTTTTGTTTGTTTTTTTCACAAATGCGTGTAATAAAAAAATTGTTTGCTCTTTTTGGTATACATAAATAGTGCGAGCTATATTGTTACGTTCTATTACTCGTAACTCAAATAATCCTTGCCCTAATGATTTACTAAACGGAGCATCACTTGAAGTAGATATTAAAAAGTTAGAGAAAGCGGCTTAGGTCGCTATATCAATTTTAAGCTTTACTTATCTTGACCATTTATTTTATCAAATTTATCATGTAATGAATTTGGGAATAAACTAATATAAATATTCCACAGTGTTTGCAAATTTCTATGGCCTGTAACTTGGGCTACTTCCTCAATTGAAAAACCTTGTTCGAGTAATCGACTAGCACCTTCACGTCTCAAATCGTGATAACGTAGATCAGCTATACCTAAACTATTTCTAACACGTTGGAAACCTGCAGTAACTGATTTGGAATTATATGGGAATATTAATTCGTTGTTTTTAGGTTGTGACTGTAGAATTTTCCATGCATTACCGAGTAATGGTACCAGCATGTGATTGCCTATTTTCTTCCGTGGATCTTTTCTATTTCTGACGAGTATTGCTTTTTGTGTGTAATCTACATCTTCCCATCTTAATGAGCATATCTCACTAATACGCATACAAGATAATATTGAGAAATTTAAAATATCGACAAATGGAATGTTTGAATATTTATGAGATTGCCTTTCTTTTAGTTTCTCAATTAATAAATCTAATTCATTATTCATAGGGCGTCTAGTCCTACGTTGGCTTTTACCAATTAAGTTCATTTGAATTAATAAAGGCCTGGCATCTTTTATAACTGTATCATCAATATTAATTCCATAGACAGGGCGAGCGGCTTCAAGCACAGATCTAATATAACTAACATCATGACTGACCGTTGCTGGTAGTGTTCCTGCTGCTACTCTACCTCTGCAATGTTCTATAATGTGATGGGTTTTTAGTTCGGATAATTTAATATTTGCTATATCACTTTCAATTAGCATTTGAATTACATACCGTTTAGTTCGACCAGCTTTTTCTCCGAGACTTGGATCTGAAAGATATTTAGATAACAGGTTCCCAAGAGTTAATTTTGTTATGTCGTTTTTTTGTGGGATCCCAAATTGCTCTATTTTAGATACCTGGTTGTTACCCCATGTTTTTGCTATTTGCTGTTTGCTGAAGGTTTTTGACTCACGATAAATAATCTTAGTTTTTTCTTTAATTACAACGGTACAGCGATATCGCGGAGTTCCATCCGCACGAACTCTTTTTTCTATGATATAATGGGCCATAATTTCAAACCTTAATTATTTTTGTCCTATCGCTATGGGATCCTGTATGGGATCCTGACAGTAAAAAAATATAACAAAATATGATAAAATAAGCAAAAATAATATTTTAATATAATCGATAAAAACAGCCTTAAACACTGGTATATCAATGAATTCAACCTTAAATAAATTTTCTATAGCTCCTATGCTTGATTGGACTGACAGGCATTGTCGTTATTTTCATCGTCTATTAACTAAACAAACTTTACTCTATACTGAAATGGTGACTACCGGAGCGATTTTGTTTGGTGAGGGTGATTATTTAGCTTTTAATTCCGAAGAACATCCGCTTAGTTTGCAATTAGGTGGTAGTGATCCCAAAGCGCTAGCTCAGTGTGCAAAATTGGCGCAAGAACGCGGCTATGATGAAATAAACTTGAACGTTGGTTGTCCATCAGATCGGGTACAAAATGGGATGTTCGGTGCTTGTTTAATGGCAAATGCTGATCTTGTGGCTAAATGTGTGGCAGCCATGCAAGAGCAAGTTGATATTCCGGTTACAGTTAAGACTCGCATTGGTATTGATGACCAAGATAGTTATGCCTTTTTGTGCCAATTTATTGAAACAATCATGCCGGTTACTAACACTTTTATTGTGCATGCACGCAAAGCATGGCTTTCAGGGCTGAGTCCCAAGGAAAATAGGGAAGTGCCACCACTAGACTATGAACGCGTTTATCAACTTAAACAAGATTACCCGCATTTAACTATTGCCATTAATGGCGGCATTAAAACCATTGCTGAAATTAAGCAGCATTTACAATATGTTGATGGCGTAATGGTGGGGCGCGAAGCATATCAAAATCCGATGTTACTTACGCAGATTGATTCGCAAATCTTTGATTTGGCTAAGCCAGCGATCGATCCGATCTCAGCCATTAAAGCGCTGTACCCTTATATTGAACAGCAGCTGACTCAAGGTGCGCAACTTAATCACATTATGCGCCATACTTTGGGTATATTTAATGGGCGTAAAGGTGCCAAGCAATGGCGCCGTTATTTAAGCGAAAATGCTCATAAACAAGGGGCAGGAGTCGAGGTGGTTGAACACGCTTTGACGTTTATCAACTAATACTTTGGCAGCCAACAACCGATGTAGTTAATCGGTTGCCATAATTGCGCCTCAGTAGCTAATCGGTATATACTAACCAACAATTTTCCTAATGGTCTTTATTCTGTGCGTCTAAATTCTAGCCAACAACAAGCTGTCGAGTATGTTTCTGGTCCGTGCTTAGTTTTAGCTGGAGCCGGTTCTGGCAAAACTCGGGTAATCATTAATAAAATTGCTTATCTAATAAGGGTAAAAGAGTATTTACCCCGGCATATTGTGGCGGTTACTTTTACCAATAAAGCCGCGCGCGAAATGAAAGAACGAATAGCCCAATCACTCACCAAACCAGAGACCAGAGGGCTAAAAATCTCAACTTTCCATACTCTAGGGTTGGATATTGTTCGCCGTGAATATAAACACCTTGGCATTAAAGCTAATTTTTCGTTATTTGACGATCATGACCAATTTGCTTTACTCAAAGAGCTCACTCAACAATGGTTAGATGGTGATAAAGACCTAATTAATCAATTACGAGCCACCATTTCGAATTGGAAAAACGATATTATAGATGCCACTATTGCCATGGCTAGGGCGCAAACCAATAAAGATAAATTATTCGCTCATTGTTACCAATTATATGAAAAACAATTAAAAGCCTGCAGTATTTTGGATTTTGATGATCTTATTTTGTTGCCGACGCTGTTATTAAAAACTAACCAAGAAGTAAGGGAAAAATGGCAGAATCGAGTGCGTTATTTATTGGTAGATGAATATCAAGACACCAATACCAGTCAATATGAATTTATAAAATTACTAGTGGGTAGTCGCGCTAAATTCACTGTCGTTGGTGATGATGATCAGTCCATCTATTCTTGGCGAGGTGCGCGGCCGCAAAATTTGGTATTGCTTAAACAAGACTTCCCGAAGTTAGAAGTAATTAAGCTAGAACAAAATTACCGATCCTCCGGGCGAATTTTAAAAGTCGCCAATATTTTAATTGAAAATAATCCACATATTTTTGAAAAAAAATTGTTTTCTGAATTAGGCTATGGTGAAGTAATCAAAGTAATAACCGCGGATAATGAAGATCAGGAAGCCGAAAAAGTCGTCAATGATTTAATTGGTCATCGCTTTGCGAATAACAGCCAATATGGCCAATATGCCATTTTATATCGCGGTAATCACCAATCACGTTTAATCGAAAAAATGCTAATGCAGTATCGCATTCCGTATCGAATTTCAGGTGGAACCTCATTTTTTTCACGCACCGAAATTAAAGATTTAATGGCTTATTTACGGTTATTAACTAACCCGGATGATGATAATGCCTTTATTCGCATTATAAACACGCCAAAACGTGAAATTGGCCCGGTTACTATACAAAAATTGGGAGAATGGGCCAATCAACGAGGTGTTAGTTTATATCATGCTAGCCACGACATGGGGTTAACTGAACAGTTATCAGGCAAGCGGATGGAAGCGTTACAGTTATTTATCCATTGGTTTGATTCACTAATTCAAAAATCCCATAGTGAACCAATGGAGGCAATTCATGAGTTATTGCACGGTATTCATTACGAAAGTTGGATTTATGAAACTTCGCCATCGCCAACTGCCGGGCAAATGCGGATGCGTAATGTTGAACAGTTAGTCAGCTGGCTTAATGATATGCTACAAGGTGATGAACTTGATGAAGCAATGACTTTAGAACAAGCAGTAGCTAGATTCACCTTGCGCGATATGTTAGAACGCAATGAGTCCGAAGAAGAACTCGATCAGGTACAGTTAATGACACTGCATGCTTCCAAAGGACTTGAATTCCCTTATGTGTATTTAATTGGTATGTCGGAAGGATTATTACCGCACCAAACCAGTATTGATGAAGATAATATTGAAGAAGAACGCCGCCTAGCTTACGTTGGCATTACTCGCGCACAACGTGAATTGACCTTTTCATTTAGTCGTCAACGCAAACAATTTGGTGAAACCGTTCATGCGGAACCTAGCCGTTTTTTATTAGAACTGCCTCAAGATGATTTAACTTGGCAAGACCAACGCAACGAACTATCACCCGAGAAGAAAATGCAACAAGGCCAAAGCCGGATAGCTATGCTCAAAGCGCAAATTGCTAATGCTAAATAGATTGTTAAAAAATAGGGTAATGAGATTGGTGATCAATAATTAATTATTTTTGGACTAGATAAAGTAACAAGATAAATAGTAATAACTCTTGTCAAGATGTTTCCTGAGAACTATACGTTTGAGTATAAAAACTGGCATTATTTTAAGTAAAGATAAGCTATATTATTACCGCAGATACTATATGTACAGTGCATAACTCCAAAAAGTATAAATTGATGATATTTTGTTAATCTAAGCAGCTAAACCATTAAAAATCATTGACGGATCGAAATAGCTTTATATAATACTCAGCGTCTACCATCAAAGCACATCTTTGTCTCCTTAGCTCAGCTGGATAGAGCAACGGCCTTCTAAGCCGTAGGTCACAGGTTCGAATCCTGTAGGGGACGCCATGAAAGCATAAGATAATCAATGAGTTACAAACGAAAAGTCTAAGTATAGATTATCTTTATCTCCTTTTTGTGACCAAATTGTGTCCACGTTTGAATATTTGCTCAAATGGTCAGCATTTAAATGAGCATACTTTTTCACCATTTCTAACGTTTTACAACCGTTTAACTCTTACATAGTAAAAAGAGGGATTCCGCATGAACGGTTTTACCAAATTGTTTACGTTGGCGACTAAATGAGAAGGTTAATTCACATTGTGCGCGAGTAATGCCAACGTAAGCTAGGCGGCGTTCTTCTTCAATATTAACCCTCACTTATCCGCATATCATTTGACCCATCCCCAGTAACAACTATCAATGAAGTTGAAACAGTAAAAATCAGTGCAACTGTTGAATCACCAGCTATCACATTCTATAAAGATAAATAAGGATTAACACAATGGCAAAATTTAAATTAGTAGTAGACCCAACTTTTAAATGTAAAGTTTTAATTTCTCGCCCAGGGCAAGAGGATGGAGAGATTGAGATTACTTTTAAGCATTACATCAGAAATGAACTCATTGAGCTTGAAAGTGAGCTAAAAGATAAACCAATCACTGATTTTGCAATGAAACTAGTATCAGGCTGGAGTTTGGACGAAGAATTTAATAAAGACAATATGCAAATCTTATTAAATAACTATCCAGCGGCAATTCAAGCTATTACTACTACATATTACAAAGAAATGTTAGGGCAACGCGAAAAAAACTAATTGAACTTGTCATTGCTCTATATACTCCAGAGCCGTCAAAAGATGATTTGGCGGCATTTGGCTTAACCGAAGCTGATTACGAAGATGAGTATGTAGAAATATGGCAAGATAATTTAGATGTTTTTAGGTTATTTAGAGCTATGTCTACACAGTGGCACACGAGTATGAGTGGCGTTACAGGGCTTGATTATAATTGCCTTTCGTGGGTGATGAAAGTTAATAATATCGCCGAAAATGAGCGTATTTTTAACGACCTGCAAATCATGGAAAGCGAAGCGTTGAAATTAATAAATAAAGTAAAATAACTGGCGAAAGTCAGTTGTTTTAAAATAACTTTATTAGGGTGGTTTTTTATTTATCTATACCCAGATAATAAAAATAGATTATTTAAAAGATCTGTAAATTGCTTAGATAGAAGGAGTTGTATGAAAAGAATATTCATCACCATTTTATTGTTTTTCTCATTTAGTATTTTTGCTAATGAAATTACTTACAAAAATTGGCGCGTAACATCGATATTGATCCAATTACAGATAAAAAAGAGGTTTTTATACTCGCTATTGATATGACGAAAGCTCAAGATATTGAAAGTGCTGCACGTATAACTTTTCTGTCTGATGAAATGACACAGCTTTTAAAGAAAAGCCCATCGTTAGTCAAAGCACTATTAAGAAATAGCGAAAAAGATGCACAAACAGCTATATCAAACATCAAAACAAAAATGGAAATGTTTATTCAGGATCATTAAAAGCTAAAATTGTTATTTTTGGTAATAAAGAATTGCAATTGTCAAAATATGGTATGCACATTTATAACAGTAATGGTGATGCCGTGTATGACATAAGTAGTGGCATTCTTGTCTCCCCTGAATTTTATTCTTTTGGAAACTCTAAACTTTATGAGTTAAATGTCATACCGAATGTTGCTAGACCCATGATTATTCCTACTACCGTTGGGGGGTACGCTAAAGGGTGGCAAACCGAAAGGGCATTATGGGATGTTGGTCTTGCTAACAGCGGTAAACGCTGGCTCTATCTCCTGTAAATAAATACTATCGAAAAACATTCAGACACGATGCTGCATTTTTTGTTACTAACAACCCAGTTTTAATATTAGATGCCTCTCACTACTTTAATTTCGGAGATTAAATAACCTATAACATAATATTTAAAGGGTTGGATTTTACCAAACCATCGACTCTATTTATATGTTTACTTTTAATAATAATGTTTTTATATATTGGTCACAAATTGTTGATACCAATATATATAAAATATTTGAAAAAATACGTTCAAGGTAAACCTAAAAATAAATAATTGTAGCCGCTCATATAGCGGTTTTTTTACGTCCAAATTTTGAGGAAACCTTATGTCTTGGAATAAAGAAGGCTCTGTCAACCTGATGCAGGTCAGTAATACAGTAATCGGTGTTGGCACTAAGTGGGCAAACCCTTTAATCGGGGTTTGCACAGGTCAAATGCTGATACTGAAAACAGCAAACACAATAGAAATTTGTGAAATAGCATCAGTTCAATCTGATACGCAATTAATGTTAGCTAGCCAGTATAGCAGAGCTAGTAAAACCGGAGTTAGTTATGAATGGGGCTCTAGTATTGCGAATATCTGAAATGCTTAATTATTATCAGTTACAAATTAATGGATAGCAATCGATATTAACTGGAACGGGTGATATTACATTAACAGCACCGGACGGTCGAGTTGTAACGAGAAAATCACAACGAGCTTTAACTGATACTATTAATAATTCAGTAAAAGTTGGCTCAGAATTTCCCTATCTCGGTTACCTCAATAATACAGATATTAGCTTTTTAGGTGCAGTGAATAAAGGTGTATATGTACAAAATTTAGATGAAAAAGCATTACCTGAATTACATTACCCAATTAAAATGGCTGGAACATTGACGGTATTACCAACATACGTTGGTAGCAATGGTTGTGTTCAAATATATACAACTTTAAATTCTAGACAGTTTATAAAAAATTATACTTGGGGGATTTAACGGTGGAATATGGGGACCATGGATTGAGCAAATTTATATTGTTGAGTCATATAGAAATGGCGATAGCTGGTATAACGTATACTCGAACGGGTTTATAGAACAATCTGGCGTTATTTCAGTGAATACAGATGTAATTCAAAAAATTAAAGGGACGGTAATTAACATATTAAAACCAATGAAAACAAATAATTATGGAGTTAGTGTTGATTTATATGCTGGTGATGGACCATGGGGCTGGGTTAAATTTGCGTGCGGTAGTACAGATTTCAATTCATTTGTACTTTTTTCATACACGGACATAAACCCAGGCATAAATTAAATTCGCTGGACGGTGAGAGGTTATTAACATGACATATACAAACGAAGAATATGCTGAAATGGCGATAAAAGATAATGAAGAAGGTAAGGTATTAAAAGAGGTAAAAGAAAAACTAAAGCAAGTCGAACCAGAGCCAATAGAGTTTACTGACTAACAGCTTATTACGCAAAACCAAGTAAAGAAAAATTCACTAATAAACGAAGCCAACGAAAAAATAGCGGTACTTCAGGATATCATTGATTTAGATATGCAAGAAGCAGATGAAGAATCACAGTTAAAACAATGGAAAATATACCGTATTTTATTAACTCATGTTGATACCTCAGATATTAAAGCAGTATTTCCTGAAAAGCCGTAAAAAAGTGGCAATTACGCCACTTTATTTTTTAACATTTCAATTTGTTCAATTGCTTTTTCAACATTACTAAAATTAATATTATTTTTTATTAACTCATAATGTTCTATATCCCACCATTTTAGTTCCAGCAATTTATTTATAATATCTGGATCAAATCGATATCGTATCATTTTTGCTGGAATACCAACAACAATTGCATAAGGTGGTACGTCTTTCGTAACAACAGCAGACGCTCCGATAATTGCGCCGTCTCCGATATTTACACCAGTCATTATTACTACATTTGCGCCAATCCAGACATCATTACCGATAGTCGTAATTTTTAAAGGTTTAAAATTATCAGTATCATTATATTGAAAATGATGTGTAGATAACCAGTCCGTTGGATGTCTATCTGCGCCGATAGTTACATTTGTTGCAATTGAACAATATTTACCAATTTTTGTATTTTTAACTAGTCCACTAATAATGTATGAATGGTCATCAACTGTAGACTCATCATCAATAACAACTTGAGACCAAACTGTCGCTAATTCTGAAATTGTTGTTTTTTTTCGAACACTATAATCTACGTTCTTGCGCAGTTTTAATCCTGTTTTTTTGTAAATCCAATGTCTAAATCCCATGTCGTAACCCATTTAAAATAATTGTATTTGTTTTTTGTGTATAGACAGTGCAATTATCTGGAATATCGGTGTTAATAAATGATAGCGCCCCAATTTTTACATTGTCACCAATTGCTATTTCACCACCTAATATAACGGAGTTTGTACCAATATAAACATTATCTCCGATAATTATATGCATCGGTTCATGACTACAACCTATTGTAACATTCTGATGGATAATTAAATTTTCTCCAATTGTTACATTTTCTGCAACTGTTATTGAGTAAGGATGGGGAAATGATAAATTTTTACCTATTTTTGCACCAAGATGAATGTCGATTTTAAATTTATATACTAATTTTTTTTGAATATTCCAAGCAGTTTCTTTTTGTTTTTTATTTCCATACATATACATTTCATGAGCTAAACGCCACCAAAATAAGTATTTTTTATGTGTTGATTTTATTCGGATATGTGATATTAAAACACGGTAAATAGATACCGTTTTGCGTCTAGTAAATTCAGCTCGCCAACACTCTTTTAATTGAGTTAAATCATGCGTTAATAAGAACTTAATTATATGTACGTATTTCATAAAACCAATCCAATTAATTCATAATATTAGTTTAACATATCTTATAAATTAATAATAAAAACTATCAATTTTCAACTTCACATACTCAACAGCAGATTGATACGATTCAAAAATGCCGCTTTTTCTAATTTAACATTCTGATAAAAACACCACTACTCGTGATTTATATCTAATGACGGAAAAATTAAGTACGAATCATCTTTACAATCGTAAATTGAATCGTTATCGGGGTCGGTTGGTATGTAAATTGTTTTTGTGTAGTTTATTGTGATCATGTTATTAAAAATTAGTTTTTTATTCATCATAAAATAATATTTTTTGAGGTGAGAATTGAAGTGAAAAGTTGGGAAGTAGGTCGCAATAAAATCGCAAAAAATGATGTTGGTTTTACCACTGTTTTACCCCGATTTTACCCCATAGGCAAAAATTTTAATTAAAGGTTAATGTTTTAAGGGCTTATTTGGTAATTTTTAAGATTGGTACGCCCGGGTGGACTCGAACCACTGACCCCCACCATGTCAAGGTGATGCTCTAACCAACTGAGCTACGGGCGTATATTTGAAGTACGCAAATATTAGCTGTCAAATGGCTTTCTATCAAGTAAAAAATTCAAAAACAGCCTGTTTTTTAATCTATCGAATCAAATCGATTATAAAATAAGCATTATTTTAGATGGTTAATCCAATTGTAAATAAATGTAAATTCTCGGTGGTTTGTTGGAACTAATTTAGCTATACTCTTTACATTATTTTACATTCGTGTATTTAGGTAAATATGTCAATAAAAGACCAAATTGACGAAGTTTTACATAATGTTTTTGGTTATAAATTATTTCGAAATCAGCAAAAGGAAATTATAGAAGCCATCATTGATGGACGGGATATATTAACTATCATTCCTACTGGGGGTGGTAAATCTTTATGTTATCAAATTCCGGCGGTGATTTTACCCAAAACTGCCTTAGTAATATCGCCATTAATTTCTTTAATGAAAGATCAGGTTGATCAATTAGCAATAAATGGTATTGCTGCTGCTTATCTTAATGCTACTTTGTCATCAACTGAACAACAACATGTTGTTGAACAATATTTAAACCATAGCATCAAGCTGTTATATATTTCACCGGAACGATTAACTATACCCTCATTTTCAGCATTAATTAAACAAACCCCTCCTTCATTAATTGCTATTGACGAGGCACATTGTATTTCGCAATGGGGGCACGATTTTAGACCAGATTATCGCCAACTAGGGCAATTATCCACACGTTTTCCGGACGTACCAATTGTGGCCTTGACAGCCACCGCGGATAAAATGACACAAGCCGATATCATTACTCAACTAAAATTAGTTGATCCTTTAGTAGTGGTACGTAGTTTTGATCGTCCTAATATTCGTTATACAGTTGTAGAAAAATTTAATCTTACTGAGCAAGTAGTTTCATTTATTGAAACTCAAAAAGGCAATAGTGGTATAGTGTATTGTTCAAGCCGTTCTAGGGTTGAAGATATGACGACTCGATTAGCAGCACGCGGTTTTTCTGTAATTGCTTATCATGCCGGATTAACCGTTGAAGAGCGCCAACACGCACAAGACGCATTTTTAAAAGATGATATTCAGATCATCGTGGCAACAGTGGCTTTTGGTATGGGCATCAATAAACCAAATGTTCGTTTTGTCGTGCATGCTGACTGTCCACGTAATATTGAATCTTATTATCAAGAAACCGGACGAGCTGGTCGTGATGGTTTGCCAGCTGAAGCTTTATTGCTATTTAATAGTAAAGATCTGCATTGGTACCTTCAGAAAGTTAACGAACAAGTGGAAGGCAAACACAAACATGTTGAATTACATAAAATTAATGCTATGGAATCATTTGCGAAAAGTTTAACTTGTAGACGTATAGTATTATTGAATTATTTCGGTGAAAATCGTACCGAACCTTGTAATAACTGTGATGTTTGTCTGTATCCACCTGAACATTATAATGGGTTGCTTGACGCTCAAAAGGTTTTATCGTGTATTTACCGCGTTGAACAACGTTTTGGAGAGCAATATATTGTCGATGTTTTACGGGGTTCCTCTCGTTCAAAAATTAAAGAAAATAGGCATGATAAATTATCTGTTTATGGTATAGGTAAACAACATTCAACAGAATACTGGCATAGTGTAATTAGGCAGTTGATTCATTTAGGTTATATCAATCAGGTGGTTTCAACATATGTCACGCTACAATTGACAGCAAATGCTCGACCATTGCTTAAAGGTGAGATTTCTTTATCACTTTCCAAACCACGGTTAGAAATTGTTAAAAAGAGTCGCTTAAATCGCTATGCCAGAGCCATTAATTTGACCACCATATTATCCTATGAAGAACGTATTTTATTTAATAATCTCAAACGATTACGCAAAGACATTGCGGACGTCCAAGACGTTCCTCCTTATATCATTTTCAGTGATGCAACCTTGATGGAAATGGTGCAAACCATGCCAGAAAATAAAAAACAATTACTCAATATTACCGGTGTAGGTAATATTAAACTCGAAAAATACGGTACCTTGTTTTTGGATGAAATTAATGATTTCATGATTAAAAATAGTTAATTAAAAAAAATTAGCTAAAATATTAGCTTTTATAAGCAAAATAGTATAATTTTTTAAGCCAACAAATAATTAACAATTATAAAAATGGAGTTTTTATGTCACCAATGACCGACATGCCACAAATGCTGGCATTAGTTATTCTATTAATTATCCTCTATCTTGGCGATGTGGTTTCTACGCGCACTAAAGCTTGGGTGCCATCCATGTTTGTGTGTGCAGTGTTGTTTCTTTTAGGGTATTGGACTTTCTTCCCGAGTGATATTGTAGCCAGAGCTGGCATTCCTGATGTTGTTGCAGTGATGTTTATGTATTTATTGATTGTTAACATGGGGACTTTGTTATCAATTAAAGAGTTACTACGTCAATGGAAGACAATTTTAATATCGTTAATGGGGATTATAGGCATAATTTTGATAACGATTGTCATTGGTTATTTATTCTTTGATTACAATATGGTGATCGTCGCCATTCCGCCATTAGTTGGGGGGATTGTCTCGGCCATTATTATGGCTAAAGGTGCAACTGATGCAGGATTAGATAATTTGGCTGTGTTTGCAATTATTATCTATGTAATGCAAGGGTTTGTTGGTTATCCGCTAACTTCAATTATGCTAAAACGTGAAGGTCGTAAAGTATTACAAAAATATCGTGCTGGCACTTGGTCGTCGGTCGAGGATGACAAGGCTAATATGAAAAGCAAAGAAGAAGTAGTGTCTGATGAAAATCCAATGCCACAATTATTTGCCAAAATCCCGGCAAGTTATAACTCAACTTATTTCATCTTCTTACGCATAGCTGCGATGGGATTTTTAGCCTATTTATGTTCAACAGTGTTAAAACCAATTGTCAGCATCAGTCCCTTTGTCTTGTGTTTGTTATTTGGGGTAATTGCTTCATCGATTGGCTTTTTGGAACGCCATCCATTAAAAAAAGCTGGTGGTTTTGGTATTGCAGTAATGGGACTAATGCTCTTTGTTTTTAACACCCTTAGCAAAGCAACGCCACAAATGGTGGTTGAACTTATTATTCCATTAGTCGTCTTTATTTTAGCGGCGGTAGTGGGGATGTTTATTTTTTCTGTTATCGTAGGGATAGCACTAAAAGTAAGTAAAGAAATGGCATTTTCCATTGCCTTGACAGCATTATATGGGTTCCCAGCCGATTATATTATTACTACTGAAGTCATTAATAATTTAACCAAAGATCAGGCCGAAAAAGAGGTACTTACTAGCCACATGCTGCCACCAATGTTAATTGGTGGATTCATCTCGGTAACTATTGTATCAGTGGTACTCGCAGGGATAATGGTTAATATGATTGTCGGCCCGTTAACAGCTGTTCATTAAATGGATGATTGCACCAATTAGAATATAAAAGGTATTAAAATGATAAATCAAAATATAAAAACACTAATTAAGCAGAATATTGCAGATATGGTTACTTTTCGTCGTGACTTACATCGTCACCCTGAATTACCATGGGAAGAGTTTAGAACCACAGATAAAATTGCTGAACAACTCGATAAAATTGGGATTCCTTATCGTCGAACAGAACCTACAGGTATTATTGCTGAAATTCAAGGCGGTAAACCAGGTAAAAGAATATTGTTACGTGCTGATATTGACGCACTACCGGTACAAGAATTAAATAAAAATATTGATTACAAATCTACAATTGATGGCAAAATGCATGCCTGTGGTCATGATACCCATGCTTCAATGTTACTTACTGCCGCTAAAGCGTTATATGCCATTCGCGATCAATTACAAGGTAATGTTAGATTAGTGTTCCAACCGGCAGAAGAAATTGCGCAAGGCGCCAAAGGCATGATCAAGCAAGGTGCGCTTGAAGGTGTTGATAGTGCTTTTGGTATGCATATTTGGTCACTAATGCCAGTTGGTAAAGTTTCTTGTGTGGTTGGTTCCAGTTTTGCTTCTGCTGACTTATTAACTGTACGCTTTAAAGGTAAGGGTGGTCATGGCTCAATGCCGCATGATACTGTTGATGCGGTAATGGTAGCTTCTGCTTTTGTAATGAATGTACAAGCGATCGTCTCCCGCGAAATTGCACCGCTTGATCCAGCTGTGGTTACTATTGGTCGTATGGAAGTTGGTACTCGTTTTAATGTTATTGCCGAAAACGCCGTTCTTGAAGGAACCGTACGTTGTTTTAATGTTGCCGTCCGCGACAAAATCGAAGCCGCGATTCGCCGTTATGCTAATCAAGTCGCTTCAATGTACCGTGCCACAGCAGAAGTTGAATATGTTTATGGTACTTTACCGGTACTAAATGATAAAGAAAGCGCATTATTAGCTCAAAAAGTGATTGTTGAATCCTTTGGTGAAGATACTCTTTATTTCGAAGCACCAACTACTGGCGGCGAAGACTTTAGTTACTACACAGAAAACATTCCTGGTGCCTTCGCATTAGTTGGTTCGGGTAATCCGGATAAAGACACCCAATGGCCACATCATCATGGCTGTTTTAATGTTGATGAAGATGGCATGAGCTTAGGTGCCGAATTATATGCTCAATATGCTTGGGCTTATTTAAACCAAAACTAACCTATCTTTTTTATAAAGTAAGTTGGTCACGTTAAGTAATGAGTATATTAATTTAGTCTGGTGTAATTTAATCAGTAATGTTTATCGAGACTAAATCTGTACTATGGTTCATCATTTGTAAAGAGGGTTTGTTGAATACCCTCTTTACCATCATCTAATATCGGTATAGATATTTTTAGCCGCTTAGTTGTCGATTAAATTGTCTGCTAACAATTGTTATTTAACCTGTAATCTCAATGTTAGTTAATTAATAAAATAACCACAAGTTGATTTATTTTTTGTCAAGATGTTTCCTGAGAGGTATACGTTTGCGTATATTTTTAGTTAAATTACTTAGTTGATAGTTAATATACATAGCTACATAGCGCAAATGAGGTTTAAAGACTATTAAATCAGTTTATGGTATGATTATTAGCAAATTGATTAATAATATGTAATGGTGATTATGAGTTATCAAGTTCTGGCGCGCAAATGGCGACCAAAATCATTTTCTGAAGTTGTTGGGCAAGAGCATGTCCTAAAAATCTTATCCAATGCACTTTCACTTGGGCGAGTTCATCATGCTTATTTATTTTCTGGTACTCGTGGTGTCGGTAAAACTTCAATCGCCCGTTTATTGGCAAAGGGGCTTAATTGCGAAAGTGGTATTACAGCTACACCTTGTGGAGTGTGTGATAATTGTCGTGACATTGAGCTAGGCCGGTTTGTTGATTTGCTCGAAATTGATGCCGCGTCACGGACTAAAGTTGAAGACACTAGGGAAATCCTCGACAACATTCAATACTTGCCTACCAAAGGGCGGTTTAAGGTTTACCTTATTGACGAAGTGCATATGTTGTCACGGAGCAGTTTCAATGCCTTGCTAAAAACATTAGAAGAGCCACCAGAACATGTTAAATTTCTATTAGCCACGACTGATCCACAAAAATTACCGATCACAATATTATCACGTTGTTTGCATTTGCATTTAAATGTATTGGACTCGTCACTGATTAGTCAGCAGTTGACTAATATTTTACAAGTTGAAAAAGTCGATAGCGAAGCCAAAGCCATTCAATTATTGGCTAAAGCAGCTAATGGCAGTATGCGTGATGCATTAAGCCTTACCGACCAAGCAATTGCTTTGGGCAATGGTAAAGTCGACACCGCCTCGGTTGCGGTCATGTTAGGTACCTTGGATAGTGCTATTCCGTTTTCTTTGGTTGAAGCGCTTCATCAAGGCAATGGCAATGGACTTATGCAACAAATTGAGCAGGCAGCTAAACAAGGTGCCGATTGGGATAATTTACTTGCTCAGACTATTGCTTTATTGCACCAAATCGCTTTATTGCAAGTTGTGCCTACTGCGTTAGGTGATTATAGCGATAATGAAGAACGCATCCGCTTTTTAGCCCAGTATATGGCGCCAAATGATGTACAGTTATTTTATCAGATTCTGTTAATGGGTCGTAAAGAATTAGCCTTTGCGCCGGACAAAAAAATCGGAGTGGAGATGAGTTTTTTACGCGCCTTAGCGTTTATGCCCAAGAACGTTGATTCGGTTACTCCACCACCAGCACCCAAAATAAAGTCTCCATTACCACAGGAACCAGGAGTAACTCCACAGTCAACAGTAAGTAATGCTTCAACTAGTGCTAAAACCACTACTGCCCCGCAGGTAAAGTCTACTGAACCAAATTCAGCTTTAATAAGTAACCTGGCTACCGAGGTTAATGCTAGTCCAGAGTTAATCCCAGCAGGTGATAAGTCACAGCAATCCGAGCCCCCGATGATGACTACTGATTCAATTGCGGCTGAACCGACTTTGCAAGTTCCTGATAATGCACCATCGTTGACCAAAAATATATTAGAAATGCGCATGCAGTTGCTACAAGGGGAACACAACGCAAAAAAGTCTGAAGTGGTTGCCAATAGTCAACCGAAAATCCCAACAGTGAGTGCCAAGTTAACCCCTAAAACCGATAAATCGGATGTGGTTAATAATGTTGCTGAAGTAACTAATGATGATGAAGAGGAAGAAATAACTGCCGAAAATTATCAATGGCAATCTTTGGGTTTGGTTGAGGTTAAAAAAGATGAACTAATCATTGATACTAAGACTTTTCGAGAATCACTAAATGGTGATAAAACGCCGGAAATGACCCAAAAATTAATAACCGAAATGGCGGCAAAAGATCCGTGGTGTGCTGAGATTGAACAACTTGATTTAGCACCATTAATTAAACAAATTGCCATTAATTCTTTTATTGAACAAGTTGATGCTGAAAACATAGTGCTACATATGCGATCGCCGCTAAAGCACTTAATAAACTCATCGGCTAATTACAATAAATTAGCAAATGCCTTAGCCAAACATCGGCAGCAAACTCTGAAACTGCAAATTATTATTGATGATGATCAAACCATTAAAACGCCATTAGAAATGCGTGAAGAGCTATACCAACAGAAGCTGGAACAGGCTAAGCAAATTATTTACGAAGATCCTAAAGTCGCCATGATTTGTCAATCTTTTGACGCTAAGATTGATGAAGCCAGTATTCGTCCTGTATAATGGCGAGCTAAATATTATTAACGAGGAATAATTATGTTTACAGGTGGAAAAGGCGGTTTGGGCAATTTAATGAAACAAGCTCAACAAATGCAAGCAAAAATGCAACAAGCTCAGGAAGAGATCGCTAAATTAGAAGTAACTGGTGAGTCAGGTGCTGGTTTGGTTAAAGTAACAGTTAATGGTGCGCACAGTTGTAAACGTGTTGAGATTGATCCCTCTTTAGTCACTGATGATGATAAAGAAATGTTGGAAGATCTGATTGCTGCTGCATTCAATGATGCAACTCGTCGTTTAGAAGAAGCGCAAAAAGAAAGAATGGCACAAGTAACTGGCGGTATGCAATTACCACCTGGTTTTAAAATGCCTTTTTAATTTAATTCTCTTAGCTATCCTAAATTTTGCCGATTCATTCGGCAAAAATCCTTATTTATTATTGCCTGTCTATTTATACAGTTTTTCTTTATTATTTTTTAGCTATCAGGTAAACTACTACAAATTATAATCTTGATATACCTTCATTAATAACTGCATATTAGCTAATTATGTTTAGTTATTGATATTGAATAATTGTTGGTCAAGATAATTGTATTTTGACATAGCACCAATGAATTAAGGATGAATTGTGATAGGTCGTTTACGTGGAACCATTATTGAAAAACAACCGCCAAAGGTATTGATTGAAGTTGGTGGTGTTGGTTATGAAGTGTTTATGCCGATGACCTGTGTGTACGAATTACCCGACAATGGTCAAGAAGTAATTGTATTAACTCATTTTGTGGTACGTGAAGATGCCCAAATCCTTTATGGTTTTAATCATGAGCAAGAGCGCGAATTATTCCGTGAGCTGATTAAAGTTAATGGTGTTGGTCCTAAATTGGCACTAGCTATCTTGTCGGGAATGTCAGCACAACAGTTTATTAATGCAGTAGAACAGGGCGAAATCAAAACCTTGGTTAAGTTGCCTGGTGTAGGTACTAAAACGGCCGAACGCTTAATTGTGGAAATGAAAGATCGCGTTAAACGTTTTGGTGAAGAATTAACCAGCACTAATATTGTGATAACTGGCAATGTTAAAAAATCATCCAATCAGATTGAAAGTGAGGCTGTGGCAGCATTAATTGCTTTAGGTTATAAACCGCAAGAAGCTAGCCGTATCATTAGTAAAGTGATTAAACCTGAGATGGATAGTGAAACGCTCATTCGTGAAGCATTAAAATCGGTTTTGTAAAATAGGGATTAGTTATGATTGAAGCTGATCGTTTGATTGCCCCCCAAGTCCAAAAAGAAGAAGAATCATTAGATCGGGCTATTCGTCCTAAATGTTTAGATGAGTATGTTGGGCAAGCCCAAGTCCGTGAACAAATGAAAATTTTTATCCAAGCCGCTAAACAGCGTAATGATGCCTTAGATCATGTGTTGATCTTTGGTCCTCCCGGCTTAGGTAAAACTACTTTGGCTAATATTGTGGCGAATGAACTTAATGTAAATTTGCGTACTACCTCCGGACCAGTGTTAGAAAAGGCTGGCGATTTAGCTGCTATGTTAACTAATTTAGAACCTAACGATGTGCTGTTTATTGATGAGATCCATCGCTTATCACCAGTCGTTGAGGAAATTTTATACCCAGCTATGGAAGATTATCAATTAGATATTATGATTGGTGAAGGTCCGGCTGCGCGTTCGATCAAAATCGATCTGCCACCATTTACTTTGATCGGGGCGACTACCCGAGCAGGTTCGTTAACGTCGCCATTACGTGATCGTTTTGGTATTGTGCAACGTTTGGAATTTTATCGAGTTGAAGATCTCGAATATATTGTCAGTCGTAGTGCTAAATTTTTGGGCATGGATTTATCCGATGAAGGTGCGCATTTAATTGCTAAACGTTCACGCGGAACCCCACGAATTGCCAATCGATTATTACGCCGTGTTAGAGATTATGCTGATGTTAAATCTAAAGGCATAATTGATAAAAAAATCGCTACCCAAGCTTTGGATATGCTTGATGTTGACACCGAAGGTTTCGATTTTATGGATCGTAAATTATTATTGGCAATTATTGAAAAATTTATGGGTGGGCCAGTAGGGCTGGATAATATTGCTGCCGCTATTGGTGAAGAACGTGAAACTATTGAAGATGTGTTAGAGCCATTTTTGATTCAACAAGGCTATATTCAACGAACCCCACGCGGACGCATTGCCACACCACATGCTTATCGGCATTTTGGTATTATTCAGGATAATAACTAATCTTTTGTGTCCTTGGTATTAATACTAAACTACCACCTTAAGGCAGTAGTTTAGTATTAGTTATGATGGTTTAAATTAACTATTGTAATTTATATTCAACCTAATTCTTTTTCGGTAAAAATTCCACTAAATAAGTCAGTACTCAAATAACGTTCACCGGATGAAGGTAAAATAACTACAATAGTTTTGTTTTTATTTTCAGGTAATTTAGCTAATCTATCAGCAGCAAAAACGGCAGCACCAGATGAAATACCTACCAAAATACCTTCTTTTTCCATCACTTCCCTTGCGGTTTCGATGGCTTGATTATCGGTCACTTTTTCAACTAGATCAATTAAACTTAAATCCAAATTTTGGGGAATAAAACCAGCGCCAATACCTTGAATTTTATGCGGGCCTGGTTTGATTGGATCGCCAGCTAAGGCTTGAGTAATAACAGGGGAATTGGTTGGCTCGACAGCTACAGCGGTAATATTTTTACCTTGAGTCTTTTTAATATAATTAACTGTGCCGGTAAAAGTACCTCCAGTGCCCACCCCAGCGATGAAAATATCCACTTTACCGTCAGTATCTTGCCAAATTTCAGGGCCAGTGGTTTTTTCGTGAATTTCTGGGTTAGCAGGATTACTAAATTGTTGCAGCATGATATTGTGTTTCGGGTTGCTGGCGACAATTTCTTCCGCCTTATCAATAGCGCCTTTCATGCCTTTGGCTGCTGGAGTTAAAACTAAATTGGCGCCAAGGGCCTTTAATAATTTACGACGTTCAATACTCATGCTTTCAGGCATGGTTAAAGTTAATTTATAACCGCGGGCAGCAGCAACGGCGGCTAAAGCAATTCCGGTATTACCACTAGTTGGCTCAATGAGTTCAACATCTGGAGTTAATAAACCTCGTTTTTCGGCATCCCAAATCATGTTAGAAGCGATGCGGCATTTAACACTAAAACTAGGATTACGTGACTCAACTTTAGCTAAAATATTGCCATTACCAAAATGTTTTAATCGCACTAACGGTGTATGACCAATGGTTTGGGAATTATCATCAAATATTTTACTCATAGTAGAATCCTTATTATTTATAAATCGTAGCGATCGAATAAAGTGACTAACACTTTTATCATTAAACTATAGTTATTATTATAGGTGTTAGTTAAAAAGATGGTACTAATTAATTGTTATAATATTATGCATTTTCGGTATAAGAGGGTGAAGGCTAAGAATTAATTAAAATTACTAAAATAGTTATTAGTAGTTTTACGTGTAAGAGTTGGTCTAATACGTATCTACGTGTAAACTGTCATCTTCTAAGTCGTACTCAATTTTTTTAATTTCTTGTTCACAGCGGTGGATGCGATTATCGAGGGCAGCCATTTTTTTATAATCCATCACCTCGGGCGAGAGTTCTAACTCGTATTTCATTTCTTGCAAGCGGCGTAAGTAATCTAAATGGCGCGAATGTTTTTCGGCTAGCGTTTCTTCAATAATAGTTGTGGCTTTAGTGTGGCGCAATTTATGAGTGGCTATTTCTCGAGATAGAGCGGTAATTTGATTTACTAGTGTTTCCGATAAGAAAATAATTTGCTCTAAATTTTGTAATTTAACATTGTCAGCTAAAGCTTGGTAAGTTTGCTTTATCTTTTCAAGATAGAAGTTCTTATCCGTGACTATTTTGTTATTAAAGAATAACTGTTCATCAAAATAATATTCTTGATATTCAGTAAGTTCAGCAGTCTTAATCGTCTGTTCAAGCACATCAATTTGCTGTTGTAGGGTAGTTAATAATTCTGGCATGATTATTATTCTTTGATTGTTGGTGAAGATGAATCGTCACATTGACCAAAATAACTACCCAAATGGATTTTAGCTAAATTTATTAATTTCATAAATTCTTCAAAGGTTAATTTATTACTGGAATTTTTATCCTTAGCTAAGATTTTTTTTTCGATTAATTGTGCTTTTATCTGATTGTAACAGTCAACTAAATTAAGCGGTAAGGGGGATTGCGCCCGTTTGCCTAACCATAAAATACCTTGTAATGGTAAAGTTAGAGCAAATAATACCGTGATTGTGGTTACGGCTATTTGCGCATGCATGTAATATTGCCAAACAATTATTGCAATAATTAACGGCGGCAAATATTTGCTGGCGGTTTTTATGTGATTAATGATTTTTAATTCAGGAAAAGAGTGCGACAGTTCTTTGTCTTTGGGGCAAAGTCGCATATAGGCTTGGCCCGACTTAAATATTTGCACTAAATTCATAATTTGTTGATTCCTCGACATTCACACTTTATTGGCTTAAAATAGGTCATCGAAATTGGCGACTCCCTCTATTTTATCTCAAAAAGCGAAATAGCAGAAGTCGCCTTAGCATGATCACACAGATTGTTAAATCATGTGTTAAGTTACCAATTCTAGTTGGTGTATGTCTTTTTTTCAAAAAAAATAGGAATTACTATGTCATCAAGTAATAACGCACTTGTTCTTAATTGTGGAAGTTCATCATTAAAATTTGCCATTATAAACCCGGAAAATGGTGATGAATTTTTATCTGGTTTAGCTGAATGTTTTAATCTTCCTGATGCCCGTATTAAATGGAAACTTGATGGTGCAAAACATGAAGCATCATTAGGAGCTGGAGCAGCACATAGCCAAGCAATTAAGTTTATTGTTGATAGCATCTTCCCACAAAAACCAGAATTATTAGATGGTATCAAGTCTATTGGACATCGTATTGTTCATGGTGGTGAAAAATATACTCATTCAGTAGTTATTGATGATACAGTATTAAAAGGGATTGAAGAAGCCGCAGCCTTCGCACCTTTACATAACCATGCTCACCTAATTGGTATTCGTGAAGCTTTTGTTGAATTTCCACATTTAAAAGACAAAAATGTGGCGGTTTTTGATACTGCATTCCACACTACAATGCCAAAAGAAGCTTATTTATATGCTATTCCTAATGAACTGTATACTAAACATGGTATTCGTCGTTATGGTGCGCATGGTACAAGCCATTATTATGTAAGCCGTGAAGCAGCTAAAGCATTAAATAAACCAGTTGATCAAACTAATGTTATCACTTGTCATTTAGGAAATGGTGCTTCAGTTTCCGCAGTTAAGAATGGTAAATGTGTTGAAACTTCAATGGGATTAACACCACTTGAAGGTTTAGTAATGGGTACCCGTAGTGGTGATATCGACCCAGCTATTATGTTTTTCTTGCACGATAATCTAAAAATGTCTGTGGCTGATATTAATAATCTATTAAACAAAAAATCAGGTTTATTAGGTTTAACTGGTGTAAGTAGTGATTGCCGTTATGTGACTGAACATTATAGCAAAGATGAAAATGCTAAAAATGCATTAGATGTGTTTGTGCACCGTTTAGTTAAATATATTGGTGGTTATGCAATGTTATTAGATGGCCGTTTAGATGCCATCGTGTTCACTGGTGGTATTGGTGAAAATTCTGAAGAAGTGCGTCGGTTAACACTGCAAAAATTAAGCATCCTTGGTTTTGAACTTGATCAAGAACGTAATTTAGCTGCTCGTTTTGGTAAAGGTGGCATAATTACTAAAGATAGCTCAACTGTTGCAATGGTTATTCCAACTAATGAAGAACTTGTCATCGCACAAGATGCTGCGCGTCTAACCGCTTAATCAACAATCAAAACCGCCAACATGGCGGTTTGTTTTTATTTAATGAAGAATTCAGAGGAAATAAATTATGTCTCGTACAATTATGCTAATTCCAACCGGTACCAATGTAGGGCTGACAGGTGTGAGTCTTGGTGTTATTCGAGCGATGGAGCGTCAAGGCATTAATCTTAATGTTTTTAAACCAGTAGCGCAACCACGAGCAGGTGGTGATGCCCCAGACAATACCACATCACTAATCAGCCATAACACTAAAATTCCAGCATTAACACCACTTAAAATGAGTCATGTGGAAAGTCTATTGAGTCTGAATCAATTAGACGTGTTAATGGAAGAAATTGTGGCACTTTATGCGGAAAATACTAAAGGTGCTGATGTGGTATTAGTTGAAGGTATTGTACCAACTGCGAATTACCCATTTGCTAACGAACTTAATAATAATATTGCCAAAACTCTAGGGGCTGAAATTATTTTCGTGGCGAATATGGGTTCTAATTCGCTAGAACAATTAAAAGATCATATTGAGATTGCACGTTCTAATTTTGGCGGTATCAAAAATGAAAAAATTGTTGGTGTAATTGTTAATAAAGTAAATGCTCCGGTAGAAGAACAAAGCTTAGCTCGTCCTGATGTTGCCGAAATTTACCATACGCCTAAATTTGATAATAAAACAATCACAATTGCTGATTTAAATGCACATAGCCCGTTACCAGTGCTGGGTTGTATTCCTTGGAATATTGATTTAAGTGCTTGCCGAACTATTGATATTGCAAATCATTTTGATGCTAAAATTATCAATACTGGTGAAATCAAAAATCGTCGTATTCAACATATTTCATTCTGCTCACGTAGCGTACCTAATATCATCAACCATTTACAACCCAATGCTCTATTAGTAACATCAGCCGATCGTGCCGATGTGTTAGTAACTATTTGTTTGGCAGCAATGAATGGTGTTTCTATTGGTGGGGTGTTGCTAACTGGCGGTTATGCAATTGATGACAAAGTTTATAAATTATGCCAACCAGCATTTGATACTGGTTTACCGGTGTTTACTGTACAATCAAATACCTTCCAAACATCAATTAATTTACAGCAATTTAATTTAGAAATTCCGGTTGACGATAAAGAACGTATGGAAAACACTCAAAACTTTGTTGCTGATCATATTGATTCTAAATGGATCAAATCGTTAAATGAAGTTGTGAATTTATCACGTCGTTTATCTCCACCGGCATTCCGTTATCAATTAACTGAATTAGCGCGTAATGCGAAAAAAGTGGTGGTATTACCTGAAGGTGATGAACCTAGAACTATTAAAGCTGCAGCAATTTGTGCCGATCGTAATATTGCTAAATGTGTGTTACTTGGTGATCCAGAAGAAGTACGTAAAGTTGCTGCTGCACAAGGTGTGACTTTAGGTAAAGGTGTTGAAATTGTAGATCCTAATGCAATTCGTGAAAAATATGTTCCACGTTTAGTTGAATTACGTAAAAATAAAGGTATGACTGAAGTGTTAGCTCGTGAACAATTAGCTGATAATGTGGTACTTGGTACCATGATGTTAGAAGCTAATGAAGTTGATGGCTTAGTTTCAGGTGCGGTGCATACAACTGCTAATACTATTCGCCCACCATTACAATTAATCAAAACTGCACCAGGCAGTTCACTGGTTTCATCAGTGTTCTTTATGTTAATGCCTGATCAAGTATATATTTATGGTGACTGCGCTATTAATCCAGATCCAAATGCGCAAGAATTAGCTGAAATTGCTATTCAATCAGCGGATACTGCCATTGCCTTTGGTATTGAACCTCGCGTGGCGATGATTTCATACTCAACTGGTAGTTCCGGTCAAGGTGCCGATGTTGAAAAAGTTAAAGAAGCAACTAAGATTGCTCAAGAAAAACGCCCTGATCTTATGATCGATGGTCCATTACAATATGATGCTGCGGTAATGCCAGATGTAGCTAAATCCAAAGCACCAAATTCTAAAGTTGCGGGTAAAGCAACAGTATTTATCTTCCCGGATCTTAATACTGGTAATACCACATACAAAGCAGTACAACGCTCTGCTGATTTGGTGTCTATTGGACCAATGTTACAAGGTATGCGTAAACCTGTTAATGACTTGTCACGTGGTGCGTTAGTTGATGACATCGTCTATACTATTGCATTAACAGCAATTCAATCAGCACAAGAACAAAACACTGCAAAATAAACTTTGCACTAAGTTCAAACTATAGATAAGAGGTGATACAATATCACCTCTTATTTTTTATATTATTTCATAAGTTAGGTATAAATTAATGAAAACAGACATCCATCAACAGCGCATATTAATTCTTGATTTTGGTTCGCAAGTTACTCAGCTAATTGCCCGTAGAGTACGTGAAATCGGAGTGTACTGCGAACTTTGGCCGTGGGATGTGTCTGAAGAAAAAATTAAACAGTTTAACCCTAAAGGTATTATTTTGTCCGGTAGCCCGGAAAGTACCACCGAAGCTAATAGCCCGAGGGCACCGGAATATGTATTTAATGCAGGCGTGCCAGTGCTGGGTATTTGTTATGGCATGCAAACTATGGCTATTCAAGTGGGTAATCATGGCAAAGTTACTGGCTCTAACCAACGCGAATTTGGTTATGCTAAAGTAGATATCGTAGGGTCATCTAAATTAACCGATGGTATTGTAGATAGTACTAATAAAGACGGTATTAATCAATTAGATGTGTGGATGAGTCATGGCGATAAAGTCACCGCTATTCCTGATAGTTTCAAAGTAATTGGTCAAACAGAAAGTTGCCCGTTTGCTATTATGGCTAACGATGACAAACAATTTTATGGCGTTCAATTCCATCCAGAAGTTACCCATACCGTTAAGGGATTTGAATTACTGCAACGCTTTGTGATAGATATCTGCCATTGTGAAAAATTATGGACACCATCTTCAATAATCACCGATGCCATTGCGCGAATTAAACAACAAGTTGGTAATGACAAAGTGTTATTAGGCTTATCTGGTGGCGTGGATTCATCAGTTACGGCATTATTGTTGCATCAAGCAATTGGTGACCAACTTACATGTGTATTTGTTGATCATGGATTATTACGCTTAAACGAAGCTCAGCAAGTTATGGATATGTTTGGCAATAAATTTGGTTTAAATATTATTGCCGTGAATGCAGAAAATCGTTTTTTAACAGCACTTAAGGGTGAAGCCGATCCTGAAGCTAAACGCAAAATTATCGGTCGTGAATTTGTGGCTGTATTTGATGAAGAAGCAGCCAAGCTTAAAGATGTCAAATGGTTAGCGCAAGGGACGATTTATCCGGATGTAATTGAATCTGCTGCCGCTGATACCGGCAAAGCGCATGTGATCAAATCACACCACAATGTTGGTGGCTTGCCCGAAGACATGAAAATGGGCTTAGTTGAACCATTACGGGAATTATTTAAAGATGAAGTGCGTAAAGTTGGTTTAGAACTTGGCTTACCTTATGATATGTTATATCGCCATCCATTCCCTGGACCAGGTTTAGGGGTACGTGTTCTAGGTGAAGTTAAAAAAGAATATTGTGATCTATTACGTCAAGCTGATGCCATCTTCATTGAAGAACTCTACAAAGCTGAGCTTTACCACAAAGTCAGCCAAGCCTTTACGGTATTTTTACCAGTACGTTCAGTAGGAGTAATGGGCGATGGGCGTAGATACGATTGGGTCGTTTCACTGCGTGCAGTCGAAACCATCGATTTTATGACTGCGCATTGGGCTCACTTACCTTATGATTTCTTAGGTCGAGTCTCTAATCGCATTATCAACGAAGTTAACGGCATCTCCCGAGTAGTTTACGACATCAGCGGCAAACCACCAGCTACTATAGAGTGGGAATAAGAATTTAATTTTCATTTATTACTAGTGAATAGTATTAAAATGTCAATGTATAGTCTGGAGTAATATAGAAATTTATATTAAAAATATAATGGGGGGTATATGATTTATGCAAGGAGGGAACTTCAACAGCGACTAAATGAACTTCGTAGCGTGCTTGATAGTGATGCAATTGATAAATTGGTTAAACGCTTGAATTTATGCGGTAAGGATAGAGTTGCAGCTATGTGGGAATTGGTCGTACTCCATGGTTTATCTAAATGTGGTTATATCCAAAATGAGATCACTTTATCATCTTTACGTAAACCCGACATTTTTTTTGAACATAATGAGTTACGTTTTATTGCAGATGTGACGGCAGTTTCTGATGAAGGACTCAATAAGGACAATCCGTATGAAGAATTAATGGAAATGATAAGAATAGCCAAAGACAAACTTAAATTACCTATTGGTGGTCTCACTATTAATATTAAATCTAGACGTGAAGAAACGAAACGAGGAACTCGAATAAAATTACTTCTACCTACAAAAAATAGATTGCAAGAGTTTGTTGATAAAGTAATAGTGCCAAAGTTGATAGAAAAAGTGAAGGTCGGAACATTTCCATTTTCTATTGAGATTAAAGAAGATGGTGTTAATCTTAATATCATTATAGATTCTGTTCAATCACCATATAATTCTTGTAGTTTCGCATGTTATGATTTACCCAGGATTAAAGATCGAAATCCACTTTATAATGCACTTAAGAATAAAGCGAGTCAATTAAAAGGAGTAAGTGATATTTCAGGAGTTATTGTTGGCGACAATGGTTGTGCAGTAATTTCAAACAGAATTTCTAGTTTTGATTCTGTATCAATTGAACAAATTGTTAATGAATTTTTTCGTCAATTTTTATCTGTTGATTTTATTTTGTTATTAAGTATTCGTGAACATCAAGATCATAGTATATTTTCTGGATCACTCAGGCGAAAAAATCATATAAGTCTATTTGTCCGAACAGAATGTAAAGCAAAAAAAGAATTAGAAGATTTATTTGAAAAAATGGTTGAACATTTTCCAACACCGATTATGATGCCAATTAATGGTGCTCGTCGGGCATGTGAGGATGACTATTATCTTGGTTATCATGGAGCTTATAATATGGAAGGTTCAAAAATTGTACGTATTGGCTTGCGTGAGTTTACAGAGATTCTTGCTGGTTTGAAAGTATTACAAGACAATGGCGCTAGGTATGTTGATGCTTCTCGAAAGTTACCGCAAGAACCAAATCAATTACAGGATTTAATATTAAAAAATTTCAAGGAAGGCCGTTTGCCAGAGACTATTAATATTATTAAAACGCCTAAAAATGATGACGATTGGGTTGAAATCAGTTTTGGTGAAAGAGATCCCGCTATTTCCCCTTTTCAATAATTATATTGGAGATCCAATTGTAACTGAATTAGATAGTTTGTATCTTGCCATTTTATGGATGATTAAAGTTAATACTTTATTTTCATAAATTAGGTGACATTGCAAATATAATTTAACACTTTAAAAATATAAGTAATGTTAAGACTTTTCTGTAACATACTGATACTTAAAATAATATAAAAAATGAATCCAAAAAAATTAATAAAAAAAATCAATAAATTTTGGCAAAAAATAATCTATATTTTAAAATTTTTTTTCCTATTTTTTCATTTTAGTTTCGTTATTTAATCGGTTAACAACAACTTGTTCAGTTTTTCTTGTTCTCATCAAATACTAGTTATGTAGCACATGTATGTTCTAAAAGAGTTTAGTTTTTCATTGTCCTAATTTCACAAATTATGTACTATTAACTAACATAATTATAAGGAAATAAGATGAAGAAAATTCTATTGGTGAGTATTATCGGTTTAGTTTTATTTGGGTGTGATAAAAAACAAGTAACCGAAGATATGCTGATTGGTGATTGGAAATGTATGTATAAAATGGATACTTGGAAAAATGGTGTTCATTCCGATAAAATCGACACTTGGGTATATAATCGGTTTATTGATGATAGTATCCGTCAGGCTGACAATATAAATATGAAATTTTTTAAAAAAAATGGTCAGCTTTATCGAAATATAGGTGGGGAATCAAAAGCATTTAATTTAGCTATCTATTATGATCAACCAGAGGAAACGGAATCCTATACAATCGCCCATACAAAAACGATAAGAGCGATTGATTATTTATCTGATGATAAATTTAAAATCAACCTTATTCGAGAAATCCATTCTGATATTGAAGAAGATTATACTAAATTCCAAATGGCAATGACGTGTGATCGTAAAAAAGAATAAATTATTTTTATTCATCTTAATTATATTAATATAATAAACTCAAACCTTGAAAATAAAAAATGAAATTATTTAAATATCTATTGATTCTTCTAGGATTCTTGATGGGTTTATTTATGGCATTTCTTGAATTTGGACCCATGCCTTCATTAAATGACAACTTTGAGCCGGTACAAAATTTCGATTACAATATTGTTGTTCATATTATTTTCCCATATGGCACTATTTATGGTGCAGTTGGTGCTGGTTGTGGCATTTGCTTATGGTTTATTTTTTCTTGGGTTTATAAACAGATTAAAGCCAGAGTTAATAAATAACTAGTTACCTTGTAAAAGCGTCAACAGCATTTTATGAAATTGCTTAGCATCTTTACCTAGAATTGCAAAAAATTGCTTATCTATTTGCTCAACTAAAGGCACAGTTTTATTGGCCATATCTAAACCACTTGGGGTCAAAGTAATCGATTTAGCTCGACTATCTTTAATCGATGTTGTGCGCGTTATAAAGACCTTTTTTTCTAAATTTTCTAAAATTTGGGAAATAGTCATCACATCGATATTAGTTTTATTGGCTACAATAACCTGCGTGATTTCATCTGGTTGTTGTGACAAATAAGCCAGTGTAGCCAGTACTACAAATTGAGGGTGCGTAATTGACTGCTGTTTCAGGCATTTTTTTATACTATTGTGCCAAGACGAATAAGTTCTCATAAATAAAAAACCGACTGAATCAGCATCGTTTTGGAATTCGGATAAAAACTTAACGTCTTGAGTCATAATTTACCTTTCAATAAGACTTTTCAATAAATAGGCTTTATCAATAATATCATCAGATATTTGCTTTATAAAAGCATAACATGATTTATCATCCATTTGTTTATCAGGTTGTAAGGCTATTTCTGCTTTCAGTGCGTATTGATCAGGAGCCACGGTTATTATTTGATGGGAAAAATATAATTTGCCTATATTAGCCATATTAAATTCTTCAGTAAATTCCTGATTAACAATCACTGTAGATAAAGTCACTGCCATTGCCGGCATATTTTGCAGTTTGAAAATACCTTTTATTCCGGTTTTAAGTTCGCCCTGAAGACTAAATTCTTCAAGATCGGTTTCCCATAATTTTCGTAAAGAAATATTGGTGTAGTATTGCCAAACCTTTTCTGGATTAGCGCTAGTTGGTACAGTAAAAGTGATGGATATATTTGACATTATTTGCTCCTCAATATAATAAGTATACTTATTATATTATTACTTATTAAATTTACAATCAATTTTTTGCAAATGTAAATTAATCACTATTATCTAAAGACAATTCCCCTTGCTTGGAAATGATGATTAAGCAGATAGTATTAATACATATTGGTACAAAATAATTAGTGGGATAAATTATTCATAAACAGTAATGACATAAGCCAAGGTAATAAGCCGGTTTAGATGCACAAAAAAACAGTTTTCATTATATTGTTTATTCTTACAACCATTTTATTGGCTGTTACAGGTTCCTTGGCAATAATAGTATTGGTTACTAATATGAGTGATTTTTTCAGTGTTGGCTCTAATGTGCTTATATACGCATACGAAAAAGAAGAATGTTTGAGTATGATGTATTTAAGTGCAACTATATTATGTATCGATCTGCTATTGTTGTGGATGTTATTTTTGATATTTAAAAAAAGAACCTATTAAGATGAAAAACTTTAAAAAAGCTACTTATTACTAAACCAATAAGTTACCAGTTATTATGATTACTTGGTAACCATCTTATTTTTTCTTAATTAGCATTTTCAATCTACTTATCATTAATAATCTTATATAGAATATCAGCATCAATCTTTTGGCAATGAGTTAATTTAACTATAACAGGGGATATTGTATGACGATTAAAGTTTTAGGCTATGGTGCTACCAAAGTTAAAGCAAATTTGGCTCCTTTACATTTTCAACGCAGAGAAGTGCGAGCTGATGATGTAGAAATTGAGATCCTATATTGTGGTGTATGTCATTCTGATCTTCATCAAGTAGAAAATGACTGGGGCATGTCGCATTATCCGTTAGTACCTGGTCATGAGATTATTGGTAAAGTGGTTAAAGTGGGGAATAAAGTAACCAAATTCAAAGTTGGTGATATTGCAGGCGTCGGTTGTATTGTTGATTCTTGCCGGCATTGTTCACCATGTGAACATGGCTTGGAGCAATATTGTGAGGCCGGATTTACTGAAACTTATAATGGTGTAGATCCGCATGATCACCTACCAACTTATGGTGGTTATTCAGAAAGAATCATTGTTGCAGATAGGTTTGCCTTAAAAATTCCTAAGGGGATCCCATTAGAAGGTGCGGCGCCGTTATTGTGTGCTGGCATAACGACTTGGTCACCGCTTAAACACTGGCAAGTTGGCAAAAATAGTCGCGTAGCAGTAGTGGGGTTAGGGGGATTAGGTCATATGGCAATCAAACTAGCCAAAGGATTAGGTGCTGAAGTGACTTTGTTTACTCGTTCACAAAATAAATCGAAGGATGCTATTCGTTTAGGTGCGGATCACATTGTGTTATCAACCGATGAGGCACAAATGCAAGCGGTAAAAGGCAAATTCGATGTAATTATTGATACTGTACCTAACGTTCATGATATTAATCCTTATTTAGCCACTTTATCGTTAAACGGTACTATTGTACTGGTCGGTTATCTTGGTCCTTTAGATCCATTTGTGCATAGTTTCAATCTAATATCCGGGCGCAAAACCGTGGCTGGTTCTATGATTGGCGGTATTCCAGAAACACAAGAAATGCTAGATTTTTGTGCTGAACATGGTATCAGTTCCGATGTAGAAGTGATTAACATTCAATATATCAATCAAGCATTTGCACGCATGAAGAAAAGTGATGTTAAATATCGTTTTGTGATCGATATGCAATCGCTCAAACAAGATAAGTAAATATATTTAATACAACAGAATTAGTGTGGTAAAACGATATTTAATATAGCCAAAAGTAGGATGCTAATTTAGTATCCTACTTAATTTTATAGGCTTAATGATATTGTATTGGTTGATCATCCTGTACTAAAAGCAAACAGGTATCACTGGCTAAAACTGCTTGTTGAATGCGTTGTTTATCTTGTTCATTAAGATGATTTATGCAAGCAACAACATAACTGCAAGTCTGACTACGTAAAGCCTTTTCAATAGTTGAAATCAAATTTTCGTTATTAAGATTAGCTAAATGAACTACTTTTTGTTTATCCAGACCGGCAATATTTACCCATGAACGTTTTAACATTGGGCGGTCAGACAACCATAATTGCCATTTTTTAGCTTTATTAAATGAACGTAATAAAGGTCGTTGTTGCTGTAAAACTTGTTGGAATGGTGATTCAAAGTTAACAGTCATAAATTGTTGTGGTGAATGTTCAATAAGCATAATAACCTCGACTACTGTGTGTATATACAGTGTATATTAATACAGTGTTTCTCGCTTGTAAACAATTTTTTTGATCGTTTTAGCAGCAAACTGGTTAATTAATGTTTTAAGAACGTAACCATTGATACGACCAAATACCCAAGAAAGTCATCAGTACTGAACCAATCACATGAATAGCAATGCTTGCTAGTCCCCAAGTAATTCGACCTTCTTGCAAAAAGTTAACAATTTCGGCGGAAAAAGTAGAAAAAGTAGATAAACCACCACAAAAACCAGTTATAACCAACAACCGCCATTCTGGTGAGAGACTTGAATGATTAAAAAAGGCAATAGCAAAACCTATAATATAGCCGGCAATTAAATTTGATAGTAGCGTGCCTAAAGGAATAGCAAAGGCAATAATATTGAGCTTTAATGATAAAAACCATCGCAATAATCCACCGGCAACAGATCCAATTGAAATCGCAATTATAAGTTTCAACATAATGTGATCCTTAATAAATAAAAAATGTACTTAAACTAATAGGTTGCAGTTATAAACTAGTCTAAGAAATATTATTTAAGATTTGGCAAAATAAATGCAATCATAACAGCAGACAAACAAAATGCCTATGTTTTTAAAATGAATATAATTTACTAATAACTTAATTATTAGCGCTTTACAAAGGTTGATTAATGGACTCGCATTAAATTTAAAGCTAATAAATTAAGTGAATGGCATTAAATTTTTGCTAGTTTACGTTAAAATAGTACATCTATTGATTATTAATCTAAGGAATATTATGTACACCGGTATTGTTCAAGGCGTTGGTCAAATTATTGAAATTGCCGATCAAGATAAATTGCGCACTTATAAAGTCAAATTACCCCATAAATTAACTAATAATATCGAAATTGGTGCCTCAATTGCCAATGATGGTTGTTGTTTGACGGTAACCGATTTTGGGGATGATTGGGTCACCTTTGATATTATGGAAGAAACGTTGGCGTTAACCACCTTAGGTGATAAAAAACTGCATGATTACGTTAATATTGAACGTAGCGCTAAGTATGGTGATGAAATTGGTGGTCATGTCATGTCCGGGCATGTTTCCTGCACCGCCACTATTGTTGATATTCAAAAAACTTCCACTAATTGCGCCATGACGTTAGCCATGCCGGCACAATTTATGAAATATGTTCTGTACAAAGGTTTTATTGGCATTGATGGTGCTAGTTTAACTATCGGCGAGGTTAAAGGTAATCACTTTGACATTCACCTTATTCCGGAAACACTGGCGATTACTACATTAGGTGCTAAAAAAGTTGGCGACAAAGTGAATATCGAAATTGATTCACAAACTCATGCAATTGTCGATACGGTTGAACGGGTACTAGCTAATAAAAAATAATCTCCGCTTGAATCTTGATTCAGCTAAAGTAGAAATAGTTATTGGCGATCTAAATAACTGGCTTTTTTTATACTCAAACGTAGGGTTCTCAGGAAACATCTTGACAATGATTTAAAGTATTAGTGATGTGAATCACATCGCTAATACTATTGTTCTGCTTTTAATAAACGACTAATTTCCACTATATCAGCTGGAGTAGTTTGGCAGCAACCACCAATCAATTTTGCACCTAACTTAGTCCAAGTAGCTACTTGGTTAGTAAAGCTACAATCATGTTGGTGATTGTGGTGCCATTGTTTAGTCGTTGGATCATATTGTTCCCCGGAATTTGGGTAAACAATAAGTGGTTTAGTGGTTAATTGCTGCAAAGTTGTGAGTGCGGCGGTGACTTTTTCTAAAGCAATACAATTAACCCCAATACTGACGACTTGATTAACTTTATTTAAATGCTCAACTACTAAGGATAACAGCGTACCATCGCTAAGATGCTTAGCATCTTTTAATGTCATCGAAACCCAACAGGTCATCTGGGGGAATTGTTGCAATAGTTTGGTTAATGCTTTGATTTCCGCAAAGCAAGGCATGGTTTCACAAGCTAACAAATCGACCTTAGCTTCGATAAGAGCTTGCATACGCAGGTGATGAAAATCAATAAATTCAACTTCGGAAAGCTGATAATCTCCGGTATATTCTGAACCATTAGCTAAGTAGGCACCATACGGCCCTACAGAACCGGCAATTAATAGCGGTTTATGCTGTGGTATTTCAGTCAAATAACGTTGTTTTGCTTGTTGCGCCAGTTCAACACTCTTTTTTATTAAAGCGATGGCTGCAGTCACATTAATCCCTTTTTGCGCAAACCCTAATGGTGTGGCTTGATAACTTGCGGTTATGGCACAATCAGCGCCAGCTTTGAAATAATCATAATGCACTTGGCTAATCAATTCAGGTTGTTCAATTAATACTTTAGCTGACCATAAACTGTCATTAAGATCACAGCCACGGCGCTGTAATTCGCTGGCAAGCGCACCATCAATAATAATATATTTTTTATGTTTTAATAATTCAGCAATTGGATTATTGGCGTTCATTAGGAGTCTCGTTTTTGAAAAGCTTGAGTAAAATAATGAGCAATGTAGCAAAGGGCAACAAAAGGAATACCACAATAAAGCGCAATCCTCTGTTCCGGATCGAAAGCCAGCCCAATACAGGCAACTAAGCATAATATAAAACCTAATACCGGTACTAAAGGGTACCAAGGTGCTTTATATTTTAAGGCACTTAATTGGGTTGCGGTTAACTGCTTTCTAAAAAAGTAATGAGAAGCACAAATACTGAGCCAAACTGCAACCACAGCAAAGCCGGAAATAGCCGTTAAAGCTACAAATACAGTATCCGGCGCAATCACACTAGTGAATAAGGCTAATAAGCCACCTAACATACTAATAGCAATCGCAATGGCAGGAATACCTTTGCTAGTCAATTTACCAAAACATTTAGGTAAAGTGCCTTGATTAGATAATGACCATAACATTCGCCCGGAAGCATAAAGTCCGGAATTAGCTGCCGATAAAATAGCAGTTAAAATCACAAAATTAAAAAAGTCAGCGGCATAAGGTAAACCAATATTTTCAAATACCATTACAAAAGGACTTTTTATTACCCCAGCTTGATCCATCGGTAGTAGGGCGGCTAACACGAAAATAGTGCCAATAAAGAAAATAATTAAGCGTAAAATAGTAGTTTTTATCGCCAATGGAATGGTTTTTTCCGGATTATGGGCTTCACCTGCAGCAATACCAATTAACTCGGTACCGGAAAAGGCAAAGTTAACCGAAACCATAGTCATAATGATTGGCGTGATGCCATTGGGGAACCATCCAGAATCAGTAATATTGTGTAAAAATGGTGCCGGCATATCGTTTTTCATAGGGATAAAACCAAAGATAGCTGCACTACCGGCAACAATGAAAATGATAATAGTAATAACTTTAATAATTGAAAACCAAAATTCACTTTCCGCAAAAAATTGTGCGGTAATGATATTTAAGCCAAAAATAACTCCACAAAAAATTAAACACCAAACCCAAACAGGTACACTAGGGAACCAATATTGCATACATAAACCGGCAGCCGTTAAACTGGAACCTAAAGCCACTGTCCAAGTCAACCAATACAGCCAAGCTACCGTATAACCCGTTCCGGGGCTAATAAACCGCGAAGCATAGGTATGAAATGCCCCCGTTTCTGGCATTGCTACTGCCAATTCACCCAAGCATAACATTACTAAGTAAACAACTAATGCACCAATTAAGTAAGCAATAATTGCGCCTACAGCGCCAGCAGTGGCAATAATATAACCAGTATTAAAAAATAAACCCGTCCCAATAACACCACCTAAAGACAGCATAATTAAATGCCGAGTTTTCATGGAACGTTTAAATTGATTTTCGCTACTTGGGTTTGCAGAATTTGTGTTCATAAGTCAGTCTTAAGATTAGTTAATTGGAAATATATTCCGCCGATAATAGCGGCGGAATAATTATTGTTGGAACTATTAATAACTATTATTATTAACAACTATTACTGCTTAAAAATCTTCTAAGAATTCTTCTTTAGGGATGTCTTTGCCGTTAACTTTGATTATGTTATTTTCTCTTGAATATTCAACTTCGGAGAAGACTCCAAGCATATCACCCTTTTTAAAGGTAAGGAATTTAACATTATGTAAGAACATTTGCGTCATCATGCCTAGAGATTGTTTTGCTTTATTGATATCGGTTTGTGAAATTGCATCTTCGTGGTTTTCACTGGCTTCAATTTGAGCCGCCATGTATGCTAACACATCAAAAGGTGCATCAATTTTCAAATTAAAACTATCAATTTTGTCAAAATCATATGCATCTTGGACTTTATTAGTATCAACCACTTTAGCATTTGCGCTAATATTAATATCACCCGCAACATTGTGCCAATTGAATTTATTTAAAGATAGTTTGATATTAGAGATATCAGAATGATCTATTTTATCTTCCATATCATCATATAAATCGTCGAGTCCATCGTAAGCAAATAATTTCTTATCCAGTCCTTGAAAATCAAAATCAAATATACCTGAACCTAGGTTTTGTTTACCATAAATGACTGAATCAACACCAAGTTGCAATAACCCATCAACAGTGTCAGCGGCATTTAAGGCATTTTTTTGATTTAAAGTTAGCTTATTAATTTCAACTACTTGCATTGGTTCATCATCTATTGGAATAAATGACAATTTATCTATGCTATTTTGTACATTTAAATCACTATTTTGGTAATTGATACTTCCTGTTAATTTAAAATTATCTACTGTTGTTGCTAGGCGAGAATGCGAAAACACACGATCATTATCTTGGATATTCAAATTGCCAACTTTAACATCAAAGTCAACAATATTGCTTTCGACTCTTGGTTTGACAGCAATATTTAAATTATTTACTGTAAGTGAATTATTACTGTTTTCAGTATAATTTAGCTTATCTAAACGAGCATTAACCAATAAATTCACAAAATCTTGATCACTTTCAAAAGTATAATTACCCTCGGAAATAGCCAATACACCGTTAAGATATTTTAAATCAGCAGGCGTTGCTGATAGTGCTTTATTAGTTACTTTTACGCGCAGATAATTCTGATAACTTATGCTCGCATGGCCGCTTATAAATGGTTGGTTGCCTAATAGTTTCCACAGATCCGGATCAGCGGCTTCAGTCATTTGGTATTCTATCCAGGCCATTTGTGGTGAAAATGTACCTTTAGCGATGGCAGCCATTGGGAATGGGCCATGATGGATTATGATGTCATCATCAAATAACTTATTTGGTTGAGCATCAGTTTCATACGTATCTCTAGGTGACAACGTCACAGTTAAATGTAGTTTTGTCGAAAAGATGTTTTTTTCTAAATTACTGTGGGTGATGGCTACATTATATTCATCTTGAGAGTTATTAACTTTTTTATTTATTTCTCTAAGTTCATTATCAATATTATTTTCAATAATATTGCCGGTATACCATGCAGTACCAACATAGGCGATCCCTAATACGGCTACAACACCAATAGCTAGTGTAGTCTTTTTCATGTTTATTAATTCCCTGTGTAATATCTAATATTGTTATTTTTCCTGATGCTGGGCAAAGGTGTCTAAAAGATTTTTAATATATTCAATGCGATCGACACGTTGTAGCTCAGATTTTAACAATTTTAATCTATTTGAACTTTCTAAGCGATAATTTTTTGGCTCTTTTTGGATTAAAGAAATTAAATAATCAATGGCGATGGTATTATTAGCACCAAATTCAATAAAGCCACCTTTGTCACCAAATTCGATCTTACTAATCCCTAGCCGTTTGGCCTGATAACGAATTTTAGTGGTTTCCAATAAAAACAAAACCGCATCCGGTAATTGGCCAAAACGATCGCGCATTTCTACTTGGATTTCGGTTAATTCATCAAGATTTTCAATACTGGCTATGCGCTTATATAGTGATAATCGAGTGTTAACATCAGGAATAAAGTCATCCGGAATTAAAGTTGGTAAGCGTAATTCTACTTCTGTTTGTTGGTTATTAAGTAATGATTCCAAAGTCGGTTCTTTACCTTCTTTCAGTGATTTGACCGCATCTTCAAGTAGTTCTATATATAGATTAAAGCCAATAGTTTCAATTTGGCCACTTTGATCGCTACCTAGCAATTCACCGGCACCGCGAATTTCCAAATCGTGAGTGGCTAAAGCAAAACCGGCACCTAAATCTTCCAATGAAGCAATTGCCTCTAAGCGTTTTTTGGCATCTTTAGTTAATAATTTCGGGTGTGGTGTTAACAAATAGGCATAGGCTTGGTGGTACGAACGTCCAACACGACCACGTAATTGGTGTAATTGCGCTAAGCCAAATTTGTCGGCACGTTCAATGATGATAGTATTAGCATTGGGAATATCAATACCGGTTTCCACAATGGTGGTACAAACCAATAAATTAAAACGTTGATGGTGAAAGTCATTCATAACCCGTTCGAGATCGCGTTCATGCATTTGCCCATGGCCAACAGCAATCCGCGCTTCCGGAACTAGATCTGCCAATCTTTGTGCCACTTTCTCAATGTCGGCAACATCATTATGTAGATAATAAATCTGTCCACCACGTAAAATTTCCCGCAATATTGCTTCGCGAATTACCAGATCGTCATATTCTCTCACAAAAGTTTTTACTGCCAAGCGTCTAGCTGGAGGGGTAGCAATAATAGATAAATCGCGCATACCACTCATTGCCATATTTAGTGTGCGCGGGATAGGGGTGGCCGTTAAGGTTAATATGTCAATATTAGCCCGCATCGCTTTAATGCGTTCTTTTTGGCGCACACCAAAGCGATGTTCTTCATCAACAACTAATAGCCCCAGATCTTTCCATTTTACCTCTTCTTGTAATAACTTATGGGTGCCAATAACAATATCTATTTTACCTTCAGCCAATGCTTGAATGATCTCTTGTTGTTGTTTGGCAGTTTTAAAGCGCGACAAACTTTCAATGCGGATGGGCCAGTTAGCAAAACGATCACAAAAACTCTCATAATGTTGTTCAGCAAGTAGGGTAGTTGGCACTAAGATGGCGGTTTGCTTGTGATTTATTACTGCTAAAAAGGCGGCACGAATAGCCACTTCAGTTTTACCAAAACCAACATCACCACAAACCAGCCTATCCATCGCTAATGGTGAACACATATCACCAATGACCGCGCCAATAGCATTTTGTTGATCTTCGGTTTCTTCATACGGGAATGCTTGGCTAAACAGCTCGTATTGTTCACGATCTTGCTTAAATTTAAAGCCAGGTTTGCTCTCACGTTCAGCATAAATGTCGAGCAATTCTGCAGCCACATCCCGAACTTTTTCAGCCGCTTTTTGTCGGGCTTTGCTCCACGCATCGGTTCCAAGTTTATTCAGTGGTGCATTTTCTTCGTCACCACCGGAATAACGACTAATTAGATTTAGTGACGAAACTGGCACATACAGTTTGGTATCATTGGCATAAAGTAAAATAAGATATTCAGCGGTAATGCCGCCAGTTTCTAAGGTGGTTAATCCGGCATAACGCCCCACACCATGCTCTAAATGCACCACAGGTTTACCCGGAGTTAATTCCGCTAAACTACGAATCAGTGAATCGGTATTGATGGATTGTTTATTGTCTTTTTTACGCCGATTAATGCGCCGTCCTAACAATTCGTTTTCGGTAATAAAAGCAAAATTATCTTGTTGATTAATAAAACCTTGTTCACTAGCACCGATCATTAAAGCAAAGCGATCATCCAGCGTGTCTAATTGCGTTAATTGTGTGATTGTGGTGGGGTGAATACGTATACGCCCGAGAATTTCTTGTAATGCCTCTTTGCGGCCTTCCGATTCAACTGAAAATATAATCTTGCCATTAAAATCGTCAATAAACTGTTGAAACAGGGCATAAGGATTTTTTTGTTGGATCTCAATCGCCAGTTCCGGCAAAGCAATATAGGGTAGATTAATATTTTTATTAGCTTTAGCGAGTGGCTGATTAGCTAAAATGATGCGCGGGTATAATTTAAAGTTAGCAAAAATTTCATCTGTTTTCGACCAGATCTCTGCCGGCGCTAACAGCGGGCGCATTGGATCTACTTTACGACTCTCATAACGTTGATTGATGTCTTGCAAATATTTATTCGCATATTGTTCAATATTAATCGTGTTAATGATTAAGGTATTTTCCTGAAAATAGGTAAATAGCGGTGTTAAAGGTTGATCAAAAAACAGTGATTGCCAATATTCGATGCCAGTAGGCAAAATATTTTTGCTAACTTGTTGATAAATGCTTTCCGGCTCTAACCTAACCGGGAACTTTTCCCGCCATTGACTGCGGAATAGTTCAATCGCTGTTTTATCAAAGGGAAATTCGTGCGCTGGTAGTAGTTGAATTTCCTGAATTTCACTCAGAGTGCGCTGACTCTCAACATCAAAAGTACGAATACTATCAATTTCGTTATCAAAAAAGTCGATTCGATAAGGGGTTTCACTCCCCATCGGGTAAATATCGAAAAGCGCACCACGGGTAGCATATTCGCCGTGTTCCATCACTTGGCTAACCGAACGATAACCAGCATTTTCTAATTGTAAGCGTAAGTGTTCGCGGCTTATTTGCATGCCTTGGCGCATAAGGAAAACATGCCCCCCTAAAAAACTGGGAGGACATACTTTTTGCATCAACGTGTTGATCGGTAAAATTAAGGCGCCTTTTTGTAAATGTGCCAAATGGTAAAGGCAAGATAAGCGTTCTGAGACAATGTCTTGATGCGGCGAAAAACTATCATAAGGCAAGGTTTCCCAATCCGGGAAATAAATCGCCGGGAAAGGGGAGAATTGTTTTAATTCATCATGAATGCGAGTGGTTTGTTGCATATCGTCAGTCACAATTACCACTAAACCGTCATGAGCAGCAATAACTTGTGCACAAATTAGCGATAATGAAGATCCAATAAGTTGCCCCAACTGCTTGACTTCATCTGCTTGTTTAGGAATTAAGGTAGAAATTTTCAAAGTATTAGACATGATAAATGCTATTAATATCGCTAGGAAATTTAGCGTCAGATTATAACGTAATTACATGGTTGTTTTCTATAACAGTTTAATCCTGTATGATAAGCACTTTGCAGTTAATGAGTAAAACTTTGTAAAAAGTTTCAGGTATCATATACGTTTATGTCAAAAATATTTCGTCCATTAGTATTTTATATTGGCTTGCGCTATGTTTATGGCCAAAAAAGTGATGGTTTTGGTCGTTTTGTGTCATGGCTATCAATGATTGGGATCATGTTAGGCTCGCTAGGTTTGATCGTGGTACTTTCGGTGATGAACGGCCTGGAAGATCAGATGCAAGGTAATATTTTGAAATTTTTACCGCAAGCGCAAATAACTACCCCACAAGGTAAAATCGATTTTAATGCCATCCCAGCAGATCGTTTCGTTAATATTAAAGGCGTTAACCGTGTGGCACCTTTAGTTACCAGCGATGTGGTGTTACAAAGTGAACAAAGTATTACCGTTAGCACCCTCATGGGTATTAATCCTGAAGATCAAGATCCAATAAATGATTATATCTATAGTGGTGCTATTTCTGATCTGCAAGCCGGTCAATATAATATTATTATTGGTCAAAGTTTAGCGGAACAATTAGGGGTCACCATTGGTGATCAAATTCGTTTAATGGTCACCGATGCTAGTCAAATTACGCCAGTTGGGCGCATTCCTTCGCAACGTTTATTTAAAATCAGCGGTATTTTTGCCGTTAATCATGATATTAATCAAGCATTAGTTTATGTTAATCAATCAGATGCCAGAAATTTACTGCGTTATCCCAGCAATACGATTACTAGTTGGCGCCTATTTTTAGACCAACCGTTAGATATTGGCACGGTTACCTCCACGCCATTGCCGGATGGTTTAATTTACAAAGACTGGCGTGAAAAACGTGGCGAATTGTTCCAAGCGATTAAAATGGAAAAGAATGTAATGGGCTTGCTGATTAGCTTAATTGTGATTGTGGCGGCCTTTAACATTATTACTTCATTAAGTTTGTTAGTAATGGAAAAACAAGGAGAAGTTGCCATCTTGAAAACTCAAGGATTATCACGTTTTAAAATTATGCTGATTTTTATTATTCAAGGCGCCAGTTCAGGCATTATAGGTACCATTTTAGGCAGTATTTTGGGACTGTTATTGGCGTTTAACCTAAATGCTATTATGCAAGTATTAGGTTTATCCTTAGCCGGTATTCGTTTGCCGACCTTGGTTGACCCTTCACAAATTGTATTTATTATTATCGGATTACTTATGTTATCGTTAATTTCAACAATTTATCCGGCTTACCGTGCTGCCAATATTCAACCAGCCGAGGCGTTACGTTATGAATAATTCATCCCAACTTTTATCCGCCAAAAATCTTTATAAGACCTATAAAGAAGGTAACATGACTACCGAAGTGCTGAAAAATGTCTCTTTTGATATTTACCCAAAATCATTATTGGCGATTATTGGTAGTTCCGGTTCAGGTAAAAGCACCTTATTACACTTATTAGGTGGTTTAGATAAACCCACTTCCGGGGAGATTATTTTTAAATCGCAACCACTTAATCAATTATCAGAACAGCAAAAAGCGCGTTTACGTAATCAAGAGATTGGTTTTGTGTACCAATTTCATCATCTATTACCTGATTTTTCAGCGTTAGAAAATATCGCCATGCCGTTATTAATTGCTGGTGTGGCGGCTAATGAAGCCAAAAAAAGAGCCTTGGCAATGTTAGAATCGGTTAATTTAGTTAAACGAGCCAATCATCGTCCTTCCGAACTCTCCGGCGGCGAACGCCAACGTGTAGCCATTGGTCGTGCCTTGATAAACAATCCGGCATTAGTAATGGCGGATGAACCAACCGGTAACTTAGATAAATCCACTGCGGATGCTATTTTTGATTTACTAGTAAAATTGAATCAAGAACATGGCACTGCCTTTTTAGTGGTCACCCATGACTTAGCGTTAGCTAAAAAACTGGATAAACAATTGATCATGAGTGACGGCCAATTAATGGATAGTTCATTATCTAACAGCAGGTTAATGGACAATTAGTATGCATTTATCTTTAATTACCGCTATCAAATTCCGCAAAGGGCGCCGTAAAAGTGGCATGGTGTCTTTAATTTCGATTATCTCAACTTTGAGTATTGCCATTGGTATTGCTGCCTTGATTATTGGTTTAAGTGCCATGAATGGTTTTGAGCGCGAATTACACAATCGCGTGTTGTCGGTGGTGCCACATGGGCAATTTTATGCGCCATATGGTAACTTAGATGATTGGCGCCAAGTGCAACAGCAACTACAAAAAAATAACAACATTGTGGCAACAGCCCCTTTTGTTAGTTTTACCGGTTTAATTGAAAATGGTAATAAACTCGGCGCCGTTGAAGTACAAGGTGTCGATCCACAGCAAGAAAAGAATATCAGTGCGCTGCCTAATTATGTCTTAAACGATAAATGGCAAACCTTTAAAGCGGATAACCAACAGTTAATCGTAGGTGCTGGTTTAGCGCAGACTTTAGCAATTAAAGAAGGTAGTTGGGTGACTTTACTCATCCCGGTTGCTAGTGGCTCAAATCAACTTAAACCACCCAAAAGAGTGCGTTTACAAGTAGCCGGTATTCTTGAATTAAGTGGTAGCTTAAGTAATAACGTAGCCTTAATTCCACTCACCGATGCCCAAAAACTGTTAGATATAGGTGACAGTGTCACAGGATTGATGGTTAATGTTAATCAAGTTTATCAAGCCAACCAAATTATTGGTCAAGCGGCATTAAATTTAGATCAAAATCTATTATTTAACAGTTGGGAAAACTCATTTGGCTTTATGTACCGTGATATTCAAATGATTCGGCAAATCATGTATTTAGCAATGATTGTAGTGATTGGCGTGGCGTGTTTTAACATCGTATCCACCTTAGTTATAGCCGTGAAAGATAAACAGCGCGATATTGCCATATTAAAAACCCTGGGTGCAACCAATCGCTTAATAAGGCATATTTTCATTTGGTATGGGGTTATCTCTGGTTTAATCGGTAGTTTGTTAGGGGTGATTTTAGGTGTGCTATTGGCGTGGCAACTTTCCAATATTATGGGCGTGGTGGAAGCAATAATAGGTTATAAATTGCTAAATGGGCATATTTATTTTATTGACTTTTTACCATCAGAAATCCATTTATTGGATGTGGTGATTGTGTTTATCACTGCCATGCTATTGAGTTTAATTGCCAGCTATTATCCAGCTAAGCGCGCCTGCAAAATCGATCCTGCTCGGATTTTAAATAGCTTTTAATTGATTTTAATCAGGGGTATAGTAGTAATACTACAACAAAGCGTTAATTAACTTCTTAATTAACGCTAAATTACTTCATCTTGTCGTTTTATTATTTCCTTTCTTACTTGAAGTAATTGAATCATTTTTAATACAAAGGCATTCGTATGAGCAATCAAAAACAATTGATAGAAAAGTTACTGGCCGACACCCCCATACAAATTAATGGTCAGAACCCTTGGGACATTCAAGTCAAAGATGATAGTTTTTATGGACAAGTATTAAAAGAAGGATCAATAGGATTTGGTGAATCTTATGTTCAAGGCAAATGGGAGTGTGAACAAATTGACGAATTAATCACACAAATCTTACTGGCGGAATTGGATAAAAAAGTCCGTACCAAGTTTGATTTATTGACTAAATTACAATTTTTATTTTTTAATTTACAAAATAAAACTCGCGCTTATATTGTCGGGCGCCAGCATTATGACTTAGGTAATGAACTGTTTGAAAAAATGCTCGACCACGGTTTAAATTATTCCTGTGGCTATTGGAAAAATGCTAAAAATCTTGATGAAGCTCAACTCGCTAAATTAGATTTAATTGCTAAAAAATTAGGGCTAGAGCCCGGTATGAAAGTACTGGATGTCGGCTGTGGTTGGGGTGGTTTTTCCGAATTTGCCGCGCGGCAATATGGTTGCACAGTTAAAGGGATTACAATTTCTAAAGAGCAAGCCGAATATGCACAAAAACGCTGTAAAGATCTGCCGGTTGAAATTAGCTTAAAAGACTATCGGGATTTGCAACAGCATTATGATCGCATTGTTTCAATTGGTATGTTTGAGCATGTGGGTTATAAAAATTATGCTACCTATTTTAGCAAATTGTATAATTTACTTGCTGATGGTGGCTTGTTTTTGTTGCACACAATTGGCACTAATACCTCACATTTGGGTAATGATGGCTGGTTAAATAAATATATCTTCCCTAATGGGGTATTACCATCAATCGCGCAATTAATCAAAGGTACTGAAGGCAAATTTGTGATGGAAGATTGGCAAAATTTTGGCCCTGATTATGACAAAACCCTCATGGCTTGGTATGCTAATTTTATTCAAAGTTGGCCAAGCTTAAAGACTAAATATTCCGACGAAACTTTCCGAATATTCAAATACTATTTACTTTGTTGTGCCGGTACCTTTAGGGCTAGAACTACACAATTGTGGCAAGTGGTTTTTTCTAAAAATCGTAAACAACGTTATGATGCACCAAGGTAAACGGCAACAGTAACCAAAAACGGCTTAATCAAGCCGTTTTCCTAAAATGATTAAGTCACGTTGTATGCCATCAAGTTCAGCTACTTTCGGGAATAAACCCCATTGTTGATAATGCATTTTAGTAAATAACTTAATGCTGGGTTGATTGTGGCCAAACACATAACTTAATATGGCTTCAATGCCAACTTTATCGGCAAATTGTTCGATTTCAGTTACCATAAATTGGCCAATACCTTTACCACGAAAATCTTGATGGATATACAGGCTAATTTCGACGGTTTTATTGTAAGCCGGGCGGCCATAAAACGAAGTCAAACTAACCCAACCACAAGGTTGGTTTTGATATTTAATCAACCAAAGGGGGCGAATTTGTGGGTTATGTTGCTTGAACCATTCAAGCTTACTGGCTACTGAAACTGGCTCCGTATCGGCAGTGACCATGCGGCTAGCAATGGTTGAATTGTAAACTTCAACAATATAGGGTAAATCATCTAAGGTAGCGTTGCTATAAGTGATCATAAGTGTTTAATCGCAATTAGCTGTCAGAATTGATATTGTAATGACTTTACTCAAGGCAAGCAATGACTGTTAATTTTATACTGAAACGTATACCTCTCAGGAAACATCTTGACAAACACACGGGTTGACAACTCACAAATCTAACTGCACGCGTCCACGAGTAATATCACTAAGGCTCTGTTGCAGTAGTTGTGCTTGATCTTTAGTAATCGCAACATTTACGTGAACGCCGGCAGCGTCAAAATCCTGCTTTTCAATTACGGCATCTAACTCTTTAAGGCGGTTTTCAATGATCGGCCATTCATTGTAATAACAATGGAATTGCAACTGAATACGGGCAATAAGTTCGATTAACTCGGCTTGTTGCAAACAATGGCTGGCTGAGCCACCATAGGCGCGGATTAATCCACCAGTCCCAAGTTTTATACCACCAAAATAACGCGTCACCACCACAACAACTTGATCGCAATCTTGGCCTTCAATCGCCGCTAAAATAGGGCGGCCAGCGGTACTGGTTGGTTCGCCATCATCACTAAAACGGTATTGTTGACCAACTTTCCATGCCCAGCAATTATGGGTAGCACTGGCATCGCTCACTTGCGCAATAAAAGCCATGGCTTGCTCAGCCGTGTTAACCGGGGCAGCGTTAACAATAAAACGGCTTTTTTTTATTTCTTCGGTCAGAACAATCGGGTTTACTAATGTATATGGCATGCTAATTCTGGTAAAATCAATTTATTGCGAGTAATAATACTGAACAGAATCGAAATGTCTATTAATTTAGCACAATTAAAACAAACTCAATTAGCGTTGTCCCAACAAGTCAAATTAAGTGACGATTTTAGTCAGTCAATTAGCTTGATTGGCGGGACTGATGTCGGTTTTGAACAGGAAGGCAGCATTACCCGCGCCGCCATAGTAGTCTTGAGCTATCCTGAATTTAAAGTTGTTGATTATCAAATCGCCCGGATTGCTACTGAGTTTCCCTATATTCCTGGTTATTTATCATTTCGTGAATATCCAGCACTACTTGCTGCATGGCAACAAATCAAACAAAAGCCGGATTTATTATTGGTGGATGGTCAAGGCGTGGCGCACCCAAGGCGTTTAGGCATTGCCAGTCATCTTGGTTTGTTACTAAATATGCCCACCATTGGCGTGGCAAAAAAACGACTTTGTGGTCAATATCAGCCGTTAACTAAACTCACCGGCGCAGTTACCCCACTAGTGGATAACCAGCAGCAAATTGGTTGGGTATTACAAAGTAAAAACAACTGTAATCCGTTATTTATCTCGGCCGGGCACCGCGTGAGTCAAACCAGTGCTTTGCAATGGGTAAAGCAATGTCTGCGTGGTTATCGTTTGCCGGAACCGACTCGTTGGGCCGATGCTATTGCCTCTAATAAACCTTTATTTAAGAAGTTTGTCCATGCCAAGTAAGTCGACCGATCTAAAAAAAGGTGGTTTTACCTTTAAACGTTTTTTTGTCGCCCACGACAGCAGCCCAATGCAGGTGACAACTGATAGTTGTTTATTAGGGGCGTGGGCGCCATTACAATCTAACCCTAAACGCATTTTAGATATTGGTTGTGGCTGTGGGGTGATTGCATTGATGTTAGCGCAGCGGTTAGAAAATCAGGATCATAGCATTGACGCTATTGATATTGATCCCCAAGCGGTGATCCAATGTCAGCAAAATATTGCTCAAGTACCTTTTGCCGGGGTGCATGCTTACTATGCCGATATTAAGCAATTTCGCATTAATGATGCCATGAATTACGATGTTATTGTCACCAATCCCCCTTATTTTAATGTAGCGGTGGAATGTCGCAGTTCACAGCGGCAATTAGCCCGTTATACCACCAGTTTGGATCATCAACAATTGCTGGATGCGGTTACGCGATTATTAGCGCCAACCGGGGTATTTTGTTTAGTATTACCCTACCATTTAGCTACGCAATTTCGGCTGTTATGCCAAGATAATCAGCTATATTTACAGCAAGTAATGCAAGTAAAGTACAATGCTAACAAGGATTTTTCATTAACATTAATGGCATTTTCACGTCAGCAAAATAATAATCCTATGGAGCAGCAATTGTGTATGCGTGACGACGATGGCCGTTATTCACCCGCATTTAGGCAATTATTGGCGGATTTTTATCTGTTTCGTAAATGATTTTGAAAAGATACAGAAATTGGAAGGTGCCATTTAGGCATAAAATAGGGCAACCAAGCTGCCCTATAACTAGCGGTTATTTACCTGCAAAATCAATTAACGTAAAGCAATCAATGCCCATCTCAGTGAGTTTTTCTTTACCTTCTAATGCCGGTAAATTAATTACAAAGGCGGCATCTTTGGCTATGCCACCGGCTTTATGCACTAAGTTGACAGTGGCGGCTACGGTACCACCAGTTGCCAACAAATCATCAATAATCAGGACTCTTTCCCCTGGTTTGATGGCATCAGTATGAATTTCTAGACTATCGGTGCCGTATTCAAGTTGATATTCTTCGCTATAGACTTCACGCGGTAACTTTTTCGGTTTACGCACCGGCACAAAACCAACACCTAAAGCTAAGGCTATCGGCGCTGCAAAAATAAATCCGCGCGCTTCAGTACCAACTATTTTATCTATTTTTTTATCTCGATAATGATCAATTAACAATTCGACAGACGTTCTAAATGCTACCGGATCTTCAAGTAAACTGGTAATGTCCCGAAACAAGATCCCTGGTTTAGGGTAGTCCGGAATAGTGATGATGCTATTTCTGATTAAGGTTAGTTTTTCTTGTAATTGATTCATTTTCAAGGGTCTCAAATTATTTACTATAAGACTGGCAATCTTTCATTATATACTGGCGATCTTAGCTGTTGCAATATGCAAACCACAACATGATTATAAAAACAGCTAATTGCTCATATTTTAAGTATTAGCGTGGTTAACGCTTAAATTGATATTTGCTAAAATAGGTTCGGCACTATTTTAGTGATCATTCAAAATAATATTGAGTTTTTTACAAACTTTTACAAATAAATACAATAAATAGACAGTTTAATTGGCAGAAAGAAGATAATTGAATAAACTTCATCAACAAGGATATTGCCATGAAATTTATAAAAACCTTAGCCATAGTTGGGCTATCTTTATTCAGCTTCTTTAGCCAAGCTAAAGTACCGGGACAAATTCAAATTCGTTCTGAATTAGCCTCACCAATTGTTCTTGAAAACAGTCAAGATAAAAACTACCTAAAAATCTCTTTAACCGGGGTTGATTTTGACTCAGCCAAACGGGTACCCATTAATTTAGCTCTAGTCATTGACCGTTCCGGCTCTATGTCCGGTAGTCGCATTGAAAAAGCTCGAGAAGCAGCTATCTTAGCCATTAATATGCTTAATGAAGATGATACCATTTCAGTAGTGGCTTTTGATAGTGATGCGGAAATCATCATTCCAGCAACTAAAGTGACCAACAAACAAAGACTAATTAATCAAATCAATAGCAAAGTAATAGCCAGGGGTGGCACGGCATTATTTGCTGGCTTAAGTAAAGGGATTAATCAAGTAAAAAAACAACTCTCTAAAGATAAAATCAACCGCATTATTTTACTTTCCGATGGTCAAGCTAATGTTGGTCCATCCTCAGTCGGTGAGTTATCAGAACTAGCAGTTGTAGCCGCCAAAAATAACATTGCTATTACTACTTTAGGTATTGGTTCAGATTATAATGAAGTATTAATGTCAACCATTGCCAGTTATAGTGATGGTAATCATGTGTTTGTTGATAATACCTATGATCTGGAAAACGTGTTTGTACGTGAATTTAAAGATGTAATGTCTGTGGTAGCTCAAGACGTGGTGATTAATATTCAATTAAAAGATGGTGTCAAACCTGTACGTTTATTAGGTCGTGATGGTTCAATTAAAGATAACCAAGTCACCGTTAGAATGAATCAACTTTATGCTAATCAAGAAAAATACCTATTATTAGAAGTGATCCCAAGCAAAGGTAAAACCGGCGAAGATAAAACCTTAGCTCAAGTAGAATTAAAGTATGATAACTTAGTGGCGAATAAAACTGAAAATCAAAGCCAATTAGTTAAAATTGGTTACACCAATCAACCGCAAGTAGTAAAAGATTCAGTTATTGAGGATGTGGTGGCGGAAACTGAAATTCAAAAAGTAACCTTAGATAACGAAAAAGCCTTAGAAATGTATAACGCCGGTGATAAAGCAGCTGCGCAAAAAATGTTAGAAGATAATAGCAATAGACTTATGAGTATAGGTGCATCAATGAGTGCCGATTCAGCAGAAGCCATAGGCAGATTAAGTCAACAAGCTAGCAAAAATAAAGCTATGGCAGATGCTATTGAGACAACAGATGAAAAAGTGTATCGTAAACAAGTAACTGAAAAACAATATGAATCTAAACAAGGAACAATTAAGAAATAACTGATGAAAAGAATAACAGCGATTTTATTGATGTTTATATTGGTGGCCACGTTTAGTTATTTAGGTTGGCGCACCATTGAACATGAAGTGCTAATGCGGCAAACTCATGTCAAAATGTTAGCTGAAAGTCGAGCCAACAATATAAAATCGTCAGTGGAATCGCTGTTAAACCAGCGTAGTGTTTATCTTAATAAATTAGCGCAATTTATTAATGACGACCAAGCCAAAGCAGATAATCTACTGCGAACAGAAAGCGATATAAAAAATATATTTATTATCAAAAACCATAAGCTAGCATACCTTACTAACAACAGTGATTCACAATGGTCTAAAATTGTTGATTCAATTCAATATGATAATTCTATTTTAATTAATCATAATACCCAAACGGAACAATATCGCCCCGAATCGGGTTGGTACCAAGTTTATGATCATCTGATCTATTGGTCGACATTTTCCGGAACCATCGTTGGTTTTGAGATTTCGCAACTCAACTTTGCCTTAGATGTGGTTAATTTATTTGATGATCAATCACTAACCGATGATTTCAACTTGTTCAATAATGACAAATTAATTTATGCTCATGGTGAACAAGGCGCTACCAGCGTAATGCTTGCGCTTAATTACCCATTACAAAATTGGCAATTAACCTATTATTATCAACAACCTAGTCTACTTAACTTATATTTATTAGGTGGTGCGATTATTGTATTTTTGGTTATTGTGATTATTAGCCTCATCAGTTATTGGTACCGTGAGTATACCAGAGCATTACGGTTAGCACGGCAACAAGTCAGTTTTGTTGGTCAGGTTTCGCATGAATTTAAAACCCCCTTAACTAACATCTCGCTGTATTCAGAAATGCTTAGAGAACATTTAGAAGATGAACCGCCCCCGGTTACTGATTATATTGACGTGATTAGCAGTGAAAGTAAACGTTTAACGCGGTTAGTGCAAAATATACTGAATTTTAATAAACCGGCTAAACTCAACATTAAAGCGGTTAATTTAACTCAGTTAATCCAACAAATATATAACACCTTTAAACCGGTGCTAGCGACTAAGTCATTGCAACTTAATTTGCTTTTAGATCAGCAGCATCCATGCATTATTAATACCGATGCCGATAGTGTTATGCAAATTATCAATAACTTCCTGAGTAATGCTGAAAAGTATGCCGCACAGGGTAAGCAAGTTGATTTGTCACTTCAACATCAGAATCAACAAGTCATTATTAGTGTGCGTGACTATGGTAATGGTATTCCTAATCAGTTATTGAAACAGATTTTCAAACCATTTTACCGGATTAAATCATCCATCACTGAAGGGGTTTCCGGTACTGGCATTGGCTTAACTATTGCTAATCAATTAGCCGAACAATTACATGGCACTATTCAAGTGACCAATTGTGAGCCGGGCGTAGTTTTTTCACTAGTTTTAATGGAGTAAACGATGAAAATTTTAATTGCCGAAGATGATCAAAATATTCGTAAAGGTATGGCAATTTTGCTAGAACAAGAGGGCTACGCCATTATTGAGGCTGAAAATGGTCGCATAGCCCTCGAACTATTTGTGCAACATCAACCCGATTTTATAATCTTAGATATTATGATGCCGGAACTCGATGGCTATAGTGTTTGTCGCGAAATTCGTAAATTAAATGACGATGTGCCGATCTTATTTTTATCGGCCAAAGACGAAGAAATTGATCGTGTAGTTGGGCTTGAACTGGGTGCCGATGATTTTATGAGTAAACCCTTTGGTGTGCACGAACTGCGGGCACGCATTAAAGCTATAGCCAAACGTTATTTAAAATCCCAAGGAACCAATAAAAGCGCGGATGAGTTTTTTAATTTTGGTGATCTAACCGTTTACCCAATTGAACTATGTGCTAAACGCAATGACCAAGTTATCGAATTATCACTGCGTGAAGTCAAAATCTTAGAGTGTTTGTACCAAAATAAAAACCAAGTGGTAACTCGCGACATGTTATTCGATTATGTGTGGGGTTATGATTATTCCCCCAACAGTCGCACCCTTGATCAGCACATTTCGAAATTACGTAAACAAATTGAAATTGATCCACTTAATCCGGTGCTGATCAAAACTATTCATGGAGTAGGGTATCGCTATTAAATTTCGATGCTTATGGAGCTAATTTATCCTAACCAAGTTTTGGGGATTGGTTTATTTTATTCAAAGATACTACTATTACTTTTTAACTGCATAATGTTGTTCATGATCAATTAACCAACGTTTACGTTCAAGCCCACCACCATAACCCATTAACTCGCCATTAGAGCCAATTACACGGTGGCAAGGTATTATAATTGCAACTCGATTAAAACCATTGGCACTAGCAACCGCACGCACTACCAGTGGCTTATTTATTTTTTGTGCTTGTTGCTTATAGGTAGATAATTCACCAAAAGGAATTTGTTGTAAAACCTGCCAAACCAATTGTTGAAAATCGGTTCCTGGTGTGTGTAATTTAACTTGAAAAGTTTGCCTTACGCCCTGAAAATATTCATTAATTTCTTGCTTAGCTTGCAAAATATGCTGGTTTTCGCCATAAATTATCTGCATATCAAGTAATTTTTGTAATTGTTGAAATTCAGTTTCTAACATGCGGCGATCAACAAATTCTAATAAACAGATCCCTTGATCAGTAGCAGCAATAAACATAGGCCCTAATGGCGTGGTTAATCGATTAATCACTATTACTGCTTTAGTAACACTAGTGGAAGGTGCTGACTGCATGAGTTTTTTATAAGTATAGCCAAAGCCACTTAAGGATGCATAGCCATTATCAAAAGCAGTATCCATTATATTTTTACCAATCTTCAATTCTTGAAAGGCGTTATTTATGCGATACATTCGTTGGTAGGCATGGAAGGTAATGCCATAGTGTTTTTGAAACCAGCGGCGAATATTTTCCGGATTGATTTGCTGTTCTCGCAAATAACTATCAGATATTTTAGTTTTAGGATTTTGGTTAATAATGGCTATGGCCTTTATCACTTCTTTCGGTGCTTCATTGGTATTTTCGGTTGGTCTACATATTTTACAAGGACGATAACCTGCATCGAGTGCAGCCTTAAAGGTGGTAAAAAATTCAACATTTTCTAATTTAGGCTTTCTAGCTCGACAAGTAGCAATACAAAAAATCGAGGTAGTTTTAACGCCAACATAAAAAATACCAATATAACTAGGATCTTTATCCAGCAAAGCTTGATAATAACGTTCAATTTTGTTGGCATCATTTATCTGCATATTTTTAATTGGCTGCATAATATTAGTTTCTCTTGATTACAGTATAAGGCACTGGTTTACCTATTTATGATAAGAATATTTTCACGGTGATAAGATCAAGGTTTATTAAATGTAAACCCGGTGAAGTTGTTAACCATAAATTGTAATAGCATATTAAACAAACCATGCTAACTGTACCAACCGAAAAATTGACAACTATTTACCTTAGGTATTTACATTTATTTTAATTTACTCGTTTTAGTCAAAAATAAATTGCTAATTAGCTCAATATCAAATTAAATATAAGTTGTTTTAAGTAATCAAAGTAGCATAGTTTGGATAAATCACCCTAAAATTCAATAAGCTACTTTTAGGTAATAATTAATATGAACTTCATAATTAACTTCAAAATTAACAGAATGAGAAGCTTTTATAACTTTAATTAATCTCATTCTGCTACAAACAATAAAATATATTATTAAGAATTTTTAGAAAATAGGATAATATAATAAGTGGAAGTTATATATTCAACTTAACTAAGCATCTAATAATCTTTTATTAAGCTCCTCTTTTGCATCTGATATATAATGGGGAAATAGCATTAATTCAACAATACTTCTAGACATCGCTTTACAACTTATGTTTAAAGCATGACGCCCATTTTCTGAAATTGCTAATTCTCTAAATTGATCTGTATGACCTGATATCTTTTTTTCAGGTAAAATAGTTGTAAATAAATTTAATGACGGTATAACTCTTGATATATTGCCAAGATCTTCTCCACCATTATCTGATGGTATTCCATCCATCACTGGCTCATTTAAAACTAATAATTCCTGCTTACAAATATCAGCTAAAACTTTATTAGGTATGCGTCCAAGGTAACCCATTATATCATCTATTTGTACATTACAACCCGTAGCTAACGCTATACCATGAGCAATATTAGTAATGCGAACTTTAACATCATCAATATCACTAGCAACTCTAGTTGATATTTCAATTTCCAAATGAGTTAAATCAGGAATTTGACCAATATCACTAGCTGTATGATGCATAACACAACAAATATGAATATTATCTTTTAACTGTTGACGCATTAAACCTATTGCTGTATAAAATAATGTCGCTGCATCTTGAGCATTAATGCCATTTTCTGGATGAGATTCGGCATGCGCACTTTTACCTTTAAAATAAATATGTAATCCAGTAAAGCTGACACATTCACCACCTATTCTAGTTGTAGCACTAGTAGGATGCATTAAAAATACAGCATCTATACCATCAAATATTCCTTGATTTAATAAAAGAATTTTACCGCCACCAGATTCTTCAGCAGGGGTCCCAATTAAAACAATAGTGCCTTCTAGTTCTGATTGATCCAATGCATTTTTAACTGCAACCACAGTTCCAACGCCACTTGCTGCAATAAGGTTGTGTCCGCAAGCATGCCCCAATCCAGGTAATGCATCATATTCTGAAATTACACCAATTACAGGACCACTACCTTTTGAATAAAAAGCTTTGAATGCTGTTTTAAGACCACCAACCGGACTTTGTACGTTAAATCCGTGCTGATTTAAAAAAGTTGTAAGGCACAGACAAGCTTTTTCTTCAGTGAAAGCTACTTCAGGATTAGCATGAATATATTTTGCTATATCCCAAAGCTGATCACTTAAAGTATCGATACATGTATCACAATGTTTCTTTATTTCCATGGCGTCCATTTATAAAACTCCTACAAATGAAAGAACTAAACACAAAATAATAATAGAAAGAATAAGTAGTGAAGTTCCATGCCCTTTCTTTTTCATATAAAAGTAAATACCAAAAATAGCAAGAAATGGCATTAAACCTGGAATAATTGAATCTAACATATTCTGTACAACAAAAGGTTCAGTATTTTCAAGTTTAAATTCTAAACTTATAGGTAACTTAACATAAGTTGCTGATAATGCACCCATGACCATTAATCCCATTAAACCACAAGACTCAATGATACGATTCATTACTCCACTTTTGAGCAATTTCCCGATTGCTTCTCGGCCAAGGGAATAACCAAGTTTAAATATCCGTGCTCCAATAAAATACGTTAATATGGGATAAAGCAACGCCATAAAAGCACCAATTAAATGACCTGATAACGCTAATGTTGTTGATAAGGCTAAAATAATTGGTTTTAATGTTCCCCAATTCAAAGTATCTCCAATTCCAGCCATTGGTCCCATCAATCCTGTTTTCAAACTAGTAATAACGTCTCCAGGTAATTCTCCTTTTTGAGCTTTTTCTTCTTCTAAACTGATTGTCATACCAACAACAACAGAACCAATTATTCCTTCAGTATTAAAGAATTGCATGTGGCGTTCCAAAGCTTCTTTATACTCTTGATCGTCTGGATATAGCTTACGTAGTACTGGCTGTATTGTTGTACAAAAAGATAAAGATTGAACACGGTCAAAAGAATGAGAGGGTTCAGCAAAAAAAAACCAATTACGGTAGGATCTATTAAGATCGTTTTTATTGAGTAATTTATCATCGAGTAACATATTAAACTCCTATTTTTTGATTATTAGTCATATATAAGTATACGAAAGCAATTGCTGTACCAAAAATAGCAACAGCCATAATAGGTAACTTAAGATAAATAACTAAAAAATAACCAATAATAAAGAATGGCATTGTCAGCTTGTTTCCTAGTGTATAGATAGCAATAGCAAAACCTATAGCAGGCAGTAATCCCCCAGATACTTCAATACCATGCATTGCCCACTGTGGAATGTTTTCAATGAACTGAGCGACAAGTGATGGGGCTAAAATATTACAGAAAAAAATTGGAATCGAAAATATAATAAATGCTAATACTAATGGATAATATTTACCATAAAGTGGAATTTTTGAAAAATTATTGTCAGCGATCGCTTTGTCAGCTTTAGCAACAATAAATGAGTTGAATGAGTATTTTAAATTCCATAGTAAAGCTCCCAAAATACCAAATGGTACAGCTAGGACAATTGCAGCTTTAGGATCAAGACCAGTACGTAAAGCAACCGGAATTGCAACGAGTGCCGCCGTTGATGCACATGCAGGAACTGTTCCACCAGGATAGATTACACCTAGGTAAAGTAATTGAAGAGATCCTCCAATCAAAAGACCTTTTTGAATATCTCCCATCAAAATTCCTAAAATTCCACCGACAAGAACAGGTTGTCCTAAAGTATCCGAAATGGTATAACCAATATCATTGCTTGCGAAAAATTGCCAAATAGCACAAAAAAGCGCAATTAAAAACATCTCTAACATACTATCGTTCTCCTCAGTTAAAATTACAGTGTTCAATAGCTTTTTTGAAAGGAATTTTATTATCCGTAGGAACTGCTTGAATATAAATTCGGCTATTTTGAGCTTCCATTTCGCTTAATAGTTTTACATCTTTTGCATCAAACGTAACTCCGCAAGGTGTTTTAGTTCTACCAGGACCACCACCTAAACCTCCAATTTGTAATGTTTCAATAAAAAATCCTTTTTTTTGAAATTGATAGGCGTCAGAAATTTCTTTAAATAACATTAAAATTGTATCGTCACCAAATTTATTTAACTGCCAATTTTTAATTGCATCATCGATGGTATAAATATCTACTTTTATGCCATTAGGTACTGCCGTTTTATATACATCACCCATAAAATCATCTTTTGCTAAAACATCATTAATAATAATAATGCGGTTAGCATTAGACTCCTTAAGCCATTTTGTTACTACTTGACCATGAATTAATCTAAAGTCAGCACGAATTAAATTAATTTTTGACATAGTTATTCCTCTATTAATTGTTTATTTCAAATAAAACATCTTTACAGCTGGTGGTTATAACATCTAAACCTCGTGTAATTAAATCAGCTATTTCACACTCATTTCTGTTATTATATAATTCAATTAGCATAGGTAAATTAACTCCTGATATAATATGCAAATTATAATAACGAGAGAGCATAACACATTGATTACATGGAGTTCCTCCGAATAAATCTACTAGACATAATACTTCCCCTGGAGCTTCTTTTAATTTTGTTTCTATTTGATTCCCAAACTCTTCAGGAGCCATCCCTGATTCAAGGCTAAATGCATAAACATTCTCCAATTCACCGACAATCATTTGCGCTGTGTTAACCAATTCGAATCCTAATCGACCGTGAGCACAAACAAATAACCAAATTTCTTTATTCATACAAAAAGTTCCTTTTATTAAAAAATTGAATAAGTTTTACCTGTTGACTATTATTTAAACCTTTTATATTAGGCATAGATATCCCTATGAAATAAGCTATTTCACTTCTAATTAAATATGTTAATCTGAGGATTATCTTTTAGATATTGTTAAGGAATTTTTTTATTATCGGAATAGATAGCATTACAGTAACGAATATTATCTTTAGATTGTGATAATGAATTGATGATAAAAGATTTAACTTCACTTTTCTTAGTGACAACTTCTTCGCCAATAATTAATCCAATAAGTAGGGGTAAGTTAAGGCCAGCAATAAGATGGATATTATCCCTTTTAATAAAGTGCATAAATGCATGATTTACACTACCAGTCATTATATCGCTAATTACAATTATATTATCATCAGGGGAGAAAGATGAAATCATGTTCTCAATAGTTGTGGATATTTCATCGGTTAGACCAACATAAGCACAAATGGTTTGGATATTATCTTGTTTACCTAAAATTAACTCAACAGATTCTTTTATTCCTTCGGCAAATCTACCGTGACTAGCCAATATATATTGAAATTTCATACTTCCTCCCATTTAAAAGTCCACATATTAATTTGGTGTTTTTACAATAAAAGCACCCCCATGGTATTTGTTAATTAGCCCTTTGGAAAACAAAAAGCGTAAATCGGCTCTAATTGTTTCTTTGGTAACTGAGAAAAATTCAGCTAATTCATTTACTGAGGCACTATTATGTTGCTGCAAATAATTCAAAATCTCAGTGCGTCTTTTCTCTCTAAACATATTTATCAACCCCTTATAATAGAAATAATATCAAAAAAAAATATACAAATTTGTGATCCATATCAAGAAAACAAAAAATATCGGAAATTTTCAAAAAAAAACAAAAATACAGAGATAATATTAATTACACGATCTATTTATCTTTATTTCAATTAAGAAAGTTAAATTATAATGAAATTAAATAGTATTGAAACTAAGAAAAGTAATATTTAAAAACTATCAATAGTTTCATTGATATTTAGCAAAAACTAATCGAATTTTTGTTAAACCATAAAACAAAATATGAACAAGTGTTATATCCAATTTACCTTAGATATCTATTTTTTATTTACTCGTTTTAGTCAAAAATAAATTGCTAATTAGCTCAATATCAAATTAAATATAAGTTGTTTTAAGTAATTAAAGCAGTGACGCTTGAATAAATCACCTTAACATAAAGTAACTTACTTTTAGGTAATAATTGATTAGCAAAAGGAATGGAACAATGAAAAAACTAGCATTATTGGCAATATTACTATTAGGCTCGCAACTTGCGCAAGCAAGAACCTATGACGAAATTATCAATTCAGGGGTACTCCGTATCGGCGTGCCGGCGGATTATGCGCCACTGGCTTTTTATGATAAACAAGATTTGTTAGTAGGCTTCGATGTGGACATGGCCAAAGATTTAGCCAAACAACTTAAATTAACCCCTATGTTTTACATTACCAGTTGGCCAACTTTATCACAGGATTTAGCCGATGATAAGTATGACGTAGCCATGGGTGGGGTGACTTATACTAAAGATCGTGCCGCCAAATTCTTATTGTCAAACCAAGTGGTACCTAACGGCAAAATAGCTTTGGCCGCATGTAATGTTGCTGCTAACCTGAGTTCTTTAGACAAAATAAACCAACCTAATGTCAAAGTAGTAGTTAATCCGGGTGGCACTAATGAAAGTTTTGTTAATAATAACATTCACAATGCCCAAGTAATCCGAGTGAAAAATAACTTCGACAACATTCAAGCCTTACGGGATAAAACCGCGGATATGATGGTAACCGATCTTATTGAAGGCCAATATTATCAATATAAAGAACCACAAGTACTCTGTTTGGCAACGACTCAACCATTTAAAGGTACTGAAAGTTATAAAGCCTACATGGTTCAGTCCGGTAACCAAAAATTAATCGATATCATTAATAACTGGCTACCTACCTCAAATAAAGAGCAATTTGCGGTAAAATGGGGCGTTAAAACTCACTTAAATTAAGTCACAAATTAGTGATTAATTGGCGGTTAACCCCGCCATTTTTTATAGCAAGACAAACTCATAACAAACAGGTATGATTACTGCCTATTTTCAAATGCCTATTTTTGCCTTTCTTACTAATTAAACATCAATAATATTGTTGGAGTAATACTAAAATGAATTATTACGATTTTTTGGTGATTGCGTTGAAATTATTGGTAGTATTTATTTGTATTATCTTATTTTTGAAAATCACTGGTAAAACCTCACTGGCACAAATGTCGAGCATTGATTTTATCGGTAATATGATTTTAGGTGGTATAGCTGGAGGCATAATTTATAACCCTAAATTGACCGTGTTGGATTTTTTAGTGGTAATCGTTATGTGGACCATCATTATGTACACCTCGAATTATTTAAAACAAAAAAGCCAAAATGCTAAGGCCTTTATTGTCGGTAATCCGATCATCTTAATGGATAACGGCAAATTAAAATTGTCGGCTTTCGCGACGATTAATATGGACATTTCCAGTTTTGCGGTATTACTTAGAATGAAAAATATCTTCACCATCAATGCTGTTGACAAAGCTATCCTTGAACCCAACGGTCAATTAACCGTGGTTAAAAAGGGCGATAAAGATATTTCCGTAATCGTGTTAGAAAATGAAAAACCGATCGCCGATGTTTTAGAAAGTTTGGGCAAAGATGAAGATTGGTTAAAAGCAGGCTTGGCAGAACAAGGCTACCATTCTTATGAAGGTTTATATTGTGTCGAATATTACGATCAGCACCTATTTGTTATACCCGGTGAATCCGTTAATTAATCCATCAAATGAGTTGCTTAGATTTTACTGTAATTGCCGGCGGTTATAATTGTCAATCGTCATCATCAATTATGAGTTTACCAAGCCCAACTTAAGGCCCGTAAACTCAACACCAACTAGCAACTTAACTTGGGTACAGGGGCGATTTATTTAGTGATTTGGCAATAATACTCGGTATCGACTGTGCCACCAGTTGGGCTTGCATGGCTTGAGCTTGTTGTTGCGACTCACATTGGCTAAATACGCATGCTCCGGTTCCGGTTAAGCGCGTTGGCGCCAGTCGCGAAAGCTGAGTAATGATGTTATTAATTTGCGGATAACGTTTACGTACCACCGCCTCACAATCATTGTAATGCTCGCTAAATGGTAACGCCATTAACTCATCCACAGTTCGCACCGCTGAGTTGCGGTTAAGTTGTGGATCATTAAACACCGTAGCGGTTGAAATTTCGATATTCGGACAGGTGACTAAATACCAATGTTGCGGCAGCGTTAATGCTTGAAATTGATCGCCAATGCCTTGGGCAAAAGCCGAATGACCATAAATAAAAATAGGTACATCAGCACCAATGCTGCGGCCAAGATCCATTAATTGTTGCGTAGTCAGGTTAAGTTGCCACAGCTGATTAAGGGCCACTAATACCGTGGCAGCATTGGACGACGCGCCACCAAGGCCACCACCCATAGGTATATTTTTATCAATCGCCATATCTACCCCTAAATCGGGGCGATTGGCAAAGGTTTTTAATTTTTGTGCCGCTATCACCATTAAATTTTTATAGCTAGGAATATTGGTAAACTCCGTCAATAAATTGATTTGACCATCTTGACGAAGATTAAATGTCAACTGGTCACAATAATCAATGAATTGAAACAGGGTTTGTAAATTATGATAATTATCGGCACGACGACCGGTAATGTATAAAAACAAATTCAATTTAGCCGGCGCTAACCATGGTTTCATGTTTAATTCCTGTTAACGCAATACCCAATTATCAATCTTCAAACGTACGCGTTGGTCACCATGAGTTAATTCAATTACCGCTGGCAAATCAATACTTTTATTGTTATAACTGCGAGTCAAATAACTACTAATTTTCAAATTCCATTTATTATTGTTTTGCATAAACTCAGTCGCCACTAAACGGCCGGAATTATCCAATTTATCGGCATTAACATCATCCGAAAATCCTTTTAACCAATTATGTAATGAAGCTAGCGGAATATTAATATTGGCGATTTTGCGCATTAAATCTTCAACATTATTTTCGGCATAACTTTTACCATTTTTATCAATCATCTCCGCATAATTATTATTAGCTTTCAAGGTTAAAATGTTGGTACCTACCGGAGTAGTTATTTTTATTTCATAATTATTAGCGGCTTGTTGCATAATTAAAAAACGACCATAACTACGCGAACTATCACTAAAATAGGCAATACTACCATTAACTTGAAAGGCATTGACTTGCTTTAGATCTTGTTGGTGAGCTTGCCATTGTTGTTGAACGGAAGTGTTATTTTTGATTTTACCCGATTGACAAGCAACCAGTAATAATGGCAAGGTTACTAATAAAATATATTTGATTTTAGACATATAATGGCTCGTAAGTTGTTCAAGAACAAATGAATGCAGGCATTATAACTGATAATTATCAGAATAGAAAAAGTTACTGTAAATTAACCTTATATTAATTTTTTATGTATAATAATCGCAGTTGAACGCTTAATAAATCATCATGTCAAACAAAATTCTTAATAAGAAGCAATGCAATGTCAATATCAGTATTAGGTGTTAATTTCAAAACCGCGCCAGTCGCCATCAGGGAAAAACTCGCTTTCCCTAACGAAGTGGTCGCCAAGGCGCTCTATAGTTTATCCCAACATCCTTTGGTGGATGGTTGCGTTATTTTGTCAACCTGTAACCGTACCGAAATCTATGTTAGTTACCAACATGCAACCGATTACATACGGCTAAAACAATCGGTTACTAATTGGTTAGGCCAGTTCCATCATCTGGATCTGCAACCTTATCAAGATTGCCTGTATTGGCACCAAGGGCAAGCCGCCGTTGAACATCTTATGGCGGTTGCCAGTGGTATTGACTCTATGATCATTGGGGAGCCACAAATCCTCGGGCAAGTTAAACAAGCCTATAGCATGGCGCAACAAAATAATTGTTTATCGTCGGAACTCGCCAAACTGTTTCAAACTATCTTTCATGTTGCCAAACTGGTGCGCACGCAAACTCATATCGGTGCCAATACCGCTTCGGTAGCTTATGCCGCTTGTCTAGTGGCTCGCAACCTGTTTAACGACGCTAAACAATTACAGGTGATGCTGGTTGGGGCAGGGGAAACTATTGAGCTGATTGCCCGTTACTTAAAACCGCATGGTTTTAAACATGTGATCGTGGCTAACCGCACGCGTGAAAAAGCCTTAAAATTGACTACACTGATTGATGCGGAAATCATTTCCTTACCCGATATTGCTACCCGTCTTAACGAAGTCGATATTGTGATCAGTTCTACCGCCAGTCCACTGCCGATTATTGGTAAAGGCTTAGTGGAACGGACTATGCAAGCCCGCAATAATAAAGAAATGTTATTTATTGATTTAGCTGTCCCGCGTGACGTTGAAACCGAAATTGCTACCTTAGCTAACGTACACCTCTATACTATTGATGATTTGCAGCAAACCGTGGCTAATAATCTGGAACAACGCGCCATCGCCGCTAATCAAGCACAATACATCATCCAAGAACAAGCCGAACAGTTTATTGATTGGCTCAAGTCGCGCAATGCAGTGGCCTTTGTTAAACAATATCGTAGTAACGCCGAAACCATTAAACAACAGTTAGAACTAAAAGCCCTAAATGCGCTTAAACAAGGCGCCAATGTTGACGAAGTTTTTGCCGAATTTTCGCATAAACTCACTAACAAATTAATCCATGCGCCAACGCAAACATTACTGCATGTGGCAACTCACGACTGTGATGATTGTTTCAAGGTTTTAAGTAAAGGGTTAGGGCTAAAAAAACACTAAGCCATTAATGGCTACAGACTAAGGGGTAATCGCATGGATCAGCTGGAATTTTTTGCTATTCCCAACCCTTGCCAAGGTGTTTGCCAAACCAATAAACAAGGTTATTGCCTTAAGTGCTTGCGCTCGCGCGAGGAACGATTCAATTGGTTCACTTATTCAGATGCCCAAAAACAACAAGTATTGCGCCTATGCAAGCAACGGCGCAATCGCCAACGTTATCTATTAGGGCACCAACGTGACCAAGCCTCTACAGCGACTTTACAGCAAAGCAATTTTGATTTTTGATTAATAAATTTAGTTAATTAATCTATAGTTATTAACTACTTGTATTTGCACCTAACTCGGAGTAGCATTTCTTATTACCTTAATTGCTGTATAAGAAATGCCCGTCAATTAAGGTAGTTATTAAAATAGTTAATAGAAATAGCCATTGCTATTATTAATATTATAAGAGAACACAACTATGAAAATGTGCATTGCATGTGGCATGCCAATGACAACTATTGGTGATTACCCGTTACATGATATGTCCAAAAATTATTGTAAACATTGTGCCCATAAAGATGGCTCAATGAAGACTTTTGATGAAAAATGGCAAGAATTATCCACACATTATGCCAACCACCATGATGTGGATTATGCCATAGCTAAAAAAAACGCTTATATCATCCTTAAAAAACTGCCCGCTTGGAAACGCCGGTGGTAGTTGAATTTTTAGGCAACTAGAGCACTTTATTACAATATCTGTTGCAGTTATTTCATAGCTTAGTATAATGCCAACGTTTACTTATTTACACTTCAAATGCCAGTGTGGCGAAATTGGTAGACGCAGCGGATTCAAAATCCGCCGCCCTTAAAAGCGTGTCGGTTCGAGTCCGACCACTGGCACCAAACTCACCAAGATAAATCCAATTAAAAACTACCTTTATCCTTGTCAAGATGTTTCCTGAGAGGTATACGTTTCAGTATAAAAATCAGCCCCAAATCCAGCTTAAAAATAAAGCCAATACCTTCATCTTTACTATTCTTTACAAATAAACTTAACAAAATAGTAGTTAAATTTTATCAAGGCGATATACTTTTAACGATGAGTGGTGCGGAGGTTATTTTTCGTGCACTCGAATGGAAAAAGTGTAAATAAAACATAAAATTACTTGACGGAATCTTCATCATGCCTTATACTGGAAGACACAAGACACAAGACACAAGCACTGGCAGCTTTACGTCCAAAATCTATCTCAATGCACTGTAGTTAACTCATTTCACCAAAGTGATAATTTAGTTCCCAATTTAGCCCCGTGCCGTCGGCATAATCGGCAACTTGGTCACCCCAATCAGCAGCGACAATCATTAACACTATTACCGCTAAATCGGCAATTACCGCCATTATCACTAATTAAGCGCCAACCGCGTTTCGGTTCTAACTTAAAGCGTGGTTTAGCCTTAATGCCATTGCTGTTATTGCCATATGCTACTACTACCCAAGCGTTGTCAGCCACTACCGCCCAGGTAATCCATGGTACTGAGCCATATTTAACCTTTGATAATGGGGTAACTAGGGTTACTACTACGGATGGTCTGTTAGGTATTAAACTTTCCAACGGTACTCGCTTCACTCCGGCAACCAATACCTCAACTGCAAGTAACCCTATAGTACTTCCCGAGGTCAATCAGAGTTTCGCTGATATTGCTATGTCAATACCTACTAATACCAATTCCATTGCCTTAAGCGCTTTAATTGGTGCCCCGTATAATTATTGGGGCGATGATGATGGTGATGGTCAGGGTACTAATGGTGTTACCGCTACGGGTGATTTAAGGGTGAGTATTACCGATAAAGACAATCAAGTCGTGAGTCGTAGTGCTACCTTAAATTTATGTAAAGCGCCTTATAAAGTGGCATTAACTAGTACAGCTGGTAGTTTAACCACCCAGTATGGGTTGCCTAATAGCAGTAGTTTCAGCGGTGGTACTGCCACCTATTATATTAGTCCTAAAGCAGGGCCTACAATCTGTTACGCCAGACCAAATCTTGGCCGTGGCACCGGCATCTACGCCGGCCCCGCCACTATCTGGAACCCAACTAAAGGCTTCCTAGTACAATCCACTGAACCATCAAGTTACAGTCGTAACTTCCCCACTACCGGAGCCAATAATCTGTATTTTGATTTAGACATAGGTGGTGTTAATGGTTCAGCATTGACATGGCCAACCGTCAGCCAAGGAGGTATAACCGCCACCATGACGCCATCCCCCGATAATGCTAATAACATCCGCGTCACCCTCACCGGTCCGTTGGCAACAGCATCGCAACAAAGTTCAGCCACACCGGGTCGTATCGCTAGACCCACCTTGCCACAGACATTCGTGATAGTCGGTAAAGATAGTAGTAATAACGAGGTAGTAAGATATGGCTTTGTATTAAAGCGTTGGTTCGTCAACCGCGGAGATAAAAAAGATAATCTTGCTAACACCTCATCCTGGTGTCGTAGTTTAGGCGGCGGTTACCGTCTACCCCAGGTCAAAGACTTAACTAACGCGGTGTGTTTTGGAACTAGTTCAGGCTCTTGGTGCCAAGGAGCAGTGGGCGCCACGCCGTCATCAAGAGGTAATACTTACCAGCGTAATATTGGTGCGGGTTTGTTCACCGAATGGGGCGGCCTGAGCGTTTATACCGCTGCTGGCTTCGTCATTGACGGCAACTGGACAAGCGACAGCAGCGGTTCGTACCAGTTCTTTGTCTACTCGGGCACCGGCTACGTTGACAGCCACTACCCTTACAACAGCTTCGGCGGGGTTTGTGCCTATCCTTAGTCCTTAGTTCTTAGACCTTAATCCTTAAGTCACGGGTGTTTAATAAGGAATAATAAAGTTTAAGCAACCAAAGGACGGTTGCAGCGGCAGGGGCAACCCGAGCCGCTTTTTAAAAATGCCAGCCATCGTGCTGGCATTTTTATGCTTGTTAAGATGTTTCCTGAGAGGGGTATGTTTCAGTATAAAAACACAGCCCTAAACCCAGCTTAAAAATAAAGCCAATCCCTTCATCTTTACTTTTCTTTACAAATAAACTAAATAAAAAAGTAGTTAAATTTTATCCAGACGATATACTTTTACAACTTAGTGGTACAGGAGGTTATTTTTCGCGCACCAGGATGAAAAAAGTGCAAATAAAACATGAAATTAATTTACGGAATCCTGGTTATGCCTTACACTATAAGCCCCAATTCTTGTCAACTTGACGCTCAAAATCTATCTCAGCACACTGTAGTTAACTGTTTACAACCAATGTTAAATTTACAACCCGGTTTAGCCCTGTGGCGTCGGTGTAAGCGCCAACAGTATGATCACCAAATTTAGCAAATAAACGCGACGGTGAATGAATATCCAGTGCATTCTTAAATCGATTACCAATACTGGTACCGGGTAGTATTTTTAAGGCTAATTAAAATGCGATTTGACCGAAATATACAAAATGTTATTAAGCGTATCGTCATGGCTTATAACGCAAAAACGCTCAAACAAGCTGCTGATTTAATGAATGTTACCGCCAGCATTATTGGTAATAGAATCCATAGAAATTCCTTTCCGCACTATCTTGTTTTAACTTGTATTATTGATACAGGAGTTAATCCACAATGGTTATGCACTGGCGAGGGTGAACCTAATATTGATGGGTTGAAAACCGAAAAAAAAACAATCGAAGTTTCGACCGAAGCGTTAGAAAAACTGGAACGCATTGCGGCATTAAAAAAAGATGGTGCAATAACCGAAGATGAATACAACTTATTAAAAGGTAGTATTTTTAAGGCTAATTAAAATGCGATTTGACCGAAATATACAAAATGTTATCAAGCGTATCGTTATGGCTTATAACGCAAAAACGATCAAACAAGCTGCCGATTTAATGAATGTTACCGCCAGCGTTATAGGTAATAGAATCCATAGAAATTCCTTTCCGCACGATCTTGTTTTAACTTGTATTATTGATATAGGGGTTAATCCGCAATGGTTATGCACTGGTGAGGGTGAGCCTAATATTAATGGGTTAAAAACAGAAAAAAAATTAATCGAAGTCTCGGCAGAAACGTTGTAAAAACTGGAACGCATAGCAGCATTAAAAAGCAGCGGTGCTATTACTGATGATGAATATCAGTTATTAAAGAGTAGTGTTTTTAATAATTAGATATTACTGTTTTGGTATTTTGGGATGATATGATTGAATTTGATAACAGCAAAAATGTAGTTAGCCGAATGGTTAACGCATATAAATTAAAAACCATTAAAGCACTATGCAATCACTTTGATGTGGGGATGAGCGTTATAACAAATAGAATATTAAGAAACTCTTTTCCCGCTGAATATGTGATTCAATGCTCATTAGAAACAGGCGCTAACTTACAATGGTTATGTACTGGTGAGGGTGAGCCTAATATTGATGGGTTGAAAACAGAAAAAAAATCAATCGAAGTTTCGACCGAATCATTAGAAAAACTGGAACGTATTGCGGCATTAAAAAAAGATGGCGCTATTACTGATGATGAATACAACTTATTAAAAGGTAGTATTTTTAATAAAGATTAATTTTTATTGAACTTTGAGATCTTGAAAAAAATTCATCTGCATCTATATAGACTTATATTGATACTTATTGATGTATAACAAGTCATTTCCTATTGTGTGCAACCATAAAGTGTGGTTTAATAGTCGACAATAATATTTATAATAGACTCTTGGTTGAACGCTTAGGGTCTTTTTGTATAGAGAGTTTTCAAAAATGAATAGTGCCAATAGCAAAGATGAAGACATACTAGTTAAAGCAAAAAAAGATTTTGAAACAATACAAAACAGGGTTTATGGTGAAATTAGTCTTTTATTAAAATACGCAAAGTTAAACGCTTATGATATCCTTAAAGCAAAAAATCCTAGTTATAGCGAAGTGGTTGAATCTTTAAAAAAGTATTTAGAGATAGTTGAATTATTAACACCAATAATAAAAACACCACAACATGTGATTGATGACCTCAATTTGGTATTGGATCATTTTAGCGAGTTAGCCAAAGGGATAGAGGAAGAAAATATTGAGATGATTTGCGAGGCAATTGCCAAATTAGACTGCAATATAAGGCTTTAATTTAAAAGTTATTAGATAAAGAAGTATATTAAAACAAGGGGGAGATATTATGAATATAAATTATGTATTGTTTTTATTGAAAAGAGCGGAAAAAATAGCAGATAAAATAACTAATTCGAGAAAGAAATTAGAGGCTAGCTTAGCTGAGCAGAATAAAGCTGCATAAATGTTATTTAAAATAAAAAAGCTCGTTTTTATACGGGCTTTTTTATTATTTGAATGATAAAAAATAAAAATAAATGACAGTACGCAAGCAATCTAACGGCAAATGGCTATTTGAAAAGTATTTAGAAGGTGGCCGCCGTATTCGTAAAACATTCGGCACCAAAGGCGAAGCGCTAGCATATGAAAATTATATTGAAGAACAAGCGGCGACCAAGCCATGGATAGCTGAAAAACAAGATCGCCGGCGTATGTCTGAGTTAGTTAATATCTGGTACCAATCGCATGGGCAAACGTTGAAAGATGGCGAAAGGGTAAAAAAAATCTTGGAGTTTATTTGCCAGTCTACTAATAATCCATTGGTCGGGGATTTTACTACTAGAACATTTACAGATTACCGAAAAAAGCGCATGAACGGGGAACTTTATCGAACTGATTCAGTTAAGACAATATCGTTAAGAACACTTAACCTTGAGTTGGTTTATCTGCGCGCCATGTTTAACGAACTAGCACGACTTGGCGAATGGAATCAACCCAATCCGATCAGCAATATCAAGCAATTCAAAACCGATGAGTCAGAAATGGCCTTTTTATCTAATGAGCAAATAAAATTATTATTAGATGAATGTGCAAGTAGTAACGTTGCCAATTTGCTATTAATGGTTAAGATTGGATTATCAACCGGGGCGAGGTGGTCCGAGATAGCTAATCTTAAGTTAACACAAATACAACCCTATAAAATTACCTACACAAAAACGAAAGGGCGGCGCAATCGCACTGTACCAATTACGAAAGAACTATATAACCAAATTCCAAAAGAGAATAATAAGATCTTTAGCGGAACGCATCAAAACGCATTTAAACGAGCGATTGAGCGAACTGGGATCGAGTTACCAGATGGACAGTTAACACATGTACTGCGCCACACCTTTGCCAGCCATTTTATGATGAACGGCGGCAATATTTTAGTATTACAAAAAATACTAGGCCATACCGACATAAAAACAACAATGCGTTATGCTCACCTAGCACCCGATCACCTCGAAGAAGCTACCGCACTAAATCCATTAGTCAACATAAAATAAGTGGCGGTAAAATGGCGGTAGAGTTGCCCATTATTGACTAATATCGCCTTTTATTGACATTGTAATTTATTGATTTATTTATAAGTTATTGTTTTTTAAAGGTAGGTTTTAGTTTTCAAAATCCGCCGCCCTTAAAAGCGTGTCGGTTCGAGTCCGACCACTGGCACCAAACTCACCAAGATAAATCCAATTAAAAACTACCTTTATCCTTGTCAAGATGTTTCCTGAGAGGTATACGTTTCAGTATAAAACTCAGCCCCAAACCCAGCTTAAAAATAAAGCAAATCCCTTCATCTTTACTATTCTTTACAAATAAACTCAACAAAATAGTAGTTAAATTTTATCAAGGCGTTATACTTTTAACGATGAGTGGTGCGGAGGTTATTTTTCGCGCACTCAAATGGAAAAAGTGTAAATAAAACATAAAATTACTTGACGGAATCTTCATCATGCCTTATACTGGAAGACACAAGACACAAGACACAAGCACTGGCAGCTTTACGTCCAAAATCTATCTCAACACACTGTAGTTGACTCATTTCACCGAAGTGATAATTTAGTTCCCGATTTAATCCCCGATTTAGCTCCGCGCTGTCGGCAACTCAGTCACCCAAATCAGCAGCTACAACCATTATTACCAATTAAGCGCCAACTGCGTTTAGGTTTTAGCTTAAAGCGTTGTTTAGCCTTAATGCCGTTGTTATTATTGCCGTATGCTACTACTACCCAAGCGTTGTCCGCTACTACCGCCCAGGTAATCCATGGTAGTGCGCCATATTTAACCTTCGATAATGGGGTAACTAAGGTTACAACTACAGATGGTCTGTTAGGTATTACCATCTCCGACGGTACTACTCAAACCACCTACACCCCGAGCCATAATACTTCAACCGCAGCCAACCCCATAGTGCTCAGGGTAGCCAATCAGAGTTTCGCCGATATTGGTATGCTGGTGCCACCCACTACTGATTCAATCGCCTTAAATGCTCTAATTGGAGCCCCTTATAATTATTGGGGCGATGATGATGGTGATGGTCAGGGTACTAATGGTATTACTGCTAGCGGTAATTTAACTGTTAGTATTACCGATAAAGACAATCAAGCAGTAAGTCGAAATGAGGTATTAAGTATTTGTGGTGCCCCTTATAAAGTGGCATTAACCAGTACAGCTGGTAGTTTAACCACCCAGTATGGGCTGCCTAATAGTAGTAATTTCACAGGGAGTACTGCCACTTATTATATCAGTCCTAAAGCGCCACCTAAAATCTGTTACGCCCGGCCGAGTCTGCAATATGGTAAAAATAATGAGACAATTCGCGGTTCATCAGGATGGAACCTCGCTGGCCCCGCCACTATCTGGAACCCAATTAAAGGCTTCCTGGTGCAATCCACTGAATCATCAGGTTACAGTCGTAACTTCCCGACTACCGGGGCCAATAAGCTGTATTTTGATTTAGACATAGGTGGTGTTAAAGGTTCAGCATTGACATGGCCAACCGTCATCAGCCAAGGTGGTATTACCGCCACCATAACGCCATCACCCGCTGATGCTAATAATATCCGCGTTACCCTCACAGGTCCGCATATGAACAATCGAGGTACACCCAGCTTGCCACAGACATTCGTGTTAGTCGGTAAAGATAGTAGTAATAACGAGGTATTAAAATATGGTTTTGAGTTAAAGTATTGGTTCGTCACCCGTGGAGGTAATTATGCTAAAGCTCCTGTCCAAACAACCTGGTGTAATAGTTTAGGTGGTGGTTACCGTATGTCTCAGGTCAAAGACTTAACTAACGCGGTGTGTACAAGTCAGGCAATAGCTGCTGGCAGGAATTGCGAAGGAGCAGTGGGCGCCACGCCTTCATCATCTACTCACTATTACCAACGTAATATTGGTGCGGGTTTGTTCACCGAATGGGGCAACATGTTTTATTATAATGCCGACTTCGGCTACTACCCCTACGCCTTCTGGGTAAGCGACAGCCACGGTTCGGAGCGGTTCGTTGTCGGCCAGGAAAGCGGTGACTTTGCCTACAACAACCCCAACTACAACGGCCTCGCGATTTGTGTCTATCCTTAGTTCTTAGTTCTTAATCCTTAAGTCGCGGGTGTTTAATAAGGGGTAATAAAGTTTAAGCAACCAAAGGACGGTTGCAGCGGCAGGGGCAACCCGAGCCGCTTTTTCGTTAAGAGGGATTGGTGTGAATCCCTCTTAACAATCTCCCCACACCCCGCGGGAAGTAGTGGTCACTGCGTGACTACCCTCACTCGCTAATTGGCACTTAACGAACCGCCGCGTATCGCACCTCCGTGTGCGCCCACGGCTCATCCGGCTTCCTGCCGGCTGTTCTATGCCAATTACCTCCCTCGGCACCACTTAAGCGGGGGGGAAGTAAAAACAACACCCAAGCATAAAACGCTCGCAACCTAACCGATTTAAACTAATTTAAGCTAAAATAGTGATTATTAAACTGCTAATATAATTGGCAATTAGTTAAATAGACCTAATGCACCATACAATAAGGGACAAAATGACCAGACAAAGGCAATTTATATGGATTATGCCGCTGCTATTATCTATTTTTTCCAGCCAGGCCGCCTTAATGGACAATCCATGTAATAATAACGACACCATAAAAAAAGCCATTAGCAACATAAATGAACTATGGCAACATTATGATTATAGCTATCTAGCCGTTGAAATCTACTCCGGCACAACCATCAACAGCAAACCGTTAATTTGTGAGTATATTGTGGGGCTTAACACCCGAAAAAAACTGCGTATTCGTTATCAGATATCTAAAGAGGTGTACGGTCAAGAGACTATTACGGTGGATACAATAGAAAAGGTAAAGTAGAGCCCGTTAATAAAATCCCCTAGGCACATAGGGGCATTCTAAACTAAGTCGCCAGCGCCAATTTTGTTTGCGACTAAGTAAGGCGCTGCTGCTAGTGATGATTTACTGCCAAAGCTAACTTTTATGGATTGACTTTAGGGCCATAACTCCAATCTAAAAAGTGAGCTTTATATATGGTCGCATTACCGTTTTCATCTACTACCGCGCCACCATCTTCATCATCGGCTTCGGAATAAACACCAACAAAATCTTTTAAGTCACCAAGAGTAGGGATTGGGACTAATTGTTCCGTTGAAACTAAATTATCATTTTTAACAAAGGTAATGCGCCAAAGTAATGCTTCTTGAGGATCACCGGAATATAAAATATCAGCTACTTTTTCCAACGGTTTTAATAATAGATTAATGTCGCCACATAAATCAGATTCGTCCACACAATAATTAATAGCAAGTAATCGATATACTTTTTTGCCCACAATGTATCTGGCAACAGCTTGCTTCTGATAACTATCAGGTTTGTCGTCTTCATTAATAATAAATACTACTCGACCGTCATCAATATCGGCTGAGTAAGTTAAATATTGCATACCATCATTTAAAACTTCATGTTGTTTTTTAAAAATTGTGGTTGCTTCATTTGGATCAGCAAATAGGGGAGTAGCAAAAAACAATAGCAAGGCAATGGTTAATTTCAATCGTTTTTTCATGTGATTAATTCCTATGTATTATTGAGATAATGCGCTATAAATATTGATTCAATATATAAAATAATTTGTGTATTGACTAGTCAATTGTTTGGCTATAGGTCTTGCTGTCAAGATGTTTCCTGAGAGGGGGTATGTTTGCGTATAAAGTAAGACTAATATGGATAGGTTTTGGGCGTGCAATCTTTATATGACTAATTGGCATATCCATATAATTTTTTTATATTTGCTGATTGCGGTTCCATCCTTATAATGAAGTAATTATCAATATTTTTAATTGGCTGACACCATAATCAACACTTAAGTATTAAGGAGAAATAATGAAAAAATACTTTAATCTGGTGGTTCTTATGCTTTTGGGGTTGACTTTGGTTGCCTGCGAGCAAAAATCCACTTCGACGCCGGCAGCGCAAGTGCAGAAAAAAGAAATTATTGTGGGTATGCCGCCAAGCATGCACAACATTTTAATGGAACGAGTAGTGAAACCGGAATTAGAAAAGCAAGGCTATACGGTTAAATTGGTTAACTTTAGTTCCCTGCGCGACGCTAACACCGCTTTAGTTGAAGGCAGTATTGACATGAATGCGGCGCAACACCAAGCGTATTTGGATGTCTATAATAAAGAAACTAATAATGATTTAGTTTCGTTAGTGCATATTCCTTCGATTTCGGCGGCGTTATTCTCGCAATCGCACCATTCAGTTGATGAAGTAGCGCCCGGGCAAACTATTGTGATCCCCAATGATCCTTCAAATACTGCGCGGGCATTATTGTTATTGCAAAAATTGCATTGGATCACTTTAAAACCGCAAGCACAATCTGGTACAGCAAGTTTAGACGATATTGCCGACAACAAATATAACTTGCAATTTAAAACGGTATTGTCTGAACTAATCCCACGGGTATTGGGCGAAGTTGATTATGCGATTATGCCTGGTGGCGTAGCATGGCTAAGTAAAGTACCGGCCGAAAATGCCTTAGTTCAAGAACAGTTGTCACCCAATTTAGAGCTTATGGTAGTGTTAAAAAAACAGAATTTAAATACGCAATGGGCACAAGACGTGAAACAACTTTACCAATCCGCACAACTAAAAAAATTCATCAACGAAGATCCCGAAGCCAAAGGTCGATTTATTTGGCCGCAGGGGTAGGTTAACTGATAAAAATTATCCCCTTTATGTAAACACAAAAGGGGATATGCTGATAGGAATAGTATTTGTAATATTATCATTAAACTATCATCATTAAATAAATTATTACCGCTAGCTTAATAAGTTAAAATATGATGTTAATTTATAAGGTAGCAAAATCTTCTAACTCATAAAATTGTTTTTCAGTTAAACCAAAATCTCCAAATTTTAATAATGCCGGATCATGAAAATCACTACCACCACTTTTTACTAAATCGTATTTATCAGCATATTGCTGAGTTAATTGATAATCAATAGCCTTCATTTTTGAATGATTAATTTCAATGCCTCTTAAACCATAATCAACATATTTATTTATTTCATCATAATTATCGTAAACACATGGATGAGCCAAAATAGGAATACCACCATCCGCTAAAATGCTATTAATCCCTTTTTCTATTTGAATGTATCCCATTTTTAGATCTGTTTCTTTAGATGTTTTTGATGCAAATAGGCTTTTATAACGTTCTTTGGTCATTTCGTTAGGGTATTTTTCACGTAATGCTTGGAAGATATTCATTTTAAAAACAATGTTATATTTTGAAAATTTTTTAGCATCCGCATAACAAATGTCGTAACCTTTTTGGTTAAGTTCTTTAATCAGTTCTTGATGATACTTATCTCGGCATTGTAATGTGTGATTACATAATTCATCAATATGAGGAGTTTTTTGATTGAGCCATAATCCGACTATGTGGACTTTTTTATAGACATCAAAGTCATAACAACTCATTTCAACCCCTTTAACAATATGCAATCCTAGTTTTTCCCCATAAGAATAAATTTCATCATAATGATTGGTAGTATCGTGATCTGTAATAGCAATAGCTTTTATTCCATTTTTAGCGGCATTTTCTAGCACATCTTTTATTTCACAAACTCCGTCACTATGGTTGGTATGAACATGTAAATCAGCATAAATCATATTATTTACCTTGTAAGTTTTAAGCTATAAATAGCTCATATAATATAAACCCAAAATCAATGTTAATGTTGTAAAATAAAAACTATTTCACTATGAATACTATTTATAAAATGGCTTTAATTAGACCTGCTAATATTTAATTAGCAGGATAACATTTTCAATGTTAATGAGTTACGTAATTAACTGTTTCTATTAGAAAACAGTTAGTAACACCGTTTGATTATTTACTGTTTGTTGCTGTGTTTTTAATATATCTAAATAATCATTACTGTTGGTAATAACTACTATGGTTGCAAGATCAAAACCTTCTTGTTGTAAAGCTGCTAAGTCAAATTCAATTAAGGTATCTCCTTGATTTACCACTTGGCCTTTACTAACTTTAGTAGTGAAATATTTGCCATTTAAATTAACTGTATCTATACCGACATGAATGAGCATTTCAATATCATTAGCTAATGTTAGCCCTATAGCATGACCCGATTGAAATGTTGCCGATACAATGCCATGACCAGGTGCCACGACAATTCCTTTCTTTGGGTTGATGGCAATACCTTCACCCATAATTCCTGATGAAAAGGTTTCGTCATTCACATTAGTTAATGGCATCACTTCACCATCTAATGGTGCAAATAGCTTTACAGGTTCTTGGTTTTGATGGGCATTAGTTTCAGGATTATTTTGGGTGACTCCATCATTCATCCATTCATCTTCTTGATTAACCGGATCATCAAAACCAATCACAAAAGTGGCAATGAAAGTAATAATACTTGCAATAATTAAGGTAATAATTGCATTTACTAATTGATTATCTACATCTGAAACCCACATCGGTAAACTTAATAATCCTGGTGTCGCGTATACGAATGCTTTAAGTTTCACAATACCAGCAAATAAACCGGCGCAAGCACCACCAATCATACAAGCGTACATAGGTCTTTTTAATTTAAGATTAACCCCATACATGGCCGGTTCTGTAATCCCACCAAAGAAGGCTGTAATACTAGCTGAAAGGGCAAGCTGTTTTAATTCCCGATTTTTAGACTTAATTGACACTGCTAACGAAGCTGCAGCCTGAGACATGTTTGAACATAATGCAATAACCCGAATAATTGGATCAAATCCACGTTGTTCAACTAACATTATGGTAATTGGACTTAATGCTTTATGCATACCAATAGAAACTAACCATGGATATATTGCAACTAGAATTGGGATGGCAATAAATCCAGTATGTTCTTGAATTAACATTATAGCATCTGCAACTAATTGTGCTAAGAAACTCGAGACTGGACCGATGGCGATAAATGCAATTGGTGTTGTAATAATAAATACTAATAATGGAGCTAGAAAAACCTTTACCATATCGGGAACAATTTTATATACAATTCGTTCGATGTAAGACATTGCCCAAACAGTTAACAAAGCCGGGATTAGTTGTGATGAGTATTTAACTAAAGTGACTGGAATATCCATAAATTCAACCGCACCTTTGGCTTTGACTAAAGCGTCCCAATTAGGATGTAACATTGCTAAGCAAACAAATGCTGCTAAATATTGATTACAATTGAACATTTTAGCAGCCGAAAAGCCTATAAATACTGGCATGAAATAAAACCCAGTATCAAAAATAAAATTTAAAATATAGTAGGTTTGAGAACTCTTATCTAACCAACCTAGCATATTAAGTACTATTAATAATACTTTGCCCATACCGGCTCCAGCAAGGATTGGAATGACTGGAGCGATAGAGCCAGTAATAGTGGATAAAATTCTGTTAATAATAGATTGTTTGGACTCGTGGTCTTTAACATTATTATCTATTTTTATCATTTTCATGATTTCGTTGTAAACATTATCAACATCATTGCCGATTACTAATTGGTATTGACCGCCTTTTTTGACAACAGATAGGATATTTTTATGATTTTTTGCTAAATCATCGTTTACTTTGCTTTCATCAACTAACTTGAAGCGTAAACGAGTAGAGCAATGGACTAATGATTGAATATTATTTTGACCACCAACAATTGTAATGATCTCTTGTGCAAAATTTTTATAATTCATGTTGTTTACCTTTGATTTAATAATTCGAACAATCAAGGTTTAGCCAACTTAATGTTACTATCCAAGCAATGAATTCAAATAGAATTAGAATAAATTATTTTTAATTATCATACTGATAATACAGATTAAGTTATTTATCTACCTCCTAGGATTTTGGCAATATGAAGGGTTAAATATAAAATTTCATCACTATCTAAATGGTATTGATATTTTTCTTCAATATATTTTTTGACTTTTAAACTACAAAGATAAGCATCAATATATCGTTCTTTTATCATGTCAAGTAAATCATTATTAAATAATTTATTAGAATTGTTAGGATTTGAAAATAAACGAATAGCGAAAAATTTCAGATGAGTGACAAAACGGTGATAATTTAAGGATTCAAATTGGTATTCAAGATTGAAATAATACTTAACAATATTGGTTATATTTTGAATGAAATGGGTAATTTCGTATGTTTGTCCAATATCGTCATTTGTTTTAGCGCTAGCTACATGTAAGGCAATAAATGCAGCTTCATCCTCTTGCATTTTGATGCCATAAACTTGTTCAATAAGATTTAAGGCATATACACCTACTTCAAATTCTTCTTTATAAAAGTTTTTGATATCCCATAGCAATTTGTTATTAATTATAATCCCATCTTGGTAACGTTCGATACTGACGCGAATATGATCAAGAATAGATATATACAGAGTATCAAGATATTCTAAAGATAATTTCTCTTTGGCATATTGCACAATATTGTCAGTGATCTCTACACATTCTAAAGGAACATCAGCTAACAAATCTAAGATTTTTTGAGGATATTGCATTGAACTTAAAACAAATTTTTTGGTTATGTGTAGTGGATCTATTTGATCCCCAACTTTTTTGGCATAAGCAATACCTTTACCCATGACAACGATTTCTTTATTGTTACTATCTATTGAGATAGCTACGCTATTGTTTAGGATTTTTTTAATTTCCATTTCCATATTTCCAAAAACAAAAAAACCTATTTTTAGAAAATATAACTTTTCTAAAAATAGGTTTTGTGTAGTAAGCTAAGTACTATTACAATCCTGCATTGCTATTGGCGACAATAGCATAAGCTCGTTTGTAGAGTCAATATTATTAGTAATAATCTTCTATCTATATCACAAATTAATTTTTTATCACAGATTAAAAGCCACTAGTTAGATTCATAGCCAACATGCCAATAAACAATTAATTAACTTACGGTTGTTATATAAATAATGACCAAAACGAATTAAGTTTGCTCAGTTTTTTCAGCCTTTGCCGCCTTACTTCTTAACAAAATCCGCTCTAATATGGCCGAGTAGAGCGGTGCACCACCTAATGCTTGGGCAATTAGGGTTGCGCCTAAACAAGTGATAATCATGGGTAGTATTAGTTGGTAGTTATCCGACATTTCCATTACCAATACTATGCCGGTTAATGGTGCGCGCACGGTGGCGGCAAATAAGCCCCCCATGCCGATAATAGCGCAAGCCCCAAGTTCAATATGATAATTGGGGAAGATTTGTTGAGTGAATAACCCAAAAACAATCCCAATGGTGGTGCCAAGTGCTAAAGTTGGCGCAAAAATGCCACCAGGAGCACCGGAACTGAAACATAAAACCGTGGTGATAAAACGCAGTAATAAAATCAAAAATAGGGCCCCAATGGCGTATTTACCGGCGGTGGCATCTGGAATAAAGTCAAAACCGCTGCCAGTTATTTCAGGCAGAACGAAGCTAATTACGCCAAAAATACCTGCCAATAGAAAGCCAGTGACTAAAAAGTTGTAAGAATGGCGTTGATAAAATTGGCGATAGCGATCTTGCATGAGTAAGATGCATTTATTAGAAATCACCCCAATACCACCAAATAACACCCCTAAAATTAAATATAGCCATAATGACCGAATTGGCACGGCATTAAAATGCCCAATTTGAAACACGGAGGTTTGATTAAATAGGAATTGGTACATAATGCTTGCCATAATCACACCGACAAAGATGGCTTTAATAGAAGTTAAACTGTAACGAAACTGGGGTCGCATTTCTTCAATAATAAATAAAATGCCAGCTAGCGGGGCATTAAAGGCAGCCGTGATCCCGGCGGCTGCACCGGTAGCTAAAAAAGTATGTCGGTAAGCATTATTTCTTATTTTTAGTAGATCACAAATCATGGCGCCAATATTACCACCGATCTGTACCGTTGGGCCTTCACGCCCTAACACCATGCCCGAACCTAAAGCCCCGAGCCCACCTATAAATTTAACCGGCAGCACATAACGCCAGCGCACCGGGCGTAAGTTCATCAAGGCACCTTCAATTTCCGGAATACCAGAACCCCCCGACTCCGGTGCAAAGCGTTTAACTAAATAATAAGCAACCAGCCCCATAGCCCCAGTTATGCCAAAAATAGTTAAGTAAGTGAGCCAAATATTATCAAATAGATGTAACATTAATAATTTGCGGATGCTGATGACCCAATTGACCGCATATTGAAATAGAACACCAATAATACCGGTAATGGTGCCAATAACGCCGGCAATGATTAACACCGTTAGTGGCGCTTTTTCTTCGATACGTTGGATCTTATGAAAAAGCTGTAGGTATTTTTTTATGGATGAATAACTAGGCACAGTGCATAATGATTTAAGAAATAATTGGGGATTTTACTATTATAATTGAGAAAAACAAGGCGCTAAACTTGCCTTTAAGGTATTTAATATGTCAAAACTATTTTACTTGTTGCTGTTATTAACACCTGTTTATGCCACTGCTACCGATTGTGAATTATTAAATCAACAAGCTATAGAAAATAGGGTGATAATTCATCCTCTTGAAACCTATCAATTAGAAAGCAATAATGGTGAAAAGGTGTACTTATATTCAGCCCCAAATGAAGCTTGCCAAACCGATACGGTGTTGCGATCTGATGAAATTTCTTCATTAGTGGTATATTCTGATTATGATAATTTTTATTCAGTTACGTACTTTTTGAAAGACCATCCCGAAGATATATCGGGTTGGGTGAAAAAACACTACTTAAATCCAACTGGTCATCGCATTAGTCCACAGTAAAGTTATTATAAGGCTAATAACTCAGCTAACTAAACTAGCATTAAAGGAACAAAATGAACGCAATTGTTGAATTGAAAAAAGCCAATAACTTAGGCACCTTTAAATTTATTATATGGACACTGATTACATTAGGTATTTATCAGTTAGTGTGGATTTATAGAGTTAATAAATCTATAAAAAAATTGCTGGGTGTAGAGGTAAAAAGTAATGCTTTTATTAAAACGTTAATTATGTTGTACTTTGCCCCGTTTTTTATTGCTTTAATCGGTGTTATAACCGCGTTGGTTTATTTAAAAAACCTTAACGACATTATTGATTTTATTGGCCTGTTTATGTGGATTGAATGGGCAAATGTTGCCCGATATGTATTAACTTATTATTGTTTGGGTGAATACAACATCAAATTAAAAACCAAATTCTTTTACGTTATTATTTTTAATATTTTTTATATTAATTACCTTATCAACTATTTAGGTGATGAAAAACGCTTTAGTGCTAACCAATTGCATTAATATTAGAGTTGCTAGCTGTTATTGACGGTTTAACAGTAGATTGTTGATCCTCATTCAAGTTAAGCCAAAATATGTTGCTTAGATCGGTTAATCCAAATTACTAAAAATAGCGTGCGCCCCAGACTAAATAATATATATGACAGCCATAAACCATTATTGCCCCAAATAGGCACGCAAACATATTGAGCAACTAACCATAATATTAGGGCTAAGATCATCGAATCACGAATGGATGCGGTGTAGCTGATCCCGGAAAAAACGCCATAATAAATCAGACCACCAGCCACTACTATCGGGAAGATAATTAACCAATATTGGTAATCAAGGCAGATGGCGATAATTTGATTTTGATTGGTTAATAGCTTGATAATATAAGTGTCAAAGCCAATCCACAGTATGATTAAAATAATCGGGCAGATGATGCAGGCAAGTAGTGACCAATGTAAGGTTTGTTTGTATAACACTAGATCTTTATTGCCCTTAGCTTTGCCACTAAAAACACTCGAAGCATTGGCAAAACCATCAAAAATATAAGCCATTAAATAGTGAATCTGGAATAAAACGGCATTAGCGGCTAAAACTTCGGTGTTAAAACTCGAACCGATAGCAATAAAATGATTGGTGACAATTAATAAGCAAAGGGTACGAATCATTAAATTGGTATTGACCAAAATCACCCCTTTTAGTGATTGCCAAGATAAAATTGCTCTTAGATCAGTTTTTTGCTTAGTCTTGGGTAAATAACCAAAGATAAACCCAACCCCCAATAAGCTACAAATAACTTGGGCACTTAAGGTTGCTAAGGCCACACCTTCAATGTTCCAATGCAATTGCCAAACAAAAATAATTGCCATAATTATGTTAAGCAGATTAATAAGCACTTGTAACAATAATACTGCTTTCACTTTTGCCATGCCCATTAACCAACCCACTAAAACGTAATTGATTAGCACAAAAGGGGCGCCCCAAATTAGGATGCTAAAATAGATATTCGCATAATGTTTGACTTCATCATTAGGTTGTATAACTTGCATGGAGGCGGCAAAAATCAGCTTTTGAAAAACAATGAAGCAAATGCCTAAAAAGATCGCAATAAATAACGGCCGGATCAGGGATGATCTTAATAACATCGGATCATCTAAAGCCTGGGCGGCAAAACCGGTGGTGCTCACCCGCAAAAAACCAAATAACCAATAAATAGTATTAAAAATAACCGCACCCACAGCTATGCCGGCAATAAAAGCCGGGTTGGGTAAATGGCCGACTAAAGCGGTATCGACCACACCTAGTAGTGGAGTAGTAATGGTTGAAATAATAAAAGGGATCACTAATGCCAGGTAATTTTTAAAGCGATATTGTTTATGAAGCGGTGTTGCGGTTGTCATCATGCTAAAAACCTAGAATTGATTGCAAAAGTTGCTTTGAATAACTGTTTTGCACCTGCTTAAGTTGCGTAATATCATCAATACTCTCGACGATTGTGCCATGTTGGAAAAATATAACGCGATTACATAAATAGGTGATGGTAGTTAAATCGTGGCTAATAAAAATAGCAGTAAGGTTTAACTGTTTTTGTAACTCAGCTAATAAAGCCAAAATTTGTGTTTGTACCGAAATATCTAAAGAACTTACGGCTTCATCGAATAAGATGAATTTAGGATCACAAGCAATTGCCCGCGCAATGCACACGCGTTGCAATTGGCCACCACTGATTTCATGAGGAAAACGATGATAAAAGCTGTGATCCAAACCAACTTGTTCTAGCAATTGTTCTATGCGTTGTTGGCGATCTTTTTTGGACATGTTAGTGTAAATAGCAATCGGCTCGCCAATAATCTGCGCTACCTTAAAATAAGGATTGACCGAGGCATTATAATCTTGAAATACGGCACTTAATTGCCGTTGTAGTTGTAATTTGCGCCATGTACGGGTTTGCATTTCATGACCATCAAAGTAAATCTTGCCATGGTCGGGCTTCTCTAAACCTAAAATTAGTTTACCCAGTGTACTTTTGCCACTGCCACTTGCACCAATAATACCCAGGCATTCACCTTGCTTTAAACTAAAGGAAACGTTGTTGATGACCGGCGTTTTTTGGCGATTAAATAACCCTTGCTGCGGTTGCCTATAAGCTTTGCTTACATTTTCAAGCTGTAATAACGCAGACATTTAGCAACACTCCCTCGTTGATTTTGACGCTTTAGGGTGAATAATGGCATTAAATTTAGTTAACAGTTGTAAGCGTGCATTGATTAAACGGTGGGTATATTCACTGCTTGCATGGTGAAAAATGTGATCGCGGCTGCCTTGTTCAACAATTGTGCCTTGATGCATGACTAAAATATGATCGGCAATATGATGAATGACCCCTAAATCATGCGAGATAACAATCATAGCTGTTTGTGCTTGTTGTTTAATTTTTTCAAACATTTTTAAAATGTGGTATTGGCTAATTGAATCTAATGCGGTTGTAGGTTCATCGGCAATAATTAACTCTGGTTCCAGCATTAACGCAATACCAATCATTATACGCTGTAACATACCACCACTTAATTGATGCGGATATTTATTAAATATTTGTTTCGGGTCGGTTAATCCTACGTCAGTAATCATATTTAGTGCTTTAGTCATGGCTGCTTTTTTACTGATTGCTTGGTGTGCCATTAAGGTTTCAATAATCTGATCGCCAATGCGATATAAAGGATCAAAGGCATTCATAGGGTGTTGTAAGATCACTGCAATTATTTTGCCACGAATACGGCGTAAGGTTTCCGGGGTTTGTTTAAGCAAATCACCCGATTTAGCTAAGTTAAGTTGGTTTTGCTGGGGTGCAAATAGGACTTGCCCCTGAATCGAAAAGTAGGGCTCTAACAAACCAATAATCGTCTTAATAGTTAGGCTTTTACCACTGCCACTTTCGCCGACTATGCCCAAGCATTGATTATGGGCGACCGTAAACGAAATATCATTAAGTAACACCTTGCCATTATTCAGAGCAACGGTGAGGTTGTTTACTGTGAGCAATGGATTATTCATGTTTTTGCCCCTTTGGGTCAAGAATGTCACGCAAACAATCACCAAGCATATTAAATGCTGCCACTACCACTAATATCGCTATACCAGGGAAGACCATTTGCATAGGGTGTTGCACCATTACATTTTTGGCTTCGCTTAACATTAATCCCCATTCCGCGGTTGGCGCTTGCACGCCAAGACCAATAAAAGAAAGTGCCGAAATATTTAAAATCACCCAACCGGTGTCCAGCGTTGCTAATACAACTAATTCTGACATTACGTTAGGTAATAAATGGTGGCGAATAATAAATGCAGGTGGGGCACCAATCGCACGGGAGAACAGAATATAGTTTTTGCGACTGTATTTAATCACTGAACTACGAATCATGCGGCTATACCAAGCCCATTTCACCACAATATTGGCAATGATCACGTTTTCAATGCCAACCCCCAACATGCCGACAATGGCGAGTATCATCACTTGGCTCGGGAATGACAGCATAATATCGCACAATCGCATTATACATTCATCAAGTTTGCCGCGATGGTAGCCGGAAATTAAGCCTATAAGCGAACCGATCACAATAGTAATAATCATTGTCAGTAAAGATAAAAACACGGTTGCGCGAATGCCATATAATAGCCGTGACAAAATATCGCGACCTAAGTGATCACAGCCTAACCAATGTACGGCCGAAATGCCGGCATATTTATGCATAATGTGGATTTTGTTAGGATCGAACGGGGCAATATAAGGTGCCAAAACCCCCAAAATGATAATTATGGCTATGATGATTAAACAACATAGTGCCGTTTTATTTTTAATAAGTTGTGGTAATAGATTCATGCCATACCACCACTATCACGTAATCTGGGATCGAGCAATTGATGTAACACATCCACAATGAAATTACACACCACAAACAAAATTGCCATAATTAAAATATAGGCTTGAATAACCGGATAATCACGATTCATAATAGCAGCAATACATAAGCGCCCAAGGCCCGGCCAGGAAAAAATATACTCCACCACAAACGAACCGGCAATCAGTTGCGGAATGGTCATGCCGAGTGCAGTAATAGTGGTATGCAATGAATTAACTAAGACATGTTTGAGGATGATTTTCGGCTTGCTTAAACCACGGCAGCGGGCATAAAAAATATAATAGTCGTGCATATTTTCCAGCATATTGTTACGGATAAAACGAATATAGGTGGAAATGTAAACAAATGACAAGGTGATAGTCGGCAAGATTAAATTTTGCCAACTGCCATAGCCACCAGTTGGTAACCAACCGCAGTAATTGGCAAAGAACCAAATTAGTAATAACCCTAACCAATAGCTAGGCATGGCAGTGCCTAAAAAAATAATAATACGTAAGCCATGGTCAAACACGGAGTTGGCAAAAATAGCTGCTAACACTCCAAGCACTAAACTGATGCTTAAGGTAAATACAAACGCTGATAAAGCCAAAATTAAGGTAGGTTTTAATGAGCGGATCATTTCATCCCAAACTAGCCGATCCCGATAAACAAATGATCGCCCAAAATCAAGATGCAAAACGTTATACAGCCAGCTGAAATAACGGTTCCAAAAAGGTTGGTTTAAACCAAGTTCTTGGCGCATACTCTCAATGGCGTCGGCTGTTGGCATGATGTCATTTAAACGCAACGCAACTTCAGCCGGATCAGAAGGGGCTAAATTAATCAATATGAAAGCGATAAAGGTGATACCAATTAAAATCGGGATCATCATGAGTAAGCGTTTAATTATATAATTGAGCATCAGTAATAATTTATAAAATAAGTAATTTAATAGTGCATTTTTGTAAATGGAATATCAAATTGTGATGGTGCAAATTCAATCCCTTGTAATGATTTAATCGCAATAGCGCGATTACGTTCATAAGTTAACGGAATATACACTGCTTCATTATGCAATGTTTCCAGCACATAAGCATAAAGTTGTTGCCGCGTTTTATCGTCAGTAGCAATAAGCGCTTTGCTAATACTAGCATCAATCTGCGCTTTCTCCGCCAGCCCTTGTTGAGCCATATAATCACCATGCACCGGTAACTTCATTGACGCTAAGAATGATTGCGGATCGTACGGCATGCCCCATGAAATATCAAACACCATATCAAAGTCACCAATTTTTAGTCGATCACTATAACCTTGTTCTTCTTCACCATGAATATTCAATTTTAAACCAACTTGGGCAAATTCATCTTGCATGTATTGGGCAATAGTTTTTTGTGAAGTGGCATTACTATTGTAATACAGGGTGATCTCGAAAGGTTTACCATCTTGATAACGATAATCTTGTCCGGCTACTTTGATCCATCCGGCAGCATCAAGAAGTTGCGATGCTAATTTGGGGTCATATTGATAGGGTTTTAAGCCAATATTAGCATAAGGAATATTGGTTGCCATTAAAGTGTCCGCTGGCGCTTCACTACCGTTAAAAATGCCAGTAGAAATATCATTTTTATTGATGATATGTTCAAGAGCACGGCGCACATTGGCATCTTTTAATATTGCGCGGGTAGTGTTTAGTAATACCATCCGGCTAGAAACCGGTTTGGATATTAAGGTTTGAAAGTTATCCATATGTGAAAAGCGCTCAAAGGAATCAGCATCCACCATATTTTGGCCATAAATCAAATCAATTTCACCGTTTTCCAACGCTAGCAAACGGCTTTGATTGTCGGCAATCACTTTCATGGTAATGGTTTTAATTGGTGGTTTTGAGCCCCAATAAGTCGGATTTTGGTTAAAAACCGCATACTGATCTTTTTTATGATCGCCTAAAACATAAGGGCCGGTGCCAATATAAGATTTAACGCCATCTTTAGTGGTACCATTTATCATTGAATTAGGTGAGATAAACCGCATTGGCCGGGTAACGGCAATTTCAATTAAAAATGGATAATAAGGCTCAGAAAGATTAACTTGCAGAGTATAGTCATCCACAGCTTTAACTTCGGTAATTAAGCGCACCATTTCTAGCCAAGTGTGGCGGACTTTATTGGCTAATACGGCATCCCAATTTAATTTGGCACTATGGGCATCAAACTTAGCGCCGTCGCTAAAGGTAACATCTTGCCTGAGTTTAAAAGTATAGGTTTTGCTGTCATTAGAGATGCTCCAACTTTCCGCCAACCAAGGTGAAAAACTACCATCTTCATTATAATGCACCAGTGATTCAAACAGCATATTTTGCGCCCACATTTCGCCGGAATAAAGATGGGGGTTTAAATCACGAATATCACGGAAGTTAGCAAAGGTAAGATCATCTTTTGCTAAGCAGTTCAGACTAAATAAGGATAGCATTAAAATAATGAGGTATTTTTTTAGGCGACTAAAATTTAGATACATACTCAATCCCTATGTTAGTGTTTTAAAGGGAGAAATATTAACATAACTTGAAATGATAATAGATGCCATTATCATGTCTAACATCAAGAAATATAATGAAAATCATGGTGTTTAGCTTAGCACTATTTATTTATGAAAACAATTTTTCACCATTTAATGCTGACTGTTAATGGGTGATTTAATAACACCTTTAGCAGTGGGTAAGTAACTTTCGTTCAGCAAATATTGAAATAACCAGAAAAAAATAGCGAATTGCTTTATAATACTAACGAATTATTCATTCATTTTTTTTTTATTTAGGAACATTGCATGTCATTCGACTCTCTTGGCTTAGACGCTAAGATTTTACAAGCTATTCAAGAACAAAACTATACACAACCAACCCCCATTCAACAACAAGCCATTCCTGTTATTTTATCCGGTAAAGATTTAATGGCCAGTGCCCAAACTGGCACCGGTAAAACCGCCGGCTTTGGTTTGCCAATTTTGCAACAATTGTTGGATCAACAAGCCAATGTCAGTAATAAACCTGAAGCTAAAAAGGGTAAACGGCCATTATATGCGCTGATTTTAGCCCCAACTCGGGAACTGGCGGCACAAATAGGTGACAATATTCGCGATTATAGTCGCTATTTGCCAATTCGTTCATTGGTGGTGTTTGGTGGCGTTAGTATTAATCCACAAATGATGAAGTTACGGGGTGGGGTGGACATCTTAATTGCTACGCCGGGGCGGTTATTGGATTTAGTGCAACAAAATGCTGTTGATTTAGCTACCGTTAAAGTGTTAGTGCTGGATGAAGCCGATCGTATGTTAGATATGGGCTTTATTCATGATATTCGCCGCGTGATTGCCAAGTTACCTAAAAAACGCCAAAACCTGATGTTTTCGGCCACTTTTTCGAATGACATTAAAGTGTTAGCCAAATCTATTTTATATGATCCACAGTCCATTGCGGTGGCTAAAACTAACAGTGCCTCCGAGCAGATCACCCAATATGTCCATCGAGTCGATAAACGCCGTAAACGCGAACTGCTGTCTTACTTAATTGGCAAAAATCAATGGCAACAAGTGTTGATCTTTACCCGCACTAAATATGGTGCTAACCACTTAGCCGAGCAATTAACTAAAGATGGCATTAAAGCTGCAGCGATCCACGGCAATAAAAGCCAAGGTGCGCGCACCAAAGCCTTAGCCGATTTTAAAAGTGGCCAAATTCGCGCTTTAGTAGCCACCGATATTGCCGCGCGGGGTTTGGATATTGAATTATTACCTTATGTGGTTAACTATGAACTGCCACAAGTGGCCGAGGATTATGTGCACCGCATTGGTCGCACCGGGCGGGCACAAAACCAAGGGCAGGCCATCTCGTTAGTTTGTATTGATGAGTTGCCACAACTGAAAGCCATTGAAAAATTAATTAAAATGCCGATCCCGGAATTAACTACTCCAGGCTTTGCCGTTGATCCAACTATTAAAGCTGAACCGGCAAAAAAAACGCCACCGCGCCGGGCAGCAAATAAATCGCGGTCAGCCAATAATCGCTCTGCATCAACAAATAAAAGTAATGGCAAAGCAAATAGTGGTAAACTAGCTAACAGGCAGGCTACTTCGAAACATAAATCAAGTTATACTCAATAAAGAAAAGGAACGCAAATTATGGTAAATCGCAGTCGACGTTTACGTAAAAAATTACATATCGATGAATTCAAAGAATTAGGCTTCACCATTAATTGGTCATTTGCCGAAGGTACTGATGAAGCAACTTTGGACAAAGTTGTCGATCAGTTTATCCATGAAGTCATTGAAGCGAATGGTTTAGCTTATGAAGGCAGTGGTTATTTAAATTGGCAAGGTATTGTTTGCACCCAAAAACTAGGTAATTGTACCGAAGAACATCGCACTTTGGTGACTAGTTGGCTAGAAAGCCATGGGTTAACCAATGTTCAAGCGAGTCCACTTATCGATATTTGGTGGGATGAATTGGATTTCTAATATTGCCAATAATCAGCACATAAAAAGATAGCCACTTATGTGGCTATTTTTATGGCAAAGTAATCGTTATTCGATGCCTTGGCTACGCAAATAATCCTCATAATTACCGGTATAGTCGATCACTTTGTCTGGGGTGATTTCAATAATTCGGGTTGCCAGTGAACTCACAAATTCGCGGTCATGGGACACGAAGAATAATGTACCTTGATAAAGTTCTAAGGCGGTATTCAGGGATTCGATCGATTCCATATCTAAATGATTGGTGGGTTCGTCCATCACAATAATATTAGGGCGTTGCATCATCAATTTACCAAATAACATCCGGCCTTTTTCGCCACCGGAAAGCACTTTTACTTGTTTTTTGATATCGTCTTGTGAAAACAATAATCGCCCTAAAATACTGCGCACTGATTGCTCATCATCAGTTGGTTGCTTCCACTGGCTCATCCAGTCAAATACGCTTAGATCTTCAGCAAATTCATATTCATGATCTTGAGCATAATAACCAATATTGGCATTTTCCGACCATTTTATGTCACCTTGTTCTGGTGTGAGTTCGCCCATTAAGGTTTTTAACAAGGTAGTTTTACCAATACCATTGGTACCTAAAATTGCCACTTTTTCGCCGACTTCAACCATTAAATTAAGATCATTAAACAGTGGTCCATTATCAAATCCTTTAGTCAGATTTTCGACAACTAGGGCATTACGGAATAACTTCTTGTCTTGCTCAAAGCGAATAAATGGATTTTGTCGGCTCGAGGCTTTGACTTCCTCCAGTTTGATTTTTTCAATTTGGCGAGCGCGCGAGGTAGCTTGTTTAGATTTAGAGGCATTAGCACTAAAACGGCTGACAAATGATTGTAGTTCGCTGATTTGGGCTTTTTTCTTAGCATTATCGGCAAGTAAGCGTTCTCTGGCTTGGGTCGAAGCGGTCATATAATCATCATAATTACCCGGATAAATCCTTAATTCACCATAATCCATATCGGCCATATGGGTGCAAACCATGTTTAAAAAATGGCGATCATGCGAGATGATGATCATAGTGCTCTCGCGTTCGTTTAAGGTGTTTTCTAACCAACGAATAGTGTCAATATCTAAGTTATTGGTCGGTTCGTCTAACAGTAAAATATCCGGATTGGAAAACAGGGCTTGCGCTAATAATACCCGTAATTTCCAACCGGGGGCGATTTCGCTCATTAGCCCATAATGTTGTTCGGTCGGAATGCCTACGCCTAATAATAGTTCGCCGGCTCGGGCTTCGGCACTGTAGCCATCCATTTCTGCATATTGAGTTTCTAAGTCGGCCACTTTAAAGCCATCTTCTTCGCTCATTTCCGCTAATGCATAAATGCGATCGCGCTCTTGTTTAATTTGCCACAATTGTGTGTGCCCCATAATCACCGTATCCAGCACGCTATATTGTTCAAAGGCAAACTGATCTTGGCGTAATTTACCCAAGCGTTCATGCGGATCTAAACTCACATTGCCGGATGTGGGTACTAAATCGCCACCAATTATCTTCATAAAGGTGGATTTACCACTACCATTGGCACCAATTAAGCCATAACGATTGCCATTACCAAATTTAACGGAAATATTTTCAAATAAAGGCTTGCTGCCAAATTGCATAGTGATGTTATTTGTTGTTAACACAAAAATGTACTCTCTAATTTAAAGTTAGCTTTACTCACAAGCTGAGTAAAGCCACGGAATTAAAATTTGGCGCACATTATGCCATAATTCATAAAGCTTGAGGATTTTTGTTTAGTCAGTTTTTATACTGAGTTTTTATACTGAAACGTATAGTTCTCAGGAAACATCTTGACAATAGTCAACCTTTATTTTTTACTTGTGTTTACAATAAAGCTGCTAATTGGTACCATCTGCAATCTTGAAATAACCAACTATTATTTGTAACGATTATTTTTAACAACTATTAATAACCTATGTTTTATCTTATTTTAGTGACCATTGTGTGGTCGTTTTCATTTAGTTTTATCGCTGTATATTTAAGTGGCCAGGTGGATACTTGGTTTGCGGTGGTTATGCGGGTGCTTTTGGCCTTTCTCACCTTTGTGCCGTTTTTACGTTTGAAACAGTTCCAAGCAAAACCCATGTTATTGTTGATGGGAGTAGGGGCTTGTCAGTTAGGTATTATGTACTTTTTTTACTATAATTCCTTTCAATATATCTCGGTTCCCGAGGTGCTGTTATTTACCATCACCACGCCTATTTATGTGACGGTTATTTATGATTTGTTACAATGTCACCCATTAAGACTCAGTTACCTTTTCACTGCTGTGATTGCGGTGATCGGGGCTGCGATTATTCGTTACGATCATATCAGTACCGAATTCATGATTGGCTTTTTATTGATTCAAGGTGCCAATATGGTATTTGCCTTGGGGCAAGTCGGTTATAAACGCATTATGGAATTGTACCCGCTACCGCAACATCAGGCTTTTGCCTGGGTTTATTTAGGCGCAGTGATAGTTGCTGCTATTGGTTGGCTGTTATTTGGTAATCCACAAAAATTACCGACCACCAATGTGCAATGGTTAATTATTGTGTGGCTAGGAGTTGTCGCTTCCGGTTTGTGTTATTTTTTATGGAATTATGGCGCCACCAAAGTCGATTCCGGCACCTTGGCAATTATGAATAATGTGGTTATTCCCACCGGGATTTTAGTGAATGTGGTGTTTTGGCACCAATCTATTGATTGGCCGCGGTTTTTGTTAGGTAGCGCGGTGATTGTTGGCGCTTTAATGCTGCATTACCACTTTAAACGCCGCCGATTAACTCAATCACAATCAAGCTAGAGTAAACGGTAACTGCATCATAATCGATAAAATCAATGGGGTAGTGATCGAAGACAATGCTGTTGAGATCAGTAAACTCGACGCAATCGGCCCTTGTAACACCTCAAACTGCCTTGCCATCATGTAACAATTGATGGCAATGGAAACCGAACTTAATACCACCATCACTTGTAATTCTAACAACGGCAAACCTAACAACTTGCCTAAAATATAAGTCACCATTGGCAAAATAAACAATTTTAATAGGCAAATTGCCGCGGTGATCACTAAATCGTCGCGGATTTTGTATTCAGCCAGCCCCATCCCTAGCACAATTAACGATAACGGCGCTGTCATATCACTGACCATTTTGGTTGATTGATTAATAAATGTAGGTAATGGCAAGCCACTATAATTAACTAACATGCCGGCAAAAATACCAATAATAATCGGGTTTTTAGACACATTTTTAAGTGCTTTCGAGACACTCCGGAATGACAGTTTACCAATTTGCACAAATTCGATGGACACACTGGCCAGCGTCCATAAAATCAAGGCATTAAAGATCACAATAATCGCCACAATCGGAATGGCATTATCGCCTATTAACATTTTGATAATGGGGATCCCCACAAACACGGTATTCGTGTAAATACCGCCCATGGCAAATAGAGTACTTTCGGAACCATTTAATTTAAATATTTTGCTAGCAATCACACAACCAATAGCGAAGACAATAAAACTACTGCCAAAAAATACGATTAATAGCGTAATGTCGATATGTGAATGTTCAGAAAAGTGACTCATAATCTGAAATAGCATAATCGGGAAGGCAATATAAAAGGTAAATTTGGTTAAGCTGTCAGTAATGGTTTTTTGCCAGCGGCCAACTTTAATGGCTAAATAACCTAATAATATTAAAATAAATAAAGGCAGTGTAGCTAAAAACTGTAACCATAATGTTGAAATAAATTCCATATTAAATACTACTTTTAGGTTAGTGATTGCGTAAGAAGAACCATTCTAATTCAGTCGAACGTTGTTGATCAAATTGATAGCCTTCCAAATTAAAACTTTTAATATCGTTACTCTTATTAATGCTATTTTTTATAATGAAACGGCTCATAAGTCCACGGGCTTTTTTAGCATAAAAACTAATGACTTTGTATTCACCTTTACTGTTATCTAAAAAGATGGGTTGGATAATTTTAGCTTGTAATAGTTTGGGTTTAATTGCCTTAAAATACTCATTGGAGGCTAAATTAATCAAAGTCGCATCACTGGATTGGCGCAGTTCACTATTGAGGTATTCAGTCAGTTGATCACCCCAAAATTGATATAAATTGGTATTGTTACCATTTTTCAGGCGGATGCCCATTTCTAAGCGGTAAGGTTGAATTAAGTCCAGCGGCCTTAAAACGCCATATAAACCGGACAAAATCCGTAAATGCGCCTGGGCAAATTTTAAATCACTAGCACTAAAATCTTCAACATGCAGACCTGCGTAAACATCACCTTTAAAGGCTAAAATTGCTTGTCTGGCATTGCTTAGGTTAAAATCGGCATGCCAATTTTGGAAGCGTTGATAATTAACTTCTGCTAATTTGGGACTAATAGCCATTAATTTAGCTAAATCGTTAGCACTTAATTTTTGGCAATCTTTAATCAGCTGTTTAGTAGTATTAATAAATTGTGGCAAAGTATGTTGTTGGGTGATGAGTGGGCTTTGATAATCGAGCGTTTTTGCCGGAGAAATAATCGTTAACATAAACTTGCTGACCTATTGATATTTATATAAATTGGGTTTATTTTACACTAATCTTATAAAAAAGGAGCAATAAAATGAATCCAACCAAAAAAGATATCCATGAAATTCGTGCTTGGGCAAATGTCCGTGAAACCTCTATCGAAATTGCTGAAGCTATTTTCGAAGTCGCCAACCACGACGAAGAATTAGCTGAACAAATTTGGCAAGAAGGCAGTGATGAAGTCTTAAAACGTGCTTTCGCCAAAACTAAAGCCAACAAATTATTTTGGGGTGAACAAACCGTCGAGCGTAAAAACGTCTAGCTTGACATGAATCTTACTTTTCTTGGTACCAGCGCCGGTTGTCCAACCGCAGAACGTAATGTTAGTGCAATTATTTTAGATCTTGTTCAAGAACGCGGGCATTTGTGGTTGTTTGATTGTGGTGAAGCCACACAAATGCAAATGCAAAAAGCCAAATTTAGTCTGGCTAAACTTGAATTGATCTGCTTAACTCATTTACATGGCGATCATCTGTTTGGGCTACCCGGCGTGTTAACTACTCGATCATTAATGCAAAACCAATCACCGTTAACTTTAATTGCCCCCAAAGGTATTAAACAGTTTATCGAAACTGTGACTAATATTAGTTATTCGTGGTTGACTTATTCGCTGAATATTATTGAGCTTGAACAAGATGGCGTGGTATTTGCAGATGAGCGATTTTGTATTGAAGCCAAACAGTTACAGCACCGCGTTCCTTGCTTTGGCTATCGGATCATTGAAAAAGATCGTCCTGCCAGTCTGAATATGGCTAAATTAAAACAAGATAATATTAATATTGGCCCATTGTATGCCCAGCTTAAGCAAGGTAAAACCGTGACTCTTGATGATGGGCGCGTCATTAATGGCAATGATTATTTAGGAAGTGTAAAATCCGGGCGCAAGTTAGCTATTTTAGGGGATACTATTCCTTGCCCGGCATCGATTGCTTTGGCTAAAAATGTCGATGTCATGGTGCACGAAGCCACTCAAGAACATGCTCTAGAAGCTAAAGCCAGTGATCGCGGTCATTCTACCACAGTACAAGCCGCCACCATTGCCAAACAGGCGCATGCTAAACGGCTGATTATTACCCACATCAGCCCTAGGTATAGCTTAAAAGATAGCACTAGATTAGTTAATGAAGCGAAAACTGTATTTACTAATACTGAAATTGCCTGTGACTTAGCTAAATTCGAACTATAACCGCTATACGCCGACTAAGTCGGCGCATGAGTTTCTCGATTATAAACAAAAATCTTTAATCAAGCGTTCAATAGTCACTTTAGTTGGTTTTAAAAAGTCCATCGAGATAAATTCATCCGGTTGATGTGCTTGTTCAATAGAACCCGGCCCTAATACAATGGTTGGCGCTATTTGATTTAAATAAGGGGCTTCAGTACTGTAATTTACAGTTTGGGCAGTGTGACCAACTAGCTTTTCAATATGCTGCAATGCCGGATGATCTTTTTTGCATTCATAGCCCGGGATTGGTGCCACTTCATATTCTATAGCAATACGATTAGGGTACTTATCCATGACCGGTTGTAACGCTTCACACAGGGCATTATACAGTGAATCTACATCATTATCCGGCAATACACGAATATCGATTACCAATTCACAACATCCACAAATTCGATTGGCCGCATCGCCACCGTGGATCACACCCAAATTCAAAGTCGGGTAGGGAACGGTAAAACCATCGTTATGGTATTGTTCTTTAAATTTGTGTTTGAGTTTTAATAAACGTTCAATAACTAAATGCATAATTTCAATTGCATTAATGCCTTTATCAGGATCGCTAGAATGGCCTGATTTACCAATGACTTTAATCGAATTGGCTAAAAAGCCTTTATGAGCACGAATAGGAATTAATGATGTTGGCTCACCAATAATGGTGCAATCGGGTTGCAGTTGTGTTTGTTTAGCAAAAAATGACGCCCCCGCCATTGAGGTTTCTTCATCTGCGGTGGCCAGTACATAAATTGGTTTCGTGAGTGTTTTCAGGTCAATATCCCGCAAGGCATCTAAAATAAAAGCAAAAAAGCCTTTCATATCCGCAGTACCAAGGCCATATAATTTGTTATTTTCTTCGGTTAATTTAAACGGATCTTTAGTCCACTGGCCATCATCAAAAGGAACGGTATCACTATGGCCACTCAGTAATAACCCACCTTGAGTTTTATTTTGGCTATTGGAATAGGTAGCAAGCAGATTAAATTTGTGGCGGGTATTTGGCACCGGTTGAATGTCCACCGTAAAACCTAAATCAGTGAACCAAGTCGCTAATTTGTCAATAAGCGGTTTGTTGGAATAATCTAATTTTTCATTGGTGACATTGCTGATAGTTGGAGTAGAAATAAGTTCATTATAGAGAGTCAAAAACGAAGGAAGCGTCATAAAAATCACCTTTATAAAATAGCTTAACTTAACATAAGTTCAATAACCGAATTATAAGCATAGCACTTAGCTGTGCGTTTGCCTATGATTTCGCATATGTTTTTATTTTAAAGGAGGTTATACAGCGGCCTATAAGTGACATTGTCACATAATTAATTATTGGATTGTTGGTACGATTAGACCGTTTGTTAAGATGTTTCCTGAGAGGGGTATGTTTGAGTATAAAAACTCAGCCAATTATTAGTTATAATTAAGATTTCGTGAGGTTGCGGACGGTATTGGCAAAGGTGTTCTTAATAATTCACTGAGCCACGTCCGCGTTAAGAGGGATTGGTGTGAATCCCTCTTAACAATCTCCCCACACCCCGCGGGAAGTAGTGGTCACTGCGTGACTGCCCTCGCTCGCTAATTGGCACTTAACGAACCGCCGCGTATCGCACATCCCTGTGCGCCCACGGCTCACCCGGCTTCCTGCCGGCTGTTCTATGCCAATTACTTCCCTCGGCACCACTTAAGCGAGGGAATAAAAACCGACAGCATTCTGCAATAGGTTAGGGTATTAAGTCATTTAGATAATGGGTTTTAGGTGTTCAATTGGCCGTTAGATGGTGCCGACAACTGAGTGCGGTTAGCACGGCAAACATGGAGGTTTGCCGAGGGAGTGCTTTGTAGGACTGGTCACGCTGCCGCTTAGGCGTTAAGAGGGATTGGTGTGAATCCCTCTTAACAATCTCCACACACCCCCGCGGGAAGTAAAAACCAATTAATTTCATAATAGTCTTGTTGTTAAGGTGTTAAATAGGCCGTTGGATGGTGCCGACAACTGAGGGCGGTTAGCACGGCAAACAGGGAAGTTTGCCGAGGGAGTGCTTTGTAGGAACAAATCACGACCGGTGCGTTAAGACCAAGCGAAGGCGGAGGGTAGTCGTAGACCACCATCTGCAGGCCCGCGTTTGGGTTGTAAGGGAATTTTCGCGTTAAAATTCCCTTACTCGAGCGTTAACTCCGCAATTAAAATAATCACCTAACTATAAAACGCTCGAAACCTAACGAATATAATTAGTAAAAACCAACAACACCCGTTAAGATGTTTCCTGAGAGGTATACGTTTGCGTATAAAACTCAGCCCAAAAACGAGCTCAAAAATAAAGCAAATCCCTTCATCTTTACTATTCTTTACAAATAAACTTAACAAAATAGTAGTTAAATTTTATCAAGGCGTTATACTTTTAACACAGAGTTGTCCGGGAGGTTAATTTCCGCGCACTCGAATGGAAAAAGTGTAAATAAAACATAAAATTACTTGACGGAATCTTCATCATGCCTTATACTGGAAGACACAAGACACAAGACACAAGCACTGGCAGCTTTACGTCCAAAATCTATCTCAACACACTGTAGTTGACTCATTTCACCGAAGTGATAATTTAGTCCGCGATTTAGTACCGCACCGTCGGCAACCCAACTACCCCAATCAGCAGCTAAAATCATTAACACCATTACCGCTAAATCGGCAGTTACCACCATTATTATCAATTAAGCGCCCGCTGCACTTAGGTCTTAGCTTAAAGCGTGGTTTAGCCTTAATGCCGTTGTTATTATTGCCGTATGCTACTACTACCCAAGCATTGTCCGCTACTACTGCCCAGGTAATCCATGGTAGTCAGCCATATTTAACCTTTGATAATGGGGTAACTAGGGTTACTACTACGGAGGGTCTGTTAGGTATTAAACTTTCCAACGGTGCTCGCTTCACTCCGGCAACCAATACCTCAACTGCAAGTAACCCTATAGTACTTCCCGAGGCCAATCAGAGTTTCGCCGATATTGATATGCTGGTGCCTACCAATACCAATTCCATTGCTTTAAGCGCTCTAATTGGTGCCCCGTATAATTATTGGGGCGATGATGATGGTGATGGTCAGGGTACTAATGGTGTTACCGCTAGCGGTAATTTAAGCGTGAGCATTACCGATAAAAATGGACAAGCAGTCAGTCGTGATACTGTATTAAGCCTTTGTGATAAAGCGCCTTATAAAGTGGTATTAACTAGTACAGCGGGTAGTTTAACCACCCAGTATGGGTTGCCTAATAGCAGTAGTTTCAGCGGTGGTACTGCCACCTATTATATTAGTCCTAAAGCAGGGCCTACAATCTGTTACGCCCGGCCGAATCTGCAATATGGCTCAGAGGTATCAGGAAATAACTACGCCGGCCCCGCCACTATCTGGAACAGAACTAAAGGCTTCCTGGTGCAGTCAACTACACCATCAGGTTACAGTCGTAACTTCCCGACTACCGGAGCCAATAATCTGTATTTTGATTTATTGGTAGGCGGTATTGATGCTTCAACTTTAACTTGGCCAACTGTCACTCAGGGAGGTATTACAGCCACTATGACCGTTAATCCGCCGCGAGATTTATGTAGTTATTATTCCGACCCTTGTGTTAACCCTGATGGAGCCTCTTCGGTGCGCGTCACCCTCACCGGTCCGTTTGCAACATTATACCAATGGAATCCAGCCACACCGGGTAGTATTGCTAGCCCCAGCTTGCCACAGACATTCGTGTTAGTCGGTAAAGATAGTAGTAATAACGAGGTAGTAAGATATGGCTTTGTATTAAAGCAGTGGTTCATCACCCGCGGAACTAAAATAGATACTGCTACTAACCAATCATCATGGTGTACCAAGTCAGGGAGTGGTTATCATCTGCCCCAGGTCAAAGACTTAACTAACGCGGTGTGTTCGGGAACTAGTTCAGGCTCTTGGTGCCAAGGAGTAGTGGGCGCCACGCCGTCATCAAATTTTAATGGTTACCAACGTAATATTGGTGCGGGTTTGTTCACCGAATGGGGCCGCATGGACGGTTATACCTTCGTCCACAACTACTACTGGACAAGCGACAGCTACGGTTCGAACCAGTTCAAAGTCCACTCGACCAGCGGCTACGTTGTCAGCAGCGACCCCAGCGCCAGCGCCTACGGGGTTTGCGCCTATCCTTAGTCCTTAGTTCTTAGTCCTTAAGTCACGGGTGTTTAATAAGGAATAATAAAGTTTAAGTAATAAAAGGACGGTTGCTGCGGCAGAGGCAACCCGAGCCGCTTTTTCGTTAACAGGGATTGATGTGAATCCCTCTTAACAATCTCCCCACACCCCGCGGGAAGTAGTGGTCACTGCGTGACTACCCTCGCTCGCTAATTGGCACTTAACGAACCGCCGCGTATCGCACCTCCCTGTGCGCCCACGGCTCATCCGGCTTCCTGCCGGCTGTTCTATGCCAATTACTTCCCTCGGCACCACTTAAGCGGGGAATTAAAACCGACAGCATTCTGCAATAGGTTAGGGTATTAAGTCATTTAGATAATAGGTTTTTAGGTGTTAAATTGGCCGTTAGATGGTGCCGACAACTGAGGGCGGTTAGCACGGCAAACAGGGAGGTTTGCCGAGGGAGTGCTTTGTAGGAACAAATCACGACCGGTGCGTTAAGACCAAGCGAAGGCGGAGGGTAGTCGCAGACCACCATCTGCAGGCCCGCGTTTGGGTTGTAAGGGAATTTTCGCGTTAAAATTCCCTTACTCGAGCGTTAACTCCGCAATTAAAATAATCACCAAATCGTAAAACGCTCGAAACCTAACGAATATAATTAGTAAAACCCAACACACCCGTTAAGATGTTTCCTGAGAGGTATACGTTTCAGTATAAAAACTCAACCCAAATCCAGCTTAAAAATAAAGCCAATGCCTTCATCTTTACTATTCTTTACAAATAAACTCAACAAAATAGTAGTTAAATTTTATCAAGGCGATATACTTTTAGTGATGAGTGGTACGGAGGTTATTTTTCGCGCACTCGAATGGAAAAAATGTAAATAAAACATAAAATTACTTGACGGAATCTTCATCATGCCTTATACTGGAAGACACAAGACACAAGACACAAGCACTGGCAGCTTTACGTCCAAAATCTATCTCAATACACTATAGTTGACTCATTTCACCGAAGTGATAATTTAGTCCCCAATTTAATCCCAGATTTAGCCCCGCACCGTCGGCATAATCGGCAACCTAGTTACCAAAATCAGCAATTACCACCATTATCACTAATTAAGTGTAGGCCGCGTTTTAGTTTTAGCTTAAAGCGTTGTTTAGCCTTAATGCCGTTGTTGTTATTGCCGTATGCTACTACTACCCAAGCGTTGTCGGCTACTACGGCCCAGGTAATCCATGGTAGTCAGCCATATTTAACCTTTGATAATGGGGTAACTAAGGTTACCACTACGGAAGCTCTACTAAGTATTACCATCTCTGACGGTACTACTCGAACCACCTACACACCGGATAATACTTCAACCGCAGCCAACCCAATAGTGCTCAGGGTAGCCAACCAGCGCTTTACCGATATTGGTATGCTGGTGCCTACCAATACCAATTCCATCGCCTTAAACGCTCTAATTGGTGCCCCGTATAATTATTGGGGCGATGATGATGGTGATGGCCAGGGTGCTAATGGTATAACTGCTAGCGGTGATTTAAGTGTTAGTATTACCGATAAAGACAATCAAGTCGTGAGCCGTAGTGCCAGCTTAGATATCTGTCAAGCGCCTTATATAGTGCAATTAACCAGTACAGCTGGTAGTTTAACCACCCAGTATGGGCTGCCTAATAGTAGTAGTTTCAGCGGTGGTACCGCCACTTATTATATCAGTCCTAAAGCCGTGCCTACAATTTGTTACGCCCGGCCGAATCTGACCTGGGGCACCGGCGACTACGCCGGCCCCGCCACTATCTGGAACCCAACTAAAGGCTTCCTGGTGCAATCCACTGAGTCATCAGGTTACAGTCGTAACTTCCCGACTACCGGGGCTAATAATCTGTATTTTGATTTAGACATAGGTGGTATTAAAGGTTCAGAATTGACATGGCCAACAGTCAGCCAAGGAGGTATAACGGCTACCATGACGCCATCCCCCGATAATGCTAATAACATCCGCGTCACCCTCACCGGTCCGGCGGCAACAGCATCCCAATGGTATTCAGATTCAGACACACTGGGTAGTATCGCTAGACCCAGCTTGCCACAGACATTCGTGTTGGTAGGTAAAGATAGTAGTAATAATGAGGTATTAAAATATGGTTTTAAGTTACAGCAGTGGTTCGTCCACCGCGGAACTAAACAAGATAATCTTGCTAACACCTCATCCTGGTGTCGTAGTTTAGGCGGCGGTTACCGTCTGTCCCAGGTCAAAGACTTAACTAATGCTGTGCGTACAGGAGCAGTGGGCGCCACGCCGGCATCAACTCAAAATAATTACCAACGTAATATTGGTGCGGGTTTGTTCACCGAATGGGGCGGCATGCACTATTATACCGCTGCCGGCTTCGTCAACTACTACTACTGGACACCTGACAGCAACGGTTCGAACCAGTTCACTGTCGAATCGTACATCGGCAACGTTTACAGCAACTTTCCCTCCCTCAGCCCTAACGGGGTTTGTGCCTATCCTTAGTCCTTAGTTCTTAGACCTTAATCCTTAAGTCACGGGTGTTTAATAAGGGGTAATAAAGTTTAAGTAATAAAAGGACGGTTGCAGCGGCAGGGGCAACCCGAGCCGCTTTTTAAAAATGCCAGCCACAGCGCTGGCATTGTTATGCTTGTCAAGATGTTTCCTGAGAAGTATACGTTTGCGTATAAAATTGACTAATCAGTCACGCTGCCGCTTAGGCGTTAAGAGGGATTGGTGTGAATCCCTCTTAACAATCTCCCCACACCCCGCGGGAAGTAGTGGTCACTGCGTGACTACCCTCGCTCGCTAATTGGCACTTAACGAACCGCCGCGTATCGCACTTCCCTGTGCGCCCACGGCTCACCCGGCTTCCTGCCGGCTGTTCTATGCCAATTACCTCCCTCGGCACCACTTAAGCGGGGGATAAAGACAACAACCATAAAAATCAATTAATTCAACATTAGGTAAAGGTGTTAAGGTGTTGGTGTTAAATTGGCCGTTAGATGGTGCCGACAACTGAGGGCGGTTAGCACGGCAAACAGGGAGGTTTGCCGAGGGAGTGCTTTGTAGGAACAAATCACGACCGGTGCGTTAAGACCAAGCGAAGGCGGAGGGCAGTCGCAGACCACCTTCTGCAGGCCCGCGTTTGGGTTGTAAGGGAATTTTCGCGCTAAAATTCCCTTACTCGAGCGTTAACTCTGTAATTAATATAATCACCAAATCGTAAAACGCTCGAAACCTAACCGATTTAAATAATTAACTTCTGTTAAGATGTTTCCTGAGAGGGGTATATTTCAGTATAAAAATGGCCAATTCCGCAAGGATAATCCTTCATCTTTACTATTCTTTACAAATAAACTTAACAAAACAGTAGTTAAATTTTATCAAGGCGATATACTTTTAGCGATGAGTGGTGCGGAGGTTGTTTTTCGCGCACTCGAATGGAAAAAGTGTAAATAAAACATAAAATTACTTGACGGAATCTTCATCATGCTTTATACTGGAAGACACAAGACACAAGACACAAGCACTGGCAGCTTTATGTCCAAAATCTATCTCAACACACTGTAATTGACTCATTTCACCGAAGTGATAATTTAGTCGCCGATTTAATCCCCGATTTAGTCTCGTGCCGCCGGCATAATCGGCAATTACCGCCATTATTGCCCATTAAGCACCAACCGCGTTTAGGTTTTAGCTTAAAGCGTTGTTTAGCCTTAATGCCGTTGCTATTGTTGCCGTATGCTACCACTACCCAAGCGTTGTCGGCTACTACCGCCCAGGTAATCCATGGTAGTGCGCCATATTTAACCTTTGATAATGGGGTAACTAAGGTCACGACTACAGATGATCTGTTAGGTATTAAACTTTCCAACGGTGCTCGCTTCACTCCGGCAACCAATACTTCAGCGACTACACCTATAGTGTTACCTAATGTAGGAGAAACTTTAGCTGATGTACAGATGCTGGTACCTACAAATGCCAACTCCATAGCCTTAAGCGCTTTAATTGGTGCCCCGTATAATTATTGGGGTGATGATGATGGTGATGGTCAGGGTGCTAATGGTATTACCGCTAGCGGTAATTTAACTGTGAGTATTACCGATAATACAAATCAAGCCGTGAGTCGTAGTGCCAGCTTAGATTTATGTAAAGCACCTTATAAAGTGCAATTAACTAGTACAGCTGGTAGTTTAACCACCCAGTATGGGCTACCCAATAGTAGTAATTTCACAGGTAGTACTGCCACTTATTATATCAGTCCTAAAGCGCCACCTAAAATCTGTTACGCCCGGCCGAATCTTGATTTTGGCGCCGGCATCTTCGCCGGCCCCGCCACTATCTGGAACCCAGATAAAGGCTTCCTAGTGCAATCCACTGAGTCATCAGGTTACAGTCGTAACTTCCCGACTACCGGTGCTAATAATCTGTATTTTGATTTAGACATAGGTGGTATTAAAGGTTCAGCATTGACATGGCCAACAGTCAGCCAAGGAGGTATTACCGCTACCATGACGCCATCCCCCGATAATGCTAATAACATCCGCGTCACCCTCACCGGTCCGGTGGCAACAACATCCCAACAACAATCAGCCTCACCGGGTAGTATCGCTAGACCCACTTTACCACAGACATTCGTGTTAGTCGGTAAAGATAGTAGTAATAACGAGGTATTAAGCTATGGTTTTGAGTTACAGCATTGGTTCGTCAACCGCGGAACTAATAAATATACTTATCCTAACCACTCATCCTGGTGTAGTAGTTTAGGCGGCGGTTACCGTCTACCCCAGGTTAAAGACTTAACAAACGCGGTGTGTTCGGGAACTAATTCAGGCTCTTGGTGCCAAGGAGCAGTGGGCGCCACGCCGTCATCAACTGAGAATCGTTACCAACGTAATATTGGTGCTGGTTTGTTCGCCGAATGGGGCAGCATGATCACTTATACCGCTGCCGGCTTCGCCTACTACGTCTACTGGACAAGCGACAGCGACGGTTCGAACCAGTTCTATGTCGACTCGAGCCTCGGCGACGTTCGCAGCGCCAATCCCTCCCTCAGCCTTACCGGGGTTTGTGCCTATCCTTAGTCCTTAGTTCTTAGTCCTTAATCCTTAATCCTTAAGTCACGGGTGTTTAATAAGGAGTAATAAAGTTTAAGCAACCAAAGGACAGTTGCAGCGGCAGGGGCAACCCGAGCCGCTTTTTCGTTAAGAGGGATTGGTGTGAATCCCTGTTAACAATCTCCCCACACCCCGTGGGAAGTAAAAACCAATTAATTTCATAATAGTCTTGTTGTTAAGGTGTTAAATTGGCCGTTAGATGGTGCCGACAACTGAGTGAGGTTAGCACGGCAAACAGGGAAGTTTGCCGAGGGAGTGCTTTGTAGGAACAAATCACGACCGGTGCGTTAAGACCAAGCGAAGGCGGAGGACAGTCGCAGACCACCATCTGCAGGCCCGCGTTTGGGTTGTAAGGGAATTTTCGCGTTAAAATTCCCTTACTCGAGCGTTAACTCCGCAATTAAAATAATCACCTAACTATAAAACGCTCGAAACCTAACGGCTTTAAATAATTAACTTTCCTGTCAAGATGTTTACTGAGAGGTATACGTTTCAGTATAAAAACCCAACCCAAACCCAGCTTAAAAATAAAGCCAATGCCTTCATCTTTACTATTCTTTACAAATAAACTTAACAAAACAGTAGTTAAAATTTATCAAGGCGATATACTTTTATCGATGAGTGGTGCGGAGGTTAAATTTCGCGCACTCAGATGGAAAAGTGTAAATAAAACATAAAATTACTTGACGGAATCTTCATCATGCCTTATACTGGAAGACACAAGACACAAGACACAAGCACTGGCAGCTTTACGTCCAAAATCTATCTCAATACACTGTAGTTAACTCATTTCACCAAAGTAATAATTTAGCCCCCGATTTAGTCCATGATTTAGCTACGCACCGTCGGCAACCCAACTACCCAAATCAGCAGCTAAAATCATTAACACCATTACCGCCAAATCGGCAGTTATCGCCATTATTACCAATTAAGCGCCAGCCGCGTTTAGGTTTTAGCTTAAAGCGTGGTTTAGCTTTAGTGCCGTGGCTATTATTGCCGTATGCTACTACTACCCAAGCGTTGTCCGCCACTACCGCCCAGGTAATTCATGGTACTCAGCCGTATTTAACCTTTGATAATGGGGTAACTAAGGTTACTACGGGTGATGGTCTATTAGGTATTACTATCTCTGATGGCACAACTAAAATCACTTATACACCAGCCGACAATACCTCAACTGCAAGTAATCCAATAGTATTACTCAAGGAAAACCAGCGCTTTACCGATATTGGTATGTTGGTGCCACCTACTACTGATTCAATCACCTTAAACGCTCTAATTGGTGCCCCGTATAATTATTGGGGCGATGATGATGGTGATGGTCAGGGTGTTAACGGTACTACCGCTACCGGTGATTTAAGCGTGCGTATTACCGATAAAGACAATCAAGCAGTGAGTCGAAATACTGTTTTAAGTGCTTGTAATGGTGCCCCTTATAAAGTGGAATTAACCAGTACTGCTGGTAGTTTAGCCACTCAGTATGGGCTGCCTAATAGTAGTAGTTTCAGCGGTGGTACTGCTACTTATTATATCAGTCCCCCACTTAAAATCTGTTACGTCCGCCCGGATCTGGCATTTGGTAAAAATAGTGAGACAATTGACGGCATAAACTATAACTTCGCCGGCCCCGCCACTATCTGGAACTGGCCTAAAGGCTTCCTGGTGCAATCCACTGAGTCATCAAGTTACAGTCGTAATTTCCCGACTACAGGGGCTAATAATCTATATTTTGATTTATTGGTAGGCGGTATTGATGCCGCAACTTTAACTTGGCCAACTGTCACTCAAGGTGGTATTACTGCCACTATGACCGTTAACCCTCCGCGAGATTCATGTGTTGGTTACTTCGGTTGTTTTAACCCTGATGGAGCTTCTTCGGTGCGCGTTACTCTCACAGGTCCGGCGGCAACAGCAGCCCAACAACAATCAGCCTCACCGGGTAGTATTGCTAGACCCACTTTGCCACAGACATTCGTGTTAGTCGGTAAAGATAGTAGTAATAACGAGGTATTAAAATATGGTTTTAAGTTACAGCATTGGTTCGTCACCCGCGGAAATAAATATGATACTTATCCTAACCAATCATCCTGGTGTAGTAGTTTAGGCGGTGGTTACCGTCTACCCCAGGTCAAAGACTTAACTAATGCGGTGTGTGTTGACTCTTGGTGTCAAAGTAATCCTTGGCCAGTCGCCACGCCGTCATCAGATGGTAATTATTACCAACGTAATATTGGTGCTGGTTTGTTCGCCGAATGGGGCGCCATACTCGAGTATGGCGAAGCCGCCGGCTTCGTCGGCAGCTATCACTTGACAAGCGATAGCGACGGTTCGCGCCAGTTCGGTGTCTACTCGATCCTCGGCGACTCCAACACCATAAGCGGAGGCGAAGCGGTTTGCGCCTATCCTTAGTCCTTAGTTCTTAGTCCTTAATCCTTAAGTCGCGGGTGTTTAATAAGGGTTAAGCAGCAACAGGACGGTTGCAGCGGCAGGGGCAACCCGAGCCGCTTTTTAAAAATGCCAGCCACAGCGCTGGCACTTTTATGTTTGTTAAGATGTTTCCTGAGAAGGGTATGTTTGCGTATAAAAATTGGCTCATTAGTCACGCTGCCGCTTAGGCGTTAAGAGGGATTGGTGTGAATCCCTCTTAACAATCTCCCCACACCCCGCGGGAAGTAGTGGTCACTGCGTGACTACCCTCGCTCGCTAATTGGCACTTAACGAACCGCCGCGTATCGCACCTCCATGTGCGCCCACGGCTCACCCGGCTTCCTGCCGGCTGTTCTATGCCAATTACCTCCCTCGGCACCACTTAAGCGGGGGAATAAAAACCAACACCCAACCATAAAACGCTCGAAACCTAACGAATTCAAATAATAAAATCACAATAATCTATGTCAAGATGTTTCCTGAGAAGGGTATGTTTGCGTATAAAAATCGACTTAATATTAGTTATAATTTAGGCTTGATACTACTACAATAGTGAATTTAAACAAATAAGTTAAATAAAGAACGATTCGCGTTATTGCTAGTGTTAGTGGTTCATTTATTTCACCAATGGCAACTCGTCCCAACGGGTGGTGTAACGTTGGCTGAGTAGTTGGCGTTTTATTTGCCAAGGTGCTTGTGGTTGTGTTCCACCTAGTTGGATAGTGTTTTTGCCCATTTTGCGATTAATGTTATCTATTGTTTGCATTAATTGGTCATTTTTTTGTTGCCATGTAACTGTTGATTCGTCGGTGAATAAATCGTATTGCGAATTACTGTTTTTGGCTTTTAGATCCAATAACATTACTCCGGCTTTCATAAATAGATATCCTTTTTTATAAATTGCTTGCAAGCCTTTTTGGGCGGCGTGAACGATTAACCGCGAATCATCAGTAGCAACCGCAAGGGGAACGACTATTGATGGGTGGTATTGGTTTAAGTCTTTACGAAAATGATTCGTCTTTAAAAAGATCGCTACGGCATTGGCGACGGATTGTTGCCGTCGGAGTTTTTCGGCACCACGGCAGGCGTGCATGCGAATTGCTTCTTGCAAGTCAAATAAGTCACCGGTTAAACGGCCAAAACTACGCGAGGTCATGATATTTTTTTTGGGCGTGGCTAAATCATCTAATTCAATGCAGGCAATGCCACGTAATTCTAAGACAGTCCGCTCTAGAACTACGGAAAATTGTTGCCTAATTTGTTTTAGATCGGCTTGGTGTAAATCCCAAGCACTGTGTATGCCTAAAGTTTGTAATTTTTCGGCAATGCGGCGGCCGACGCCCCAAACTTCATCAATGGCATGGGCTTTTAAGGTGTCAATAAATGAGGTTGTATTGGTTGCCAAGCAGTAAACGCCTTGATGAATAACTTGTTTTTTGGCGATATGATTAGCTAATTTTGCCAAAGTTCGCGTGGAGGCAACGCCAATACTAACGGGGATCCCGGTGTCGCGTTTAACTATTGCCCTTAATTTTTGACAATGATCAGGGATGTCGCTAAATCCGTCTAATTGTATAAAGGCTTCATCAATCGAGTAGGGCTCAATGTTGGCCGTATAGTTGCGCACGGTGTCAAATACCCGTTGGCTCATGTCACCATAGAGTTCATAATTGGAACTGAGTAAGGTAATTTGTTTGCGAATTTTGGGTTGAATTTGGTAGGCAGGCATCCCCATTGGGACTAGTGGTTTTAATTCGTTAGAGCGGGCGATGACGCAACCATCATTGTTGGATAAAATGCCAATGGGTTGGCCTTCTAATTTGGGATTAAATACTCGTTCACAAGAAGCATAAAAGTTATTGCAATCGATTAAGCCAATCATCAACAGCCTCACTTGCGTAAAGAGTGAATGGTGTGGATAACTACACCCCAAATATGGACTTGTTTACCAACTAATGAAATTGGCGCATAGAGGGCATTGCCGGCCAGCAAATGATGTTGCCCATCAATTATGCCTAAGCATTTACAAGTTAGTTCGCCATCAACCGCGGCAATCACAATATCGTCTATTTTAGGCGTTAATGAGCGATCGACCACTAATAAATCACCGCTATAAATACCATAATCAATCATTGAATCGCCCATGGCTTTAATGTAATAGGTGGCGCTGGGGTGTTTAATTAAATGTTCGGTTAGATCTAGTTTAGCTTCTAAATAATCATCCGCGGGCGAGGGGAACCCGGCTCTAACAGGGACGTCGACCCAAGGTAAATAATTTTTGACATTAACGTCAACAAATCCAAGTACCATACAACTTTTATTCAAGAAAGATCTCCTTAAATTGACTAAAAAATTATTGCTTGGAGGGCAATCTTCGCGGTAAAACTTATTAACCTGTATAAATATACAGTATATAATTTTAAGTTCAATAAAAATACTGTAAAAAAATAGCTAGGTGGTGAAAAAATGTTTACTGCTGTTTGGTGTTATTAAAGTTGCCATAATTGTTAATATTGGGATTTATTTGTGGATGTAAGTTGTGTGATTTAATGTTATTAGTACTAAATTTTAGCTTTTCTTGCGTTTGTTTTATGAGTTGATTTTATTTATAAAAAACATTTGCTATTATTTAAACAGTAGTAATTAAATAACTTAGCAAAAAATAAATTCGCACGAATTTATATTATAAATTAATCAATTTGAGACAAGGCGTAAGGGATGAAACAAATAAGCAAAAAGTGGGTTATCGTTGCGGTTATTGTAGTTGGTATTGGTTTTGTGGTGTGGCAATTAATGACAAAAGATGGCTATGGACCAGATTTTACCAGTGGTAATGGCCGCATTGAGGCTACCGAAATAAATATTGCGGCTAAACTAGCCGGAAAGATTGAAAAAATTAATGTGGATGAAGGTGATTTTGTTACGGCTAAGCAACCATTGGTGATTATGCAAACCGACACCTTACAAGCACAATTAAATGAAGCCCAAGCACAATACAACCAAGCAATTAGCAATGAAGTCAATGCCAAAGCTCAAGTCGCGTTAAAAATGAGTGATAAAGTTGCCGCCCAAGCTGGCGTGGCACAAAAAGCCAGTGATTTGGATATTGCCTTAAAACACCTTACTCGTACTACTGCCCTTTATCAAAAAGGTGCCTTGTCTGTTCAACAATTCGATGATGATACTGCAAAAGTAAATAGTGCTAAAGCGGCATTAGATTCAGCTAAATCTCAAGTTGTTACTGCTGATGCTGCCATTGAAGCCGCCCAAGCCAGTGTTGATAGTGCTAGCGCGGCCATTAATGTGGCTAAAGCTAATATTAGTCAAATCCAAGCGGATATTAATGATAGTACGCTTTCGGCGCCAGTTGATGGCCGGATTCAATACCGCATTGCCCAAACCGGTGAAGTGTTACCTTCAGGTGGTAAAGTGCTAAATTTAGTTGATCTATCCGATGTGTATTTGACTTTCTTTTTACCAGAAACGATTGCCGGGCGAGTTGCTATTGGGGATGAAGTTAGATTAATTCTTGATGCCTTACCCAATAAAGCCATTTCGGCAAAAGTTTCGTTTGTATCGAGTGTAGCCCAATTTACCCCTAAAACTGTGGAAACTAAAGATGAACGTCAAAAACTGATGTTTAGAGTAAAAGCACAGTTAAGCCCGGAATTGTTAAAATGTTATATTAAGCAAGTTAAAACAGGCCTACCCGGCGTTGCTTGGGTTAGGCTAGATCCTAAAACACCTTGGCCAGCCGATTTATCTGATGTTGCAAAGTGTCCAAGTAAATAATTGGAGTTAGCATATGTCAGAAGCCGACAATAAGGATTTAGCTTTACTTGCTGAAGATAAACCGATTGCTGATGCAGTGGTAAAAGTTAGTAATGTAACGCTACATTATAAAAAAACCTGTGCGCTCAATGATATTAATTTGAATTTTCCGCCACGCTGTATGATTGGCTTGATCGGCCCTGATGGCGTGGGTAAATCGAGTTTATTGTCCCTTATCGCGGGTGCTCATGTTATTCAAGAAGGTTTAGTTTATGTGTTAGATGGCGATATGAAGGATAAAGCCCATCGTAAATCTGTGTGTACCCGTATTGCTTATATGCCCCAAGGGTTAGGTAAAAACCTATATCCAACTTTGTCGGTTGAGGAAAATCTGCAATTTTTTGCCCGCCTTTTTGGTAATAATGCGGCCGAACGCCGTCGCCGAATTGATGAATTAACCCGTAGTACCGGGCTTTACCCGTTCTTGTCACGTGCTGCTGGGCGCTTGTCTGGTGGGATGAAGCAAAAAGTCAGTTTGTGTTCGGCTTTGATCCACGATCCTGATTTATTAATTTTAGATGAACCCACAACTGGTGTGGATCCACTATCGCGTGCGCAGTTTTGGCAATTAATTAATAAGATTCGTGAGCAACGCCCCCAAATGAGTGTTATTGTGGCCACCGCTTACATGGATGAGGCGCAAAATTTTGATTGGTTAGTAGCTATGTATGGCGGTAAAATCCTGGAAACCGGCACTCCGCAGGCTTTATTAACCAAAACCGGCAAAGATAATTTAGATGCGGCTTTTATTGAATTAATGCCGGATGACGCCAAACAAGGTTATCAAGCCGTTACCATTCCACCTTTAGATATTAATCAACAAACACAAATTGCCATAGAAGCTAAAGGGCTAACTAAACAATTTGGTGATTTTATTGCCGTCGATCATGTTAATTTCTCCATCAAACAAGGGGAAATATTCGGCTTTCTAGGATCAAATGGTTGTGGTAAATCCACTACTATGAAAATGTTAACCGGATTATTACCAATTTCGTCGGGTGAGGCGTGGTTATTTGGCAAACCAGTTGATGCCAGTGATATTAATGTTAGGCGACACTTGGGTTATATGTCGCAAGCGTTTTCTTTGTACAGTGAATTAACCGTTGAACAAAATTTAGTTTTACATGCTCGCTTATTTGGCATTGAAGAGAGCAAAATTCCGGCTCGGGTTGAGGCGTTACTTAAACGATTTGGCTTAGTACAAGATGCACAAAGTCTACCGGATAGTTTGCCGTTAGGGGTAAAACAGCGGTTATCTTTATCAGTTGCGGTGGTGCATAATCCTGAAATTCTGATTCTGGATGAACCAACTTCAGGGGTAGACCCGATTGCGCGTGATGATTTTTGGCGGTTAATTATTGAGCTTTCCCGCCAAGATAAAGTCACAGTATTTATTACTACCCATTTTATGAATGAAGCCGCGAGGTGCGATAGGATCTCGTTGATGCATGCCGGTAAGGTTTTAGCCAGTGATACCCCGGATAATATTATTGCCTCTAAAAAAGCAAAAACGTTGGAAGAAGCGTTTATTACTTATTTGGTGGAAGCCGGTGCTGATGATACCGCGGAGGCAGAAAACACCGCTGCAGTAACCAATACTGTAGCTAGTAACGATGCAGATAAAACTACCGAAAAACAATTTGCTGGCTTTAGCTTAACAAGAATGGTGGGCTGTTTATGGCGAGAAACTCTTGAGCTGTCTCGCGATCCGTTAAGAGCCGTTTTAGCTTTGTTAGGTTCAGCAATTTTGATGTTAGTTATGGGTTATGGTATTACTTTGGATGTCGAAGATTTACGTTTTGCGGTGCTCGATCGTGATCATAGTGGCCTTAGCCAAAATTACACGCTGAATTTATCCGGTTCCAAACGTTACTTTATCGAACAACCGCCAATAACTGATTATGATGATATGGATGCGCGCATGCGTAGTGGTGATATTGCGTTGGCAATTGAAATTCCACCGCATTTTGGGCGGGATATTCAGCGCGGTGATCAGGTTGAAATTGGTATTTGGATTGATGGTGCCATGCCAATGCGTGCCGATACTATTAAAGGGTATGTGCAAGGCATGCATTTGGCTTGGTTGAGCGAAAAAGCGAAGGAAAGTTTAGGACAAACCTCTGCTAGCCTAGCCGATATAGAAACCCGATACCGTTATAATCCGGATATTAAAAGTTTACCCGCCATGGTGCCAGCGGTTATACCGATATTATTATTAATGATCCCATCCATGTTAGCGGCCTTATCGGTAGTGCGCGAAAAAGAAATGGGTTCGATTATTAATCTTTATGTAACGCCAGTTACCCGAGCGGAATTTTTGTTAGGTAAGCAAGTCCCGTATATTATTATTTCAATGTTGAGTTTCTTGCTGTTGTTATTAATGGCGGTAACTATTTTTGATGTGCCAATCAAAGGTAATGTACTGACTTTGTGTGTGGCGGCTTTAGCTTATTGTATTATTTCGACGGGCTTTGGCTTGTTGGCATCCACCGTAACCCGCAGCCAAATTGCGGTTATCTTTTTAACTTGCGTAGGAACTATGTTGCCGGCAATCCAATTTTCCGGTTTGCTAAATCCGGTGTCATCACTGGAAGGTATGGGTAGATATATTGGTGAGATTTATCCAACAACGCATCTATTAATTATCGCTCGGGGGGTATTTAACAAGGCGCTGAGCTTTACTGATTTACATAGTTCTATTTTCGTTTTACTGATCACCATTCCGATTGTGCTTGGTGTCAGTATTGCACTTCTTAAAAAGCAGGAAGGATAAATATTATGCAAAGTTTAACTAATATTTATCGTTTAGGCATTAAAGAGTTATGGGGATTATTGCGCGATCCGATTATGCTGCTGTTAATCGCTTATTGTTTTACTTTGGATATTTATACCGCGGCTACAGCAACATCTGATTCGTTGCATTATGCGTCGGTAGCGGTGGTCGATGAAGATGATTCGCCGTTATCTCGGCAAATTATTCAGGCGTTTTATCCGCCGATGTTTATAAAACCGGTAAGATTATATTCTATGGATGAAGTTGATCGGGGTATGGACACCGATCAGTTTACTTTTTCACTCAATATTCCACCTAATTTTCAGCGTGATGTGCTGAATAATCGCAGCCCGGAAATTCAGCTTAATGTCGATGCAACGCGTATGGGGCAGGCGTTTGTTGGTAATGGTTATATTACCCAAATTGTGAATGGCGAGATCACTGAATTTGTTAATCGCTATAGTGCTACTAATAGTTTACCGGTAGGTATTCAAGTACATACCTCCTTTAACCCTAATTTAACGCGGTCGTGGTTCGGTTCGGTTATGGAAATAATCAATATTGTAACCACTATATCGATTATTTTGACCGGGGCAGCATTGATGCGTGAACGCGAACATGGCACTATCGATCACTTGCTGTCAATGCCGGTAACCCCGTTTGAAATTATGATGTCGAAGATCTGGTCGATGGGATTAGTAGTACTGGTTTCAACTTGGATTTCATTATTAGTGGTAGTGCATGCTTGGATAGGTGTGCCGATTACCGGTTCGGTGGCGTTATTTTTAACCGGAGCGGCGTTGCACCTGTTTGTAACCACGTCAATGGGTATATTTATGGCAACGGTGGCTAAATCCACTGCGCAATTTGCCATGTTATTTATTTTGATTTTATTACCATTACAAATGCTGTCCGGTGGTAGCACTCCGCGCGAAAGTATGCCAGAATTTGTCCAGAATATTATGCTATTAGCTCCAACCACTCACTTTGTAGAATTAGGACAAGCTATTTTATATCGCGGTGCTGGTATCGAGGTTGTTTGGACTTCGTTTGTCTGGTTACTGGCGATTGGATCGGTGTTCTTTGTCTTTTCTCTAATGCGTTTCCGTAAATCAATTGTGAGTATGGGATCGTAACAATCTATTACTCATTGAATACAATTGAAAAACTGATAATTAACTACCTTGAATATTAAGGTAGTTAATTATAGCGTTAAGTTTTATTCTACCTAATGAGGTAATGGTCAATTCCCGACGATTAATGTCTTGTTTAAACCAAGCTTGGTGTAGCATTGCTTTAAGTAGTTGCGAGCCTAATTGACCACCAATATGATCGCGATGTTCAGTAAAATCTATGCAACGTTTACCCACAATTTTACTGTCAAAATCATCTGGTAATAATTGCTGGTGATTTAAAAAATCTTTGCCAGATTCAGTTATTAAAAACAGATCTTCTTGAATTGCTATTAAGTTATTTTGTAGCAATGATTGTGTTAATGCTACCGACCATGAGCCAGCTAAATGTTTATAACATGTTCTAGCTTGCTGAAATTTTGGTTTGCTGTTGTTATTGGTTAAATACAAATAATCTTTGGGTGGAATAATTCTAAAGGTTGATTCTATAAAATCAGCGGTATCTTGATTGTTAATTTCATAGTAACGATGCCGGCCACAAGATCTATGGTGAATAAGTTGGGCATCTGCTAATTTTTTTAAATGAAACCGTGTTGCTGACGGCGATAAATTTAATTGTTTTGCCAACCACGATGCACACAGGGCGCGACCATTCATTAACTCAGTGATAATCATTACTCGATTAGCGTCGGACATAACATCGGAAAAATGGATTAAATCTTCACAATATAATTTTTTACTCATCGATTTAATGGTACTCCAATAGATTATTAACCTACACAATCTTACTCCGCTTTTACATTATATGTTTCAATTTAATTTTAAACATAGTCAGCTAATTAGAAATAAACTCATTAAATATGTTGGTTATTAAAAAACGCTTTATAGTAGGTAGCTAATGAGTGATCAAACCACTGATGCCAAAACCGGTTATTCTATTTATATTATTTGTGGTTTAGGCTTGTTTTTATCAACGCTTGATACCGGAATTATTAATTTAGTTCTAAATTCACTAGCAATTAGCTTTGCGGTTTCATTGACGTTTATAGGTTTATCTATCACTTTATATTTATTATTTTTGATTATTTTGCTTATACCTAGTGGCTGGTTTGGCGATATTTATGGGCAAAAAGCTGCATTAATATTAGGATTTTTGCTGTTTGCCATAACCTCGTTTTTAGCCGGATCCAGTGAATCCGCCTGGCAATTTATTTTAGCTCGCTGTGGTCAAGGGATAGCGGCGGCATTATTACAGGCAAATTGTTTAGGATTAGCTGGGGTACAATCGACCAAGCAAAAATTACAATTAAATGCAGTAATTATGTTAGCCATTAGTATAGGGCCAATATTGGGACCTAGTTTAAGTGGTTTTATTTTACAATATTGGCAATGGCGACTACTCTTTTTTATTAATGTTCCTTTTTGTATTTTAGGTTTGGCAGTGACGTTGTCACTAAATAAATCACCTTATAACAGGCATCGTGCCGGTGCTTTATTCGTTTTCGAGTTATTACTTCAGTCAACTATTAGGTATGTGGCAGTTGGTAGTTTTATTTTTGGGTTTACTGCTGGAGTTATTTTTTCTGTTTCCCCAATTATATTGATTAGGGAAACTAATTATCCTATTGATATTATAGGCTTAATTTGTATGGCTTCGCCGATAGGCGTGATTTTAAGTGTATTGATTAAAAAATTATTAGGCAAAGATGTTAACCAAATGATCTTGATCTATGCTTTACCGGTTATGTTGTTGGCATTTATTTTATTTTGGGGCATAAGTTTAAATATTTCAGTAGGTACATATATTGTAGCCGCTTTAGGTTACGGTATTGGTGGAGGCTTATTACAAAGTTCATTAATCCAGATAGCAATGCAGCAACAACCAGATAAACAATCTACAATTGGTGGCATGTTAAGATTGTGCCAAAATTTAGGTATTATTTTAGGTACCGAGTATGCTTTAGTTGTCTTAGAAACAAATAAGATTAATGATGATTTGGCACAGCAAGCAGAAATGTATCAACAATTATGGGGATTAACTCTCATGATCCTAATCTGTATGTTTATTTATTCGTTTAGATATAACCAAGCGATTAAAAATAACCAATAGCAGTGGGTTGGCACTTAAGCCGATATTTTATGGCAAACAAGATTGGATTGAAAAAGGCAAAATAACCAGTAAGTTTTTGCCAACAAGCATTACATATTATAAATTAATCATTGGCAAAAAATAATAACTAGCTACTAGATTTTAATTGGTAGTCAGGAAAGTAATCACATTATCTACAAAAATTTTTCGTCCATATGGATTCCTATCCAAATGAACAAAATGAGTTCCATTTGCAATCTCAACTAATTTTGCATTAGGTGCTTCATTGATGATTGCTAAGGCATCTTCTTTACGACTCCAAAAATCATTTTGAGAAAAGATCACTAACGTTGGCATAGTCAAATTTTTTGCTTGCCATTGCCGTTTGCCAATTGCCAATTCAAAGCTATCAGCCATAGCACCATTAGGCGAGCGGAATTGTGGTGGAGTATGGTCATAAGATTGTGGATCGGAAGCTAATGCTGCTTGTGCATAGGCTTGGCTAACTAAAGGATCGCGCCATATATTTTTATCTTGCATAGGAATACTGTTATCCCATGCCGGGAAAAGACTTTCTCGAGTATTGAGTTGATAACCACCTATGTGTGGATTAAGTTGTCCAGAATGTGCAGGGTCGTCCAAAAAAGAACCCTTGCCAAGCATTGGATGATTTTGCGTTGTGCCATACAAAGAATTATATATTACCAGTTTATTCACAGTTTCAGGATATTTGTTGGCATAAGCCGCAGACCAATGACCACCAGTTGCCCAACCTAACAAATTTACTTTAGACCAAGGTGATAATTGTTTAATGAAATTAATTGCACAAGCAATATCCTCAACGGCTGAATCTGTTCTAACTAAAGGGGCGGATTGTTCTGCTGGTAGTGACATTTCAATAGGTCTACTTGATTTACCATATCCTCTTAAATCTAATAAATAGGTATCTATTCCGGCTTCAGCAAGTTCCTGAGCCAACGATCCTCCTTTGACAGGTAAATCAAACGAGCCTATAGATGGCACTCTGGCACCATGAATTAAAAGTACTGGTGCGGGTTTATTAATATGTTTATTTGCTGCAAGCTTAATTTCTCTAATAAATAAATGTTGATTGTTAATGCATGATTCAAGGTAAAAATCTTGTTTTTGTAACGTATTGGCATTACTCATAGAAATAAATCCTAACGTAAATAGAAAAACTAAAAGTCTCGACATGTATTAATGCTTCCTATATTAACAATTATTTAAAGTAAGCCAATTTTTAGTATTTAAAAATATAACAAAAATTATTATTTTTTAATTAAAATTTCCGACTTTTAAATACTAACCAAAAAGGTATTAATAATAAGCAAATATAGATACTAAATAGCATTCGGTATTGCATTACGTTTAATATAAAACTACCTAAATAAGTTCCTATACCGCCACCGCCAAAAATAGCCACGCCAATGAGTCCGGACGATAAGCCTTTATTGTCACCTGCAAGTTCAAGGGCTGTACTAGCTAAAATTGATTGAACTAATATATAACCAATTCCAAGCATCATAGTTGCTAGATAAGCTAAAGCAACACTATTACAACAATATAGCAATAACGATGTTAACGAACAACTTAAACCTAAAATAACGACATTTTTAGGAGTCATACTTTTTAGAAAAATTCTATTGATAAAACCGGTAAAAAAACAGGCTAAACCAAATAACATTAATCCCAGACCAACATACTTATAATCGATAGCCAGCGATTTGAAAAAATACGCGCCGATAAAAGAATAACTGCCTAGTACTATAAATCCATTACAAAAGGCCAGAAAATATACCATTAGTAAGGTTTTATTTTTCAGTAATAGAATAGTTGTAGGGATAAAATTTGATTTTGCTATGTTTTTCGGACTAGTTGGTAAGCTGAAAATTGTCATAAAAGATAATAGCGATAAGATAGAAAATATTAGAAATATATTTCGCCAAGTGCTAATTTCTATTAACCAACCACCAACTGCCGAACTTAATCCTTGCCCTAGAAAAATCAAGCCCAGAAAAATACCAACTAGTTTAGTTAATATTTCATTTTTATATAATTCACCTAAAATACCAAGTGAGACGGCGACAATGCCAGCAGCAAATAACCCTGTAATAAATCTATAAATAGTTAGTAGCATTAAATTTTGCGCAAAAGAACAAAGCAGGGTGGCTAGTGATAATAACAACATTAAGGCAAGTAATATATTTTTTCTGCCATATTTGTCACTATAATATCCATAAAAAGGCTGTAGTACACCATAAGGAAGCAAATAAGCTGTAAGCACGATACTCACTTGTGAGATGGTAAGCCCAAAGTCAGCTGCAATATTGGGCAATAAAAGTGAAGCGACCCAATTGTCAGCGGCAGAAATGAATCCTGCTAAACCAATAAGCATTACCAACCCATAATTTTTGATAAAGTTCATCTGCAAACTTCCAGATTGTTAACTAAATTGAAAATAATACTCTTATATTTTATTGAAAACACTTATTTAATAAATAATAGACTCACTTAGCCAACCGAGATGATTCTAACTTAGAAGCGTAGTGATTATGCTAACTACGTTTTTTGAGCATGTCGCGGTGTGGTGCTTCACCAAATTGACGCTTATATTCGCGGCTAAATTGGGAGGGGCTTTCGTAACCAACTTGAAAAGCTACCGTTTTAACATCTTTACCTTCTACTAACATTAAGCGTTCGGCTTCATATAAGCGTAATTGTTTTTGAAATTGTAATGGACTAAAGGTGGTAACTTGGCGGAAATGGCGGTGAAAGGTTGAACTTGACATGTTGACTAATTTAGCTAATTGTTCAATATCTAGTGGCTTGGCGTAATTGTTTCTTAACCAATCAATAGCTGTTGATATTTGGTTAATTTTGGTGCCGCTGGAGTTGGCAAGGCGCAAACTTTCGCCAACCGGACTACAAAGCAAATAATAATGCAGTTCTTTAATTATCATTGGTGCGATGATTTGGATATTTTCAGGTTCATCTAGTAGATCCACTAAACGTAAAAAACTTTCGAGGATTGGTAGTGATACTTCCGCAACACTAACTTGTGATGCTGGTTTTTGTTTTAAAGAAGTTGGTTTGATTGGCATTTCAGTTAATAACTGACTGATGATGTGTTTATCAAGTTTGATTGAAATCGAAATAAATGGCAGTTCCGGACTGGCGTCAGTAATATGGTAACTCCCTGGCAAATCGACACTAACTACCATAAAGTGGTTTTTACCATAATTAAACTCTTCATTACCAATCATAGATCGTTTAAATCCTTGCACTACTAAGGCAATCATTGGTCTATAAAAGCAATTTTCCTGCGGGCTGTCATTGTCATGGCGTGATAGCATTAATCCCGGAATAGCAGTAGCTTTGCGATCTGCTTGAGGTAAATGCTGGATTATCTTTTGTTTAAGATAATAATTAGTTTGGGCTAGTCGATCATTTGACATTCTGATCTTCCTGTCATTGAGAATAGTTTTTCTGCGATAAAATAACTTATTGATCAATATATCTCAATTAGGTGTTTTTATGCATGTACAAAAATAGCAAATTATTACCTAATTCGCTCAATTCTATTGATATTCCAAATATTAATAGAGACAAATAATAGTCGATGAATTTATTTTATTAAGTAATTTTTTATTTTGCCTTAATTGGCAAATTGGTAAGTTAATCTCAATAAACTCAAACCAACGAAAGTTTATTTACCCAATCGACAATATCATTTTTAGCATTCTCAATTCTGTCTCGATAAATAGTTAACCCATCTTGACCACGAAAATCAGCATTAGGTTGCAGTTTGGCGATAGTCGTGCGAGTATTGGCAAAACCGCTACCGCCATTCGTTCCAAATGGAATGACTTTTTTACCGGCTAAGCCATGTTGTGACAAAAAAGAATAAACGGGTGTAGGCAAATCAGCCCACCAAATAGGATAACCGAATAAAATAGTATCGTATTGATCGAGGTTATTGATAGTTTGCTTAAGTGCTGGTCGATAATGACTATTTAATTCTTTTTTGGCTTGATCAATTAATTTTGCATGATCGGTGGTGTCATAAGGAACTACGGTTTCAATGCGAAATAAATCTGCATTTTTCAAAGCTTCTTGAATAACCAGCGCCATATACTGGGTATTGCCTAAGGTTTGATTAGCAATAGTAACAGTACTGTTTTCGCGATGTTCACTTAGAGTACTGTTGGTTTCTGGTAATGAATAGTAAACAACTAAAATAGTGTTACTATTTGGTTGTGTTATTGGTGATTGCGCATAGACTTTATTGTTTGATAATAAATAACCCGCGGTAATTGTGGTTAATCCCGCTGCCATGGTTTTTAAAAAATACCTTCTTGAAACCCTGTTCATCATTTACTCCCTTAATAATCACTTGCATTGGTGAAAATTTGTTGGTTAAACGAGAGTAACATGCTGTTGCCAGCAACCGAATACACATTTATGGCAATTGTTTGCATAAAATAGGCATTTTTATCGCTTTTAAGGTATCAATATTTTAATGCATCAACAACGAGTTTGAATACGTTTGAGTGACCTTGACGACTAGGGTAATAAATATAAAAAGAATCGTAACTAATGGCAAATTCAGCTAATAATTCAACTAATTGACCGCTGGCTAATTCGTTTTCTACATCGGGCATTCCTAACCAAGAAATGCCGAGACCATCTAATACGGCTTGTTTACGTACACTGCTATTAATTTTAAATTGTGAGTGCGGTTGGTATTTTACTATTTTGCCATTTTCAATGAATTCCCAAGTTAGTTCCGTGCTATGTTGGGTAGAAATTTGCATACCTACCAGGCGGTGATTATCTAAATCTTTAATTTGCTTAGGTTGGTCTTTGCCAGCTAAGTAGCTAGGGCTAGCCACTAACGCCATTTTTAGTGGCGCTGAGATTTTGACCGCGATCATTTCTTTGGCAAGATCGTTACCTAAACGGCACCCCATATCAAAACCTTGTTTAACGATGTCGGCCCAACTATTGTCGGCTTGAATTTCGATTTTAATTTGTGGATATTTTGGTAAAAAATCACGTAATTTAGGATAGATAATGTGTTCAATGGCAAAATCTGGGGCATTGATTTTAATCGTACCGGCAGGGGTGCTAAGATAACTATTTAATGCATTAACCTCTTGATTAATAGAATTAAATAATGGGGATATTTGTTGGTAAAGTTGTTTGCCAGCTTCAGTGAGCGAGACATTACGGGTAGAACGATTAAATAAACGTAAATTTAAGCGATTTTCTAATTTGCGTATGCTGTGGCTCACCGCAGAAGCTGAAATCCCCAGCTGTTTACCTGCTTTTACAAAATTACCAGTTTGAGCAATAGTAATAAAATAATTCAATTCATTGAAGTTATACATCATATGCTTGGCCATTATTGAATTTTATTCATCATACTATAAAACAATAGCTAATTTATCTCAATAAAGGGAGTGTCTAGAATAACTATTAGCGATTAGTTAGTCTAAGCAAAATGATTGCTACCTAATAATCTGAAAAAATGAATTTTCTTCATAGAAACAGCGACAATCGAGGTTAATAATGTTTAAGCAAGTGATTGTTTTGAGTGGTGCTGGTGCGATTGGCATAGCTATTGCCAGGCGTATTGCGGTAGGCAAACAATTAGTATTAGCGGATGTCAACATAGCCAATGCGGAAAAACAAGCTCAAGAATTGCGTAATGCTGGATTTGCTGTGCATACCATTGGTTGTGATGTATCAAATCCAGACGATGTCCATAAATTAGTTCATTTTGCCGTTGGGCTTGGCGATATTATGGGGCTAGTTAATACTGCCGGTTTATCACCATCACAAGCATCGGCTAAACGGTTATTTGCTGTTGATCTATATGGTACGGCATTGTTATTAGATTCCTTTGCTGACGTGATGGCTAAAGGCAGTAGTGCTTTAGTGATTGGTTCGCAATCGGCTCACCGGTTAGAACCATTATCAATTGAACAAACCAAAGCACTAGCATTAACGCCTACCGAAGATTTACTTAAGTTACCCTTTATTCAAGAAGTCGATGATAGTTTAAAAGCCTACCAACTTTCTAAACGCGGTAATGCTTTGCGGGTGCAAGCGCAAGCAGTTAAATGGGGGCATCGTGGTGCCAGAATAAACTGCATCAGTGCCGGTATTATTCATACGCCACTCGCCAATGATGAGCTTAATGGCGAACGTAAACAATTTTACCGAAACATGCTTAAAAATTTACCCGTGGGGCGAGGTGGTTCACCCGATGAAGTTGCCAATCTGGCAGAACTTATTATGTCCGAAAAAGGCGCTTATATTACGGGTAGTGATTTGTTGATCGATGGTGGTGCCACTGCAAAATTCTGGTGGGATCAAGCTGACTAATTTAGTTAAAACTCAATAAGTAATTAAGGAATAAAAATGAAGAAGGTAACCGCAGGTAGAGACGTTTTGGGCGATTTTGCCCCCAAATTTGCGCAACTTAATGATGATGTATTATTTGGTGAAGTGTGGTCACGAGAACAGCAGTTATCTCAACGTGACCGAAGTATGATCACGGTAACGGCATTGTTAGCTAGTGGCATCTTAGATAGTTCATTGCAATACCATTTGCAAACAGCCAAAGATAATGGCATTACTAAGCAAGAGATTGCTGAGGTTATTACGCATGTAGCCTTTTATATTGGTTGGCCAAAAGCTTGGGCTGCTTTTCGTTTTGCTAAAGAAATTTGGACTGATTAATAACCTTTTACAATGGGGATTATATGAACTATGTAAAACTAGGTAATTCTAATATTACTGTCTCAAATTTTTGTTTGGGATGTATGAGCTTTGGTGATCCAGCAAGTCAAATGCATGCGTGGACACTTAACCCAACTGAAACCGAGACCATTATTAAACATGCTTTAGATTTAGGTATTAACTTTTTTGATACTGCCAATACCTACTCTAATGGAACCAGTGAAGAATATGTTGGACGGGCATTAAAAAATAATATTGCTCGCGATAAAGTCATATTGGCAACCAAAGTCTATTTTAATGAAGGGCATCTTTCAAAACAGGCAATAGCAAAAGAAATTAATGGTTCACTTAAGCGCCTTGGTACTGATTATGTAGATCTTTATATTATTCATCGTTTTGATTATAACACTCCAATAGAAGAAACAATGGAAGCGTTAGATAATTTAGTCAAGGCTGGTAAAGTCCGTGCGTTAGGTGCATCGGCAATGTATGGATATCAGTTTTTCAATTTGCAACTTGCAGCTGAAAAGGGCGGTTGGACGCCATTTATTGCTATGCAAAATCATTATAATCTACTATATCGCGAAGATGAACGTGAACTTATTCCTATTTGTAAACAATATCATGTTGCATTAACCCCATATAGTCCCTTAGCCGCTGGTAGACTTTCTCGTTTGGATTGGCAAACAGATACTTTACGTAGTAAAACTGATAAAGTCGCTATTACCAAGTATGACAGTACTCAAAAAAATGATAGCAAAATTTCACTAAGAGTTCATGAACTAGCTGAAAAATATGGTGCTAGCATGACACAAATTGCTTTAGCTTGGCAATTGGCCAAAGGTGTGACTTCACCAATTATTGGTGCTACTAAAACAAAATATCTTGATGATACTATAGGAACATTGAATATACAACTAACGCAGGAAGATATTAATTATCTTGAAGAATTGTATTTACCTCATCGCATTATGGGCGCTATTTAACTATTGTTAAGAATAAGGATCATAATATGAAAATAATCGACAAAACAGAGTTTGCCAAGGCAAATATATTTGGAATAGGGGAACTTAATACCGCCTATGCTAAATATTTTATTGGTAATTCCTTTCTTAAACCTTTAACCGATCCAGCTAATACATCCTTATTTCTAGCAAATGTAACCTTCGAACCGGGTTGCAGGAATAATTGGCACATCCATCATGCCAGCAAAGGTGGCGGACAAATTTTGTTATGTACAGCTGGTAGTGGTTGGTATCAAGAGCTGGGTAAACAGGCAGTTAGTTTACAGCCAGGTTCAGTTATTGTAATCCCAGCAGAAGTGAAGCATTGGCATGGTGCCAAAGCTGATTCTTGGTTTAGCCATATTGCTATTGAAGTCCCGGGAGAAAATCTACATAACGAATGGTGTGAGCCTGTGTCGGAACAAGAGTATCAGCAACTGAAATAGTGGTGGATGTTTATTGGTTGTTAGGTATTAAATTGGACATTTTGGTATAAATAATTCGACATCAAAATTGGTGTATATATAGAAATAGTTAGTCATCATATAACGGTAATTAAAGGAGTTAAATCAAATTTAATTCTATTGATTACTGTTTTCATTTATGTTAGTTTTTTGCATAAGTTATTTTATAAAAAATATAAACACAGCGTGGGATAGCTTTTGATAAAAGTTGTAAACTTATGTAAGAGCTTTTCTGATCAAGTAATACTTGAAAATATTAACCTGAATATTACCAAAGGTGAGATTCACGGCATTATTGGAAGTAGTGGAGCAGGTAAATCAACATTATTACGCTGCATTAATGGATTGGAACCATATCAGAGCGGAAGTGTTAAAGTTGACGGTGTAGAAGTCAATACTTTACCGCTACAACCCTTAAGAGCTTTAAGAAAAAAAATTGGAATGGTTTTCCAAGACTTTGCATTGCTCGAAAATAAAACTGCTTATGATAATGTAATGTTACCTTTACAATGTTGGAATGTAGATAAACTAACTAGACATCAACGAGTTATTGAATTATTAACTTTAGTTGGGTTATTAGATAAAGCCAATGATTTTCCGAAAACACTATCAGGTGGTCAAAAACAGCGCGTAGCCATTGCGAGAACATTGGCTTTAAAACCTGATATTATCTTATGTGATGAGGCAACCTCAGCCTTAGATCCTCAAACAGCAAAATCGATTTTATCCCTTTTACAAGCGATTAATCTTCAAACTAAAATTACCATTGTCATGGTTACGCATCAGCTTGAAGTTGTTAAAGCTATTTGTCATCGTGTTTCTATAATTGATAACAAAACAGTGGCTTTGACAGCTCCAGTTATAGATGTATTACTACAAGAACCAGCTGCTTATAGAAAACTGATTGGCTCTACAGTCTTTGAACTTCCAGATAATCAAACTTGTTTGAAAATTATTTGTACTGATAGTACCGCTGATCAACAAATTTTATCGATTTTAGCTCAGCAATTACACCTTAATTTTCAGGTTATTAATGCTAAAACAGAGAATTGTAACGGCCATTCGTTAACAATTTATTATATTAGTTTCATAATTAGTGAATTAACTCATGTATGTTATTTTCTTGATGAACAGAAAATTAGGTATATACATATTAAATCAGTGATTACAAATAATGAGGTAGTAGATGTTCTTTAACCTCAGCCAAACTAGATTATTTGACTACTTAACGATTATTATTTGGCCGGCGCTGCTTGCTACTTTAAAAATGTTAGTCGTTTCAGCACTTTTGGGTTTTTTATTCGGTGGTATTTGTGCAGTAATTTTAGTTGTAACCAGACCAAGGGGATTAGCTCCTCGGCGCTTAGTGTATAAAAGTATTAATTACTGTATTGATATTACTCGATCATTCCCAGCTCTAATTATGATTGTGGCATTAGCTCCATTTACAAAATTATTAGTTCAAACTAGTGTAGGTTGGCTTGCGGCGTCAGTTACATTGAGTATTATTACTATTCCTTTAGTCACTAGACTTGTTGAATCTTCATTATTGGAAGTTAATCCGAATACAATTTTAGCCGCTAAAGCTTTTGGCGCAACTAACTGGCAAATTCTAACACGAGTTATGTTTGTAGAAGCAAAACCAGCATTAGTTAATAATATGACATTTATCTTAATTCAAGCATTAGCAAATACTACTTTAGCTGGAGCAGTTGGTGCTGGTGGGCTTGGTGCTGTAGCTTTGACCTTTGGTTACGAGAGATTTGATGATGTGGTTACTTATTTTGTAGTATTTATTATCGGTATTATGGTTTGGACCATTCAAGCTATGGGGCAGTTTATTTACAATCGTCTTAAATAATCTATTAGCAGTAAGAGCAATTTCAGTCTAAGGACATCTACTATGAATAATAAAGCTGACAGTATCACAATAAGCAAAGATGCAAGTACTTGGTTAGAAGTGATGTTATCTTTAGTAAGAAAACCAGTGGGAGTACGTTTTTTGTATGATCAAAATGATTATGAAAATTGTGATACTCCTGAACCGAAAGTAGCCCAACAATACTGTGTTGCCGTTAAAAATGCAACCTTAGGAACGTCATGTAAACTTGGACTTAATAAAATTTCTTGTTTATCAGGGGCTAGGGTATTAGGAATGTTGCCAGCTTCACAAGATATTATTGATCAAACTGAGGTAAAATCAGGAAGACGTCATTTTAGGATGGGATTATATGCTGATTATGGGATTAGTCGTCAAGTTGCCAAAGATATGATTTATTGTCAGCATCATGTTTTGGGTGTGGAAATTAAACCTTTAGAACAGTTTGAAAAAGCTACACCTGATGTTGTGATAATAATAGCTAACTCTCTAAATATTATGCGGTTAATTCAAGGTTATGCTTATCATTTTGGACAACTAAAAAATATAAAAATGGTAGGTAATCAAGCCATTTGTCAAGAATGTACATCTTATCCTTTTGAAATGAATCAACCTAATATTAGTATGCTCTGCGCTGGTACAAGAAAGGTGGCCAAATGGCAAGATGATGAAATAGCAATGGGAATACCTTTTAATCAATTAGATAAAATTATTGATGGTGTGAAAGCAACCAGTAATTTAATGGATGATAATCAAACTAAGAAAAAAATTATAGAACGAGCCGAGAACATGAATATTGGTGATAAATTGGATGTTAAGTTAAGTTGTAATTATTACAAAGGTAGTTTTGGTACTCTTAGTTATCACAGAAACAAACATTAATTAGACACAACTAGAGGATATTGTATGAAAGTATTTATTAAATTTATTAGTTTACTTTTGGTAACTGTTGCTTTGATCGGCTGTGATAATGATAAAACTGAAAAATCAGTTGATACTCCGTTACCTAAGAAAATCAATGTAGCAACTACTGAAATTTCTGCAGCAATTTTACAACCGGGGCTCGATTGGTTAAAACAGCAAGGTTTAGATGTTAATTTGGTTATTATGTCTGGTAATGTTAATGTTATTCGGGCTGTTAATGATGGGAGTGCAGATGCTGCATTAGGTGTGCATATTAAGTTTATGGATAGTTTTAATTCGCAAAATCATGGTAATCTTGCTATGGTGCAACCTTATGCTTTTACTACTGGAATTGGTCTGTACTCAGAAAAATATTCATCATTAGATCAATTACCTGATGGTGCTAAAATTGCGATTATGAACGATGCCATGAATATGGATCGTGGTTTACGGATGTTAAATGATGCTGGTTTAATAGAACTTGATAAACAACATCAAGGTCAGTTTAGTTTAATTGATATAAAGGAAAACCCAAAACATATTGAATTGATTGATATGAATCAAGTTCAGACTGTTAGGGCCTTAAATGATTTAGATGCCGCAATCGTCTTTTTTACCCATATGAAAAATGCGGGTAAAGATTTTAGACATTATATTATTCGCGATAATGATGCTAAAGATTTTCCAATGGGGATTGTAGTACAACAACAAAATGCGCAAGCACCATGGGCAAAATTATTAGCACAAGCACTATTACAACAACCAGTGCGTGATAATATCGCTCAAAAATTCGGCGGCGTATTTGAATATTATCAATAGCATCAAGTCGTAAATTCTAATGATTGCCTTGCTATTATAATCCCACTAATGTTAGTTAATTTTATTATTTGCTTCTGCAATTAGATAGTTAACTAAACAAATAAACAACAAACATTGCGATAGGCTTGAGTAATCATTAGAGAAAAACTCATTTCCATAAATGTCAGTGATAGTGATGGTATTTTTCCAATCATTGGTACTAATTGATTGTAACTGACTATAAGGAGATACATTTACGCTATCAACTTGAATTTGATTTTGAGTTAATACAATCTTTTTTTTCTGGTCATCAAAATTTTTTAAATAATTACGGCCAACTAAATAGTTAAGTAAATTATTTTTATTTTCTAAATATTCAAAAGTTAAGGATTTATTTTGTGCGAGAAGAGTTAGTTTTTCTTCAAAGACTGCATCTATATAGGTTTGTACCCAAGCTTCTTTGTTGCCACCGCCTAATTTATTCGAGCTGTAGAATTTTGGATCATCATCCATTTGGATGCTAAGAATTGAAATAAAACCATGTTGATCAGGGAAAAAATAGAAATTTTTTACTTGATTGTATAGATAACTTACCGATTGTTTGCCTTTTTTAATTATTAAACCTTTTTCAAAAAATTGCATGTCAGTATTTTTACGAGCAAAAGAGGCAAATACCACATAAAGAATTAAATCAACAATGACTGCAACAGCAATAATTACAATAGTTTCATCTAAAGATAATAGATCGATTAGGTAAAGAGCTATAAGAGATATAAATTCGAATGCAAATAAAATATAAACTATCAATTTCGGACCAAGTCCTAGTTTAGTAAGATGGACAATCTTTATTCCCAAGGTTGAAGCTGTCATACATTAATTTCCTTTTCTTAGAAAATACTTTTAATTATAGATAGTTATTAATAAATCTATGTTAGACATTATTCTTATTTTTGGTAGTTAAAGTTTAAATTTAAATTATTTTTTTGGCAAATAATATACATACTGATAACAACTTAATAAATCTCATATGATGTTGTCCTTCATAATAGTAGTGTTTATTGTAATCTATGGATAGACGAGAAAAATAAAAAAATATCATTTTTATGATAAAAAGAAAGGTTGTAATATATTTTTATACGGAAATTTGGAGCAGGAAACTTAACTCTTTCTATTAGTAGCAATAGCTAATGAATGTTGATCCTTTTTAATTATATTTTTTATAAAAACCATGCGTAAAAATGTAGAGTTACTACTAAACCCTTACCGCCAGCTAGAAGCTTGGTATCTATATCACTTATATTCTTTAGAGTATGGTGAACGTTGTTTATCGGCGTTGCAGGCTGTTTACGATAAAGTGATTGAGTATGACAAACTCAATAAAAAACGGTATTCGCGCTGGTCATCAGAAAAAACGTTATATTACTTTTGGCAGGATTTTGCTATCGACCGCTTTATCGGTCCTAAGTTATTAGAGCTTAAAGAAAAAGTAACTATTAAACGTAAATATTCACGGCAATCAGTGAATTTCTCTATTGGAATCGCTGGTTTTATGCGAGTTAAGTCGGATAGTTTGTTTTTTGATGATGCGCTACCACAAGGGATTGAAGCTGATGCTCCAGGTGAAATTAATGACCTATTGGAAACAGATTATAGATTAGATAGCCGTATTTATGATTTACTGAGTGATAGAGGGGGCAACCCCGCATTATCTGTTGTTATGGATTTATTTGATCATAAGGTGAGAGATTACGATGATGTATTTGTTGCCAAAGATGCAAACGATCCTTTTGTGCAAGGTTGTTTAATAGAGCCAGCAGTCTATCCCAATTATTTAATTCACTGGTCAGAAACATTCCCTACCGGTAGTTCCATTACTCAAACTGGGGTATGGATGCCGGAGCATAACTATATGCCTATGTGTTACTACGATAAACCTGGAGGTGAGTTATTAGAAATATCCTACCCACAGGAAAAAATTATTCTAGGACCAAAAGAATATGGATTAATCCCCCCATTTAATTCAGAAACAGAAACTCAAACAAGCCAAGGTACTATTGACAGTCCCACTATTTGGACTTTTGTTGAAGAGATACCGCCTAATACCGAAGGTATTCCTAATAATCCATTAAGGTTAGAGTATTTGCGTATTCCATTAGAACCTAATTCGACGTTAGCTAACAATGATAAACATTATGAAACTTATCAGCAGGTAGTTGAAAGATATGAAAAATTTTATTATAGATTTAAACAACAAATGGAACGTATAGGAGTGGATAAATAGCACCGAATGGCAATAAAAAATAATTTTATCTGATTAACCAGTAAACAACATCGTGACTATTTTAAATTTTTATTATCCTTGGCAATGAGTGCCTCTAATATAGCTTTAATTTGCTTTCCTGGATTGTCGACATTTTGTAATAACAAACCTTCAGTGAGTGCGATAAATATTTGCGCTAAAGATTCAGGGGATAGGGATGGTTTTACTCCTTTGGAAGCAAATACTTTACCAATTATTTCCCCTAAAGCTTTATTATTTTCTTGTTGGAACTGGCAATAAAAAGATTTAAATTGAGGGTTTCTGCTGGCAATGAGTTGCATTTCAATATCTAAAATAACACAAACGGTATTGTTTTTTATATGGTCAAAGTAAGCATTTAAACCATGAATAGAAATGGTGTGTTGTTTATCATTAATATTAAGTGATGACTTTAATAGCGATCTTTCTTCACTCTTAAGTTTTTCTGTTAGTTGCAATAGCAAGTCGTACTTATTTTCAAAATTAGAGAAAAAAGCACCTTTAGAAAAACCAGCAGCTTCTGTTATTGAGTTAATACTGGTTTTTTCAAAGCCAAACTTAGTTATTTGCTCCATTGCAGCCATAAATAACATTTCTTTAGTTTGTTGTTGCTGTTGTGCTCTAGTCATTCTTTGCATTTTAAATGCTCTGTATATTCTAAAATGTTATTAAAAGTTAACTTAAAGTAGATTGTTAATTAACAGCTATTAATATATCATGCTTAAATATAAATACCAATTGGTATCTGGATTTTGATTGGTATTTAAAATCGCAATCTGATTCAAAGAGGGGTATTCATAATGAACGTAGTCTTTGTTACTGGTGGAACGGGGTTGCTAGGTAGTAGTATTGTTAGAAATTTGATTGAGCACAATGTCAAAATTAAAGTTCTGGCTAGATCTATGGATAAAGCTAAGAAGCTATTTCAAAACCCGTTAGTAGAAATTATTGAGGGTGATATTCTTAATGTCCAAGGGTTTGCTGACCACTTATCAGGTTGTGATACATTATTCCATTGTGCCGCTTTTTTTAGAGATAACTATAAAGGTGGAAAACACTGGGATGAGCTTTTTAATACTAATGTAAAGGGAACAGAGCAAATTTTAGAAGCAGCTTACAAAGCAGGAATTCGTAAAGCCGTGTATACCTCTTCGATAGCTACACTTTATGGTGAAAAAAATCAGTTGATTAATGAAACCATGGAACGTCACCTTGAAGGTAGTGATAATTATTATAAAAGTAAAATATTAGCCGAGCGCAAAGTTAAGGAGTTTTTAAATAAACATCCTGATATGTTTACTACAATTATTTTACCAGGTTGGATGTATGGACCTTTTGATATGGGGCCAACTTCATCAGGACAATTAGTTTTAGATTATATTGCCGGAAAAATGCCGGGTATTTTACCAGCAAGTTTTTCGGTAGTGGATGCCCGTGATGTTGCTGAACATCACATTGTGTCTTTGGAAAAAGGTCGAAGTGGTGAAAAATACCTTGCAGCAGGGCGTTATATGGAAATGAAAGATATTTTCGAATTACTCGAAAAAACGACTGGTATTAAGATGCCAACTAAATCTATTCCATTTTGGCTATTGAAAATTATTGCATTAGGGCAAGAAATCTATCATTTAATCACCCGTAAACCAATTCTACTTAGTTACTCTTCGGTTAAATTAATCGGAACAGAATACCAACGTACTCATTTTAGTCATGAAAAAAGTGCTAAAGAGTTAGGTTGTGAATTTAGGCCTTTAGAAGCTACCTTCAAAGATGTCGTCACTTGGTATAAGCAAAATAATTATATTTCCTAATTATTGCTTCTTTTCTTAGAAAGGAAGCAATATAGCCTATGATTTTCCTTCTGATTGATAAGTATTATTAGTCATAGGTTATGTTATTCATTTAATCATGTTACCAAAAATCATAATATGGAAGGTTTATCAACCATAATATGTTATATTTAAATTCATTTCGAATAATTTATTGGAAGGATAAGATGACTAAATTAAGACATGAAAATGGACTGAAAAATATCGCGCAATTATATGGAGAACTTGGTGCTAATGGTTTAAAAGAAAACGCCAAATTAGCAACTAAATTTGATGAATATATCTGTGATTTTGCTTATGGTGATATTTATAGTCGCAATAGCTTATCTTTACAGCAAAAACAATTAGTTACAATTTCATCTTTAATTACTCAAGGCTGTGTTCAAGATGAGTTAAGAATGCATATGCATGGCGGCTTAAATGCGGGATTAACCGAAGAACAAATATTAGATATTTGTGTACACTGTTTGCCTTATGTTGGCTTCCCTCGAGTAACTAATGCTTTAAAAACCGCTCATGATGTTTTTAAAGAACGTAAAAAATGAAGCTAATTGTTAGATCAGGTTTGTGTGACTAAAATAATAAAATTAAGTTATTTTTTAGTTTAAACATTAATCAGATGACGAATAAAATTCTCGTCACCAAAACTAATGATAATTTAGCTCATATTTAGAGATTTTTATTAATATAATTTTCAATGTATTCTTTAAAAACTCTCACCCGGTTAGGTAGGTAATTTCTGTCCTTAAATATGATATAGATTGATCTGGCGTTACCGATCCAATCCGGTAAAATTTGTACTAATTCACCACTTGATAAACAATTCATAACAAACTGTGACGGTACAAAGCAGATCCCTATGCCTGCTTTTGCAGCATCAATTATAAGTTCAGCGTCATCTATAACTAAACATGGGGTTGCTCGGACTTGGTAATATTCAGGCTTATTTATATTTTTTAATGACCAATTTAGATTATTATTATTATTAATTAAATGATGATCTAATAAATCGACAGGATTAGAGCAATTCCCTATTTTCTCTAAATATTCTTTCGATGTGCATAATATATTTTTTGATACTAATAGTCTTTTGGCAATCCAATCGCTATCGCTGAGATCGCCAACTCTAATTGCAATATCAATATTCATATCGGCTAAATCGATAATTTTATTGGTTGCCATTAAATCTATTTTTATGTCTGGATACTCTTTCTTAAATGCAAAAATACAGTTACCAAACCATTGATGGGTTAGACTCATTGGTGCAGTTACTTTAATGGTTCCTGATAATTTTTGGTGATAATCATCTAGATTTTCTGCGGTTTCAATAAATTCATCTACTAAGTTAGTAAATTTATCAATATACATTTGCCCTAATGTGGTAAGAGTGATCTTTCTACTACTTCTATACATCAAAAGTCCACCAATAGCTTGTTCTAATTGAGTCAACCGTCTACTTATGGTGGGTGATGGCATTGAGAGTTTTTTGGCAGCTTTAATAATACTGCCTTCTCTAATTACGCTTATAAAGATTATGAGATCATCAAAAGATAGTTTCATTTTTGAAATTTAATGTTGTTATTTTGTTCATTGTATTATAAATGAAATGTAAATAAACTTAAATCCAGTTTACAAATAACCATCTAAGTTGACTCAAATTATAACGAGAATATTGAATCCTATATCAGCTTACGGAAAGGTAAAACCATGAACGCTTAAGGACATGGATGTGATCGAAATTCTAATACTTTGAATTAATTCTCCAACAAGAATTACTGATAGCTTCAATAAGCTTAGATACCTTATTTTAGAAATAATGGAGAATAAAATGAAAAATCGTCAAATGGCATTATTACTGGTTACATTATCTACTTTTTTTTGGGGATCTAATTTTAATGCAGCATCAATAGTTGTAACAGAAGTGTCACCTCTGGTTGCCGCATCTGAACGTTTCATTATTGCTAGTTTGGTTATTTTTATTTATATGGTAATCCAGGCTAAAAATAACATTACTGCATTTAAATTAAATTGGCTGGCATTCATTTTATTAGGGTTATGTGGTATTACGGGGTTTAATTTAGCCTTCTTTATTGGGTTACAAACCACCTCGGCGATCAATGGTGCTCTTATTATGGCTACCTCACCAGTAACTACAGCGTTAATTGCCTCAATATTAGATAAACATCGGATAACTTGGTCACAAGCTGTAGGTATGTTAATTAGTTTGGTTGGTGTGATTTTGGTGATTAGTAATGGGCAGATAAATAATATAGTTAATTTACAATTCAGTCGCGGGGATTTAATTATTTTGTTAGGTAATATAGCTTGGGCGACTTATACCGTCGGTTGTCGTAAATTTATCTCCAACTCAACCCCATTACAAACAACTAGTTTTACGATGTTATTTGGCTCAATTGGTATATTATTTTTTTCAATATATCAAAGTAACTTATTAAAAGAGATTGAAAAAATTTCTCTATCTAATCACATGATGCTTATTTATATGGCAATAGCTGGTTCAGTATTAGCTTACTTATTTTGGAATGTTGGCATAAAAGAACTCGGTGCAGCTACTACATCTGTATTTTTTAATTTAGTTCCAGTTTTTGCTATGTTGCTTGCTCTAATAACAGGCCTGATCCCAAATGTATTACAACTGGCAGGAGCTGTTTTGGTGATTGGCGGGGTAATTTATGCTACTGGTGCTTATAAAATAATGATAAAAAATAGTTAAATTCGTTTTAATAAAAGTATGCTAGCCTAATTGTAAAATAATGTGACTAATCGGTCACATTATTTAATGAAAACAACCTAGAATAATATTCTTTAAAATCAGTTTGTAATAACTTGTAACCTGTAACCTGTAATTTGTAAATACTTATACGTTTTAATTAAACATATTTTGATATTAATTTCATATCGCAAAATAAGTATTTTGGTATTGTCGGCTTTTGTTTTATCCTTGCAACCCTTTAGTTAATACCTTTATTTTCTATTTCTGCATTTTTCCTCTATTAGTATGGTTGATTAGCGTATTTTAGTTTTCATCTTCAATAATTAATTTTAGTAAACTTAATACTAACGTTATGTCTTGATATTTCTGTGATGGTAAAAATGTAGCGATGGGTATTACTCGCAATTTAAAAAGGAATTTAGAATATGGAATCAAGTACTACTCCGATTGTAAAACAAGCAAATACTAGTATTTTTATATCTGCTGCATTAATTGTGCTGTTGGTCGGTTCGGTCTATATAAGTCAACTGATTTTCCAAGAAATATCCAAAAGCTTTAATATAAATATTTTGGATGCAAGGTTTGTTTTTAGTCTTTCTTGTTTTTTCTATGCAATTTCGTTTTTCATTTATGGCCCATTATCAGATAGAGTGGCAACTAGATTATTAGTACTATTTGGTTGTGTTGGAACGATCTTCTGTTTAGTTATAGCCAGTATGGTTGATTCCTTCCAAATACATTTACTTATGATGTCCTTAACTGGCTTTTTTGCCGCCTCAGTACCAGCAGCTTTATTTGCCTATACTGCTAAAAATACGCCCAATGAAAAATTACCCCAAGCCATGGGCGTGATGATTTCAGCTTCAATTGTCGGTATTATTTTTAGTCGTAGTATTGTTGCTATGATGGCTGATATTTGGTCTTGGCAGTTAGCTTTTATTATTTATGCGGGTTTTATTCTGTTTGCTTGCCTATTTATTCCTTTTGGTATAAATAATAGCAATAATAATTCTTCGAATGCTAATGTTAGCATTGTTAACATTTATTTAGCGGCAGCAAAATTACTACTTAATACCAAAGTAGTTATTTTTTTATTGGTCGGTTTTTTGTTATTTTTTGTTTATCTTGGATTATCTTCGTTTCTTACCTTTTATTTGAAAGGTGCGCCATTTTATCTTTCATCCACCGTGTTAGGATGGTTAAATTTTGCTGGCATAAGCGCGGTTATTGGTGCCACAATTACTGGTAAATTGTCGCAAACTGTCAGTGATAAAAAGTTATTAATTATTTGCTTATTATGTGTTAGTGCAGCTGTTATTACCATTGGCTTTAGTCAAAACTTATTGTGCATTGCACTAGGTATTTTTGGTCTATTCTTGTTTGTTTTTGGTATTCAACCAATTGTTATTTCGGTACTTAATCAAATTGTGCCAATAAATTCACGCGGAGCCATTTCATCCATATATTTACTCTCATGCTTGGCCGGAGGCAGTATTGGTACTTATATGTTGGGGATTATTTACCAAAATCTAAATTGGCATGGAGTAATTTTTGCATGTATTAGTTTGGCATTAGTTAATGTAGCTTTGGCGTGGTTGGGAATGAAGTTAATTAAAAAATAATTAGAAAATGAGATATATAACCAAGCTAATTTTAAGTTTTGTTTAATAATATTCTGATCATTAATTTATTTAAAATATTAACAAAATAATTTCGATGTTATTTTGTATGTTTAGAATGATAGACTACATATAAAATGCTAAGATTCGGAATAGTTTTACGAACTAGGATATTTAATTAAGAGAAGGGATATTATGCATCAAACTCTTTTTGATATAGCTTTTTTTCATATTTGCTATTATTGGCTATGAAAATATCTAATTATATGATGATTACTGTTATGTTAAAAAATACCTTGCGCTTCTTTTTGCTTAGTATAATTCTTTGTTGTGCTTCTGTGCATGCCGAAATTTCATTCCCTTTAAAGCAAGGTGCTGTGACCGATCAGATAGGTATTTTATCACCTCAAAGTTTCATGAGAATTAATGACAAAATCCTTGCACTCGAAAAAACAAAGGGGTCGCAAATAGCCGTATTAATTATCCCTACAACAGCACCATTAACTTTAGAACAGTATGCTAATCAACTTTTTAATCATTGGCGATTGGGACGTTATAAGATTGATGATGGGGTATTGTTATTGGTAGCTTTAAATGATCGATCTGTACGCATTGAAGTGGGTTATGGATTAGAAGGAACATTAACTGATTTAACAACTAAAAATATCATTAATGACTATTTATTACCATATTTTAAGCAAGAACGTTATGAACAAGGTATAGAAATAGCAGTTGATGCACTTATTGCCAAAATAAAACAAGAACCTTTACCTGCCATTGATAATACGCAATTTTATATTGCTAAAAATCCTACTGATTTTAGGGTGATTGATATTATTGCAGCAATTATACTTGGTACTTGTTTTTATATGTGGGCGGTTATCCTTTTTAAATTATTAAAAGTTTCACCACTAATAGTTAGTATTTTACTAGTAATTATTTTGAGCATCACTGGTTATTTTGGAGGCTTTGATATAAATACTTGTAATGGCTTACAATTGGGTGACGAATATTTAGAAACCAACTTACCGTATTGGGTACAAGAGCTGTTATTAAAAATTTTACCTAGCTGGATGTCTGTGTTAATGATCTTCTCGGTATTTTTGGTTTCTAGCTTTTTATGTTTAGGCCTATTAGGTATATTGATTGTCATAGTTAATAAATGGATTAGTAATGCTAAATTAAAATTTAGCATTACTATCGGCCTGTTTTCGGGTGTGATTTTTGGATTAATGGCTGCGATCCATTCTGATTCGCTAATCTATGGCGTAATATTTGCTAGCATAATTACTATTATTATGGGAGTTTTGTGTTATATAAGTGAATGTATATCAACTAAATTGTATAGAGATAGTAATTGGGATAATTCTAGTCAAGACTATTCAAGTTATAGTAGCCACAGTTCTAGTTCTAGTTCTAGTTCTAGTTCTAGTAGTGATGGTGGTGGCGGTCGCAGCGGCGGTGGTGGCGCATCGGGTAGGTGGTGATATTGGATTATGTTTGCATAGTATTCTAAATTATTTGTTAACACATCTGGATAAATCAATTTATTAGGTAATTCAGTAAAGAAATAGATAATTTGATAGTCATCTTAAAATCTATTAGACCAATTTGATAAATTGTTATAAATTATTCAAATTAAATATACAACTAAAAAAATAAAACTACTTGATGGAGGAAAGTTCCATGTTAGGGGCAATTGAAGGCGGTGGAACAAAATTTGTTTGTGCAGTATCGGATCCTGCACTAAATATTATTGATAAAATCATTATTGAAACAGAATCACCTAAAATAACTTTATCTAGTGTTTTCGATTTTTTTTCAAATCATAAAATAAAAGCTCTTGGTCTAGGATCTTTCGGACCTATTGATATTAATCCCAAGTCCAAACAATATGGTTATATCACATCAACTCCAAAACTTGAATGGAAGAATTTTAATATTTTGCAATCAATCAAAGATAAAATATCGCCTAAAGTTGCTTTGAATACTGATGTAAATGTTGCTGCTTATGCAGAGTTTAAAAGAGGTGCAGCGGTAGGTAAAGATAGTTGTGTTTATTTAACTATAGGCACAGGTATCGGTGGAGGAGTAATCATAAATAGAAGTATTGTTAATAATCAACAACATCCTGAATTGGGGCATATTTTTGTTAATAGAAAAAAAGATGACACATTTTCTGGAAATTGTCCTTACCATAAGGACTGTTTAGAGGGATTGGCATCAGGGCCAGCAATTATTAAACGTTGGAATAAAACTCCTTCTAAATTGCCTGACAATCATATTGCATGGGAATTTGAAGCTTATTATTTAGCTCAAGCTATCGCCAATTACACGTTAACTATAGCACCTGAATTAATTATTTTAGGTGGTGGTGTTATGAATAATGCTAATTTATTAAACAAAATTAAATCACAATTTGTGTCACTAATTAATAATTATTTTGATTTGCCTAATGTCGATCAATATATTGTGACACCAGCGTTAGGTAATGAAGCAGGTATTATAGGAGGATTATTAATAGCTAAAGAATTATTAGAGACTAAAGAAAGTAAATAATGTAAGCTATTTTATATAACTACTTGATTATTAATTAAATTTAATTAACATAGACGAATTAGATCGTTGTAATAATGAATCAATATAAAATAAATGGATTGGAGTAAATCGTTATGCAAATGACAATGCGTTGGTTTGGAGAAACAGAAGATAAGGTTTCCTTACAATATATTCGTCAAGTTCCAGGTGTTGAGGGAGTTGTAGGTGCTTTATATGACGTTAATGTGGGTGATATTTGGCCTAAAGAAAAAATAAAAGCATTAGTAGAACAAGCTTATGCTGCTAATTTGAAGATGGAAGTTATTGAGAGTGTAAATATTCATGATGATATTAAAATAGGTTTGCCTAGTAGGGATCACTATATCAGTAATTATATACAAACTATCCGTAATTTAGCTGAATTTGGGGTGAAAGTTATTTGTTATAATTTTATGCCTGTTTTTGATTGGATGAAAACTGATATGTCATATGTATTACCAGATGGTTCTATTACTATGGCATTCGAAAAAAAAGGTATTGATAAAAGTTTAGATCAGGTAGTTAAAGAAGTTTTAAATAACTCAAATGGTTTTGCTTTACCAGGATGGGAACCTGAGCGTTTGGCAAAAGTACAAGAACTATTTGCCAAATATAAAAATGTTGATGACGAAAAGTTACGTGAAAATTTGGTATATTTTCTAAAAAAAATAATACCTACCTGTGAAGAAGTTGGTATAAAAATGGCAATACATCCAGATGATCCTCCTTATTCAATATTTGGTTTACCAAGAATTATTAAAAATAGAGAAGATTTAGATTGGTTGTGTAAATCTGTTGACTCAGAAGCTAATGGTATCACGCTATGTACAGGATCCATTGCTGAAGAACCTAATAACGATGTTTATGCAATTTTAGCTGAATTTACTCAACGTAAACGTCTTCATTTTGCGCATGTAAGAAACATAAAATTAATTAAAGACAAAGACTTTTATGAGTCCGCTCATCCATCACAATATGGTTCATTAGATATGTATAAAATAATGAAATCATTACATGATAATGGATTTAATGGATATATTAGACCTGATCATGGTCGATTTATTTGGGGAGAAACAGGCCGTCCAGGTTATGGATTATATGATAGAGCTTTAGGCGTGACTTATTTAATGGGAATATGGGAATCTCTTGAAAAACAAAAATATGGAATGTAGTCGAAATTACAAACAACATTTTTAAAGAGATTACCTCATTGAATGATACGGAATTAAAGAATTATAGTCATGGAGGTTATCATGTTTTTTACTCAAAAAAAATTGAAGCAACGAATTGAAGAATTAAGTAAATATGAATTAAGAGATGTTCAATCAATAGAAGAAGTAGACATTTGTTATGATAGAGCAGGGACGAATGGAACTCGTCCCCCTGATAAAGATTTTTCAGGATGGAAAACTGAGAAAAAAGGATATACTTGGTTAGAAAAAGATATTTACGTTTGGTTAAAAACAATACATACATTTCCCAAAATTAACTCTCAATTATATACACTTATCGGTACATTCGATTTTTCCCTTCCAGCTCTACGTGATGAATTTGAAGCATTACTTTATATTAACCAAAAACCATGGCATGGCTTAGATAAAAATCATCATGTTATATCATTTCCAGATAATTTTTCAGGTCAAACAATTGAGTTTGATATTAGAATTTGGTCTGGGATACTTGAAGGTAAAGTTAGGCAACATTTTGAAGCTTTTCACGTTGGTAATAGTATAAAAAACATCGCATTTGGAGTGAGAGATAAAGCCACTCATGATTTATTAGTAACCTCTACAGCAATTATGCAAACGCTAGAAGTAATTTCTACAAATGATCCTTATTATACTAAATTACTTAATCAACTCGATAATGCTTATTTGTTAATTGATTGGACCAATCCTGGAAATGATGTTTTTTATGATTCAATAAAATTAGCTAATGAATATATCAATGATCATTATGCTGCAAATGCGATAAAGCCACCTATAAAAATTCATTGCGTTGGGCATACACACATTGATTTAGCTTTTTTATGGCAAATAAAACATACAAGAGAAAAGAGCGCTCGTTCATTCTCGACTGTGTTGAAATTAATGAATCAATTTGATGATTATTATTTTTTTCAATCACAACCTCAATTATATGAATTTTTGAAAAATGATTATCCTGATATTTACCAACAAATCCAAACTAGAATTAAAGAAGGGCGTTGGGAAGTTGATGGAGCTATGTGGGTTGAGGCTGATTGTAATTTACCATCTGGTGAATCATTTATTCGCCAAATCATTTATGGCAAAAATTTCATGGAGAAGGAATTTGGTGTTACTCCAGAATGTTTGTGGCTTCCAGATGTATTTGGATATTCGTGGGCATTACCACAAATATTAAAAAAATCAGGAATAAAATACTTCATGACAACAAAAATAAGTTGGAATGAATTCAATCAGCTTCCCCATGATACTTTTAAATGGAAAGGAATAGATGGTAGTGAAATTATTGCTCATTTTGTGACCACTCCAGAAGAAGGATACCCTCGTTATACTTACAATGGAATTGTAAATGCTAAGTCAATACAAGGTTTATATGATAACTATAAAGATAAAGGACTAACCGATACATTGTTGTTACCTTTTGGGTATGGCGATGGGGGTGGTGGCCCGAATGAATCTATGCTTGAATTGTTACAAACGTTTAAAAAAATGCCAAGTCTCCCAACTATTGAATTTGGCGGTGTAAAAAAATATTTTCACCAATTGGATGAAAACATATCAAATAGTTCAGCTTATTTTCATGTATGGGATGGAGAACTTTATTTTGAAACCCATAGGGGGACATATACTAGTCAGGCTAAAGTAAAAAAATTAAATAGAAGATCTGAAATTGATATGAAGTTTGCTGAATGGCTAGGTGTTGTTAATTCAATAATTGATAATAATTGGCAAAATTACCCTAAATCAGATTTTGATTCATATTGGAAAACTATTCTTAAAAACCAGTTTCATGACATTATTCCTGGGTCTTCAATTGCAGAAGTATATAAAGATGTAAAATTAGAATTTACTGAATTATATGAAAAATATAATGTAACCACCGAAAGACTATTAGAACCTTTGTTAAATACTAATAGTATGGGTGAGATAACAATTTTTAATAATAGTAGTTGGAGTAGATTTAATAATGTAATTTTCTGGAAAAATAATTTGGAGAATGTTTCGTTTAAAAACTCTAACAATAATAAGCTATCGGTGCAACGAACTATGCTTAATGATGGCTATTTTGTTGAAATTCCAGAAATTTATTCTTTAAGTGGCATAACGATTCAATACGAGCCACATAATTTATGTGACGAAAATGAATCAAGTAATTTTAAATATGCAACAAATACTTTAGACACACCAATTTATCTTATTACGTGGAATCATTACGGACATATTACCAGTATATATGACAAACAAAATTCTAGGGAAGTATTAGCAGATGTAGGTAATGTTTTAACAATATATGAAGATAAACCTATGAAGTATGATGCATGGGATATTGAAATTTTTCATATACAAAAACATCAACCAGTTACTAGCATTGAATCAATAGAACTTACTGAAATTGGTGAACTTTTAGCTGAAGTAACGTTTAAATGGCGTTTCAATAACAGCCAAATTAAACAAAAAATGCGTGTTTATACAGCTAATCGTAGAATAGATTTTATTACAGAAGTTGTTTGGAATGACTATAATAAATTACTGAAAACTATTTTCCCAGTGAATATTCGAGCGACAGAAGCAACTTATGACATACAATTTGGTAATGTTAAACGCTCAACCACATGGAATACCAGTTGGGATTATGCAAAATTTGAAAGTGTAGCCCATCAATGGGCTGATTTGTCTGAATTCGGTTACGGTGTTGCTATATTAAATGATTGTAAATATGGTCATAGCATTAGAGAAAATATAATTCAACTAACCTTAATCAAATCAGCAATAAGCCCTGATGCTAAAGCCGATCAGGGTGAACACCAATTTATTTACTCTTTGTTTCCTCATACCGATTCATGGCAATCTGCTGCCGTTGTTCCTGAAGCATGGTCTTTAAATGATCCATTAAGAATATTTAATGGTTCATTACAACATGATAAGGGGGAAATCATGTCACCTATAAATGTTAATAATCCATTTATACAAATAGATACTATTAAAAAAGCGGAACATGGAGATTGGCTAATAGTTAGAATTCATGATTATTCAGGAGGTAAACAAGCAGTCATTCTTACATCAAATTATAATATTCTTTGGTGGAGAGAATGTGATTTAATGGAAAATTTCATCACTCATGAAGAACAAACGAAGAGTATAAATGTAACTGTTGGTGCATATGAAATCAGAACTTTTGCTATAAAATTAGTGGCAAATAATTAGAGATAATTTAATAAATGAAAGGAAAATTATGAAAACTAAAAATAAATTTATTACTATCCCTAGAGCTATAGGTTTCGGGATGATTGATATAATTGGTGGTGGAGCTTTCACCATTATTGGGGCTTGGCTACTTTATTTTTTCACCGTCTTTGTCGGTTTAACTCCCATAGAAGCTAGTTCAATTGTGGCGATAGCTAGAATTATAGATGCTATTATTTGTTTATTTATGGGAAGTATCACCGATCATTTTTATAAAAATATCTTAGGTAAAAAATTTGGGAGAAGAAGATTTTTTCTTATAATAGGTGCACCTTTAATGTTAGTTTATGCTTTGCTTTGGATACAAGGTATGAGCTACTTATATTATTTAGCCGTTTACTTAGCATTTGAAATTATAGTTGCTATGGTTATGATCCCTTGGGAAACTCTACCATCAGAAATGACTACTGATTATAGTCAAAGAACAAAATTGTCTACATGCCGTATGTTTATCTCTGCTATAGGTACCTTTTTAGCTACCTTTGTTCCTGGATTATTAATAGCTAAATTCGGAGAAAATAATGCAATGGCTTATTTTTATAATGGATTATTTTTTGCTATATTTTTTGCCATATGTGTCATTATTTCATATTGCTCCACATGGGAAAGACCTATTACCAAAGAAATGGAAAAGGAGCTTGAAAGTAAAAATAAAAATAAATCCAATCCTATTAAATTTGTATTAGATCTTTTCAAAGAGTATTTGTCAACTCTCAAAGTAAGAGCTTTTAGAAAACATCTTGCTATATATCTACTTTCTTTTACAGGGAAAGATATTTATAACACCGTATTTGTTTTCTTTTGTGTGTATTGTTTGTCTATCAGTGCATCCATTGCTGGTAGTGTATTATCCTTGAGTATAATTGGCTTACCAGTAACATTAATAGCAGGTTTTGCATTTGTTAAATTTGGCCCCAAAAAATTATTAACTAGCGCATACATTATTATGTTAATTTGCTTGTTACTGACTTATATGATTTATTATTTCAACCCATCTTCAAAAATATTATTCTTATTCATTATTGGAACTGTTTATCAAATAGGACGATGTCTTATGGAATTTACCCCATGGAATATATTCCCATTTATTCCAGATGTGGATGAAATGATAACTAAAAAAAGAAGAGAGGGATTATTTGCTGCGGTGATGACATTCTGTAGAAAAACTACAGTGGCTATATCAACTTTTTGTGTAGGTTTGATTTTAGAATTTGGTGGTTTTGTCGAAAAACAAGCTACTCAATCACCAGAGGCAATAACCACTATAGCTTTAATTTTGTTTTTAGGTACAGGAACATTGATTTTTTTAGCTTTATTAGTAACTCAAACATTTAATTTAAATAAACAAACTCATAATTTGTTAATTAATGCAATTGATGTCTTACAATCTGACGGTAAACCTAGTGATTTATCTATTGAAACAAAATCAGTTGTTGAGGATTTAACTGGTTATTCTTGCGAACAACTGTTTGATAAAAAATAATATTATACTAGGCTAGTTTTCCTTTAGCTCAGCTATCTAAAACCTCGGAATAATTCGGGGTTTTTATTTGTCCTTTATTTGTATAGAAAACATTATTATGTCTTTTAACAATATGGAGTATATTTTTTTACATGAGTGTTATACAGTAAAATTATAAAAGTTCTCATTGTTAAGGAAATCACAATGACTGTTTAAAACATTGAAAAAGGTATTGAGCATAAACACTAACTTTTTTTTGATGTATATTGTCGCTGATGATATAAAATGTTAATAGTTGCGCCAGGTTCTTCCCAGTCAGCCAAGATACGCACTAATTTACCCTCATTTAAGTCTTGTGATACAGCCCATGCTTCCAGTAATGCTATACCTTTACCTAAAAGACACCATTTTTTTTAAACCTCTTCACTGTCACTACTTAAGTGACCTTTTACATGAACAAATTCCTTTTGTACTAACTATTACACCAATTATATTGCGTAAGGTAATTGTATCTTTAAATAAGAAAAAATTAATGAGTAGTACAATACATGGAGTTGTATATATAGCAGCGTTCAATGAGCTTGTGTATTGTAGACCTATATATAGTGTTAGTGGGAAAGAGACTTGTTCTAAGAAAGCATATAACGTATTAAGTACCCATCTTTAAGAATTATTATATGGAATAAGAGTTTACTTGAAAAGTAAAAAGTGTACTAAATATTAGTACCTGTAGGTACATTTTAGTATATTTCAGTACAGTGTGAAACACTAAATAAATTATTTAAAATCATTGAGTTGTATCATTCGGTACTGCTTTATACATTTTGAATTGGAGCGGGAAACGAGGTTCGAACTCGCGACCTCAACCTTGGCAAGGTTGCGCTCTACCAACTGAGCTATTCCCGCATAAGAAGTGTTGCTTAAATGGTGCCCGGGGCGAGACTTGAACTCGCACGGCCAAAAAGGCCGAGGGATTTTAAATCCCTTGTGTCTACCGATTTCACCACCCGGGCTCAAAACTGATATTATTTACAACATCGCTTTGAATGCAGTGCATTTTACCCATCTTATGCATTCAGTCAATAAAAAAATGCAAATAATTGCACGATTGCTTAATGTTTGTCTGCTTTTACAATAAAACTGCTGCATTTAAGTTTAAATAATGATTTTTTGGCGATTGTTTTTAATTAAAACTATAACCAGAATTATTCATCATCTAATAAATCACTGTGGGCGATCCATAAATACTGACACATAGAAAGTATGGTTAACACTGTGGCGATAAATAATGCAACTAAACCGGCATAAATAACCAGATCACAAGGGCGCCACAATAACCATGTTAAAGCCGTCATTTGAGCGATAGTTTTGATTTTCCCAGTTGATGAAACTGCAACATTATTACGTTTACCAATCTGTGCCATCCATTCACGCAAAGCGGAAATGATAATCTCACGCGAAATAATAATAATTGCCGGAACGGAAATCCACCATGCTTGGTAATATTGTGTGATTAATACCAAAGCGATAGTTACCATAATTTTATCAGCAACGGGATCTAAAAAGGCACCAAAGCGGGTGGTTTGCCCTAAACGGCGAGCCATGTAACCATCTAATACGTCGGTAACTGCAGCGATAAGAAAAATCAAAGCCGAAAAAAAACCAGACCATTCATGTGAAAATAGATAAAATGCCAACACAAAAAAAGGAATTAAAATAACTCTAAATAATGTTAAAACTGTAGGGAAGTTGATTTTCATGCGACATAGACTCTATTTTATTTTATTAATCAAATAATTAGGGATAATTAAAAAACAGTGTTTTCTTATGCTTATGTTGCCTGAAAAATGTTAATTTTTCAATGTGTTATTGTTGTAAATTTAGATATATTTTTTCAGCAAGAGACTTTGAAATGCCTTGAACTTGAGCAATTTCATCAATACTGGCACTTTTTAGTTCTCTTAGTCCCCCAAAATGCTTAAGTAACGCTTGACGCCTTCTTGCGCCGATACCTTCAATATGTTCTAAAGCGCTATCGGTTAGTTGTTTGACGCTTTTCTTGCGTTGTCCACCAATGGCATGATCATGCGAAGCATTACGAATTTGTTGAATCAGTAAAAGAGCAGGGGAATGATCATTAAGATAATGCCCCGTTCCATGTGCTTCAAAAAACAGTGTTTCTAATCCTTCTTTACGTTCGGCACCTTTAGCCACCCCGACTAAAATAGGGTGAGATTTATCCCAATTTACATCCAAATTCGCAAATACTTGTAATGATTGATTCAATTGGCCTTTACCACCATCAATAAAGATAATATCGGGAATTTTTTCATCTGGCAGATCTTTTTTACTATAACGACGAGTTAAAACTTGCTCCATTGCCGCATAATCATCACCGGGAGTAATCCCAGTGATATTGTAGCGACGAAACTCAGATTTAACCGGACCATTTTCGTCAAAAACCACACAAGATGCTATAGTATTTTTACCCATAAAATGACTGATATCAAAACATTCCATCCGGTTGATTTTATCGATGTGTAAAAAGGCTTTAAGAGCATCATAGCGTTGTTTTATGGAAGAATTCTCTAGTAACTTATTTTTAACTTCAGTTTGCGCATTCATAGTGGCAATATTGAGTAATTTTAGGTTATCACCTTTGGGTTCATCGACTAATTTAACCTGATGTTCTGCTAAAAGTGACAGTGTATCTTCCAACGGTTGTTTATCGGAAAGGGAATAGTTAAGTAAGATCTTTTTAGGGATATTCCGATTCTGATTGCCTTGCAAATAAAATTGCCCCAAAAAGGTCTCAATTACTTCTTCCAGTTCAGTATTTGACGGTACTTTAGGAAAATAAGAACGGTGCCCAAAAGTTTGACCATTACGAATAAATAATACATAAATACAAGCTAAACCTAATTCATAATGGAAGCCGATAACATCAAGGTTATCATTATTATTATAGATAGCTTGTTTTTCATTAATATGTTTGATAGCTTGCAATTGATCGCGCAACACCGCTGCTTTTTCGAAATTGAGATCATGACTGGCTTTGTGCATATCTTCGGTTATTTTTTGTAATATTTGATCTGACTGACCAGATAAAAATAACCTAACATAATTAACTTGTTCTTGATAATCTTCATCACTGACTAAACCAGGCACGCATGGCCCTAAACAACGCTTAATTTGATATTGTAAACAGGGGCGGGTGCGATTACGGTAAGTCGTGTTTAAACACTGCCTTATCGGAATAGTTTTTTGTAACAAAGCTAATATTTGTTTTACCGCATAACCACTAGGATAAGGGCCAAAAAATTCATCTTTTTTACGATTAACTGCACCACGATATAGCGATAGTTGTGGATGACGTTCCTTACTGAGTTTTATAAAAGGATAACTTTTATCGTCCTTCAACAGTACATTATAACGCGGTTGATATTTTTTAATGTAGGTTTGTTCGAGTAATAAAGCTTCGGTTTCGGTGTTAGTTATCGTAAATTCAACATGCTGGATATGACTAACTAACCTATCTGTTTTTAGGGTTTTTTTGCTACTGTTAAAATAGCTTTTGAGACGATTGTTAAGATCTTTGGCTTTGCCCACATATATAATGGTCTCTTTATCATTAAACATCTGATAAATGCCTGGTTTATGTGGGACTGTTTTTAAGAAGTTTGTCGAATCAAATTGGCTCATATTAGTTTTCAAATGTGAGGGCTTTTTTCTCTATTATCCTCATAATGGTGCTTAATAAACCGTTTATCAAGAGGTATATTAGTCCAGCAGCAATAAAAATAGAAAAATCATAATATTCACCATTTAATTGGTTACTATAGCCCATAACATCCATAACTGGGATCATTGATGCTAATGCTGTACCTTTAACTACAAACACCACTTCGTTTGAATAAGTAGATAGCGCGCGTTTTAAGGCATAAGGTAATACCACTTTCAGCGTTTGTCGTTTATTCATGCCTAAAGCTTCACAAGCTTGCCATTGTCCTTGAGGAACAGATTTTAACGCCCCATAAAAAATTTGCGTAGTATAAGCAGCACTATTTAGGGTTAAAGCTAAATAAGCACAAAACCAAGGTGAGGAAATCAGATTATAAAATGTTGGGATTTTACTTAAAACGTCACCAAATTGTGATGGGCCATAATAGATTAAAAACAGTTGTACTAATAACGGTGAACCAGTAAAGATAGTAATATAAGTACGGATAATTTTACTGGAAATACAAGAATTCAAGGATAATAAACAAGAAAAAATAATCGCTAATAGTCCAGCCGATAAGATACCTAAAATGCCTAAACTTAAGGTATCGGGTAGACCTTGGATAATGATCTTAAGGTAGTAAATAAAAGTATCTGACATATTATGACCTTATTAACTATTAGCTGAGTTAGGTTGTTCAAAATAGACGGCTCGTTTTTCGATTCTTTGAATAACACGCTGACTAAAAATAGAGATAATTAAATAGATGATCATGGCAACAAAATACCAGAGAAACGGTTGATTGGTTCTGGCAATGATGGTCTTTGTTTGCATCATTAAATCATCAATAGCTATTGCTGAAACTAGCGCCGTATCTTTTAATAAAATTAACCACTGATTACTTAGTCCTGGTAAAGCATGACGCCACATTTGCGGCATAATAATACGCAAGAAAGTACGGGATTTACTTAATCCAAGCACTTGAGCAGCTTGCTTTTGCCCACTAGAAATAGCTTTTAAGGCGCCACGCAAAGTTTGTGAAGCATACACCGCGTACAGTAACGATAGTGCAATTACACCACATAAGAAAGGATTAGGTTGGGTATTGCTAATATGGATTTGTAAATTAAATGAGGTAAAACCAAGTGAAATGGTCATACCATCATCTAATGCCATTAATAACAACGGTAATCCGGTATAAATTGCAACCACGATTAATAATTCAGGCAACGCCCTAATGGTTAAATTAAATAACGACATTAACCAGGCAACAGGTTTGAATGGCGCCGATTCTAACATAGTAAAAATAAAAGCAAAGATCATTCCAACGATCAATGACACAAAAGCCAAGGACAATGTAATTAACGTTGCTTGAGTTAGTGGCAAGATATACCCATCTAAAGAGGGTAGCAACCAATTCATTCCATTTGCTAAAAAGTCTGACATAAAAAAACCGTGGTTAAATTAAAAAATAAACTCGCCGCAGTATAATGCGGCGAGATCACAATAGTATAGCGAATTTAATTATAACTAATTATTTGTTAAACCATTTTTTATAGATAGCGTCTAATTCACCATTAGCTTTAAGTTTATCTATGGTTTGGTTAAATTGATTAAGTAGTTGATCATTGCCTTTACGTAAAGCAATACCTAAACCTTCACCAAAAAATTCATGATCAGTAATTTTGTCACTTAATGGTACGATATCAGCATCTTTACTTAACCAATCACCAGCAACAAAAGAACTAGCAACGATGGCATCAATACGTTTAGCTTTCAAATCTAAAAAAGCAAATTGATAGCTATCGTAACTAACTGGTTTCACGTCCGGGTATTTTTCATTCAAATATTTTGAATAAGTAGTTCCTTTTTGAACGCCCACACGTTTACCTTTTAATTGATCCAAATTATTTAAAGTATCTTTTAGAGTAATAAATTGGATTGAACTGTCATCATAATAAACTTTGGTGAAATCAACTTGTTGTTGGCGTTCAGGTGTAATATCAATACCCGCAATGGCAACATCAATACGGCGAGTTTTTAAGCTAGGAATTAAACCATCAAATGATTGATTGACGATTTTACATGAGGCTTTCATTTCGTCGCAAATTTTATTGATGACATCAATATCAAATCCTACTATTTCGTTTTTATCATTAGTAAACTCAAACGGCGCATAAGTCGCTTCAGTACCTATGGTTAGCGTTTCAGCCGCTTGTGCCATAAATGCACTGCTTGCTAATAAAATAGCCAATAACGTTTTTTTCATATATCCACCCAATTTCATGTTAATTAATGTGATAAATAAGCTTTAAATTGCTCTGTTTTTGGATGAGCAAAACTATCTAGCTGGCCTTGCTCAATTATTTTACCGTGTTCCATATAAATTACTTGTGAAGCCACTTTGCGAGCAAAATCGACTTCGTGGGTAACAATAATCTGGGTTATACCTGTTTGCGCAAGCTCATTAATAATCTCGGCAATTTGCGATGTAATTGCTGGATCTAATGCTGCTGTTGGCTCATCAAACAGTAAAATCTGTGGTTCCATCATTAAAGCCCTTGCAATAGCAACACGTTGTTGCTGCCCTCCAGAAAGGTGCAAAGGGAAACGTTGTGCCATATCATCGATTTGTAATCGAGTTAAAATAGCCATGGCTTTATCACTAGCTGCTTTTTTAGACAACTTAAGCACTTGGCATGGTGCTTCAATTAAGTTTTCCAGTACCGTTAAATGAGGCCATAAGTTATAGTTTTGAAAAACCATACCCACATTTTTACGCAGTTGGCGAATTTTGGCTTCGGCGATTTTTTGGGTAAAATCGAAATGTTCATTGGCAATGGTCATTTCGCCTGAAGTCGGCATTTCCAGTAAGTTAAAAATCTTTAATAAAGAGCTTTTCCCTGCGCCACTTTGGCCTAACAACACAATGGTTTCACCTAGTGGGTAACAAAGAGAGACATCATTCAATGCCTGATGACTACCATAAAAGCAGTTAATATGCTTTAATTCTATATTCATTATTAATTATTGTTTGCTTTAAAATTGACTAAATATTACTTTTTTCTGCATAAAAATGCAATCTAAAATATGAGACAAGCATTTTTTAGCGCATATTTTATACTGAAACGTATACTTCTCAGGAAACATCTTGACAAGAATTTTACTGGGGAATTTAACGTTCATCCGTAATGATAGGAATTACCGGACCTAAATATTTAGGCTCTTTATTGAGTATATATAGATCAATAAAAGCACTAACACGAGCAAACATTTCGCGGACGCGGACGAGTTTCATACTTTGTGGTGCTGGCACGGCAAAACATTGAGCTTGAATTCCTTGCGCTAGAGCGATGAAAATGGCTCGTTCACAATGAAATTCTTGAGTAATAATCGTAAAATCCTTGGCATCAAAAACTTTATTTGCGCGTACCACTGAATCAAAAGTGCGGAACCCGGCATAATCAAGAACAATTGCCTCACGTGGAATGCCAGCTTTAATCAAATCTTTTTGCATCGTAATTGGTTCGTTGTAGCTAAGCAGGGCGTTATCACCACTTAATAATAGGTAATCGACTTTACCTTGCCAGTATAGATCAATTGCACCATCAATTCGATTCCGATAAAAACCATTTATACCCCCACCACGAACATATTTAGAGGTGCCTAAAACTACACCAATAGCACGATAAGGGAGTTTGTTTTCATCATGGTAGATATATGGGGCGGTTTTATAACTTATCCAATAATCAAGTCCGATAATCGTAATCAATATAATCAAGCATAAACTAACAAAATAAGCGATAAGCCTTCTTAACTTCATGCTAAAACCAATCAAAAATAAATACCATTATTGGGAATAAAAACGGTGCTGTCAATGATGTCATTATACCACAGAGTACTAATGATAATGAACTATAAGCTCCTTCATGATAATCAACTTCGATGCAGCGAGCAGTACCCACAGCATGGGAGACCGCACCAATAGATAACCCACGAGCTGAGACTGATTTTATGCGGAAAAAGTTTAATAATTGGTGACCAAATATGCCACCTAAGGTGCCAACAAGAATAACACATAGGGCAGCTATGGATTGTACACCGCCTTGACTATCGGCAATGGTGACCGCTATTGCCGTAGTAACCGATTTAGGTAACACTGAGGCGGCGATTTCATGGTTACCACCTAGCCAGAAAACAATACTCACTCCAGTTACCATTGAAGCAATTGAAGCCGTGAAAGTAATTATCATAATAGACTTCCAACGAGCTTTAATTTGTGGGATTAGTTCATATAACGGGTAAGCTAAAGCAACCACAGAATAGGGTAGTAAATCATTAATAATTTGTACATTTTTTACATATTCAGTATAGTTAGTGTTAGTGATTAATAATATTGGAATTAACACAATTACTGAGATCACTAATGGATTAAATAGCGGGGTTTTTATTTTAAATGACAACCTACGGACAATCAGGAAAATGCCAATAGTTAAGGGTAACATCCAAATCATGATTGATTTTCCTTATTAGTCAATTGTGCTTCTTTTTTGAGATTAGCTTTATGTATGTATTCAGTTAAAAAAGCAGTTAACAATAACACAATAACCGAACCACCAATACAGCTAAAAATAATTGGTACCCAGTTATCTATTAATAATGAATAATTATCCATTATTCCCATTGCTGCTGGAATAAATAATACTGTCATATAGCGCATAAATAAATTACAACTGTTTTTGATCCAGCAAGTTGGGATTAATTGAAAGGCTAAAGAGAAAAATAAAATTAATAAACCAATAATGCTGCCCGGGATCATGATAGGTAATATTTTAGAAATTATATTCCCAGCCCATAAAAATAGGGTTAACACAATTAATCCACGACTATAACTAAAAAGTGTATAGTACAAAGAGTAAAGTCGATGTTTTATAGTGGCATGTTTGGCTAAAAAATGTTTCATAATATAAATGTTAATTATCTTATGGTTTAATTATGATTAAATATTGATGGAACGAACTGTATTACGATATTTGTTGCCTATCATACGCCCCTGAAATTTAATTATCCAACTAAATAGTGACAATAATTATATAGCTGCTTAATTGTTGCTAATTTTTCTGGTTGTTGATTGTAGATTTCTGCTAGCTGTTCGAGTGTTAATAAGTAGTCTTGAATTTTAGTGGTATTAAGTTTGTCACGGCAGTAATGTTGCCAGATCATTTGCTCTTGTTCATTTAGTATTTGCGGATAATTACGCGCTTTATATCTAAAAAATAAGGTAGCCAAGCGCGGATCATCAAATGTTGGTGCTATTGAATCTAATAAATCGACAGGTGTAGTTCTAATTGTTTCACAACGTAATTTGTCTTGACCATTTAGAAAACTGCTGTAGATCTGGGCCTCAACATCCGTAGCCACCAAATGCTCATTAGTTATACTAAATAATGCGCGCATTTTATCTTGCAAAGTATTTTGGTGTTGTAACAAATGTTGTTGTTTGGCTAAACATTGGTTGATATCAATATTAAAACGCTTTTCGTTTTCTGGTAACAATGTTTTTAGAGGCGCAATAATAGGGCATTTATTAATATGCACTAGTTTCAATGGCACCCGTGATTCGTTTAATTCAAGATCCTCGGTTTTGGTATAGAGTTTTTCCCTAAGTTCATCAACCGTTAGATTAATGAGTAAATCAATATCTCCAGTTAAATCACATACAACCACGGCATTATTTTGCATTGGGTGCCAGGCAATGGGGCAAACTAATGACAAGTTACCTCGATAACTACCAAACATACCCGATACATGTACTATTGGCGTCATATTAATAACGTCAAGAAGTTCAACCACTCTATTTTTATTACGTAATGAGAAAAAATAATTAAATAATTTCGGTTGTTTCTCTTTAATTAATTTGGCCATAGCGATAGTGGCATAAACATCGGACATGGCATCATGAGCATGTTCATGAGCGATATTATTTTCTTTCGTTAGATGTTCTAACCGAAAGCTTACCAACCCAGAATCATTAATTGGCCAGTTAATACCTTCAGGACGTAAAGCATAACAAGCTCGCACCAGGTCGAGTAAATCCCATCGTGAATTGCCGTTTTGCCAACTGTAAGCATACGGATCATAAAAATTACGATATAAAAGGTTACGTGTGACTTCATCATCAAATCGAATATTGTTATAACCTAATATACAGGTATTGGGTTTACTAAAAGCTTGATGAATTTGTTTAGTAAATTCTGCTTCACAAAGTCCTTTTTGATTGGCTTTTTGTGGCGTTATGCCTGTCACTAACACTGCTTCTGGATTGGGTAAATAATCTGGAGTTTGTTGACAATAAATAACTAGGGGTTGTTCAATTATATTAAAATCACTATCAGTACGCACACCGGCAAATTGAGACGGTCTATCCAAGGCCGGATTAATGCCAAAAGTCTCATAATCGTGAAAGTAAAAAGTTAACTGGTCTGAAAAATTATTCATTAGCAAATTCTTTATTATTGTGAATATATATTCAATAAACTTGAAAATTATAAACATAAATGCCCCGATATCCGGGGCAAGGTTACTTATAATTTGGTATTAGTGACTCGGTGAACTTTCGATTATATTAGCCAATTTTTCAAGTGTTAATCTCAGTAATTTAGGCATAGCTTCCAATTCGATTGAGTCCATCAGATTTTTGACATATAAACCTAATTCAGTGTCACCTTCAACGATTAAACGACGCTGGAAGAATAGGGTGTCTGGATCTTGCCTTCTGGTGGCTATCATAATGAGATCGTTAGCATTACCAATAAAACTAACATCAGCAATTTCTTCTCGACTTACTACTAGTTTATTATTGATAAGGCTAACAAACCAGATTAATTGCAGATCAGTAACTTCAATTTTAAGCCAACGATTTTCTAAAAAATCCAGATCACCATCTTCAAGTGAATGTTTAAATTGTAATTGCAATAACTGCTCAATTGCACGTTTTTTTAAATTGAAAGGTACACAACGTAGAGTTAGCCCAAATATTTGTGGCGCTTTATCAACAATCTGCGAATGGAGTTTACTTAAAATTTGATGTTTACTAGCTAACATTTTAGGCACCCTCAGAAATCATTTGTTCATAAATATCCAAGTCAGTATTGAGATGTTCGAAAACTTCTTCACTTACTTCATTGCGTATTTTCATCTGTAATAAAGCTGTACGTTCAGCACCAATTGCAACTAAACGCATTCGTCTTTCTAAATTTTCCGCTTCAAGCGCTTTCTGTTCTAGATCTTTCAGTCCAGTACGGCGCCTTAAAGAACCAATAACACGCGATCCAACTTCATGAATAATTTCTTGATCTAAGCCATCTTCAGTCGTTTCTTGTAATAAGTTATTTTGCATTTTTTCAAGACTAACAATGGCTTCTTCGGCCATATGGCCTTTGATAGTTAAGATTTCATTTTCTTGTTTTGAATTATCTAAAATAACACTACCACGTAATAAAATTGGTAAGATAATGATTGCTGCAATTAATGAAATTAAAATAATACCTGTAGCAATAAAAACTAATTGATAACGACCTGCAATTGTCATTGGGATAGAGAGTACACCGGCAAGAGTAATTGCTCCACGTACCCCGGCAAATGTGGAGATTAATAGATCCCTAGTGGTATAGGATTTGAATGCCAGAGGGCGCTTGGTACCAAATGGCATCGCGGGCATATGTTTCATTGCCCATAACCATGCAAATCTGGTCACCATTAAAACTACAAAAACAAATAAAACAATACAGAATAGTTGCCATACTTCTATTGACGAATCTGTTTGGTTTTCGGTAAAAGTACTAGTTAGAATGCTTGGTAATTGAATGCCTAATAGAATAAAAACAAAACCATTGAACACGAAGGTTAACATTGACCATGCACTATCAGATTGTAAGCGGGTGGTTAAGGGGGCATTTCTCATCATTCCGGATTGATTAACCGTCATACCAGCGCTCACAGCAGCTAAGATACCAGAACAATGACATTCTTCTGCAATAAGATAAGCGGCAAATGGTAGTAAGAATAGTAAGACAATTTGAATGGCGGCATCATTATGCGTTAATTTATTTATTTGGCGTAAAATCCGCGCATATAACCAGGTGAATAAAACACCAATAGCTAGTCCACCAACGGCAACAATAAAGAAACTGATACTAATTTGTAATAAATCAAATTGTATTTGGCCTATGGCAATTAAAATGGCAAAGTTTAATGAGACCAAGCCGGATGCATCGTTCATCAAGGCTTCACCTTCGATAATTTCCATTTTTTCTTTTTCAATACGACCTTTCCCTACAATACCACTTAATGCCACGGCATCGGTTGGTGATAGTACTGCTGCTAGTGCTAATGCTGGGGCTAGTTTAATTTCTTCCGGTAACATCCAATAAAGCAGATACCCTAAGGCAATAACGGTAATCACAACCAAGACTAATGCAAGACCAACAATCTCTCGAACATTATAGACAAAGTCTTTAACTGAAGTTTTACGACCATCAGCAAATAATAACGGCGGAATAAATAAAACCAGGAATAATGCCGGATCAAATTTAACATAAACGCCAAAAGCAGCTAATATACAGCCGAGTAATATCTGCATCAGTGGTAGTGGAATTTGAATCGGTAGCATTTTAATAAATACACCTGAAAGTGATACAATTAATACTATAAGCAATATTGTTGAAAAAAGTTCCATAGTTATTCTTTTTGTGACCCGACAATTAATTGTTGATTATACCTGATTTTTAGCAAAGTTTCAGGTGCTAAATTTAAAAATATTATTTATATTTTTGGAAAAATATTACATCATTTAGCCAAAATCAATTTAATAAATAACAACCTAAATAAAGGTATTTTTGTATGGAGAGTTGGCAGAGAGCATTTATCCTGCATACCCGATCCTATAGTGAAAGTAGTTTACTCGTTGATTTTTTTGTCGAAAATTTCGGTAAAATTACAGTGTTAGCTAAAGGAGCAAAGCGTAAACGTTCAGCTTTAAAAGGTGTGTTGCAACCTTTTACTCCACTTATCATACAATATTCCGGTCATGGGGAAGTTAAAACCTTACGCCAAGTGGAAGCTATGGCATTAGCTTTACCTCTTGTTTCAACCTCGTTATATAGTGCATTTTATCTAAATGAGTTATTGCATCGAGTATTAGTTGCTGAGAGTGATACCACTACACTGTTTGAACATTATTTACATAGTTTACAACAGTTGGCGAAACAAGACTCTGCTGAAAATGTGTTGCGATCTTTCGAACTCGCTTTATTAGAAAATTTAGGTTATCACGTTGATTTTTTTCATTGTAGTGCCACTGGTGATGATATCGTTGCCGCTATGAATTATCAATTTCAATCAGAAAAAGGGTTTATGAGTAGCTTATTGCAAAATAGTACCAGTTTTACTGGTGAGCAAGTTTTGGCGTTAGGCCATCGTCAATTTGATAATCAAGATGTGCTTAAAGCAGCAAAACGCTTTACTAGGATGGCATTAAAACCTTATGTAGGAACCAAACCATTTAAAAGTAGGGAGTTATTTTTAAAAATATAATTGGTTTTATTGGTTAATAAAACAAGTATTTTGCATGGGGATTGTTTGAACAATTCCGCCAACTAAGTTGACGGAAAGGTAATTGCTTCTAACTCAATAAACGGGTGGTTGGGCATAAGTACCATTAGCTTTATCAGCAGGGAAGGCATTTGGACTTATTTTTTGATAGTTTTTATTATTATCTTCTAACTGGAATATTGCCGTGCCAATGACACCAATATTTCTAGGCGAACCTTCAGTAGTATGATTAGCATAGGCATTAGAACTGTCAGAAAAAGTAAAAGCAGCTACTTCATTATTACTTTTACGGAAGCCTTTAATAATAAGAGTATCATATGGTCTTAAAATATAGCCATCATTTGAGAATGAACCAGCTTTACCATTAATAACGTCTAATCCATCAACAGTAGCTATGATTTCATAGGTATTACCAGAGTAATTACGGTAGAATAATTGGTAACTTTGTCCGGTCTTACCTTGCAGCCTAACATTGTTATTTTGCTTAGTTAATGGCCATTTATTGTCGCGATCATCAAGAAAAGCCATACCAACCCTGCCATTATTTAGCATAACTTCCGAAATCGTTTTTCCGTTATATTGCTGCCCTGAATAATTAATAGTAATAACATCGATAGGACTAAAACTGGTGCGTTGCATACTTACTTGTTGAACATGTGATTCAATGCCATCGCCCCATTGAGTACCCAAGGATCTACTAGAAGAGATATCCCGACTAATATCAGATGTTACAGCGTCACTATGACGACCTGATTGACAACCTGTTATAATTAAAGTCAGCAAAGATAAAATAGTGATAAAATATTTGGTGTATAATTTCTTCATATTGATTTTCATTCCTTTATATGTAGTTAACCAGATGTATCCGAAAACTATATGCAATTATATATAATATATTTTTAGTTAACTATGCATTTGTTACTCGTATCTATAATTCATTGTTATTAAATGATTTACATCTGACAGTAGTAATAAAATCTTGCGCAAATCTAAGTTGTTCTATTTTAAATCCTTATGATAGGTGGTAATATACGCGATCTATTTATTATTGTATGCATGTGCGCTTTCGTAGGGCGCACCACTGTTATAAGGATTAATTATGCCAATTATTACTCTTCCTGACGGATCTCAACGTCAATTTGATAAACCAGTTACTGTGTTAGAAGTTGCTCAAAGTATTGGAGCGGGCCTAGCGAAAGCTTGTATTGCTGGGCGTGTGAATGGTGAACGCAAAGATGCGTGTGATGTGATCGATAAAGATGCTACAGTAGCTATAATCACCGCTAAAGATGATGATGGACTGGAAATTATTCGTCACTCTTGTGCCCATTTATTAGGTCATGCCATTAAACAATTATGGCCAGATACGCAAATGGCTATTGGACCAACTATTGACAATGGTTTTTATTATGATGTTGATTTAGATCACCCTTTAACACAGGAAGACCTTGATGCATTAGATAAACGTATGCATGAATTGGCTAAAAAAGATTATGATGTAAAAAAAGAAGTGGTTAGTTGGGAACGAGCAAGAGAAGTTTTTTGGGATCGCCGCGAACCATATAAAATTGCTATTTTAGATGAAAATATTCCTAAGGAATCCAAACCGGCACTTTATCACCACGAGGAATATATAGATATGTGCCGAGGGCCGCATGTACCTAATATGCGTTTTTGTCATCATTTCAAATTACAAAAAGTTGCCGGTGCATACTGGCGTGGTAACAGTGATAATAAAATGTTACAACGTATTTATGGCACAGCTTGGGCTGACAAAAAGCAACTTGATAGCTATTTGCATCTTTTAGAAGAAGCGGCAAAACGTGATCATCGTAAAATTGGTAAACAACTTGATTTATACCATATGCAAGAAGAAGCACCGGGTATGGTGTTTTGGCATAATGACGGTTGGACTATTTTCCGTGAGCTTGAAGTCTTTGTGCGTACCAAATTAAAAGAATACGATTATCAAGAAGTTAAAGGTCCATTTATGATGGATAGAGTGCTATGGGAAAAAACTGGTCATTGGGGTAATTATAAAGACTTAATGTTTGTTACTTCATCAGAAAATCGTGAATATTGTATTAAACCAATGAATTGTCCAGGGCACGTGCAGATTTTTAATCAAGGTTTGAAATCTTACCGTGATTTACCATTACGAATGGCAGAATTTGGTAGCTGCCATCGAAATGAACCATCTGGTTCTTTACATGGATTAATGCGAGTTCGTGGCTTTACCCAAGATGATGCGCATATCTTTTGTACTGAAGAGCAAATTCGTAGTGAAGTCAATGGTTGTATAAAAATGGTGTACGACATTTATAGTACTTTTGGCTTTACTGATATTACGGTTAAATTATCAACTCGCCCGGAAAAACGCATCGGTAATGATGAAACTTGGGATTTGGCCGAAAAAGATTTAGCTGAATGTTTGACTGAAAATGGCATTAAATTTGAATATTTACCTGGAGAAGGGGCATTTTACGGTCCAAAAATTGAATTCACATTATATGATTGTTTAGGTCGAGCATGGCAATGTGGTACAGTGCAACTTGACTTTATGTTGCCAGGCCGATTGGATGCAACTTATGTAGGTGAAAATAATGAACGCCATGTTCCCGTAATGATTCATAGAGCAATTTTAGGTTCTATGGAACGTTTTATAGGGATTTTAACCGAAAACTGTGCTGGATTTTTCCCAACATGGTTAGCGCCATTACAAGTTGTTGTGATGAATATTACTGATAACCAAGCTGAGTATGCGAAACAATTGACCGAACAATTACAAAAAGTTGGCATTAGAACTAAAGCAGACTTGAGAAATGAGAAAATAGGGTTTAAAATCCGCGAACATACTTTAAAACGGGTTCCTTATATGTTTGTCTGTGGTGACAAAGAAATGGAATCTGGTACAATTTCAGTTCGAACTCGTCAAGGTAAAGATCTTGGTAGCTTTGAAGTGAAACATGTTATAGAATTGTTGCTTAATGAAATTCATAACCGTTCATTAGAACAAATGGATAAAGAATAAATTTATTTGGAGGAATTAGATATTAAAGTCAGTAAACGTATTCAGTCAACACGAGCACATAAAATTAATGATGAAATTACCGCACGTGAAGTGAGATTAACTGGTGTCGATGGTGAACAACTTGGTATTGTTAGTTTAGATGAAGCATTAAAACAAGCTGAAGAAGCGACTTTAGATTTAGTCGAAATAAGCCCTAATGCAGAACCGCCAGTTTGTCGAATTATGGATTATGGCAAGTTCCTCTATGAAAAGAGTAAAGCAACAAAAGAACAGAAGAAGAAGCAAAAGGTTGTTCAGGTTAAGGAAATTAAATTCCGACCTGGTACAGACGAAGGCGATTATCAGGTAAAACTCCGCAGCCTGATTCGCTTTCTTGAAGATGGCGATAAAGCCAAAGTCACGCTGCGTTTTCGTGGACGTGAAATGGCTCACCAGCAGTTAGGTACTGAAATGCTTGATCGCATTAAAGAAGACTTAGCTGATTTGGCAACTATTGAATCTTATCCAACTAAGATCGAAGGTCGTCAAATGATTATGGTGCTAGCGCCGAAGAAGAAATAATGGTTCTGCAAGTTAGTTTTTGATGTATTGAAAATTACACCATTATTTTATTATTATTAACAATGCGAAGTGGAATTTATTAAAATGCCTAAAATTAAAACTGTAAGAGGCGCAGCAAAGCGCTTTAAAAAAACAGCATCTGGTGGCTTCAAGCATAAACAAGCTAACAAGAGTCATATCCTAACTAAAAAATCAACTAAACGTAAACGTCATTTGCGTGGTTTGACAACTGTGTCAAAAGGTGATTTAGGTTTAGTAACAGCGTGTGTTCCATACGTTTAAATTATTGGTTAATTATTTAGAGGATATAATTTATGGCTCGTGTTAAACGTGGTGTTATTGCTCGTGCACGTCACAAGAAAGTTTTAAAACAAGCAAAAGGTTATTATGGTGCACGTTCACGTGTGTATCGTGTTGCTTTCCAAGCAGTAATTAAAGCAGGACAATATGCTTATCGTGACCGTCGTCAACGTAAACGTCAATTCCGTCAATTGTGGATTGTGCGTATCAATGCAGCCGCTCGTCAATGTGGTCTTTCTTATAGCCGTTTTATCAATGGTTTGAAGAAAGCATCAATTGAGATCGATCGTAAGATCCTTGCTGATATCGCTGTATTCGATAAAAATGCATTTGCTGCATTAGTAGAAAAAGCAAAAGCGGCACTATAATGTCTTTATAAGAGCCGAGTTACCTCGGCTTTTATTATTGTGGATAGTTAATATTAATTAAAAGAGTAATTGATCATGGATTTAGTTATTTTTCGTTTCTTTTTTAGCTTCATTTACAGTATTCATTTTTGAGGCAAATGAAAAACGAAAAATAATTATAAAAGCCTCAACAGAGGCTTTTTTTATATATTGAACCATAAGCAGGAGAACTGTATGTCTCAATTAGTCGAACTGGTAAATAATGCCAAATCCGCTATTGAAAGTGCTAATGACATTAATATGATCGAACAAATTCGAGTGGAATATTTTGGTAAAAAAGGCCATTTTACATTGCAAATGGCTTCTTTACGTGATGTTCCTGCTAGTGAACGCCCGGTTGTAGGTCAAAAAATTAATGATGCCAAACAAGAAGTTGTTGAAATATTGAATCAAAAACGCAATGCTTTAGAACGTCAGGCTCTGGATGCCAAATTAGCCAATGAAACGATTGATGTGACTTTACCAGGTAAAACTCTAGAATTAGGAGGATTACATCCGGTAACTAAAACTATAAATCGCCTAATTGGATTTTTTGGTGAACTTGGTTTTGTGGTTGAAACTGGGCCAGAAATTGAAGATGATTATCATAATTTTGATGCATTAAATATTCCAGCTCATCATCCTGCTAGAGCAGATCATGATACATTTTGGTTTGATGCTAAACGATTATTACGTACGCAAACTTCAACCGTGCAAATCCGCACCATGGAAAACCAAAAACCGCCGATTCGCATAATAGCACCAGGTCGTACTTATCGTAACGACTATGACCAGACACACACACCTATGTTCCACCAAATGGAAGGTTTATTGGTAGACAAAGATATTAGCTTTAGTCACTTGAAAGGGCTCTTGCATGATTTTCTGCATTGCTTTTTTGAAGACGATATGGAAATTCGTTTTAGACCGGGATACTTTCCATTTACTGAGCCCTCAGCGGAAGTAGATATAAAAGCTAAAAATGGTAAATGGTTAGAAGTCTTAGGGTGCGGAATGGTTCATCCCAATGTGTTACGTAATGTAGGTATTGATCCAGAAGTGTATAGTGGTTTTGCTTTTGGTATGGGTATTGAAAGGTTAACTATGTTGCGTTACGGTGTCACTGATTTACGTTCTTTCTTTGAAAATGATTTACGTTTTTTGAAACAATTTAATTAATTCTGGAGACCAAAACATGAAATTTAGTGAAAGCTGGCTACGTGAATGGATCAATCCAGAAATTAGTAGCGAAACATTAACCGACCAATTAACTATGGCCGGTTTAGAAGTTGATGGCGTTGAAAAAGTTGCTGGAGATTTTACCGGAGTAGTTGTGGGTAAAGTTGTAGAATGCATGCAACATCCTAATGCCGATAAATTACGTGTTACCAAAGTAGATATAGGCAAATCTGAATTACTGAATATCGTTTGTGGAGCACCTAATTGTCGTCAAGGTTTGATGGTAGCCTGTGCCACTATTGGTGCGGTACTGCCAGGAGACTTTAAAATTAAAGCAGCTAAGTTGCGAGGGGAACCTTCTGAAGGTATGCTTTGTTCTTATTCCGAATTAGGTATAAGCGATGATCACAATGGAATTATTGAGTTACCTAATGATGCCCCTTTAGGGCAAGATATCCGTGAATATCTTAAACTTGATGATGTGATGATTGATATTAGTGTAACCCCTAATCGTGCTGATTGTTTTGGTATTATTGGCGTGGCTAGAGATATTTCAGCAGTAAACAATATACCTATGCGTGAATTGCATGTAGATGAAGTTACTGCAACTATAACCGATACCATATCAATTCAAGTTGATGAACCAACAGCTGCACCTCGTTATTTAGGTCGTATCATTAAAAATATCAACGTTAATGCAACGACGCCATTATGGATGAAAGAAAAATTACGTCGTGGCGGAATTCGTTCTATTGACGCAGTCGTAGATGTGACTAATTATGTGTTATTAGAACTTGGTCACCCTATGCATGCCTTTGATTTGGCTCAAATCGAAAAAGGTATTGTAGTTCGTTACGCCAATGCTAATGAAAAATTAGTTTTACTCAATGGTAATGAAGTAACAGTTAATGACAAAACCTTAGTTATTGCTGATCAACAAAAAATATTAGCTTTAGCTGGAATCATGGGGGGAGAGCAATCTAGTGTAACTTCAACCACTAAAGATGTTCTGCTTGAGGCCGCATTTTTTGCACCAATCGCAATTACAGGAAAAGCCCGTGAATATGGTTTGCATACTGAAGCATCTCATCGTTATGAACGTGGGGTTGATCCGGCTTTACAAATGGTGGCAATGCAGCGCGCTACAAAATTATTAGTTGATATTTGTGGTGGTGAAGTTGGTCCAATTATTGATGTAACACATGCTAATGAGTTACCAATACAAGCAACAATTGTATTACGACGTGAAAAAATTGATCGTATTATTGGTCTTTCTGTGGCAACACAAAAAATTACTGATATCCTTGAAAGACTTGGTTGTAACGTAGAATATAAAGATAATATTTGGTTAGTTAAAGCCCCAAGTTGGCGATTTGATTTGCAAATTGAAGAAGACTTGGTCGAAGAAGTTGCCCGTATCTATGGCTACAATAATATACCTAATGCCAATCTTAAAATTGAATCAATAATGAAGCCAATACCAGAAGGAAATATTCCATTAAGTCGAATTAAAGATCTATTGGTTGATCGGGGTTATCAAGAAGCCGTTACCTATAGTTTCGTTGATCCTAAAATTCAGCAAATGTTACATCCAGAATTAAAAGAAATAAAATTACCAAATCCAATTTCGAGTGAAATGTCGGTGATGCGGTTATCATTATGGTCTGGATTATTAGATGCTGTTTTATATAATCAAAATCGACAACAGTCGCGAATTCGACTATTCGAAACTGGTTTACGTTTTATACCTGATGAAAAATCCGAATTTGGTGTCCGTCAAGAGTTAATGCTAGCTGGTGTGGTAACTGGACGTTTATATGAAGATCATTGGAATTTACCTAAACAACATATTGATTTTTATGATTTAAAAGGTGATGTTGAATCTATTTTTACTCTTTTAGGTTATACTGATAACCTTCAATTTAAAAAAGCTGATTTATCGGCATTACATCCGGGACAGAGTGCAGCTATATATACCAATAATGATCTTATTGGCTATATAGGTGTTTTACATCCCGAAATTGAAAAAAAATTATCTTTAAATAGCAAAACTCTTGTTTTTGAAATAAATTTAGCTAAAATTAATTCTAAAAAGGTACCTGTTGCTCAAGACTTGTCTAAATATCCGTCTAACAAACGTGATATTGCAATTGTTATATCTAATACAATCCCGGCAGCAGATATTATTTCAGTATGTAAAAATTCAGGTGGCGAACAACTTGTAAAAGTCTCACTATTTGATGTCTATCAAGGCGAAAATATTGGTGCAGATCAAAAAAGTCTTGCTATCAGTTTGATTTTACAAGACAAGTCGCGTACACTTGAGGAAGAAGATATAACTAACATTGTAAACAAATGTATTGTTGCTTTACAAAATCGTTTTAAAGCCCTATTAAGAGAATAATGACTATGACATTAACCAAAGCTGATATCGCAGATCGTCTTGCCGAAAAATTTAATATTGATCGTCAAGAAGCTAAAGTGCTTGTTGAACTTTTTTTTGAAGAGATTCGAGTAGCTTTAGAAAGAGGGGAAGCCGTTAAATTATCTGGATTTGGTAATTTTTCTATTCGTGATAAAAATTCACGACCAGGACGTAATCCAAAAACAGGTGAAAGTGTCGATATCTCTGCTCGTCGGGTTGTTACATTTAGACCTGGTATTAAATTTAGAGAACGAGTAGAAAAGAATTTAGCGCTATAATTTTTCACTTTTATAATTGTATAAGCCTTTTTTTGTTAGCTAACAAAAGATAGGCTTTTTTTTATTTTTTTAGAAAAAATTGATTGTAAAAATTTAATGATTCAAGCATAATAACGCCTCTTTTATGGAGGCTCTATGGGTCCTCTTGCAACATTTTTTTGCTCATCAGGTCAGGTCCGGAAGGAAGCAGCCAAAGTAAAAAACATGTGTGTGGGATGTGGCTGATAGGGTCTCCTCCAAAATAGAAAATGCTTATTCATCTCTAATCTTCCATTTTCAATTTGTCAGTCTAATAACTATTAAGAATAATTAGTGCTCAAACACCTTGTTTATGGGTAAATTAATTAAAATGATAGTTGTTGATTGCAGTTATATTTGCGATCATAGTACCTATTTATGTTTATCCATTTAAGCGTGTTGTTGATCAGACATAAGTCTGATTTTTATGTTTTAAAATATATATTTTTAAGTAAATATTCAGATACCAAAATTTTTGCATTATACGAGATTTTATAATGTTACAACCAAAACAACTTAGTCGACAAAATCAATTAGAATTACTGAGCCCGGCAAAAGATATAGAAATAGCAAAACAAGCAATTTTACATGGAGCTGATGCTGTTTATATTGGTGGTCCAAATTTTGGGGCGCGGCATAATGCGGGTAATTCTGTGAGTGATATTGCAAAACTGGTGGATTTTGCTCATCTTTACTATGCCAAAATTTTTGTGACTTTAAATACAATTCTTCATGATAACGAACTTGAATCAGCTAGAAAATTAATTTGGCAACTTTATGATGCAGGTATTGATGCTTTAATTGTGCAAGATATGGCTATTTTAAATATGGATATTCCACCGATTGATTTACATGCCAGTACTCAAATGGATATTCGCACCCCTGAAAAAGCTAAATTTTTGGCGGATGTTGGTTTTTCACAAATAGTATTAGCTCGGGAACTTAATCTCAATGAAATCGCCAAAATTAATCAAAGTGTAGATGCTAAAATTGAGTTCTTTATCCATGGGGCTCTCTGTGTGGCTTTTTCCGGTCAATGTTATATTTCTCATGCACAAACTGGTCGGAGTGCTAACCGTGGGGATTGTTCACAAGCTTGCAGGCTTCCATATACGCTAAAAGATGATCAAGGCCGTATAGTGGCTTATGACAAACATCTATTGTCAATGAAGGATAATAATCAGTCTCATAATTTAGAAGCATTAATTACAGCAGGAGTAAGATCTTTCAAGATAGAAGGCCGTTATAAAGATAGCAGTTATGTCAAAAATATTACCGCTTTTTACCGTAAAAAAATAGACACTATTATGGCACAAAATTCAAATTTGATTCCTGCTTCAAGTGGTAAAACTCAACACGCATTTATTCCTGATCCAAACCGTACATTTAATAGAGGTAATACTGATTATTTTGTTCAGGGGCGTAAACAAGATATTGGGGCATTTGATTCACCTAAATTTATTGGTTTACCAGTCGGTGAAATAGTCAAGGTTACTAACAAATTTATTGATATAACATCTCAACAATCTTTAATCAATGGTGATGGACTTAATGTATTAATTAAGCGGGAAATCGTGGGTTTCAGAGCAGATAAAGTTGCCAAAATATCCGCTAATCAATATCGTATTTTTCCAAATGAATTACCCAAAGTGCTTTTTTCAATTAACTTACCTTATAAGATTAATCGTAATTTAGATCATGCTTGGCAACAAAGTTTAATAAAAGAATCTAGTAATCGTCGTATAGGGGTATCCTTCAAATTATCAAATATTGAAAATGGAATTTGTTTAGTTGCTGAAAGTGAAGAGGGTACTCAGGTTAGTATGGAACTAAAAGACTCTTTTTCAGTTGCTGACCAACCGGATAAAACTCTTAAAACTATAAAAGATAATTTATCCAAACTCGGGCAGACAATATATTATTTAACTGAAATTAAAATAGATTTAACCACTATTTATTTTATTGCTAGTAGCCAATTAAATCAGTTAAGACGAGACATAATAGAGCGTTTAACTACAACAAGACTAGCTAACTATAAAACCAATAAACGCAGGCCAGAAATAACGCCATCAGCTAAATATCCGGAAAATCATCTCAGTTATTTAGCTAACGTTTATAATCAAAAAGCCCGTGAATTTTATACTCAACATGGAGTCGAATTAATTGAAAATGCTTATGAAGCCCATGAAGTTAAAGATGATGTTCCATTAATGATAACTAAGCACTGTTTACGGTTTGCGTTCAATTTATGCCCAAAACAAGCTAAAGGTATTCAAGGGGTTAAAACTAGAGTTACACCAATGAAATTGGTACAAAATAATGAGGAATTATTACTAAAATTCAACTGCAAAGCCTGTGAAATGCAGGTTTGGGGTAAAATAAAGAATCATGTTTTAAAAATGCCTTTACCTGGTAGTGAAGTTATTTTTATAAGTGATAAATAATAATGTATGCAAACAATAAGAATTAATAAAAAATTGGCCAATCAATAGTGCGACAGTAGTTCGTAATAATTTAATATATTTAACATAATATACATTATACCAACTTTAATATATTGATTTATAATAATTATTTATACCATTAATATGAACATAAAAATTCATGTAATAGGTAGTTAGCATAAAAGAAGAAATATAATATGCATTTTAAGATGTTCTGAATAAATAATTCGTAAGAATAAATTTAAAAAATCCTGCTGTGCTATTTTTTAAAGTGATTATTAAGTTATCGCACAAGCAATGTAGGTTTATCTCAAGTTATAATAATATTTGAGTATCTGATTATTGGAAATAATAAAAGTCACTTTGATGTCTATTTTCCAGTCAAGTTATCAGTGATATTGATTCACTTTATTTATTCCGAAGCAAAGATGTATTCTTACATTATCAGTTATGATATAGCTGTAAAGATGTTTCCTGAGAAGTATACGTTTCAGTATAAAAACCTACTTAAGTTGGTCTATCTAAATGAATAGCACTAAATTAATAGCTGCTCATTAGTTACACCACAGAATTGTGATTTTGTTTTTATATTGTTTTCAATTTAGAGTCAATAATGATTGCATAATATGAAGGGCTATATAACAGAAATAATGCTACTAAAGAATTCTAATTCGAATAATTAGTTTATCTATCGTACAAATCATTATTTGTAATTTAAATTGTAGTGAATAATTATTCCCATTATTTGTTTAATTGAACATATAAATACTTAAGTGCGCATAATGTATATTATGTTAAATAACCTTAATGCAAGGTTTTTATCCTAAAACTATTAAATTAGAGATTTCCTAATACCAGTTTAGTATTCCCCTCTATCTTTACTTATTCTTTAAAAAAATTTTTTA
>NZ_LZGK01000010.1 GCF_001690705.1 Gilliamella sp. wkB178 | reverse complement strand
TCGTCGTGAAGAGGGAAACAACCCAGACCGCCAGCTAAGGTCCCAAAGTCATAGTTAAGTGGGAAACGAAGTGGGAAGGCTTAGACAGCTAGGATGTTGGCTTAGAAGCAGCCATCATTTAAAGAAAGCGTAATAGCTCACTAGTCGAGTCGGCCTGCGCGGAAGATGTAACGGGGCTAAAACTATGCACCGAAGCTGCGGCAGTGCACGCAAGTGTATTGGGTAGGGGAGCGTTCTGTAAGCCGTAGAAGGTGTGTTGTGAGGCATGCTGGAGGTATCAGAAGTGCGAATGCTGACATAAGTAACGATAAAGCGGGTGAAAAGCCCGCTCGCCGGAAGACCAAGGGTTCCTGTCCAACGTTAATCGGGGCAGGGTGAGTCGACCCCTAAGGAGAGGCCGAAGGGCGTATCTGATGGGAAACGGGTTAATATTCCCGTACTGTGTATAACTGCGATGGGGGGACGAAGAAGGCTAGGTTTACCACCTATTGGATGGTGGGTTAAGCGTGTAGGGGTGTGATTAGGCAAATCCGGTCACTAAAACTCTAAGGCGTGATGACGAGCTGCTAAGGCAGTGAAGTAATTGATGCCCTGCTTCCAGGAAAATCCTCTAAGCTATAGGTTATATGCAATCGTACCCGAAACCGACACAGGTGGTCAGGTAGAGAATACTCAGGCGCTTGAGAGAACTCGGGTGAAGGAACTAGGCAAAATGGTGCCGTAACTTCGGGAGAAGGCACGCTGATGTTAATTGAAGTCCCACGCGGATGGAGGTGAAATCAGTCGAAGATACCAGCTGGCTGCAACTGTTTAATAAAAACACAGCACTGTGCAAACACGAAAGTGGACGTATACGGTGTGACGCCTGCCCGGTGCTGGAAGGTTAATT
>NZ_LZGK01000009.1 GCF_001690705.1 Gilliamella sp. wkB178 | reverse complement strand
TACCGGTGGCGAAGGCGGCCTTCTGGACAGATACTGACGCTGAGATGCGAAAGCGTGGGGAGCAAACAGGATTAGATACCCTGGTAGTCCACGCTGTAAACGATGTCGATTTGGAGTTTGTTGCCTTGAGTGATGGGCTCCGAAGCTAACGCGATAAATCGACCGCCTGGGGAGTACGGCCGCAAGGTTAAAACTCAAATGAATTGACGGGGGCCCGCACAAGCGGTGGAGCATGTGGTTTAATTCGATGCAACGCGAAGAACCTTACCTGGTCTTGACATCCATAGAATCTTGCAGAGATGCGAGAGTGCCTTCGGGAGCTATGAGACAGGTGCTGCATGGCTGTCGTCAGCTCGTGTTGTGAAATGTTGGGTTAAGTCCCGCAACGAGCGCAACCCTTATCCTTTGTTGCCAGCGATTCGGTCGGGAACTCAAAGGAGACTGCCGTTGATAAAGCGGAGGAAGGTGGGGACGACGTCAAGTCATCATGGCCCTTACGACCAGGGCTACACACGTGCTACAATGGCGTATACAAAGGGAGGCGACCTCGCGAGAGCAAGCGGACCTCATAAAGTACGTCTAAGTCCGGATTGGAGTCTGCAACTCGACTCCATGAAGTCGGAATCGCTAGTAATCGTGAATCAGAATGTCACGGTGAATACGTTCCCGGGCCTTGTACACACCGCCCGTCACACCATGGGAGTGGGTTGCACCAGAAGTAGATAGCTTAACCTTCGGGAGGGCGTTTACCACGGTGTGGTCCATGACTGGGGTGAAGTCGTAACAAGGTAACCGTAGGGGAACCTGCGGTTGGATCACCTCCTTACGAAGAGCTCGTAAGTGTTCACACAGATTGTTTGTTTAAGAAAAGAGTCACTTTATTGGGTCTGTAGCTCAGGTGGTTAGAGCGCACCCCTGATAAGGGTGAGGTCGGTGGTTCAAGTCCACTCAGACCCACCAATTCAACTTAATTCTGCAATATAACCGCTAGCGTAGGTGATGTAGAAGCATTGCTTAACATAAAGCGAGCTACGTTAAGCGAATTGGGGAAACAGATGAAGTGAATTATTGGGGCTATAGCTCAGCTGGGAGAGCGCCTGCCTTGCACGCAGGAGGCCAGCGGTTCGATCCCGCTTAGCTCCACCATTAAAGATATCTCTTTTCAAATTAATTATCTTTGTATTTGCTTTTAATTAAGTAAATAGAAAGATAAAGCTCTTTAACAATTAGGAACAAGCTGAAAGAAACGAGTTCTCGTTTTTATGGCAGACTAGCATATGAAAGTATGTTGGTTTGCAGTAAGAAAGAGAAAAAAGCGTAATGAAAAACCAAGACAACTGTGAGTTGTAAGGTTAAGAAATTAAGCGTACACGGTGGATGCCTAGGCATTCAGAGGCGAAGAAGGACGTGTTAATCTGCGAAAAGCGACGGTAAGCCGATAAAAGGCGCTATAGCCGTCGATGTCCGAATGGGGAAACCCAATGTAGGTAACTACATTATTGCTTGATGAATACATAGTCAAGTGAGGCGAACCGGGAGAACTGAAACATCTAAGTACCCCGAGGAAAAGAAATCAACCGAGATTCCCCGAGTAGCGGCGAGCGAAAGGGGAGGAGCCCAAAGTGGGAAGCATAACGCATTAGTGGAAGCGTCTGGAAAGTCGCGCGACAGAGGGTGAAAGTCCCGTACACGAAGGTGAGTTATGTGGAAGCTTGAAGAGTAGGGCGGGACACGTGATATCCTGTCTGAAGATGGGGGGACCATCCTCCAAGGCTAAATACTCCTGAATGACCGA
>NZ_LZGK01000008.1 GCF_001690705.1 Gilliamella sp. wkB178 | reverse complement strand
ATTGTACGTACACGGTTTCAGGGTCTATTTCACTCCCCTCCCGGGGTTCTTTTCGCCTTTCCCTCACGGTACTGGTTCACTATCGGTCATTCAGGAGTATTTAGCCTTGGAGGATGGTCCCCCCATCTTCAGACAGGATATCACGTGTCCCGCCCTACTCTTCAAGCTTCCACATAACTCACCTTCGTGTACGGGACTTTCACCCTCTGTCGCGCGACTTTCCAGACGCTTCCACTAATGCGTTATGCTTCCCACTTTGGGCTCCTCCCCTTTCGCTCGCCGCTACTCGGGGAATCTCGGTTGATTTCTTTTCCTCGGGGTACTTAGATGTTTCAGTTCTCCCGGTTCGCCTCACTTGACTATGTATTCATCAAGCAATAATGTAGTTACCTACATTGGGTTTCCCCATTCGGACATCGACGGCTATAGCGCCTTTTATCGGCTTACCGTCGCTTTTCGCAGATTAACACGTCCTTCTTCGCCTCTGAATGCCTAGGCATCCACCGTGTACGCTTAATTTCTTAACCTTACAACTCACAGTTGTCTTGGTTTTTCATTACGCTTTTTTCTCTTTCTTACTGCAAACCAACATACTTTCATATGCTAGTCTGCCATAAAAACGAGAACTCGTTTCTTTCAGCTTGTTCCTAATTGTTAAAGAGCTTTATCTTTCTATTTACTTAATTAAAAGCAAATACAAAGATAATTAATTTGAAAAGAGATATCTTTAATGGTGGAGCTAAGCGGGATCGAACCGCTGGCCTCCTGCGTGCAAGGCAGGCGCTCTCCCAGCTGAGCTATAGCCCCAATAATTCACTTCATCTGTTTCCCCAATTCGCT
>NZ_LZGK01000007.1 GCF_001690705.1 Gilliamella sp. wkB178 | reverse complement strand
TCTTCCAGTATAAGGCATGATGAAGATTCCGTCAAGTAATTTTATGTTTTATTTACACTTTTTCCATTCGAGTGTGCGAAAAATAACCTCTGCACCACTCATGGTTAAAAGTATATCGCCTTGATAAATTTTAACTACTATTTTGTTAAGTTTATTTGTAAAGAATAGTAAAGATGAAGGGATTTGCTTTATTTTTAAGCTGGGGTTAGGCTGAGTTTTATACTCAAACATACCCCTCTCAGGAAATATCTTGACATAGATTATTGTGATTTTATTATTTGAATTCGTTAGGTTTCGAGCGTTTTATGCTTGGGTGATTATTTTAATTACGGTGTTAACGCTCGAGTAAGGGAATTTTAACGCGAAAATTCCCTTACAACCCAAACGCGGGCCTGCAGATGGTGGTCTACGACTGCCCTCCGCCTTCGCTTGGTCTTAACGCACCGGTCGTGATTTGTTCCTACAAAGCACTCCCTCGGCAAACTTCCCTGTTTGCCGTGCTAACCGCCCTCAGTTGTCGGCACCATCTAACGGCCAATTGAACACCCACACCTTAACACCTTTACCTAATGTTGAATTAATTGATTTTTATGGTTGTTGTCTTTATCCCCCGCTTAAGTGGTGCCGAGGGAGGTAATTGGCATAGAACAACCGGCAGGAAGCCGGGTGAGCCGTGGGCGCACAGGGAGGTGCGATACGCGGCGGTTCGTTAAGTGCCAATTAGCGAGCGAGGGTAGTCACGCAGTGACCACTACTTCCCGCGGGGTGTGGGGAGATTGTTAAGAGGGATTCACATCAATCCCTCTTAACGCCTACGCGGCAGCGTGACCAGTCCTACAAAGCACTCCCTCGGCAAACTTCCCTGTTTGCCGTGCTAACCTCCCTCAGTTGTCGGCACCATCCAACGGCCAATTTAACATCAACATCTTAACACCCTAACCTATTATTGAATGATTGGTTTTATGGGTGTTGGTTTTTATTCCCCGCTTAAGTGGTGCTGAGGGAGGTAATTGGCATAGAACAGCCGGCAGGAAGCCGGGTGAGCCGTGGGCGCACAGGGAAGTGCGCTACGCGGCGGTTCGTTAAGTGCCAATTAGTGAACGATGTTGGTAGCGCAAACCTCATATTCACAGTGGTCGTCGGGGGTGTTGCGAACGTCTGACACCTTGGCGCCGTCGGTCGAGTTGACACACCACATGTCCCGAGAGTTAGCTTTGGTGCTTGTCCAGTAGAACGCCGCGCCTCTGAAGTTTGTACTGAAGCCGCTACCGGTATAACTTGGCATGTAGCCCCATTCACTAAACAGTCCAGCACCGATATTACGTTGGTAAGTGCCTACAATAGCTCCGGATGAATTGCGGCTAGCGTTATTAGTTAACTCTTTGAACTCTGCCACATGATAGCCTAAACGGCTACACAAGGATAAAACGTGAGCATACTTATCACAATTGCTTCCGTTGTTGATGAACCACTGCTTTAAGACAAAGCCATATCTTACTACCTCTCTATAACTACTATCATAACCTACTAACACGAATGTCTGTGGCAAGAGGACAGTTTTAATATTAGAGTTCATATGTGGACCGTTGAGGGTGACGCGGATGTTATTAGCATTATCGGGTGATGGCGTCATGGTAGCGGTAATACCTTCTTGGCTGACTGTTGGCCATGTCAATGCTGAACCTTTAACACCACCTATGTCTAAATCAAAATACAGATTATTAGCACCGGTAGTCGGGAAGTTACGATTGTAACTTGATGGTGTAGTTGATTGCACT
>NZ_LZGK01000006.1 GCF_001690705.1 Gilliamella sp. wkB178 | reverse complement strand
GTGGAGACAGCCTGGCCATCATTACGCCATTCGTGCAGGTCGGAACTTACCCGACAAGGAATTTCGCTACCTTAGGACCGTTATAGTTACGGCCGCCGTTTACTGGGGCTTCGATCAGGAGCTTCTGCTTACGCATAACCCCATCAATTAACCTTCCAGCACCGGGCAGGCGTCACACCGTATACGTCCACTTTCGTGTTTGCACAGTGCTGTGTTTTTATTAAACAGTTGCAGCCAGCTGGTATCTTCGACTGATTTCACCTCCATCCGCATGGGACTTCAATTAACATCAGCGTGCCTTCTCCCGAAGTTACGGCACCATTTTGCCTAGTTCCTTCACCCGAGTTCTCTCAAGCGCCTGAGTATTCTCTACCTGACCACCTGTGTCGGTTTCGGGT
>NZ_LZGK01000005.1 GCF_001690705.1 Gilliamella sp. wkB178 | reverse complement strand
GGTACTCCGGGGATAACAGGCTGATACCGCCCAAGAGTTCATATCGACGGCGGTGTTTGGCACCTCGATGTCGGCTCATCACATCCTGGGGCTGAAGTAGGTCCCAAGGGTACGGCTGTTCGCCGTTTAAAGTGGTACGCGAGCTGGGTTTAGAACGTCGTGAGACAGTTCGGTCCCTATCTGCCATGGGCGTAGGAAAATTGAGAGGGTTTGCTTCTAGTACGAGAGGACCGAAGTGAACGCACCGCTGGTGTACGGGTTGTGATGCCAATTGCATTGCCCGGTAGCTACGTGCGGGATAGATAAGTGCTGAAAGCATCTAAGCACGAAACTAGCCTTGAGATGAGTTTTCCCAGATGAGAATCTGTAAGGTCCGTTTGAGACTAAGACGTAGATAGGTCAGGTGTGTAAGTGTAGTGATACATTGAGCTAACTGATACTAATGAACCGAGAGTCTTAACCTTACAACTCGGAGTTGTTTTGGTGCGCTAATAAGAATAAAGCAGTTTGTTCCGGATTGAGTTGGTGTGTTGTAGTTAACAGCTAAATAACACATTGATGAAGAATAGAGAGAAGACAGGATATGTCTGGCGGTAATAGCGCGGTGGTCCCACCTGACCCCATGCCGAACTCAGAAGTGAAACGCCGTAGTGCCGATGGTAGTGTGGGTATTACCCATGTGAGAGTAGGGTGCCGCCAGACTAATAAATAAGAGAGAGCCCAGCAGTAATGCTGGGCTTTTTTGTATCTACTTTTTATTTTAAATTAATTTTTAACTTTATTTTCTTCAATAGCTGGTTTTTCAGATACATCTTTTGGTGGTTTTATTTCTTCTTTCAATGTTGGTAATTCAGTAATAGCTATATGAATACTATATTGTTTCCCTTTTTCAGAAGGAAGAATAGTTGTAATTTTTTTAATTGTTTCTTCTGGGTTATCACTAGTAACAGTGACATCTAATATATTTTTATCAAAATGTGGTGGTAATCGCGAGTCATTTTTTCTATTTAATGGTGGTTTATCTTTTTGAAAACTAACATCTGATGGTGTATCTTTTGGTTGTGGATGAATAGGTTCTACCGCCAATAAAGAAGTACTAACTGCTAAAACGGCTAAAGCTAACAATGTTCTTTTCATATTATTCTCCTAAAGCTGGTACTAAATTCTATTTGGTTTTTGAGCAAGTAAACAAAACTAAAATTAATACTTATTTAATAAAGAAAAAGATAAGAAGAGATAAAAAGAAGTCACAAAAATAATATTATAGCTATTTATAAAAAGCAATATTGGTTTAATAAATATTGCTTTTAATGAATTATTAACCTAGAAGTAGGGCGTCGTCAGTTACTTTTTCACCACGTACTTTTTCAAACATATCTAGCAAATCAGTTACGACTAATTTATCTCGTTGTTCACCAGATACATCCAGTACAACCTGTCCCTGATGTAACATAACAGTTCTGGTACCATATTCTAAAGCTTGTTTCATTGAATGAGTAACCATCATGGTAGTTAAATGATGTGTAGAAACGATTTCATTAGTCAGTTCTAAAACGAATTGTGCTGTTTTTGGATCAAGAGCAGCAGTATGTTCATCCAATAGTAATATTTTGGATGGTTGTAGCGTTGACATTAACAGACTTACAGCTTGCCTTTGGCCTCCTGAAAGTAATCCCATCATATCCGATAACCGATTTTCAAGGCCTAAATTTAAAGTAGCAAGTTTATCCTTAAATATTGTTCTGATTTTACGATTAAGGGCTGGATATAATGTGAAACTAAACCCACGGTTATAGGCAATAGCTAAATTTTCTTCTATAGTTAGATTTTCACAAGTACCTACCATAGGATCTTGAAATACTCTAGCAACCATACCAGCTCGTTTCCAAGCCGGCCAACTGGTTACATCACGTTCGTTAATAATTACATGTCCGGAATCTGCCAATAAATCGCCACTAATAACATTAAGTAAAGAACTTTTTCCCGCACCATTACTACCTATTATAGTAACAAACTCTCCTTCACTAATATCGAGATTTAACCCTCTTAAGACATGATTTTCGATTGGAGTGCCTTGATTAAAAGTTAATTGTAATTGTCCAACCTTAATCATGTTTACATCCTCTTTTTTTAGAGTATTTTTTTAATTGCTTTGGTAATACTAGAGCAATAACTACTAATATTGCGGTAATGAGATTAAGGTCTTCAGTACCAACACCTATTTTTTGTAGAAATTGATTACTTAATGCAAAAGCAATAAACAAACGATATAAAATGGAACCGAAGATAACGGATAGCATGATTGCCCAAATACGTTTAGTTGGGAATATACTTTCACCAAGTATTATTGAAGCTAGACCAATAACTATTGTTCCAACCCCAATTGTAATGTCAGCACCACCTTGAGTTTGTACAAAAAGCGAACCGCCTAAAGCAATTAGACCGTTAGATATAGCCATGCCGAGAATTGTTATAGAACCAGTTGGAATACCTTGAGATCTAGCCATGCGTTGATTAGTTCCCGTTGCTCTTAAAGCTAATCCCATCTGAGTATTTAAAAATAAATTTAGTAACAACCAAAATACAATTACAAATCCCAATACTATGATTGGTTGAACAATATATTCATTACTATAATCTTCATAAATAAATGGCGAGAAAATAGTTTTTGCATCCAGTAATGGTAGATTAGGTGAACCAGCCATTCTTGGTGTTTCATTCATAAGGTAAGGCCCTATACCAAGTATTCTTAGATTTATAGAATAGAGTCCTATCATTACGATAATGCTAGAAAGAAGCTGTAATATATTGAGCTTAACATATAATAAACCGGTAACAGCACCTGCGGCACACCCCGCTAACATACCCAATAGAGTTGCCAGCCAAGGATCGATTCCTACGTAGATACATAAACCACAGATAGCACCACCCAGAGGGAAACTAGCATCAGCAGTTAAATCAGGAAAATCGAGTAAGCGGAAGGAAATAAAAACACCTAGACTAACTAGCGCATAAATAAGTCCAATTCCAAGTGAACCCAATAAAAATTCAAACGACATGAATAAAATCCATTAAAAATAACCGCCAGAAATTGGCGGTATGATTATATAAGAGTAGAAATTATTTTTCGACAATTTTAGCTGCTGATTTTAACACATCTTCAGATAATGTAACGCCTTGACGTTCGGCAGCTTTCGTATTAATGATTAATTGGGTAATGTTTCCAACTTGTGATGGAATATCTCCTGGGTTTTCGCCATTAAGTATACGGATAACTATTTTGCCTGCTTGACGCCCAAGATCATAATAACTCATGCCTAAAGCAGCAATAGCGCCACGTTCAGCTGAATCAGGATTAGAGGCAACAAGAGGAATCTTACTTTCGTTAGCGACTTTTGCTAACGCTTCATAAGCTGAAACAACATTATTATCGGTAGTAGTATAAATCAAATCAACTTTACCTTTTAGGCTTTGGGCAGCGGTTGATATATCGGAAGTCCGTTGCGCGGGAGCGGCAATAATTGTCATTCCCCTTTTGGCAAGAGCTATTTGTAGTTCTTTAAGCACAATAGTCGAGTTAACCTCACTTGGACTGTACACATAACCAATATTTTTAGCATTAGGTTTGATTTTTAACATTATGTCAATTTGTGTTTCTAACGATAAGGCATCGGAAACCCCGGTAACGTTAGTTTTGGACGCATCCCAACTTGGTGTTAATTTAGCTAAAACGGGATCAGTGACAGCAGTATAAACGATAGGAATAAGTTTGGTTGTTGCCACTAAAGATTGTGAACTAGGAGTAGAAATGCCAACAATAACGTCAGGTTTATTAGCAGTTAACTGTTTAGCTATTTGTGCAGCATTAGCACTACTACCTTGAGCGCTTTGAAATTGTAATTTCAAATTTTTACCGGCAATATAACCATTATCTTTTAATTCATCTTCAACCCCTTTACGTACATTATCTAATGCTGGATGTTCTACAATTGCAGTAATAGCAACATATTTCTGTTCAACTTTAGGATCTGCTGAGGATGAAAAAGCTATGACCGATAAACTCAGTAGCATAATAAGCTTTATAATGGATTTACGCATGTTGGTTCCTCTGTAATAATTTTTTTACAAATAAACTAAATTTTTCATACTATAAAGCAAATTCGAATAATTTTCTATATTAAAAAGAAATGAAAGTGTAAATTTAAAATTACAAATTGATAATTATGCTGTATATAATTACTTTTTAATATGCAATATCAACCATATTAAAATGTGTTTTAGAAGAAAAAATTGATAGGAGTAAACATTTTTGCTCACAAGCAAGTGAGCAAAATTATTATAGATAAGGAATTATTTATGTTAAAACCATGAGTAGATTATTTATTAATAACTTTATAGGCAGATTGAATAACTTCTGGTGATAAAGTAATCCCTTGTTTTTCTGCAGCTTCGGTATTTAAGACTAATCTAAGTGCTTGCCCAATTTCTGGGGCAATATCTCCAGGTTTTTCACCTTTTAAAATACGTACAACTAATTTCCCAGATTGGCGACCTACATCATAGTAACTCATACCGTAAGCAGCAACAGCTCCGCGTTCAATTGCATCAGGAAACGAGGCCAACAGAGGAATTTTATTTTCATTAGCAAATTTAACTAATGATTCATAAGCGGAAACGACATTATTGTCGGTTGTCGTATAAATTAAGTCAACTTTACCTTTTAATGTATTGGCGGCAGTCGAAATGTCAGCAGTTCGTTGTGCCGGGACAGCGACAAGGGTAATATTTTGTTTAGCGAGTAAAGATTGTAAATTTTTTAGGACGATAGTTGAGTTAATTTCACTTGGACTGTAAATATATCCCACTGATTTAACATTAGGTACAATTTTCTTCATAAACTCAATTTGTGGTTCAGTTTCTTGATAATCTGAAACACCAGTAATGTTTGTACCACTAGGTTGCCAATTTTTAATTAATTTAGCCGCCAGCGGGTCGGTAATTCCAGCGAAAACTATTGGGATTTGTTTTGTGGCTGCTGCGGTAGCTTGTGCGCTAGGGGTAGCAATGGCGACAATCACCTCAGGCTTTTCTGCTACAAATTGTCGAGCAATTTGGGCTGCCGTGGCGCTACTACCTTGTGCACTTTTGTATTGTATATTTAAATTGTTATTTATTATATAACCTCTATCAATCAATTCATCCTTGACGCCATCACGGATTTGATCTAATGAAGGATGTTCAACAATTGCTGTAATGGCAACGTTTTTAACAACATCAGCTAGACTGAAAAAAGGTGTAAGCAACAATATAACAATCAGTAAAAAGAAACGTTTCATTAGTGAATACTCTTAAACTAGTACAATAGTTTAAGTTTAGCAGAGTTAAATTTAAAAGTTAAGGAGTATTTTTATTGAATAGCTAATTAGTTTGAAATAGATATACCATATAATTACTGTATTTAAACTTAGTTGAGCTAAGTAATACTTAAATGTTAAGCTTTAATGTAATTTATTATAATAGGTTATGCTGTCATGCTAGTAACCGAATATAAAAGGATTAACGCCACTTTTAGCAAAGCCTTCCTCTTCAGTTTTCATATCTAGTATAAGTGAAGCAATATCATCAGCAACAACTTCAATATGCGGGTCTTTGTCTTGATCTAAGATTTTCAAATAACCATGACAAGCTTCACAACATTCAGTTTTAATTGCTGCTAGCTCATTTTCGAGTGAAAAATATTGGATATCTTGCATATTATCGCAACTGGTACATTTTACTCGGGGAACATACCATTCACTTTCACATAAGCTACAATGTAGATAACGTAACCCACTGTTATTACCTAATTGAATTACACTGGCAACTGGCATGCTATTACAAACTGGGCAAAACCAATGTTTATCAGTATTCTCCGCAATTGCAGTACCTTTGATTTGACTCGCTAGTTGACTGTAATAAACCGATAATGCACTCCAAATAAAAAGTGATTCATTACCAGCGACTAGTTCAAATTTACCTGTTAGTAAATATAAAGCCTTATCTTGTAATTGCTGTACACTATTTTGTCGTAGTTGTTCAATGGCTTGAGTAATTTCGGACGTAGTCTGACTAAATGAAGTTAATAGTATTGTTAAATAATCTTGCCATAAAGTTGTTAAAGGCAACACATCTAAACTTAATGGTGGTTGATCTTTATGCACTGCATCAGATAAATCCATTTGTATCGGTTCAAGTTTAACTATATTAGCTTGCCCTTCAGCAATGGTGGCACAAAAATTTAAGTAATCACTGAATGGACTTTCTTTGGCTAACAATCGTAAACGTTCGGCTCTATGAATATAAAGAGTATTTGGTGAAGGATAAAATAATAATGGGATTTTTCTAATAACAGAATTGGAGTTTTGTTGTTCAAGTTGTTGTTGTGGAATAATTTTTATACTCATTTTAGATTGCCATTATTAATTATTTTATCCATAGATTGATCATCTATAAAAAATTAATTCCGCCGATAACCAACAGCGGAATTAACTATTCAAGATCTACAGCTTGCTATAAAGCTGGTTTGTGCTCTATTTCAGGTGACTGTGATTTAGTTTTCTCATTATCCTTTAATTCTTTTTGGTAAACTTGTTTCATTTCTTGTTCATACCAGGCTGAATGGTTTTTACGCGCCCATGCACGAGAAACATAACCAGTTATCATACCTTTAATTGAGCCTTTAACCCAAATAGCCATATAGGCATGACCAATGGCAAGTAAAATCAATCCAATAGCGGCTAATGAGTGGAAAAATATAGCAATCCTTACCACCTGAACAGGAAAATAATCTGAAACATACCTACGCCACATTATCATGCCAGTAACAAATAATACCGTTATTAATCCCATAATACACCAGAATAAAAACTTCTGTCCGACGTTGTACTTACCAATAGGGATGCCTTCTTCTTTACCCATAATCACTTTTTTAAAGTTTTTGATCCACAAGATATCATTCTTATTAGGAATGTTATGATGAGCGAGTTTTAGAAACATAAACATTAACATGACAAATACAATAGAACCGATAATTGGATGTAAAGCCCGAACTAATTGTGGCGTACCCAGTACTAACCCAAACAATTTAATGGATGGAAAAAATAAAGATAGACCCGATAATGCGGTTAAAATAAACAGGCAAACCATACACCAATGACAGAAACGTACTATAAGTGGTGTTCTTAAAATCATACCTTTCTTATTCATGGCGATTCTCCTGTTGTGATGAACTAGCACTATTTTTGCTACCGAAAATAGGTAAACCTAATCGTTTCCGTGCTTGCTTATCAGCTTCTTGTTCATTTTCTATATCTTCTTCATCTACTTCAATCGCACCGACTCCCATGTAGTGGAAAAGCAAACCAGCAAATGTGGCAACAAACGTTGCGGCAGAAAGTGGTTTCCAAGCTCCTTTCCAGAATTTCACAATTTCACTAATATGAGGATCTTTTGGTAAGCCGTGATAGAGTTCTGGTTGATCTGCATGGTGCAGCACATACATTACATGTGTCCCGCCAACCCCTTCTGGATTATAGAGTCCGGCATGTTCAAAACCACGCTTTTTCAAGTCAACAATTCGATGTTCAGCATGTCTAATCATGTCTTGCTTAGTACCAAAACGAATGGCACCAGTTGGACAAGTTTTTACACAGGCTGGTTCTTGACCAACCGCCACGCGGTCAACACATAATGTACATTTGTAAGAGTGATTATCTTCTTTGCTTATTCGAGGAATATTAAATGGACAACCGGCAACACAGTAACCACAACCGATGCAATGCTCAGATTGGAAATCGACAATACCATTGGCATATTGAATGATAGCACCCTCAGATGGACATGCTTTTAAGCAACCCGGATCGGCACAGTGCATACAGCCATCTTTACGAATTAGCCATTCAAATTTACCATTGACTTCGACTTCTGAGTAACGCATCACGGTCCAAGCTTTAGGTTCTAAATCAGCAGGGTTATCATAAACACCCACAGTATTACCGATTTCGGCACGTAGATCGTTCCATTCACTACAGGCTACTTGACATGCTTTACAACCAATGCAAGTGGTGACATCAATTAATTTTGCGACTTCTTGTTGATAGTCTCGGGCATGCGGAGCTGGCGTTAACGCATTCGTTGCTGAACGGCGAATGATATCTTGAGTTTGTAATGACATAATTTAGCCTCCTCTTCTTATGCCGCAACGGTAACTTTTTCGATATTAACTAAGAATGATTTATATTCTGGAGTTTGAGAATTGGCATCACCTAAATGTGGAGTCAATTCATTCACCAAAAAACCTTTCTTAGTTTGCCCAGTGAATCCCCAGACAATAGGAATTCCAATGGTTTCGATCTCTTTACCATCAACAGTTAAAGTAGGAAGCCGCTTGGTCACTACGGCTTTGGCCTTAATATAACCCCGATACGAGGTTACTTTTACTGTATCGCCTAATTTAATACCTTTTTTCTTAGCCAGATTTTCGCTTAATTCAATAAATTGTTCGGGCTGAGTGATTGAAGCGAGTCTTGCATGCTGGGTCCAGAAATGGAAATGTTCAGTAATACTATAAGTTGTTCCTACATAAGGAAAATCATTGGCATTACCTAAACGCGCTATATCTTCTTTAAATACTCTAGCTGCTGGACTACTAATTTGTTTAGGATGCAGTGGATTATTTGAAATTGGAGTCTCAAAAGGTTCATAATGTTCAGGGAATGGGCCATCAACTAAACGGTTCAAGCAGAATAAACCACCTAAACCATCATTATTCATGATAAAGGCACCTGCTCCAGAACTTGGTGGTAAAGTTGCAGTAAAATCAGCAACATCATTACCTTCCCAACTTGAGCCATTCCATTTTATTAATACACGATTAGGATCCCAAGGTTTGCCATTTTCATCAGCAGAAGCGCGATTATAAAGTACGCGCCGATTCATTGGCCAAGCCCAAGCCCAACCACTATGTACCCCTCTACCTGAAGGGTCACTTGGATCCCGTCTGGCCATTTGGTTACCTTGTTCAGTCCAAGAACCACAGAAAATCCAAATGCCGGAAGAAGTAGTACCATCAGCTTTCAGTTGTGAAAAACCACTAAGTTGCTGACCTTTTTTGAGAATAACATTACCCTTAGCATCGGTGATATCTGCAAGTGCCTTACCATTATAGTCTTTGGCAAGCTCCTCGGCAGCAGGTCCTTCAGGATCGACGTAATCCCATACTAAATTATCAATCGGCTCATGATAAGTTCCACCTTCTTCAGCATATAGCTGTTTAATTCTTAAAAAGATGCGTGCGATGATTTCTGGATCATATAATGTTTCGTAAGGTGGTCTGGCGGCCGCCCAGTGCCATTGTAACCAACGAGAAGAGTTAACAATGGTACCATTTTCTTCAGCAAAACAGTTAGCAGGTAGTCGGAATACTTCGGTCTGAATTTTACTAGGATCAACATCGTTTGATTCACCATGATTTTTCCAAAACTCAGCAGTTTCTGTAGGCATAGGATCGATGTTAACCAAGAATTTCAAATTCGATAATCCTTGACGGATACTATTTTTATCGGGAAAAGCTGCCAGAGGGTTGAAACCTTGACAAATAAAACCATTGGCTTGACCATCACGCATCATTTTACTGAATCTTAATACATCATAAGTTTTATCCCATTTTGGTAACCAATCGAATCCCCAATCATTGTCTTTAGTGGCGTTATCACCAAACATGGATTTCATAAAACTAACAAAGAATTTTGGGTAATTTCCCCAAAAATTAACTTCTGCCGGTCCAAGAGGTTTTGGCGTTTTTTCAGCTAAATATTGTTCCAAAGAAACTTGTGATTCTTTAGGTAAATCGAGATAAGCAGGTAAACGATTGGATAATAAACCTACATCGGTTAAACCTTGAATATTTGAATGCCCACGCAGTGCGTTAATACCACCACCCATTACGCCAATATTACCAAGTATTAATTGGATCATCGCTGCAGTACGAATGATTTGCGTACCATAAGTATGTTGTGTCCAACCTAATGCATATAAAAAAGTGGCTGCACGGTTATTGGTTTTAGTACTAGCTAGTGAACGACAAACATGTAGAAAACTTTCAATTGGACTGCCCGTTACTTTATTTACCATTTCAGGTGTATAGCGGCTCACGTGTTGTTTCAGTAAGTTCCAAACACAGCGAGGATGATTAAGTGTCTTATCACGTAGCGCGTAACCGTTATCATCTGTTTGATAAGCCCAGCTAGTTTGATCATATTGACGATTATTAGCATCATAGCCACTAAATAGCCCACTATTAACATCAAAATTAAAGTCATCACGTACAATCAAGCTTGCATTACTATGAGTGATTAAATATTCAAAATTAACTTCATTATGTGTAATAAGGTAATTGATAATACCAAGAAGAAATGCAATGTCAGAACCTGAGCGAATTGGTACATAATGATCAGCAACTGATGCAGTACGATGAAAGCGAGGGTCTATGGCAATTAGTTCGGCACCATTAGTGATTTTGGCTTCTATTGCCCATTTAAAACCAACCGGATGTGCTTCGGCGGCATTACCCCCCATAATGATAACTACATTGGCATTCTTTATATCGTTCCAGTTGTTAGTCATGGCGCCACGCCCAAAAGTTGCTGCTAAACTGGATACTGAAGGACCGTGGCAAACACGAGCTTGAGTTTCTAGGCTTAGCATACCTAATGAACGTGCAACTTTAAATGCTAACCAACCGGTTTCATTACTGGCGGCAGAAGTGACAAGCCACCCAGTTGTGGTCCAACGATTAACTGTAGTGCCTTTTGCATTTTTTTCAACAAAATTTTTATCACGATCTGCTTTCATTAATCTAGCGATTCTGTCGATAGCTTCTTCCCAACTAATCCGTTGCCATTTATCTGAACCAGGTGCGCGGTATTGTGGGTATTTAACGCGATTTTCACTCTTAATATAATCTAAGACACCAGCGCCTTTAGGGCAAAGAGAGCCACGGCTGACGGGATGATCAGGATCACCTTCAATATGGAAAATAGAGGATTCAGCATTTTTGGCACCATCCCCTCGGCTATAAAGAAGCATTCCACAACCTACTGAACAATAGGTGCAGTTATTACGAGTTTCTTTTGATTTTAACAATTTATATTGGCGAGTTTGTGCAAGTGCAACATTGGGAGCAAGCCCAAGTGTGGCTACAGTTGTTCCTGCCATACCACCAGCACAGATCTTAAAGAACTGTCTACGGTTAAGTAGCATATGAACTCCTTAGAAAGCTGACATTACATTATTTATTATTTTAGAATTTGTTTATATCCTTATTGCACATAATAATAATCGTTTATTAAACGGAAATAAAGAGAAAAAAAGATGTAAATAAACAAAGTTTGATATATATCAAAAAAAATAAATAAGGGATTTTATTTTCCTCCAATCATTTCAAATCATAAAAATTATTTTTCATATAAGATTGTTAAGGAGAGCTTAATTGTTTTCTATTATTAATGAGCCTTGTCTATAGTTTAATAGACAAGGTAAATTTAGAAATTATTGAATAACGGGATTGATTTCCTCAATTGTTTGCATTACACGAGCAGTGATAAGTGGTTTAAGTATGTCATTCATTATGGCTATTTTTTGCAGATTTGTACCTTGCTTATCATCTAAATATCCTTGTTCTCTTAACGAAGAAACGAGGATTGAAAATACATCTTTGTCAAAGAATTCTGGTGCATTAATCCCATGTAAAACGGATAATCGTTCAGCAATTAAACGAGCTTCTTTTTCAAGAGATGATCTACTAATAGTTGGATCTTTTTGTAACAATGAAAATGCAATCGCGTAACGCTGTAAAGTATCTCGCGATGAGGATGCGATTAGCTGCATTCCCGACATTTTTAAATAATTGAGCACTAATTTATCTGCTGAATAGCTGATTAAATTTAACTCAGCATAGCTATGTATAATTTGCTGTACATAAGTAGTTAGTTGTTCTTCATTTTGATAAAGAAATAATTCAGATTTAATTAATGGATAAAGTAGTTTTACTTGATGTATGACTTCATCTAATGAAATTCTATTATGTTTGATTATTATTCTTGCCACTATAGCGGGAATAATAAGTAAGTGTTGAATATTGTTGCGATAATAAGTCATTAATACCGCTTGCACGGTGGTTAAACCCACTATTTCACCCACTTCATCAGTCGTTATTACAAATTTGCCCATCTCTTTAGCATGTTCAAAAAGTTGTTCCGCAGTCTGATCGGGTATGGTAATTAAATCGGAATAAGGAATATTTTTTAATAACTTCAATAAATAGTTAATATTTTCTAGTAATCTGACTTTAGTCAGAGCACGTTGATCTGCAGCAAGTAAAATAGAGCAACATAAATTCATGGCATTAATGGCAGCTGAGGCGTTGATTCTCTCCATAATTTGCGTTGCTAAAAGGTTAGTTGTTGGTGTTAACCAGTTAGGGCGTTGAGTACCTGTAGGGTCAATAGCTTCACGCCACTCCGGAATATGATTATTTAAAAATTGATTTAATGGGATTGGTTGGCCAAAATTAACATAACCAAAACCTAATTTCTTTAATTTAAAAAATGCATTAAGCGTGCGCCACAAGCTCTCTTTTTGTTTTTTGGCACCACGAAGTTCATTGGCATAAGTAGCGACTTCTAATACATGTTCATAGCCAATATAAACGGGTACTACCGTAATCGGACGCGGATCACCACGTAATAATGTTTGAATGGTCATCATGAGCATGCCGGTTTTGGGATCGAGTAGTCTTCCGGTTCGCGATCTGCCACCTTCAATAAAATATTCTACCGCATAACCGCGAATAAATAATTCAGCCAAGTATTCTCGAAAAACAGCGGTATAAAGCTTGTTGCCTTTGAATGAGCGACGAATAAAGAATGCACCTAAACGTCTGAAGATAGGGCCAGCAGGCCAAAAATTTAAATTAATACCCGCGGCAATATGCGGAGGGACTAGGCCTTGTCGATAAAGCACATAAGATAATAATAAATAATCCATGTGGCTACGATGACAAGGTATATACACAATTTCATGTCCATTTTTAGCTAATTCTCGTACCGGTTCAGTATTAGTGATTTTTAACCCTTGATAAAGTCGGTGCCATGCCCAAGTTAATACAAAATCGGTTACTCTTAGCATACGAAACGAAAAATTAGCCGCAATTTCGTTAAGCATAGTTAAGGCATTTTTCTTAGCTTTTTCTAGCGAAATATCTTTACTTTTAGCTTCTTCCTGTATTGCTTTGGCAAGTCCAATATTATTTAATAATTCATTTAACATCTCTTGACGATCAGGGAGTTTAGGTCCAATAGATGCGGTTCGTTGTTTAGTAAAATGAATGCGTGCAACACGGGCTAATTTATGTGCCAAAAACGATAAATCTTGCTGATTATCCACCTGAATATTTTTGAATGATACCGTACGGGAAAAGTGCGTATAGCAATCACGACCGGATACAATTATTTTATATAATTTAAATGTTGCTCCCAAAACTTGTAATGATGGCTTTTTCTTACCTTCTTTATCGGGGCTGCGCCCAAACATTACTGAAACTGGCAATAGTTGTATATCAAGTTGCGGGTTTTGTTGATGAGCTGAAATATAATCTCTTAAAATTTCAATTGCTTTATTTTGTTGACGCTTAGAGGCAAAAATACCCGGTCCTTTATCAATATAGATAAATCCAGGCACTAATTTACCATCAATCTTGATACCTGCTAATGGATCGGGAAGATCGTAACGTAAGCACAGCGAGCGAACAACCATTAAATCGATATTAGAATTATAAGGTAATACATATAAAATGGGTCTATTAGGATCAAGTTCTAATTCGGTTATTGGATCGGTAGGGATAGGTTTGCTTTTAACAAAAAGCTTAACAGGGATTTGAATAACAAAAAAATAGGCTTTAACCCACCAAGAAAACATAACCAATAAACCTCATACTTTTGTACTAATGCTACACTTAAATAATATTAAATCGTAAAGCTAATCAGCCTTAATTTATATTTGCCAACCATAAAATGAAGTTCAAGTATATACTTGTTATTATCATACTGTTAGCAAATTTCCGTCATTTTAACATGCAATTATATCGAATATGTTACCAATGTTTTGAATGTTTTAAATAAAAGATACTTTAAAATCTTATTATTACTAATTAAGCCTTATTTTGGTACAAAACATCTAATATATAACGTAATTGTTTAACATCTAATTGACCAGGTGCTGAACTGTTTTTGGCTGCACCAAAAGTCATTGATGATCCAAATGAAGTTCCTGCTACTCGACTAATTGCTCCAAGCCCAGCCATAGACATAGTAATGATTGGTGTGGTTGCATATTTTTCATTCATTTCAGTCGTTGCCGAAAGTAAAGTTAAAACATCATCTGTTGTTTGTGGCATAACCGCAATTTTGGGAATATCCGCACCTAGATCTTGCATCTTGCGTAAACGATAAATAATGTCACTTTTGGTTGGTGTTTTTTGAAAGTCATGGTTGGATGCAATAACCAAAACTTGGTGTTGATGGGCGACATTAATAATATCGGTTACATAGTCATCACCGATAAAAACTTCAACATCTATTAAATCAACTAAGCCACTACGTGCCATCTCTTTATTTAATTCGATATATGATTTTAGAGGCCAAGGTTTTACCCCACCTTCATTTGCAGTTCTGAAAGTAAATAAAATGGGCTTATTTGGTAATAGTTGAGCAATTTTTTTAGCTACATCTTTAACCGCGTCAATATCATCAACTAAGTTAAAGTGATCGACTCGCCATTCTATAACATCAAAATCTATAGATTGTAAAAAGGTAATTTCATCAAGTAATTCTGCTGCGGTTTTACCCACAATTGGAACAATAATTTTAGGCGCTCCGGCACCTATTTTGATATTTTTTATGCTAAGTGTTTTCATTTAATATCCTATAAGTACAAACTCATGTTAATAGCCAATACGTTAACTAATTGTAAAATCGTAATTTAGTCATATGTTACAGCAAATTACTTGGTGCTAGTAAACTATTAAAAAAGATGTATGCCTTATCTTTTAGTCATTGAATCCCATTTGTTCTTTTACATATTCAATCGGGGAATCTTCTCCAGTCCAAATTTTGATTTGGGCAGCTCCTTGCCATAACATCATGCCAATACCATTTAATGTTTTACAACCTTGTTGCTCAGCCATTTCCAGTAATTTAGTTTTTCGAGGACTATATATACAATCTGTAACCACAAGATCTGCTCTTAATAAAGTTGGATCAGTAATTAGGCTTTGCCCTTCCATTGGCTTCATGCCAACACCAGTTGCATTACAAAGCACAGTACTATTTGCAATTTCTTTCCTTAGTTGATCTTTATCAGCTAGTTCGTGGACATGTACTTTACAATTGGTCTTTTCATTCAATTTTTTAGCAACAGCTTCTATCTTAGGATAGCATTCATCTTTCTGATTGAATATGGCAATTTCTTTTACGCCATCTAATGCTGCCTGTACGACGATAGCCGTTGCTGCGCCACCAGCACCTAAAATGGTTATTTTTTTATCAATAATATCAACACCAGCTTCTTTTAACATGCGCATATAACCAATGCCATCAGTGTTATAACCAGTTAATACACCGTTATCATTAGATATGGTATTACAAGCACCACTCATTTCTACTGCGGGGGTTAATTTATCCAGATATTGGCAAACAAGTTGTTTGTTCGGCATTGATACAGCTGACCCACGTAATCCTAGTGCGCGAATGCCTTTTACTGCATCGGGTAATTTTTGTTGGTCAACTTCAAAGGCTAAATAAACATAAGGAATATTTAATTTAGAATAGATAGTATTTTGCATTTGCGGCGATAAACTATGGCGAATTGGATAGGCCATTAAACCAATCAATAAAAAATGACCATCGATATTGTTTCTCATTAAAAATTCCTCATTTATAACCATTGTTTTGTTATGGTTTTATTTAGCTAAGATTCTTTGTAAACATACCCAATTATACTCATATTTTTTGAATTTTTATTCTAGTTTGTTCATAGAGATGAATATAGATTTATTAATAAATTAGCATGGCAAAACTACAATTACTTAAAAACAGTAATGTTAGATTAAATAGAGATATTCAATAAACGTTGATTTTCCTAGTTATTTAAATAGGTTTTAACTAGCACAAATTGCACTTTTAACCTGCATCACCTAAAATAGACGGTTTGTTTGTCTATCTATTTATTTTGAGTTTTTTATGGATTTTATCCTTAGTCTGTTCTCATCAGTTAATGCCGTTGTGATGGCAGTAATTTGTATGCTAATACTTTCGTTATGTCGGGTTCATGTCGTTATTAGTTTGATTATAGGGGCATTTGTTGGCGGGTTGTTTAGTCATCTCACTTTAAATGAAACGATTAATGCTTTTAATACGGGTATTAGTAATGGTGCAAACATTGCGCTTTCCTATGCTATGCTTGGTGCTTTTGCGGTTGCCATTTCTAAATCTGGATTACCGGAACTATTAGCTGAGAAGGCAGTAAAGCAACTTACATCAAGTGGCGCCAAAAAACGCATCAAATGGGCATTAATTATTATTATTGCGTTAGTAAGTATTTCCTCACAAAACGTAATTCCAATTCATATCGCTTTTATTCCCCTTTTGATTCCGCCGTTATTATATGTGATGTCGCGATTACAACTTGATCGGCGCATGATTGCCTGTATTATGACCTTTGGCTTAATCACGCCCTATATGTTTTTACCCGTTGGCTTTGGGAATATCTTTTTAAATCAAATATTATTAAAAAATATCATTTCATCAGGTATGGATGTCAGTCATGTTAATGTGATGCATGCAATGGCAATCCCGGCTTTTGGTATGTTTATGGGATTATTATGGGCTATTTTTATTAGTTATCGTAAACCGAGGCAATATCAAATCATTCATGAAACCATGAGTTCACAAGCGGCAACTAATGTTAGTGCGCGTTCACTTATTATTTCATTAATAGCCATTGTGTTATCGTTTAGTATTCAACTTTATACCGGTTCAATGATTCTTGGTGCATTAATTGGTTTTATTTGCTTTATTGTTTCAGGATCAATTAAATGGGGGGAAGCCGATGGAGTATTTACTGATGGTATCAAAATGATGGCCATGATTGGCTTTGTGATGATTTCTGCGCAAGGTTTTGCTGAAGTATTAAAACAAACTCATGAAATTGAGCCTTTGGTTATCAATAGTGCAGCTTTATTTGCGGGCAACAAAGTTATTGCTTCGTTTATGATGATGTTAGTTGGTCTGGTTATTACATTAGGTATTGGTTCTTCATTTTCAACAGTGCCAATTATTGCCGCCATCTATGTGCCACTGTGTGTACAACTTGGTTTTTCTCCGGTTGCTACCGTATGCTTAATCGGTGCATCAGGGGCAATTGGTGATGCCGGTTCACCGCCGTCAGATACGATTTTAGCTACCTCGGCAGGGTTAAATAGTGATGGGCAACATGACCACATTCGCGATAGTGTTATTCCCACTTTTACCCATTTTAATATTCCACTGTTTATAGCTGGTTGGCTCGGGTCATTAATTTTATAATGAATCGAATTAGCTAAATTAAGGTCATGACCTGTATGAATAACAAATCTCAGCCAAATATTCGAGCCGTTTGTGCTCAAGCCATTTTTAATGTACTTGAACAAGGGCATTCCCTGAGTGCTACATTGACTATTTTAAATGATAAGGTGGCCGATAAAGATCGCGCTTTAGTGCAAGAAATCTGTTTTGGTGTAATGCGCGTATTACCTGAACTGAATTTTTATGTTCATACCTTGATGAATAAAGTACTAACCGGAAAAAATCTAATCTTGCACTATTTATTATTAGTTGGCATTTATCAGATCCTTTATACTCGCATCCCTGAACATGCCGCGGTTGGTGAAACGGTTAGTGCGGTTCAGCCACTGAAAAAAATACCATTTAAAGGCTTAATTAATGGTGTACTGCGTGAATTTTTGCGCCAGCAAACATCATTACCGCAAAAATTTAGACAAGATACTAAGCAACAAGTTAGCCAAACCTTGCACCCGAGTTGGTTGTTAAATCGTTTAAAACAAGCTTACCCACAGCAATGGCAAGCAATAGTTAATGCCAATAATCAAAAACCACCAATGTGGTTACGAATTAATCAAACGCATTATTCAACACAAGAGTATCAACAGTTGCTTAAACAGCAACAAATTGAAACTAAAATTTGTCCGGAGGTACCTGATGCGCTCCAGTTACTCACACCGGTAAATGTTAATCAATTACCGTATTTTGATAATGGCGCGGTAACCGTGCAAGATCTCTCTGCTCAATATGCGGCCTACTTATTAGCGCCACAAGATGGCGAGCAGATTTTAGATTTATGTGCCGCACCAGGTGGCAAAACGACGCATATATTGGAAGTTGCCCCAAAAGCTAACGTGTTAGCCGTTGATATTGATGCCTGTCGCGTTAAACGTATCTATCAAAATTTGGCACGTTTAAAACAACAAGCAGAAGTTAAAGTTGGAGATGGACTTACGCCTGAACAATGGTGTGCAGGGCAAGAGTTTGACCGAATTTTGCTTGATGCACCTTGTTCGGCAACTGGTGTTATTCGGCGTCATCCCGATATAAAATGGTTGCGTAGAGATAGTGATATAGCGCAATTAACTGAACTACAATATGCAATTCTAAGCAAAATTTGGCACTATTTAAAAATTGGTGGCACATTAGTTTATGCAACTTGTTCAATCTTACCGGATGAAAATAAATTACAAATTGAACGTTTTTTACAAGCGCATAGTGATGCAAAGTTACAAGGTGAAATGAAGCAATTTTTACCTGTACCAGAGGGTGGTGATGGCTTCTTTTATGCAGTATTAAATAAATGCTAAGAGATAAATAAGAGATAAAATAGAATGTGATGATTGATTAGTTAATCATCACATTTGATTATACTCAGCTATGTTGTTTAATGATTTCCTGTAATCGTTGGCTTTGCTTTAACGCTAACGCTTTTATTTTATCGTGGCTACTTTCAATTACTGGTGACACGCCATATATAAAAATCGGTGAAAGATATTGCATTTGTGTATAGATGGTTGAGATTTTGACCGGTTGTAAAAAATCATCGATTAAATTATGCCCATCTTGTTGATAGACTTCTTGATTGGCTCCAATGGTCAAACTCGGTAACAGTTTTTTATTTTTTAATTTATCGCCTTTAGAGCCATAGGCAAATTGGTAAGTTAATACTTCATCGAACCATATTTTTAGAATAGCTGGCATATTAAACCAATACATAGGATATTGTAAAACAATCAGATTATGCCTTAAAAGTGCAGCTTGTTCTTCTTGGACATTGATTTGATAGTCTGGATAAAGTTGATGAATATTGCGTATTTCAATATCCGGCATATTGGCTTGCACATTCTCAATAATTGTTTTGTTAGCCACAGATTGTTCGATGTTTGGATGACCTAAAATAATTAATGCCATAATGATCCCCTTTCCCTTTTTTTACTATTAAAATGATAGCTTCTATTATTAGTTTATTACTAAATAACTTTATCGCAATATCTATCAAACTAGATAGTTAGGAATATGTCATGCAAACAGATAAACAACGACCGTCAAAACGTTATAAAAATAAAATTTATTATTGTCCAATTAGTTTGGCGATGGATTTAATTGGTGGCAGATGGAAAGGGGTGATTCTTTACTATCTGCTGTTAAGTGAAAAACGCTTTTGTGAATTAAAAACAGTGATCCCTGAAATTACGGATATGATCTTAAGTATCCAACTCAAAAAACTGGAAGATGACGGTTTAATTACGCGCACTGTTTTTGGCGATAAACCACCTTTAAAAGTAATATATAAATTGACCCCACTTGGTGAACGACTAGGACCAGCGTTAGAGCAACTCAGCGTGTGGGGATTAACTATCTAATCGTAAATAATGATATCGATTTATATTAAAAAATGCAGAAAATGGGATTTTTTAGTATAAAAATGGTGATTATTTTGTAAAAACTATTGCGGAGTCTATGCCGTTTCATTTTATTTTATAGTTTATATGCGCAAAAAACGTAGTTTGGACAAATATTGGTAGATATGATAAATTCGGACTTTGTTTTATGTTATAAAGACTTTTGATATGGCTTACACGCTTACCTATACGGATCTTCCTGAAAATATTCAACATTGGCAAGGTTTACCACTTTCTTTAAATGGCTGTGAAGTAGTACCACTTGATTATAATGCCGGTAAAACAGGCTGGATTATTTATGGGCGCAAGTTAAACAAAACTATATTGTCTAAATTTCAAAACCAACTGGCTATGCCTATGGTAATTGTTTCTTCATGGAAGATTAAAACTTATCAAATTGTTCGTATTGCAGGAATGATGCCTAAAAAGGCTAAATCTATATCATTGGCACTAGGTATTGATGTTGCGCCGATTGATAATTTACCAACACTACATTCGCCCGGATTATTGGTCATGGATATGGATTCAACGGCGATTGGCATTGAATGCATTGATGAACTAGCCAAATTACACGGTGTTGGTGAGCGAGTGGCAGCGGTGACTGAACAAGCCATGCGTGGTGAACTTGATTTTGCAGCTAGCTTACGTAAACGCGTCGCGACGTTAAAAGGCGCGCAGCAAGATATTTTAGATCAAGTCAAAGGTAATTTGCCGTTAACTCCGGGGTTAACCTATTTAGTTAAAGAACTGCATAAAAAACACTGGCATGTGGCAATTGCATCAGGTGGTTTTACCTATTTTGCCGATTACTTAAAACAACGATTAAAACTTGTTGCGGTCTATGCTAATGAACTCGAGATTAAAAATAACAAACTAACCGGTAAAGTTGCAGGCCAAATTGTGGATGCAAAGTATAAAGCCAGAACATTACAGCAATTAGCCACTTCATTAAATATTCCAATTGAACAAACCGTTGCGATTGGTGATGGTGCTAATGATTTGATGATGATTCGTATTGCCGGGCTTGGCGTTGCTTATCATGGTAAACCCAAAGTAGTCGAAAAGGCGCGAATTAGCATTAATTATGCAGATTTAACTGGGTTATGGTGTATTTTGTCTACCAGTTTATTAAGTGAAGGCTAGGAGAATAATTTGGCAAAAACAGTAAAGCGAGCTTATGTATGTAATGATTGTGGTGCAGATTATCCACGTTGGCAAGGTCAATGCAGTTCTTGTCATGCTTGGAATACTATCACCGAAGTTAGGCTTGCTAGTACCTCTTCGCGTAATGACCGCTTAACTGGTTACGCCGGTAGTGGCGCTGGGCAAGCTAAAATCCAAAAATTATCCGAAATCAGTTTAGAAGCGCTACCGCGTTTTTCAACCGGTTTTTCCGAATTTGATCGGGTGTTAGGTGGTGGCGTGGTACCCGGTAGTGCTATTTTAATTGGCGGTAATCCTGGCGCCGGTAAAAGTACTTTGTTATTGCAAACCATGTGCAGGCTTGCTTCACAAATGAATACCTTATACGTCACTGGTGAAGAGTCTTTGCAACAGGTAGCGATGCGTGCTCACCGTTTAGGATTACCGACAGATAATATCAATATGTTATCTGAAACCAGTATTGAACAAATTTGCTTGCTTGCCGAACAGTCGCAACCCAAATTAATGGTAATTGACTCTATTCAAGTTATGCACCTTGCTGATATTCAATCATCGCCTGGTAGTGTGGCGCAAGTGCGTGAAACCGCCGCTTATTTGACCCGTTTTGCAAAAACCAAAGGCATTGCCATTATTATGGTTGGCCATGTAACTAAAGATGGTTCACTGGCGGGTCCTAAAGTGCTTGAACATTGTATTGATTGCTCTATTTTATTAGATGGTGATGCCGATTCACGTTTTAGAACGTTACGCAGCCATAAAAATCGCTTTGGTGCAGTGAACGAACTTGGCGTGTTTGCCATGACTGAACAAGGTTTAAAAGAGGTGAGTAATCCATCAGCCATCTTTTTAAGCCGTGGCGATGAAATGTTGCCGGGTAGTTCGGTAATGGTGTTATGGGAAGGGACAAGACCATTGCTGGTTGAAATCCAAGCTTTAGTCGATCATTCTATGTATGGAAACCCAAGGCGTGTTACGGTTGGTTTGGATCAAAACCGACTGGCATTGCTCCTAGCAGTGTTACATCGACATGGTGGCTTGCAAATGGCCGATCAAGATATCTTCGTTAATGTAGTAGGTGGGGTAAAAGTAACCGAAACCAGTGCGGATTTGGCATTGATTGCCGCTTTAGTCTCCAGTTTCCGTAATCGTGCGCTACCGCAAGATGTCGTTATTTTTGGGGAAATTGGACTAGGTGGCGAAATTAGACCGGTTCCTAGTGGGCAAGAACGAATTGCAGAAGCCGGCAAACATGGCTTTAAAAAAGCGATTGTGCCGATTGCTAATATGCCCAAAAAGAAACCTGATAATATGCAGATATTTGCGGTTAAAAAAGTGTCAGAAGCACTGGATATTTTGGCTGATTGTTAAAAATATTCATAGCTAAGATTTTCCGCCGATGTGATTATCGGCGGAACGTGTAAATTTGCTTAGATTTTTAGTTAATAACAAATCTCATAACAAGGTTGATAGGCGGTTCCACCCGGCAATTTCATCCGGTCTTGCTGAATGAAGCTGCGTAATAAGTTATCTAAGTGCTGCATAATCTCCGGATCGCCTTGTAATTTATAAGGTCCATGTTCGGCAATTAGCTTCATGCCAAACTCTTTGACATTACCAGCAACAATACCAGAAAACGCCCGGCGTAAATCCGCAGCTAATAGCTCAACCGGCTGATCTTTGTGCAGATTTAACGATGCCATATTTGCATGCGTTGGATCGAACGGATGTTGTAATGATTCATCAATTTTAAGTAACCAGTTAAATCCATATGCATCGCCAGTAGCCAAACGTGATGATTTCACCTGTTTTACTCCTTCTTTCATGATCCGAGCAACTTGTTCTGGTGAATCAATCACAATTTGATATAGTTTGGTCGCTTCATCACCTAAAGCACTGCGAATAAAATTATCAATGGCAGTAAAGTATCTCTCACACTCTTTAGGTCCGGTTAAAATAAGTGGTAGAGTTTGGGCTTTATTGGCTGGATTTAATAAAATACCTAAAATATACAGTAATTCTTCAGCGGTACCAGGACCTCCAGGGAATATGATAATACCATGGGCTATACGCACAAAAGCCTCCAGACGCTTTTCAATATCAGGCATAATAATAAGTTCGTTAACCAAGGCGTTAGGTGGTTCGGCGGCAATAATTGAGGGTTCAGTCATACCAATAAAACGGCTGTCTTTGTAACGTTGCTGAGCATGACCCACAGCAGCCCCTTTCATTGGTGCTTCCATAATCCCTGGACCACAACCAGTACAAATATTAAGTTCACGTAGGCCAAGTTGCATGCCAACTTGGCGTGCATAGTAATATTCATTTTCATTAATTGAATGCCCACCCCAGCAAACAACTAAGTTTGGTTCTTCCCCAACATGCAGCGCATTAGCATTACGTAAAATCGAAAATACTAGATTGGTGACGTAAAAGGAATGATCTCTTTCGAGTTTAACATTGGAGACTAACTGTTTAACGGCACTTATCTGACTATTTAAAAATAGAATATCACGTAAAACCGCAAAAAGATTGGCTTGGATTGAACGAATAATACGACGATCTACAAAAGCACTTTCCGGTGCATTAACCAACTCTAACTTAACACCGCGCTCTTTACTAATCACATTAATTTCAAATGATTGGAATCTATCCAGTAATTCTTTAGTGTTATCAGTTTTACTACCTGCATTTAGTGTTGCTAGTGAACAATTTCTAAATAATTGATAAAGTTCACTGTTAGCAGATCTTTTTAAAATATCCACTTCAGCTTGAGCAAGTAAATCCATTGATCCCAATGGACTAATATGGGTGATCATCACAACCTCCATTTGACGGTTTTATCGACAAGGTATTCATTATATACATAAAATAAACTAATAAGTAAAACATAAAACAATATCTACACCGCTTTAGTCAGATTTATTATTAAAATGATGAATTAGTCTGAAATATCTTTACAAAATAAAATAATTTATATTGCTAATTATGGCATCGCTCAAATTGCTCATAGTCAAAAAAATTGGCTTATGCTAAACTAAATTAAACTCTGAAGCTTTTTATACCTAAGTGATATCGATAATGACTTCATATGGTGAATTAGCCGCGGTATAGTTCAGAAATGGCTATGCTTCCCGATTTGGATAAGGTGTTTATAAACTATGCAATTAATGGATAATTATCAACGTCGATTTCAATACCTACGCTTATCGATTACTGAGCAGTGTAATTTCCAGTGTCAGTACTGTTTACCTCAAGGTTATCATCCTAATAATGACCACAGATTTTTATCACTAAATGAAATCAATAATATTGTGGCCACATTTACTGAGTTAGGCGTGCATAAAATTCGTTTAACCGGTGGTGAACCAACCTTACGTCGCGATTTTGCTGATATTTTATCAATGATCTCATCTTATCCAAGCATTAAAGAATTGGCTATTACTACTAATGGTTCGCGATTATTAAAGAATATTTCCCACTGGCAGCAAGCAGGTTTAAATGCGGTAAATATTAGTATTGATAGTTTTTCACCTCATTTATTTAAATTAATTACTGGTCAAGATAAACTTAAAGAAATAGTTCAATGTGTTGAAAAATCATTAGAAGTCGGTATTAAAAAAGTCAAAATTAACACCGTGTTGATGAAAAATATGAATGATAATCTCAGCGATTATTTAGCTTGGATTAAACACCGTCCTGTAGATTTACGTTTTATTGAACTTATGGAAACAGGTGAAAGCGATGAAGTATTTAATCGTTATCATTTAGCCGGTAATTTGATTGAAACTCAACTCATTGCCCAAGGGTGGCAATTGCAACCGAAAGTGGCATTATCAGGGCCAGCTAAAGTGTATTCGCACAGTGATTACCAAGGTAAAATTGGGTTAATCATGCCGTATTCCAAAGATTTTTGTAAAAGTTGTAATCGATTACGAGTTTCGTCACTGGGTAAATTACATTACTGTTTATTTGGTGATGCTGCGGTAGATTTACGTGATTTGTTAATTAGTGCCGATCAAAAAGAACAATTAAAAGCTAGAATTTATGCCTCATTGATGAGCAAGCCTGAAAAACACTTTTTACATGACCATAAGGTGGGTATTTTACCTAACTTATCTTATATTGGTGGGTAATAGACTATTTTGCTGGGGAACCTTAGTTAAATCCCAATGTTCAATGGCCCACTCTAAAAGTTGTTGTTGGTTAGCATCTTGCCAATTTTCCGGAATAATTTGCCCCAAAAATTGTAATGCTTGAACTGTCGCGGAAGTCAGATTATTTAGATCAATTGCTTGAGCATGATTTTGTTTGGAAAGTTTATTACCATTATTATCTAATACCAATGGTAAATGACAATATGTGGGCACAGGTAAATTAAATAGTTGGTAAAGCGAAATTTGTTTAGCTGTAACGGGCAATAAATCTGCACCACGAACAATTTCAGTAATGCCTTGCAGATGATCATCGAGTACTACAACTAAATTATAAGCAAACAAGCCATCTTTACGATGAATAACAAAATCTTCTTGAGCATTGGCGATGTTGACATTTTGTAAACCCTGAATTTGATCGGTAAATTGATAAATAGGGTAACTTTGTTTTAAACGTATCGCAAGTTGTTGGCTAGCAGACTGGCATAGATGCCGATTGCGGCAAAAACCATCATAAAGGCTATTAGGTAGATTGTGGATTCGTTGGCGAGTACAGTCACAATAATATGCAAGTTGTTTATCAAGTAAGTACTGTAAAGCTGCATAGTAACGTTCACTACAAGCCGATTGATATAAGATGTCATCATCCCAGTATAAATTGAGTGCTTCTAATGTTTTTAGAATCAGGGATGATGCGCCTTTGACTTCACGTGGCGGATCGATATCTTCAATGCGAACCAACCATTTGCCATTTTTAGACTTAGCTTGTAGATAACTACCAATCGCTGTCACCAACGAACCGAAATGTAGTGGTCCCGAAGGTGATGGTGCAAAACGACCAATATAACGCATGGTGCATCAAATAATCATCAATATTACTGCAAAGAGTAATTACATACCCATTTGTTTTTCACGTAGTTCAGCCAGTGTTTTACAGTCAATACATAAGTCAGCTGTTGGTCTTGCTTCTAAACGACGAATACCAATTTCTACACCACAAGATTCACAATAACCAAAATCATCTGTTTCGATTTTCTTTAAGGTTTTTTCAATTTTCTTGATAAGTTTACGTTCCCTATCTCGAGCACGCAGTTCTAAGCTGAACTCTTCTTCCTGTGTTGCCCGATCCGCTGGGTCAGGGAAGTTTGCTGCCTCATCTTGCATATGCGAAACAGTTTTACCCATTTCACCTTGTAGTTGAGCTAACCATGCTTCTAAGATAAGTTTAAAATGTTTTAATTGCTTAGGATTCATATACTCCTCACCTTTAGCCTCTTTATAAGGCTTCAGCCCGGCAATTGAGAGTAGGCTTAGAGAAGATGTATTTACTTTTTGTTCCTTTTTCACAGCAATCTCCTTTAGAACAGATTATTTGCAAGCGCTAAACTATAGCAATAATTTAGCCGTTGGCAAATTTTTTTTATCATTTTTTTGCGGTAAATAGTGCGATTTAATACAACTCTATGTTATTAATGAAAATAATTATTCATGCCACTTTTTAAGTCCATTTTTAGCACATTTGCTCACTAAATCGAGTAATTTTTCGTTATCAGGTAAGATAAGTTGTGGTTCTATATCAAATAATGGGTAGAGGACAAACTCTCTATGTTTCATATGGTAATGTGGGATTGTCAGCCTTTCACTATCAATAACTAAATCATCATACAGTAATATATCGAGATCTAAGGTTCTGGCTCCCCAGCGATTTTGCTTACGCACTCGTCCCTGTGATTGTTCTATTGCCTGTAGCTGATCAAGCAATGCTATTGGCGATAAAGTGGTATGCATTTTAATGACTGCATTTAGATAATCATTTTGGTCCTGCGGTCCAAGTGGTTTACTGCGGTAAAAGGGGGAAACATCAATAACTTTGCTTTGTGGTAACTGTTGCAAAGCCATAATAGCTCGATTGGCTTGGGCAAAAGGGTCTTCCAAATTGCTACCTAAAGCGATATAACAAATTGACATAATTAGATTTTTAATTTTTTTATTGGTAATTAGCCTTATAGAATAAGGTGCCTATTTGTGAATTAAAAAGTTGCTATTCATAAACAGTAATGGCTTGATTAAAAGTTAAATTGTTATCAAGCCATTTAAATATTTTATAAAACTTCAACAATGGATTCGCATAGTCTGGACATATTATCAAGTGTCATTCCTGCTACATTGATACGTCCAGAATTTACAATGTAAATACCATAATCGTTACGTAATTTGAGAACTTGTTCTTCATTCAAACCACTAAAGGAAAACATACCATTTTGTTTAGCAATAAAACTAAAATCTTGGTTCGCTCCTTTTTCTTGCAAGGTTTTAACAAATAATTGGCGCATACGATGAATTCGTTGGCGCATACCTGTTAATTCATCAATCCATTCATCTTTCAATTCTGGTGAATTTAAAATATAAGAAACAATTTTTGCCCCATGTGCAGGTGGATTAGAATAATTAGCTCGAATAATCGTCTTAACCTGACTAAAGGCGCGGTTAGCAATATCTGCATTAGCTGCAATTAAAGTAAAGGCACCAACGCGTTCATTGTAAAGACCAAAATTTTTAGAATATGAACTAGCAATCAGTAATTCTGGTTGTGAGTTGGCAAATAGTCTTAAACCATACACATCTTCTTCTAAACCTTGTCCAAATCCCTGATACGCTAAATCAAATAGTGGTAACCAACCATTTTTTACAGCTAAATCAGAAATTATTTGCCATTGTTCAGGAGTAGGATCAATGCCTGTTGGATTATGACAGCAGCCATGAAATAATACTGCCTCACCAGCTACAACTGAACCTAAATCATTCATCATGGCATCAAAGTCGAGTTCGCGAGTTTGTGCATTGTAATAACGGTATTCGCGCACTTCAAGCCCCGCAGTTTGGAATACACTACGATGATTTGGCCAAGAAGGATTGCTAACCCAAATTCGTTTAACTTTAGTTCGGCGAGCTAAAAAATCCGCCATGATTCGTAATGCACCAGTGCCTCCGGGCGCTTGCGCTGTTTTTGCGCGTTCGTTTTCACTACCAAAAAGCAAATTTTGAGTAGCTATATTAAATGCATTAACACCAACAATTGGTAAATAGCTTTTAGTTGTTTCGTCATCTAATAAAAAGTGTTCAGCTTTTTTAACACTTGCTAGAATAGGCGTTTGTGTCGTTTCATCTTTATATACGCCAACACTTAAATTAATTTTATTAGTGCGTTCATCATTATTATAAAGATCTGCTAATCCAAGGATAGGATCTGCAGGAGCAGCGGTTAAATTTTCAAACATAAATCACCTATTTCTTTTAATTACCTTAAAGGCATTATATACACATTATTTTGTAAGATACAATTTAGATAATTACTATTCTAATAATGTAAACTGTAAGTGCTTTGTTATTTTAAAGGTTTATTTTGGGTCAGTAACAATAAGTCTATTTAAAAAAGTTGTTAAATTATTAGCTAATATGGTTAATTCAGCTGAAATCAAATTTTCTTTTACAACTTCACCCGTTAAATTATTTATAGAGATTATTTCACTGCCTTCATCGGTTGAGGCAATAAAAATAGTAGGAGTACGTTTTAATTTTTTTTGTTGAGATAAATGGGCAATTAAGTTTTGTTCTAAATTGGAAAAATCATCATCGTTCCAAGCTTGAAGCAGTAATAAATTATTTTCCGCTAATTTTGCCGTCATATTACCTGCATATTGAGTCCCATAAAAAATGTGTGCATTGGGGTGTAAAGTAATCCCAACTACTTGTTCAATAATAGTGAGCGTTCTTGGTGGTTCTAATAAAAAAGGTTGCCAATATACTGTTAGTTGTTTTGTCGTTAAAATGCATGGAGAAGGCATTGCGTGTAAATCTTCACTATGAGGAGCATATTCAAACTGATTAATCCAGCGTGTAGTAAAATCAATTAAGGCGGTTTTAGCGGTTGAGTCCATCGGCAACTATTTCTCTGTTAATGATAAGTGAACTTTATTGCTTATTATACTGATCAACAATGAATATGCATCATTTCTTGTACTAGCTTAGTATGTTTAATCAAACAGGTAAATCATATAAAAATAGTTATTAAATAGTTTGCTAACAACTGTTTTTTGCGTATAAATTTCATCAATAGATTTAATACTATGTTTTTCCCATTTCGGAATAACAAAAAATTTGTTATATTCTTTGGTCAACACGATAACAGTGACTAAAATAGCTTATTAAATTAGTCATTATTAATTATAAAATCAGAGGTTTTTTATGAGCGGTTCGCTACCGGCAGAGACTCGTCCAACTAATTTTATTCGTCAGATTATTGATGCCGATCTTGCGGCAGGGAAATATAAAACCATCCATACTCGCTTTCCACCTGAGCCTAATGGTTATTTGCATATTGGCCATGCTAAATCAATTTGTTTAAATTTTGGTATTGCTAAAGATTATCAAGGTAAATGCAATTTACGTTTTGACGATACCAATCCGGTTAAAGAAGATGTTGAATATGTTGAATCAATCAAAGAGGATGTGCGTTGGTTAGGTTTCGAGTGGGATGGTGAAATATGTCACTCCTCTGATTATTTTGATCAACTTTATAAATTTGCTATAGAATTAATTACTAAAGGCTTAGCTTATGTTGATGAACTTTCGGCTGACGAAATTCGTGAATACCGTGGCACTTTAACCCAAGCAGGCAAAAATAGTCCTTATCGAGATCGCAGTGTCGATGAAAATTTAGCCCTATTTAAGCAAATGAAGGACGGTAAATTTGCCGAAGGGAAAGCTTGTTTGCGCGCTAAAATCGACATGGCGTCGCCATTTATTGTGATGCGCGATCCGGTTTTATATCGCATTAAGTTTGCTGAACATCATCAAACAGGTAATAAATGGTGTATTTATCCAATGTATGACTTCACTCACTGCATTTCAGATGCGATTGAAAATATTACGCACTCTTTATGTACACTTGAATTTCAGGATAATCGCCGTTTATATGATTGGGTATTAGATAATATTACCATTAGTGCACGTCCACATCAGTATGAATTTTCGAGATTAAATTTAGAATATGCAATTACGTCAAAACGTAAACTAAATTTATTAGTAACGGAAAAAATTGTTGATGGTTGGAACGATCCGCGCATGCCAACTATTTCCGGTTTACGTCGCCGTGGCTATACTCCAGCGTCTATTCGTGATTTTTGTCAGCGAATTGGTATTACTAAACAAGAAAATACCGTTGAAATGAGTACACTAGAGTTTTGTATTCGCGAAGATCTTAACGAAAACGCGCCTCGGGCTATGGCAGTACTCGATCCGGTTAAAGTAGTTATTGAGAACTTTTCCGACACCCTTGATGAAGTACTGAGTATGCCAAATCATCCTAATCGCCCTGAACTTGGTCATCGGGAAGTGACTTTTACCCGTGAGATTTATATCGATCGTGCTGATTTTAGAGAAGAAGCAAATAAGAACTACAAACGGTTAGTATTAGGTAAAGAAGTCCGTTTACGTAATGCCTATGTTATTCGTGCCGATAAGGTTGAAAAAGATGCCCAAGGCAATATTCAAACTATTTATTGTACTTATGATCCGGCAACACTAAATAAAAATCCTGAAGATGGACGTAAAATTAAGGGTGTTATTCATTGGGTTTCAGCTAAGTTTGCTAAACCAGCTGAAATTCGTTTATATGACCGTTTGTTTAATACACCAAATCCTGGAGCGGCGGAAGACTTTTTAGCAACCATTAATCCATCATCATTAGTTATTAAGCAAGGATTTGTGGAACCAAGTTTACAAAATGCCATGACAGGACAAGCTTATCAGTTTGAACGCGAAGGTTATTTTTGCCTAGATAGTAAATATGCAACTGAAAATCATTTGGTGTTTAATCGTACTGTCGGCTTAAGAGATAGCTGGAACGAATCTTCAACAAAATAGTAACTCTCGCCGACTGCAGTAGTCGGCGAATTTTTTTAATTAATCTTCATTACCAGTTTTTTTAATTTCATTGACGAGTTTAATCGCTAAGAAAATTAGGAAAACAGCACCAGCAATTAAACAAACCCAAATTACCCATTTAGGAAAATGAGACAGTTCAGTGGTGGTTTGAGTTAACGCATTTTTGCCACCAAGTTCAATTCTGTCGCCAAGGTAAGCTTGCGGTAAATCTATCGCTGATTGCGCATTTGAAAGTAATGCTTGCTCGGTCAACGATGCTGAAGTTGCTTTGATAGAACCCCAGGCTAAAATGAACGGTCCATTATTGCTACTATTAAAAATAAGACTCATACGATCGCGATATGCAGTAATTTTAGGCGCATCATCAAAGCTAGCATTGATAGCTTTGATTTGTAATTGTTGGATATTTAAATTGCTATGATCTAGTTTAATGCGCTGTGGTTCATCTTCGCTATAAACTCTACGGATAATATAATCATTGAGTTTCTGCCAGGTTTTATCTTCGTTGCTGGTTTTATAATAAATGCTAAGTGGTAACACCGAGCGTGTATCCGCCAGTTGTACCGTTAACTCTTTAATAGGTTGTGGTGATGGCAACTCGTAGGTCGCTTCCTGATGATTTGAGTTTGTAAGTACGGAATTGATTGGGAACAAGGCCACTTCGGTACTATTATGGTTAGTGGTAAATTCAACGGTTTTGATATTTGGAATGGTATTTTGTTTTGTAGTTAATACGATAATCCAATAACGAGCTTGTTGATTATAGTGTGCCGGAATATCAATGGTATTTAGTTTAAGCGATTGGTTATTATTGTTATCAGTAAGTGACATAATTGGAATATCATCCATCACTGATCGCCAATTTTTCAAATCATAACTACACAGTAGCTCAGCCGTTGCTTGCCAATTTTGAGTTTTGGTAGTATCGAAATCAATCGATAAACTAGTTATAGGTGGCTTTATTTTAATATCATCAGGAATTTGTAGTAAATAAGTTGCACTATTACTATCTTTATCTGTGGTTTTATCAAGATTAATTTGAATATCTTTGCTATTGATATTGATATTGTAGCGATCAAGATCTTGGTTACTATTATCATCTGAATTAATTTTACGGCTATTGTCTAATGAGTAGATAGTGGCCGGGAATGTTTGACTCTCATTATTTTGTTGGTAGATATTAACTAATGAATAAGGTACCGGTTGTCCTTTCTGATTAAATACTCTGACATCATCTAAATCACTTGAAATAGTTTGGGTATAGATATCATTAGTAAGATCAATTCGATTATACATGCTAGTTTCATCAGTTAGCTTAATTGTGGCGCCATAGGCATAATCAAGAGTTGTTTCGGTCGCATGACTTAGTCCACTGATTAACAATAGCAAGCATAATAATGGTTTTTTCATAATTTATTCATCCATAAGAGAAATCTATATTATCTTTTATACTTAAAGGTATAACTGTTATTCCTGTTGTTTATCTATATTTACTGGGATTTTGGGTGGCAATGGTGCTAAATAACCAATTAATAGCATTAATAATGCAACGCCGATAAATACAAATGCGCGTAATAATCCATCGAGTTCCACACTGTCTACAAAGACTAATTTGGCCACAATAACGCTTTGTAAAATAACGCCGGCATACCATACTTTACGCAGTAAGTAACGGTGGGCAATCCCCACTAGTATAACTGCGGTTAATGTCCAAATTAGTGATAATACCACTTGAATAATATTAGTATGCCATAATGAATAGAATGACCAGTTAAGATTTAACCATTGGCTTAGGCTCCTTAATACCATGCTATTTGCCCATAAAAAAGCCAGAGCAATTAATACAGTAGTAATAATATTGGTTAATAGTTTTTGTATGTTAGCGATATCGATGATCGCAGAATGATCTTTTAAAACAGGGGTAGCTAGTTTTAACCATAGACCAAGCATCATCCAAGCAAAAATTGCACTTTCTTCCAGAGGATTAAGCAATGGCACATAGTACCAATAAATAATTTGCCCACTCAAAGTAATGCCGATTAATAATGAATAAGCCAAATAAATGACGATTGGTAATAAACCCACTAACCAATATGATTTAACCAGAGAAGTGGTAACTAGGACTCGTCGCTTAATTAAATAAAAACATACTAAAATAATGCTACTAGCCAAAGCAGCCAGTAAGCTAAACTCAACGGTTCCAAATCCCCATGGTAGTGTATATAACAAAGATCGAACTTCATTAAATAGCCAAGCTATCATTATCCAAAACAAACTAATATGTAATAGATAAATTAGCTGTTTTTGTAATTGGTTAATAAGTAGTTTAGCTTTAGATAAATAAATATAAGCACTGATAAAGGCAATTGGCCAAACCAAGCTCCAATAACCGATATTTTTTATACTGTAATGTAAAGTAACCGCATTATTTAAAATGGCTAATAATAGCACCGGCCAGAGTGAAAGGGTTGCATAACATAGCAGATCCCATTTTAATTTCCTGCCAATGAAGTACCAGAACCACACTGAAATGATAAAACATAGGATAATAGGTTGGGTTTTAGGGATAGCCCCCATGGTTTGCATTAAGCTAATTAAAATCCAAATAGCCCATATAATGCTAGCCATTATAATAAATACGACTTTTAACACATTTGCTGAAGTATTATGCACGTTACGATAGTAGTGCCATAAACAAGCATTAAACAGTAAACTCGCACTCATAATACCAAACAGAGTAATAAACTCAGTTGTGGTTAGATTACATAATGGTATAGAAATAATACCTGAAATTACCCCTAGTAGCGTTATTAGCGCACCAAACCACGCAAAACGATATTGTTTTTGTGTAAGCATCGCCCAACTTAACGCAGTACCTTCAAATAACCAGATTAGCGCTGTCCAGTTAGCCGTAAAGGCGAGTGGAATAGCTAAACTACTAAATCCCAGACCAATAGCTAGCCCTAATAAAGAAGTTGTTTTAGCAGTTTTGCGCCAAGCATGTAATGTAATATATGCACCAACTAAATAAAATAGTCCAAATCCTAAGGATGAAAATGCCGGGCCAAATTCCCACTGGCGTGTAATTGCATATTGCAAGGCAAAACCAGATATAGGTACGCCAAAGAGTAAAATTAAGTCAATAGGGTATTGGTAATGTTCTTTTCTTATACTACGGATAGAAAGTAATACGGCGAGTACACCATAAATTAACATGTTGGCGAGGATAAAAATTTGGCACTCAGTATAAAATTCTGGTTGGTAAGATTTCATGCCCCATAATAACGACACAATAAAGGTAAATAAGAAACCGATAAGGTTAAGTAAGCGCCAAGACTGCCAGTTACTAATCACTAAAATAGCACTTGAAAGCATTAAATAATAACTAAATAGTGCAATATGGTTGCCGGAACCTGTGGACAATAAAATTGGGGCTAAATAACCACCAACACTGGCAATAATCGCCATAATCATGGTGCGTTGTAATATGGCAAATAAAATACTCGTACTACAAATAACAATTAACAAAGCAAAGGCTAGTAATACAGGCACCAGATCATAAAGTTTGAATGCTGCAAATATGGTCAAATATAAAATACCAATGGCACCGCCTTGTAATATTAACGCATAAAGTTGTTTTTTCTGGCGTAGGCGCCAGCCTACAGTTAATAGCGCAATTCCTAAAACTAAAGCGCCTAACACCCGAATTTCAGGGGATAATAAACCATGGTCAATACTATATTTGAATAGATAGGACAGACCGAAGAACAAAATAATAATGGCGACTTTAGCTACGAGGTTGCCTTTAAGGATCCAACTAATAAAACGATTGGCAGTCTGATCTGATTCTGTTGCTGATATTTTTTGTGGTGAATCAAAAACACTATTTGATTGTTGTGGTAGTTGAGGTAACTCAGCAATTGGATTGCTATTAATATCGAGCTCAGTTATTGGTTGATCTTGTGCATCTGGGGAGGAGGCTGTTATTTCATTACTTAGTGAACTATTTTGTTGCAAAGATTGTTGGTGATTTAAAATTTCATAATTAACATTATGGTCGATTTCTGATTTATCAGCAGGATGAACTTTATCTAATTCTAATTGTTGAACTTTTTTTTGCAATTCAGTTAACTGAATTTGCAAAACAGTAATATGCCTTTTCATGTTGGATGAAACTATAATTGCCACAACAAATACGGCGATTACCATAATTAGAAAAAGTAAATCCATTGTTTTTCTCGTATTGTGTTATTAGTTATTATTTATACAATTTATAATTCTAATACATAATTAATAAAGAAACCTAAGTATATTTTTACTTTTAATCAAATTTTGAACTAAGATGTTATTTAAAAATCAATTTTAAATTAAATTTTATACTGAAACGTTATGCTCTCAGGAAACATCTTTACAGAATTGCTAGTGTTTTTTAAGATAGCCACAGCGGTTACTTTCTTTTATAATATTGCCCTGTTTTACTTATTTTTGGCTTAAAAAGAGTAATTTACATGAAAATTTTAGCTGGCACCTCTGCTTTATCGGCATTTCGTCTTAATAAACTCCTATCTATTTGTCATGAAAAATCCATCCCTGTTAGTAATATTGATGCACAATATATACATTTTGTTGATTTAAAGAGTGAGTTGACAGTAGAGCAACAAGGCATTCTCGATAAATTACTGCAATATGGTCCTACCACTACGCAAAAAAATGATGAAAATAACCTCAGTAAACAACTTTTTTTAGTTACACCTAGAGCGGGAACTATTTCACCGTGGTCATCAAAAGCTACCGATATAACTCACAATTGCGGATTAGCGCAAATTCATCGTATAGAAAGGGGAATAGCATATTATATCGAAACCCAATCCCCATTAACTGCAACCCAAAAAAGTGAGTTTGAGAGTTTAATTCACGATCGGATGATGGAAATGGTGTTAAGCAGTTTTGAACAAGCCGAACAATTATTTAGTGTTGAGCAACCAATACCTGTTTGCATAATTGATTTATTAGGGCAGGGGCGTCCAGCATTAGAGGAGGCTAATGCAAAATTAGGTTTGGCATTAGCCCCGGATGAAATTGATTATTTAGTCGAAAACTTCCAAAAATTAAAACGGAATCCAACCGATGTTGAGCTGTATATGTTTGCACAAGCAAATTCTGAACATTGTCGCCATAAGATTTTTAATGCTGATTGGATTATTGATGGTAAAAAGCAACCTAAGTCATTATTTAAAATGATTAAAAATACCTTTGCAACGACTCCAGATTACGTTTCTTCTGCTTATAAAGATAATGCTGCCGTAATGGATGGTTCCGAAGTTGGCCGTTTTTTTGCTAACGCTGGTAACCAAACTTATTGTTATCATCAGGAATATGCTGACATATTGATGAAAGTCGAAACGCATAACCACCCAACCGCTATTTCACCTTGGCCGGGCGCGGCAACGGGGAGTGGTGGTGAAATTCGAGATGAAGGTGCAACCGGGCGTGGGGCTAAACCTAAAGCTGGATTAGTTGGCTTTTCGGTTTCTAATTTACGCATTCCTAATTTTGAGCAACCATGGGAACAAGATTTCGGTAAACCCGATCGCATTGTCAGTGCCTTAGATATTATGCTCGATGGGCCTTTAGGTGGTGCGGCATTTAATAATGAATTTGGGCGTCCGGCGTTACTTGGTTATTTTCGTACCTATGAAGAAAAGGTGAATAGCCATAATGGTGAAGAGTTACGCGGTTATCATAAACCGATAATGCTGGCAGGTGGCATGGGCAATATTCGCCGCGAACATATTCAAAAAAACGAATTCCCAGTAGGTTCAAAACTAATTGTTTTAGGTGGACCAGCCATGAATATTGGTTTAGGTGGTGGAGCGGCATCATCTATGACTTCCGGGCAATCCGATGCTGATTTGGATTTTGCCTCTGTGCAACGTGATAATCCTGAAATGGAGCGCCGTTGTCAGGAAGTGATTGATCGCTGTTGGCAATTAGGCGCTGAAAACCCGATCTTATTTATTCATGATGTTGGTGCGGGTGGTTTATCCAATGCTATGCCGGAATTAGTCAGTGACGGTGGTTGTGGCGGGCAGTTTGAGCTGCGCAAAATCTTGACCGATGAACCAGGCATGTCACCACTGGAAATTTGGTGTAATGAATCACAAGAACGTTATGTACTGGCGATTCATCCTGATAGTCTTGATTTATTTGATCAACTATGTCAACGCGAACGCGCGCCTTATGCGGTGATCGGTGAAGCAACCGTTAATAAAGCGGTGACTTTACATGATGTGCACTTCAATAATAATCCAATAGATTTGCCCCTTGATGTGCTGTTGGGTAAAACACCTAAAATGTTACGTGATGTTAAGACGCAATTGGCTCATGGTGATAATTTTTCAGCTCATGATATTAATTTATATGATGCGGTGAAACGAGTACTACATTTACCGACTGTTGCGGAAAAAACGTTTTTAATTACGATTGGTGATCGCTCAGTGACAGGCATGGTAGCACGCGATCAAATGGTTGGTCCATGGCAAGTACCGGTTGCTGATTGTGCGGTGACTACTGCCAGTTTGGATAGTTATTATGGTGAAGCCATGTCAATGGGTGAGCGGGCTCCGGTAGCATTACTCAATTTTGCCGCTTCGGCAAGATTAGCTGTAGGTGAAGCAATTACCAATATTGCTGCAACTGCTATTGGTGATATAAAACGCATTAAACTTTCTGCTAATTGGATGGCTGCGGCTGGTCACCCTGGTGAAGATGCTGGACTTTATGCGGCGGTTAAGGCAATTGGCGAAGAGTTATGCCCAGCTTTGGGCCTCACAATTCCGGTGGGTAAAGATTCAATGTCTATGAAAACCACTTGGCAACAAGATGGTGAACAAAAAACTATGACATCGCCGCTTTCACTTGTTATTTCAGCATTTGCTCGAGTTGAAGATGTCCGCAACACCGTAACTCCAGTATTGCGAGTAAATGAGGAAAATACCCTGTTATTTATCGATCTGGCCAAAGGTCGTCAAGCACTTGGCGCCACAGCCTTAGCTCAGGTTTATCGGTATTTAGGGCAAAAGACCGCGGATGTACATGATGCTAGAGAACTTGCGGCCTTTTATCAATCAATGCAAACCTTAGTGAGTGAGCGAGCGTTATTAGCTTATCATGATCGTTCCGATGGTGGCTTATTGGTAACATTAGCTGAAATGGCTTTTGCAGGCCATTGTGGTATTGATGTTGATATTTCAGCTTTAGGAAGTGATGTTATTGCTTCATTATTTAATGAAGAATTGGGGGCAGTCATCCAAGTTGCTAATCACCGTTTAGAAGAAGTTATTGGTTGTTTTAGTCAATTTGGTTTATCGCATGCAGTGCATGTGCTCGGTAGTGCAAAAGCTGGGCAACAATTTATTGTACGTAATAAATCGGCAGTGGTGTATAGCGAATCCCGTTCAACGTTAAGAACTTGGTGGGCAGAAACTACATGGCAAATGCAACGCTTACGTGATAACCCAGATTGTGCCGACCAAGAACATCAAGCTAAAAAAAATGAAAGCGATCCTGGTTTAAATGTACATTTAACGTTTAATCCACAGGATGATATAGCTGCGCCTTATATTGCTAAAGGTAGTAAACCTAAAGTGGCTATTTTGCGTGAACAAGGTGTTAACTCGCATGTTGAAATGGCAGCGGCATTTAATCGAGCTGGTTTTGAAGCTATCGATGTGCATATGACAGATTTGCTTTCCGGGCGTATTACCCTTGCACAATTCAGTACCTTAGTTGCTTGTGGTGGATTCTCTTATGGCGATGTATTAGGTGCTGGCGAAGGTTGGGCTAAATCAATATTATTTAATGAACAAGTAAGGCATGAATTTGCACAATTTTTCCAGCGTAATGATACCTTGTCATTAGGTGTGTGTAATGGTTGTCAAATGATGTCGAATTTGAAAGATCTTATTCCCGGAGCAGAATTATGGCCACGGTTTGTACGTAACCTTTCTGAGCGTTTTGAAGCACGTTTTAGTTTAGTGCAAATTCAGCCGAATCCTTCTTTGTTGTTTACGGATATGGTTGGTTCACATATGCCAATTGCTGTTTCACATGGTGAAGGTCGCGTTGAAGTTAGTGATGAACAACATTTAGTTAATCTTGAAGCTTCCGGTTTAATTGCGGTACGTTATGTTGACCATATGGCTCAAGTTACTGAGCAATATCCGGCTAATCCAAATGGTTCACCTAATGGGATCACAGCTGTCACATCCAAAGATGGTCGCGCTACAATTATGATGCCTCATCCAGAGCGAGTCTTTAGAACGATAACTAATTCATGGCACCCGGATAATTGGGGTGAAGATAGTCCGTGGATGCGTATGTTCCGTAATGCTCGCAAGCAATTAGGTTAAGTTAATGGTTATCGCCGAGATCACTCGGCGATTTGCTGTTTAGTAATGATTAAGTAGTTACTGCTTTTTTTGACGTTCGACTAGTGATGTGGCTAGTGTGTGGTTCATGTTACGTAACAATTCTTCAGTAGTTTCCCAACTGATACAAGCATCAGTCACTGACACACCATATTTAAAGTTCTCCTTAGGTTGTTCAGATGATTGATTACCTTCAAACAAATTACTCTCAATCATAACCCCAATAATAGAATTATTGCCTTGCGCAATTTGTTTAATAACGGAATCCGCCACCAGAGGTTGATTACGATAATCTTTATTGGAATTAGCATGACTACAGTCGATCATTAAGTTAGGGATTAGTCCCGCTTTTTGCATTTGAATTTCACATAGTGCTACATTTTCAGCATCATAATTTGGAGTTTTGCCACCACGTAAAATGACATGTCCATGAGGGTTCCCCATAGTTTGCAATACAGTTACTTGTCCTTGTTGGTTAATTCCTACAAAGCGATGCCCCATAGATGCTGATTTCATGGCGTTAATTGCCACATCTAAACTGCCATCAGTACCATTTTTAAAACCTACCGGCATTGAAAGTCCAGAGGCCATTTCCCGGTGGGTTTGTGATTCAGTGGTTCTAGCTCCAATTGCTGACCAACTGATTAAGTCACCAATATATTGTGGGGTATTAGGATCTAATGCTTCGGTAGCAATAGGTAAACCAATTTTAGTAATATCGAGTAAAAGTTTACGTGCTTTTTTTAGACCATGTTCAATATCAAATGAACTATCCATATGGGGATCGTTAATCATTCCTTTCCAACCGACAGTTGTTCGCGGTTTTTCAAAATAAACCCGCATTACAATAAACAGGTGATCATGTAGTTCATCGGATAGTTTTTTTAGTTTATGGGCATATTCAATTGCGGCTTCGGTATCATGAATCGAACAAGGACCGCATACAATAAGTAATCGATGATCGCGACGTTCTAAAATATCTACTACTGTCTGGCGAGAGGATGCAATTTTTTGTTCTAATTCACTGGATAAAGGATAAAGGTTTTTGATCTCCTCAGGGGTAATCAACATATGCTCATCATGAATTCTGATGTTATTTAGAGTATCTTTTAACATTACAATTTTCCTTGCAAAAGCTGTTAAATATTTTATATGTAAAATATTAATTACATAAACAAGCATTATGTAAACACAAAATTACATAATAGTAAATTAAATTTTTATATAATTGTTAATGTTAATATTAAAGGCGTTATTTATATTTTTATCTTTAAGAAAAGATAATTATGCTGTAAACAACAGTTAGATTTGTTTGTTTTGTAAGTTATACTGTACAGAATACAAAATAATTTATATTTGAATATATAGTTAACCTAGTGTGTTTTTCGTCAAGGAAGCTATTACTAAACTAAATTAATTGACTCTAAAACAATTTGTTTATCAATGCCATCAAGAACTTCTACATGCCCAATTTTGGTTGGTAAAACAAGTCGTAATTGTCCTGATAGCACTTTTTTATCACGCAACATATGAGGCAGGTAGGATTCGACTGCCATCTGCGTTGGCCTTTTAACCGGAAGTTTAGCTTTTATTAATAGGTTTTTGATTCGTTCAATATCGGGAGTAGTAAATTTACCTAAAAGTTTAGCTGCGTGGGCGGCCATTAACATACCGACGCTAATTGCTTCGCCATGTAACCAATTGCCATATCCAAGTTCAGCTTCAATAGCATGCCCATATGTATGACCAAGATTTAAAATCGCTCGCATATCTTGTTCAGTTTCATCGGCAGCAACCACTTGGGCTTTAAGTTCACAACAGCGGTAAATACAGTAACTCAGAGCATTAACATCTAAATTTAATAAGTCATCAATATGCGATTCTAACCAATTAAAAAATGTGTTATCTAAAATAATTCCGTATTTAATTACTTCAGCAAGCCCGGATGATAGCTCCCTTGGTGGTAGAGTTTTCAAACAATTTATGTCGATAACAACTGACTGCGGTTGATAAAAAGCACCAATCATGTTTTTGCCTAAAGGGTGATTGATTGCTGTTTTACCACCTACAGAAGAGTCCACTTGAGACAGTAATGTGGTTGGCACTTGAATAAATTTAATACCTCGTTGATATGCTGATGCGGCAAAACCGGCAACATCCCCAATAACCCCACCACCTAAGGCAATTAAAATACTGCTTCTGGTATGATTATTAGCGAGTAGAGCCGTTAAAATCATGTTCCATGTTTCCATAGTTTTAAACTGTTCACCATCAGGGACAATGACTGAATCTGTTTTGACACCATGTTTTTCGAGCATAGCAATTAAAGTTTGTAAATAGATTGGAGCAATAGTTTCATTGGTAGCAATAAGTACTCGCTGACCTGCTTTAAGTTTGAAATGCTCAAATTCAGATAGAAGATTTTCACCAATAGTGATTGGATAACTACGGTTTGCTAAAGCAACATTTAATATTTTGAGCATAATGATTTCCAAACAATTTTAAGCTAATTTTATTGTTGCATGTTAGCGAGAAAAAAGTAGCAGTGCAACCTAGAATCATTTAAACTTAACGGCAATTTTATTTATACTGTTCAAGTTAATATGTCTTTATCAATTGTTTTAGCTCAAAAAAATTGGCGGGTTGGTGATATAGAAGGCAATACGCAGCAAATTGTTGAACTTATTAAGCACCATTCTTCTCATGATCTGATTCTCTTTTCTGAACTGGCTATTTGTGGTTATCCACCCGAAGATTTAATTTATCGATCAGATTTTAAGCAACGTTGCCAAAATGCATTAGCATCTGTTCTGCAGGCAAGTAACCATTGTGCTGTAATAGTTGGTCATCCGCATTGGCAAAATGGGCGTATCTATAATGCGCTATCTTTTTTTTCAGAAGGTAAATTGCTAGCTCGTTACTACAAACAACAGTTACCTAATTATGATGTATTTGATGAAAAACGTTATTTTACAGCGGGTGATCAAACTTGTGTGGTTGATTTTAAAGGTCAAAAAATTGGCTTATTAATTTGTGAAGATCTTTGGCAAAATAGTCCAATTGATAATATTAAAACAGCCCAAGCTGATTTTGTCATTACTATTAATGCATCACCTTATGATTATGAAAAACCAAAACACCGTCAAGATTTAGTCAAAGCCCATGTTAACCGTACCGGTCTCCCAATCCTTTATGTTAACCAAGTGGGCGGGCAAGATGAGTTAGTATTTGATGGTGGCTCTTTTGTATGTAATCAACATGGTGATATAGTTTGCCAGTTAGAATCTTTTAAAGAACAAGTGGCAGATTTTAATTTTAATGCTAATAATCAAACAATGGTTGCTAATACTGGTAATAATCCATTAGCTTCAATTTATGATGCGTTAGTGTTAGCCACCAAAGATTACATTACTAAAAATGGTTTTCATGGTGCGGTATTAGGGCTATCAGGGGGAATTGATTCGGCGTTAACACTCGCTATTGCAGTAGATGCTTTAGGAAAAGATAAAGTCCAAGCAGTGATGATGCCATTTCGTTATACTGCTGATATTAGTATTGCTGATGCCAAAGAAGAAGCTGAAATTTTAGGTGTTGAGTTTGATATAGTGTCGATTGAACCAATGTTTGATGCATTTATGTCATCATTAGCGCCTCTGTTTACTGGCACCGCTAAAGATACCACTGAAGAAAATCTACAAGCACGGTGCCGTGGGGTGATCTTAATGGCATTATCTAATAAACGCGGTAGACTAGTATTAACTACCGGTAATAAAAGTGAAATGTCGGTGGGTTATGCAACCCTTTATGGTGATATGGCTGGTGGCTTTGATGTTCTGAAAGATGTACCTAAAACCATGGTATTTGAATTAGCAAAATATCGTAATATTCGCTCTTATGTTATTCCGGAAAGAGTGATTACTCGACCACCTTCAGCAGAACTTGCTCCTGACCAAAAAGATGAAGACAGTTTGCCTCCTTATGCTATTCTTGATGGCATATTAAAAGGCTATATTGAACAAGATCTTTCCATTGAACAACTTGTTGAGCAAGGTTATGATGAAGTCACCATTAGGCGGGTTATTAAACTAGTTGATATTAATGAGTATAAACGACGTCAGTCAGCGGTGGGACCAAAAATTACGGCCCGCAATTTTGGTAAAGGTAGACGTTACCCTATTACATCGGCTTTTGGTTTCAAAAATTGGTGATCTCGAATTAAAGGAAAATAGATATGAAAAAAGTAGAAGCTATTATTAAACCATTTAAACTTGATGATATTCGAGAAGCGTTGGCAGACCAAGGTATTACTGGTATGACGGTGACAGAGGTCAAGGGATTTGGACGCCAGAAAGGTCACACTGAACTTTATCGTGGTGCTGAATATATGGTGGATTTTTTACCTAAAGTAAAAATTGAGCTTGTTGTTTCAGATGATATTTTAGAAATGTGTATTGAAACAATTATGAAAACTGCACAAACAGGCAAAATTGGTGATGGTAAAATTTTTGTTTATAACGTTGAGCAGGTAATACGTATTCGTACTGGTGAAATGGATGAATCGGCGATTTAATTTACTGGATATCGGGTCGTTCTTGTTTTAATAACTCAGGCGTAACCACACCTTGAATTGAACAAATGAATAGCGTCATATTTTCGCTTTTTTCCAGTAATAATAATTTTTCAGTAGTATCTGGTGCTGGAATGGTTTTTACACCAACAACAGTACCTGTATTATGATGCCAAGTTTGAACATTATCACTAATGTGGCGAATCATTGGATTAGCTATATAAAGTAAATTATCTTCCATTTCCTTCCAATCTAAGAAATTTAATGTGTTTTTAATTTGTTTGATATCATTATCAATGATAAATCCCCAAAAATAATATTTACCAATTTTATGAAGATCCATCGCACTATCGTAATATCCTTTTATAACTAAATCTTTGTACATAATAGGAGTAGAAAAATAAACGTAGTTTTTAGTGCTATCTCCGCGATTAGGAACAGGTATATACGATTGATCTTTATCAAAAATTTTTATTTCAGCATGTTTAATTAATTCATCTTTATTTTCATAGAGTTGTTTAAAGAAATTAGGATTACAAGACGCTAAAGATTCAAGAAGCGGTGGTTTATCAGCAGATGCAACAAATGAACTAAGTAGTAAAAATAAAATAACAATTTTTTTTGCCATGTGATTTTATCGGATAAAAGTGAATCTTATTAATTAATTGCCTGTGATTGTATAATTATTGCAAGTGAATAACAATGTTAAAGAATTATTTAATTCGTTTTATTATATTCCTCCAGTATAACACTATCTCGTAAAAAATTATTTTAGCAAGTAATAATATTATTAATATTCATTTATGGAAGGTAGATCTCATAATGATGAATCTAAGGCAAAAACAGGTTGAGTATTCGAAAAAATACTATAGTTTTAAATTAAAAGTAAGTGATTTATGTTATTTAAAACAATAAATGGAATGAGGTAAATTATGAATATAAAATTGACAGATAAAATACGAGATGAGTTTTCTTGGTTAGGTGAAATCTCAATTAAAACTTTTTTTGGAGGTTTTAGTATTAGTAGTAGAGAAATAATGTTTGGTTGGATTGGAAAAGGCGACCTTTATTTAAGAGGTCATTCAAATTATCGTTCCCTATTTATTGAGTCAGGTATGCAACCATTAAGTTTACCAGCAGGTATTTCAACTAAATTACTTGATTATTATAAAGTTAGTGATGAATTATTTCATGATCGTAAAAAATTACATACTATTGTAAAAATGGTAATTGAATGCGCAGAATATGAACAAAAAGAAAAAAACAAAATTAAGGAACAACGCATAAAAGAATTGCCCAGTATGACATTATCGCTAGAAAGATTATTATTTAGTGTTGGTATTATAAATATACCAATATTTTATGAAATCGGTTATCTTGAAGCTTACCATAGAATAAAAACTAAAAAAGCAGGCATTTCAATTAATATTTTATTTATTTTATATGCTTCATTACACCGGCGGCACGTTGCATCACTATCTCAATCAACAAAAGATGAAATAAAATTGAATTATCGATGCTTTCTTGAAGATATGTCTAAAAAGGCATAACTAACTGATATTGAAAGTATCATATTAGTTATAGCATCATTATAAAATAGTGACTATCTGCATATATTTATTCCATTGTCAAATGGGGTTTTAGTTATCTATTATATTTTTATAATATGCCAGTTATTTTCTTTTAGGTTGGGCGTCGACGAGGTGCTCTTTTATTGAATACCTTAGGTGTCGGTAAATTAACTAATAATGCCGATGGATCATATTGGCTAACTGGAATGGAATGTTCAATAGCTTTTTCAATTGCAGGTAGATTTTGTGAATAACGTTCGCAAGCCAATGAAATGGAGTTACCCTCGGCTCCGGCACGGCCAGTGCGGCCTATGCGATGCCTATAATCATCACAATCATCAGGAAGATCATAATTAAATACATGAGTAACATTAGGAATATGTAAGCCACGAGCGGCAACATCAGTAGCAACTAAAATATCAAGATCACCTCTTGTAAACTGTTGTAAAATAGCTAACCGTTTTTTCTGAGCAATATCACCTGTTAGTAAGCCAACACGGTGACCATCTGCAACTAGATGGCGCCAAATTTTTTCGCATGCAACTTTAGTATTGGCAAATACAATACACCGTTCAGGCCACTCTTCTTCAATTAAAGTTTGCAATAAGGCTAATTTATCCTCATTTGATGGGAAAAATAGTTCTTCTTTGATTCGATGGCCAATTTTTTGTTCAGGCTCTACTTCAACATACTGCGGATTATTCATATGTTCAAAGGCTAGTTCACGAACACTATGAGTAAGCGTAGCTGAAAATAACATGGTTAAACGTTGTTGTGGCGGTGTTATATGTTTAAAAATCCAACGAACATCACGTATAAACCCTAAGTCAAACATGCGATCAGCTTCGTCTAATACTGCTACTTGGATGGCATCTAGATTGATATAATTTTGTTTAGCGTAATCAATTAATCTGCCAGTTGTTGCAATTAAAATATCTACACCTGCAGCTAACATTTTTAATTGTTTGTCATAACCATCACCACCAAAGGCCAATCCTAGTTTAATGCCAGTTTCTGACGATAGTGCTTCAGCATCATGGAATATTTGTACCACCAATTCACGGGTTGGTGCAATAATGATAGCTCGTGGTTGGTTGGTTTTATGTTCAGGTAATGGCGCATGATTCAATAAATAATTAAAAGTTGATGCCAAAAACGCAATTGTTTTGCCTGTTCCTGTTTGCCCTTGTCCGGCAATATCAATACCTTTACTGGTTAAAGGTAATGTCTTTTCTTGAATCGGAGTACAATTTATAAAACCTTGTTTTTCTAATGCTTTTAAGACTAAAGGGTGCAAAGGGAACTGACTAAAAGTTGTTTGGGTTAGATATGATTGAATCATAGTGGTTTCAAGTATAATTATCAAAGTTTTTTGATTATAACATATTAGGAACCTCAACATCACTAATAATTATGTCCTATTGTATTAATCGCTAGTAAAAAAATATAAAATTTCTTAAGATTAGCACAAATTTAAATTTGGAGATAAACTCAATGAGTAAAAATATTATTTCACTTTCAGAGGCAAATTTCGATAAAACTATCAATGATCCGACCAAACCGGTATTAGTTGATTTTTGGGCAGAATGGTGTGGTCCTTGTAAAATGGTAGCGCCAATTTTAGAAGAAATAGCTCAAGAATATAGTGATAAAATTATATTTGCTAAATTAAATGTTGAAGAAAATCCGAATGTGTCACCTAAGTTTGGTATTCGTGGAATTCCTACCTTGTTGATTTTTAAAAATGGTCAAGTAGTTGCAACTCAAGTCGGTGCCTTGTCTAAACTACAACTTAAAAACTTTATAGAAGCCCATTTATAATAGCTTAATAGCTATATCTATATTGCTACAAAATTTTAAGAGTAATGCCTTGTGGATTACTCTTAATGACCACAGAATAGCTAAACATTATTGAGCTAAAAACATACTTAATTAAGTGTAGACATTATTCTATTTTTAGTGTACATTGCAACTTTCTTACGAAAAAGCCTTTCTGCCATTCATTGTTGTTCTTGATAAAGTGATAAAAAATTCTATTTTCAGACATTTAATATCATTGACAGTTTCATAAACAATAACATTTAGTTGTCAGAAAGAGTGAAATTTAATAAATAAATGAAACAAATATACAAAACAAGCATTAGCTGTAAACATATCAATTTTATCCTCAAGAATTTTTTAAAATTATGAATTTAACTGAATTAAAAAACACTTCTGTTTCCGAGTTGGTAACGCTTGGTGAAAAAAAGATGGGGCTTGAAAATCTAGCCCGCCTTAGAAAACAAGACATTATTTTTGCGATCCTTAAACAACATGCTAAAAGTGGTGAAGATATTTTTGGTGATGGTGTTCTGGAAATTTTGCAAGATGGATTTGGATTTTTACGTTCAGCGGATAGTTCTTATTTAGCTGGACCAGATGATATTTATGTATCGCCAAGTCAAATTCGGCGATTTAATTTAAGAACGGGTGATACTATAGCTGGTAAAATCCGACCGCCAAAAGAAGGTGAGCGTTATTTTGCTTTACTGAAAGTTAATGAAGTAAATCATGATAAACCTGAAGATGCCCGCAATAAAATCCTATTTGAAAACTTAACTCCCCTTCATCCTAATTCTCGCTTACGTATGGAACGTGGTAATGGTTCGACTGAAGACATTACTGCGAGAGTGCTTGATTTGGCTTCTCCAATCGGTAAAGGTCAACGCGGTTTGATTGTAGCCCCGCCTAAAGCTGGTAAAACTATGTTACTACAAAATATAGCTCAAAGTTTAGCGGTAAATCATCCTGAATGTGAATTAGTTGTATTAATGATTGATGAACGTCCAGAAGAAGTAACCGAAATGCAGCGGTTAGTTAAAGGTGAAGTCGTAGCCTCAACATTTGATGAGCCTGCAGCAAGGCATGTTCAAGTTGCGGAGATGGTTATTGAACGCGCCAAACGTCTGGTTGAGCATAAAAAAGATGTGATTATTTTATTAGATTCAATTACACGTTTAGCTAGAGCATATAATACTGTTGTTCCTTCATCCGGTAAAGTATTGACTGGTGGTGTGGATGCTAATGCCTTGCATCGTCCAAAACGTTTTTTTGGGGCCGCACGTAATGTAGAAGAAGGTGGTAGTTTAACCATTATTGCAACGGCTCTTATTGATACAGGTTCCAAAATGGATGAAGTTATTTACGAAGAGTTCAAAGGTACGGGTAATATGGAAGTCCATTTATCGCGTAAAATTGCTGAACGTCGGGTATTTCCTGCGATTGATTTTAATCGCTCTGGTACTCGTAAAGAAGATTTAATGACTTCGCCAGATGAATTACAAAAAATGTGGATTTTACGTAAAATTCTCAACCCTATGGGTGAAATTGATGCAATGGAATTCCTAATTGATAAACTTGCCATGACGAAAACTAATGACGAGTTTTTCGAAATGATGAAGCGTTCATGATAGTTGTAATTATGATAAAGTAGCTAAAGAAAGCCGTATTTATTGATACGGTTTTTTTATGGCAAAATATATGAGTATTATTTGTACTGAATTTATTTAGGTTGTTGTTAACACCTTATTATTAAGGTTATATGCGATTAATTAAAGGAGCCAAATCATGTCTAAACAACAAATCGGTGTTATTGGAATGGCGGTTATGGGGCGAAATCTAGCACTTAATATTGAAAGTCGAGGATTTTCTGTTTCTATTTATAACCGTTCTAAAGAAAAAACAGAAGAAGTAATGGCCGAACATTCTGATAAACAGTTGGTTCCTTATTTTACAATTGAAGATTTTGTCAATTCTTTGGCAAAGCCACGGCGGATACTTATCATGGTGCAAGCAGGTAAAGGCACTGATGCAGTGATTGATGAGTTACGCCCATTATTAGATAAAGGTGATATTATTATTGACGGTGGTAATGCTTACTTCGAGGATACAATTCGTCGAAATAAGTTGCTTTCTGATGAAGGTTTTAATTTTATAGGTGCAGGTGTTTCTGGTGGTGAAGAGGGAGCATTGAAAGGTCCTTCAATTATGCCTGGTGGTCAAAAAGAGGCCTATAATTTAGTTGCTCCTATTTTGGAAAAAATTGCGGCGACATATAATGGTGAACCCTGTGTTACTTATATTGGTCCTGATGGTGCTGGTCATTATGTCAAAATGGCACATAACGGCATTGAATATGGTGATATGCAACTTATTGCAGAAAGTTACTCTGTTTTAAAACATGTGGTAGGTTTAACTAATGAAGAACTTGCTAACGTTTTTACTGAGTGGAATAAAGGCGAGTTGGATAGCTATTTAATTGAAATTACTGCAGATATCTTTAAATATAAAGATGAAACAGGCAATTACTTAATTGATATGATTTTAGATGCCGCAGGTAATAAAGGTACCGGTAAATGGACAAGCCAAAGTGCTTTAGACTTGGGTGAACCTTTGTCATTAATTACTGAATCAGTATTTGCACGTTATATTTCTGCGATTAAAGATCAACGCGTCGTCGCTGCAAAAGTGTTAAAAGGACCAAAATCAAGTAATTATTCAGGGGATAAGAAAGAATTAATTGAGAAAGTACGTAAAGCTCTATATATGAGTAAAATTATCTCATATGCACAAGGTTTTGCTCAATTAAAGGCAGCGTCTGAACAATATAATTGGCATTTGAATTATGGTGAAATAGCTAAAATTTTTAGAGCTGGTTGCATTATCCGGGCACAATTCTTACAAAAAATTACCGATGCTTATGTAGGTAACCATAACATTGATAATTTGTTATTAACTCCTTATTTTAAGCAAATGGTCGAAGCTTACCAACAATCTTTACGTGATGTGGTTTGTTTAGCTGTGCAACAAGGGATTGCTGTTCCAACCTTATCAGCTGCAATTGCTTATTACGATAGTTATCGTTCAGCAGTATTACCTGCCAATTTAATTCAAGCACAGAGAGATTATTTTGGGGCTCATACTTATAGGCGTATTGACAAGGAAGGTACATTCCATACCGATTGGTTGAGTATTAAACCGTAATCTTATAGTCGATAATCTCTGCTTTTCAATAATTAATAAGAGTGCAAGATAGTTCTTGTACTCTATTTAATTTCATATCTTAATTAATCACCAAAGTTGATTCTTTTTAAGAAATACTTGTAATTATTAGCCTATTAGCTGTCAAATAATTTATTTATTAAAAAATCTAGCAAAACACAATATACAGTGTATAATCACTATAAATTCACTATATATAGTGTTCTTTAAGTAATGTAAAGTCTCTGTCTATATTAAAAAAGAGAATAATATTCTGATAAAAATAGTTGTTTAAATTATAACAGGAATATTAATGTTGCTATAAAAACCTCTATTATGAGGTAATTAAGAATGAATGTTAAGGAGTGGTTATGCCTGTAGTAATTAAACGTGATGGTTGTCAAACTGCATTTAATGAGACACGAATCAGAGATGCCATAGTTAAAGCGGCGGTAGCCGCGAATGTTAATGATTCTGATTATTGTGCAGCGGTTGCCCGTGTAGTCACTAATCAAATGTCTGAACGTGAGAGTGTAGACATTAATGAGATCCAAAATGCTGTTGAAAATCAATTAATGTCAGGTCCTTATAAGAAGTTAGCAAGAAAATATATTGAATATCGACATGATCGAGATCGTGCTCGAGAAGAACGTAGTCGATTAAACCAAGATATTCGTGGACTAATTGAACAAAGTAATGTTGCGATTCTTAATGAAAATGCTAATAAAGACAGTAAAGTGATCCCAACTCAGCGTGATTTACTCGCAGGTATTGTTGCTAAACACTATGCTAAACAATATATACTACCTAAAGAAATTTCTCGAGCTCATGATTGTGGAGAGATCCATTATCATGACTTAGATTATGCGCCATTTTTCCCGATGTTTAACTGCATGTTAATTGATTTAGACGGTATGTTGACAAATGGTTTCAAAATGGGAAATGCTGAAATTGAACCTCCAAAATCTATTGCTACCGCCACCGCTGTAACTGCACAGATTATAGCTCAAGTTGCTAGCCATATTTATGGTGGCACCACTATAAATCGTATTGATGAAATTTTAGCAAAATTTGTAACTATTAGTTATCAGAAGCATAAACAAGTTGCTGAAGAATGGCAAATTGCCAATCCAGAAGCTTATGCAGAAAGTCGTACTCAGAAAGAGTGTTATGATGCATTTCAATCTCTTGAATATGAAGTCAATACGTTACATACTGCTAATGGGCAAACACCATTTGTTACTTTTGGTTTTGGATTGGGTACCAGCTGGGAATCACGTTTAATACAAGAATCAATTTTAAAAATTCGTCTTAAAGGTCTTGGTAAAAATCATAAAACTGCAGTTTTCCCTAAATTGGTATTTGCGATCAAAGATGGCATCAATCATAAACCTGAAGATACTAATTATGATATTAAACAGCTTGCTTTAGAATGTGCAAGTAAACGTATGTATCCAGATATTTTAAATTATGACAAAGTCGTAGAAGTTACAGGATCATTTAAAACGCCAATGGGGTGCCGTAGCTTTTTAGGAGTATATGAAGAAGATGGAAAGCAAATCCATGATGGTCGTAATAATTTAGGTGTGATTAGCTTAAACTTGCCACGTATTGCCATTGAAGCGCACGGGGATGAAACTCGTTTTTGGGAATTATTAGATGAACGTTTAGATTTATGCAAAAAGGCTTTGATGACTCGCATAGCTCGTTTAGATGGTGTTAAAGCTCGTGTTGCTCCTATTCTATATATGGAAGGAGCTTGTGGTGTTCGACTTAAAGAAGATGATAGTGTATCGGAAATATTTAAAAATGGTCGCGCCTCAATTTCTTTAGGTTATATAGGTATTCACGAAACCTTAAATGCACTTTATGGTAATAAAACCCATCCATTTGATAGTGACACTTTACGTGAGAAAGGTGTGGCTATTGTTGAACGTTTACATAAAGCTGTTGAACAGTGGAAAGATGAAACTGGCTACGGATTTAGTTTATATAGCACACCAAGTGAAAACTTATGTGACCGATTCTGTCGTTTGGATACTGCTGAATTTGGCATAATTCCTGGTGTTACAGATAAAGGTTACTATACCAATAGTTTCCATTTAGATGTTGAGAAAAAAGTAAATCCATACGAAAAAATTGAGTTTGAAAAACCGTATCCTGCTATTGCGAGTGGTGGATTTATTTGTTATGGCGAATATCCAAACATGATCAATAATGTTAAAGCGTTAGAGGATGTGTGGGATTACAGTTATACTCGAGTCCCTTATTATGGCACTAATACTCCAATTGATGAGTGTTATGAATGTGGTTACACTGGTGAATTCTCATGCACCAGTAAAGGTTTTGTTTGCCCAAGTTGCGGTAATCATGATTCATCTAAAGTTTCAGTTACTCGCCGAGTCTGTGGTTATTTAGGTAGTCCTGATGCTCGCCCATTTAATGCTGGTAAACAAGAAGAAGTTAAACGCCGAGTCAAACATTTAAATAATGGTCAAATCGGTTAATAATAAATGAGTTATGAATTATCATCGTTATTATCCTGTTGATGTTGTTAATGGCGAAGGGACTCGCTGTGTACTTTTTGTTGCCGGTTGTGTACACCAATGCCGTGGTTGTTACAATAAAAGTACATGGGGATTAAATTCTGGTTCGCCATTTACACAAGCTCTAGAAGATCAAATTATTAAAGATCTGCAAGATACCGAGATAAAACGTCAGGGATTAACCCTCTCTGGCGGTGATCCGCTACATCCACAAAATGTGCCAACCATTCTAGAACTGGTCAAACGAGTTAAAACAGAATGTACAAACAAAGATATTTGGCTTTGGACTGGCTATAAACTTGATGAACTATCTACAGAACAACAAGAAGTTGTATCGTATATTGACGTGCTAATTGATGGCAAGTTTGTTCAGGAATTAGCTGATCCTAAATTACTTTGGAGAGGTAGTAGTAATCAAGTTATTTATCGTTTTAAATAATCTAATTTTATGGTATTAACAGTTAATGTTGGTTTAATAGATATGAAATTGCTTCACGGTAATTGATTTCAAGATTTTCACTATTTAATGAGCTAATATGTAGATCAGTAATTTTCCCGTTATTTATACCATAAACCCATCCATATAGATTAACTTTTTAACCCCGTTGCCATGCAGACTGAATAATAGTTGAATGACCTAAGTTATAAACTTGTTCAATAACATTTAACTCACATAAAATGTCCATACGCGTGAGAGAAGGAAATTCGCAAACTAACCAACTATAGCGAAACTATAAATCTCGGATATGCAATAACCAATTATTGATCAAACCTAAGTCTTTATTGATATTAGTTCTGTAGTGCTTAATTAGTTTTTATGTGCTGAAATTTACTTCTCATAATCAATTGGCGCCATAATGGTGTAGTTATAATTTTGGCTTTAACAATTTTGCTATAGAGTTTTAAACGTAATGGAATAGTTCTTTGATAATAATTTTTATTCGGTTTTGGATGACCACTATTTAAAATAGTAGCTAATATTTCTGCACTATCAAGTGCATAACTAATTCCTTCTAAAGAACTAGCACTAATAAATCCAGCAGCTTCACCAATTAAGAATATATTTTCATTACCAGTATAAAAATCACGTAAGCGGTTTGGATAAACCACTAGGCATTTTTCAGTTTTTAGAGGAGTACCAAAAATAAAACCTTGTTTAGTTAGCTTTTGTTTAAATAATTCGAAATGTTGATTAGCATTTTTTTTTGGAAAAGCGCCACCAAAAATAAAATAACCATCTTTGGATATACTCCAAGCATAGCAATTGGTTAATTTATTATCAAAAATACAAGAATAAAAAGGAATAGGATGTTTTTCGCTAAACCATTGTTGAATAGCAACATATTGCCTAATACTATGATTAGGATAACGCATTCTCCTTACAATAGAATTGGCTCCATCGGCACCTACCACATATTTAGCTGTAACCTTGTGTTCAACGTTATCATTACTAACATAGGTAATTTGATAACCATCAATAATACGCCTAACTTCTTTGCATAAGGTATTATGGTAGACTGTTACATTTGAAGGTATTAGTGATTTTAACCAAAGATCAAATTTGTGTCGATCAAAGTTTACATAACTACGCTGATAATTACGGACTATATTTGTTTGCAGATCAAGGGTTTTAACACTAAAAATTTGTGGATTAGTTAAAATATCAGTCGGTAAATTTATCTGTTGGCGTATAAAAGCTCTTTGTGCATCATTTGCTAATAATCCACCACAAGGTTTACGAAAGCCTTCATTACCTGATTGTTGTTTTTTATCTAAAGCAATAACTTTAAAAGATGGGTTAAGTAGGCGTGCTAAAGTACTGCCTGCCGGACCAAGACCAATAATTGCAATATCGTAATCCATATATTATTTGTCATTAAGATGATAACTTTCAAGGATTGTTTATGTTATCAAATTAAAACATATGTGGCTATTAGATAGTAATATGCAAGTTATTTGACTTTATAAATGTCTTTCATCACTGTCATATGTCTAAATATAAAAATACATCTTTGTACAATTAAATCTATTTTTTTATGAGTAAAATAATCATAACACTTTACTCTGCAATAGTTTCCAAAAATAACTGATTTAACTCATCAAATGGTAATGTACGACTAATAACAACTAGTCGAGAGATTTTTTCGGAAGGTTTTTGCCATGGCGAACCATAATCAAAGCCAACAACTTTATGTACACCTTGAACTATTAAACGTTGCGGATTGTTTTTGATCGCAAGTACACCTTTATACCGTAACATATCATTTCCATATTGTTCCACTAAGGCATCCATAAAGACACCTATTTTTTTGATATCTAGTTCACCAGCTTCAAATAAATAAGAACAGATATTATCATTCCATGATTTAGCACGTTTCTGTAATGGAAAAGGCTTGAAGTTGGTTTCCAGTTTTTGAGAAGGATTGATTACAAAAAATCCTTTATTGATCGCGAGTTCGTCGCTTAAAGCAAAGGCATGAATATCTAACCATTGTGATTTAGGAATTTGACCATTAATAGCTTCAAAAATAACTGCTTTATTATTAATTTTATGGATGCGATTAAGTACTTCCGTTTTTTGTTGTTTATCGACACAATCGCTTTTGGTTAAAATAATGCGATCAGCAAAACCAATTTGTGAGGCAGCTACGCGATGTTCATCTAAATGATGTAAAATATGTTGAGCATCAACTAAGGTAATAATTGCATCAAGTTGAATTGTTTCACGAATTAAATCATCAATAAAAAATGTCTGAATAATAGGCGCAGGATCGGCAAGCCCTGTTGTTTCAATTATCAACCGATCGAATTGTAATTCGCCGCTTATTCTTTGTGAATGTAATTTATGCAATGCGTCAGTAAGTTCACCTTGTACAGTACAACAAATGCAACCATTGGTCATTTCAACAATTTGAATATCACTGCTGACATTTAATAAATTACTATCGACGTTAACTGGTCCAAATTCATTTTCAATAATAATGATTTTTTCATTACGATTATTTTCAAGTAAATAATTAATTAATGTAGTTTTTCCGGAACCTAGGAAGCCAGTTAGTAGAGTGACGGGTAATAACGATAATGATACCTGTTCTATCATTTATACTCCCATTTTTAACAACACTTAAACCCACCTTTACCACCATAACGAGAATCTTGACGTTCTTTAAAAAATTCTTCATACGTCATAGGTGTTTGTTCTGGGTGAGTGAGTTTAATATGTTGAACATAAGTGTCATAGTCAGGGATGCCAACCATAAGTTTAGCTGCTTGACCAAGGTATTTTCCTGCTTTAGCGATTGAATCAAACATATTTTTCTCTTTTTAAGTTAAATAATCCAAATTAAATTCATATGTTATCTGTTCTTAGAATTTATATAATTTCCCAATCAGTGGTTAATAACTCATCATCTGAATTACTATAAGGCGCTAACCTGTGCAAGTCAATGATTGGTTTAAACTAATATTATCATCTTTATGCGATGAAGCTTGCAATAGTGGTTTTAATATAACTTATTTTACTAAAGTAAATTCATAATTATAAATTCAATCCTATCTAAAAGGAATATAAAGATATATTTTATTAAATTGATTTATCTCTGAGTAAATAGCTTTTATAATACACAACATTTATCATGTATAAGAGTTAATAATGGAAAGGTTTCATGTTACAGGTCCTACTTCACTAAATGGTGAAGTGATTATTTCTGGTGCTAAAAACGCCGCATTACCAATTTTATTTGCAGCAATTTTAGCTGAAGAACCCGTTGAAATACAAAATGTTCCCAAGTTACGCGATATTGATACTACTATGGAGTTATTAAGTCAGTTAGGTGTGAAATGTCAACGAAATGGTTCTGTTTATCTCGATGCTAGTCATCTTAATAATTACTGTGCTCCTTATGAACTTGTCAAAACAATGCGGGCATCGATTTGGGCTTTAGGTCCACTAGTCGCTCGCTTTGGCCAAGGTCAAGTTTCATTACCTGGTGGTTGTGCAATCGGTGCCAGACCTGTTGATTTGCATATTAGCGGGTTACAGCAATTAGGTGCAACTATCACTCTTGATGAAGGTTATGTCAAAGCTTCTGTAGATGGACGATTAAAAGCGGCTCATATTGTAATGGATAAAGTTAGTGTAGGCGCAACTGTAACTATTATGTCGGCAGCAACTTTAGCAGAAGGTAAGACCGTAATTGAGAATGCCGCATGTGAACCAGAAATTGTTGATACAGCAAAATTCTTAAATATGTTAGGTGCAAAAATTAGTGGTGCAGGTACAGTTCGTATTGAAATCGAAGGTGTAGAAAGGTTAAAAGGAGGCGTCCACAAAATTGTTGCCGATCGTATTGAAACAGGGACTTTTTTAGTTGCTGCTGCAATATCAAAAGGTAAAATTACTTGCCGAAAAACAGATCCTGATTTGTTAGATGCTGTTTTATCTAAATTGAAAGAAGCTGGTGCCAGTATCGAAATTGGTGAAGATTGGATTAGTTTAGATATGCAAGGCAAAAGGTTAAAAGCCGTTAATATTCATACCGCACCACATCCAGGTTTCCCTACTGATATGCAAGCACAATTTTCACTGTTGAATATAGTCGCCGAAGGTACTGGAATTATCAAAGAAACAATTTTTGAAAATCGATTTATGCATGTACCAGAGTTAATTCGCATGGGAGCAAGAGCAGAAATTGAAGGTAATACATTAATTACCCATGGTGTCGATAAACTAAGTGGCGCACAAGTGATGGCAACAGATTTACGCGCTTCGGCTAGTTTAGTTTTAGCTGGTTGTATTGCTGATGGTTCAACGATAGTTGAACGTATTTATCATATTGATCGAGGCTATGACAACATAGAGGAAAAACTCAGAAAGTTAGGTGCTAATATAGAAAGAACGAAGTGATTTCATTTCAATACCAAAAACTTGTGTAAAATTTTGGCCTATAAAGGAGCGTAATAATGACAAAACATGCATTGGTATTTTTAGCAAATGGTTGTGAAGAAACTGAAGCGGTTACAACAATGGATTTATTAACGCGTGCCGGAGTTAAAGTTACGAATGCTAGTATTTCAGATAGCCGTGAGATTGAATGTTCACGCGGTGTGACTATTTTAGCTCAAAAAACTTTGTCACAAGTTAAAAACATTGACTATGATGTAGTAATTTTACCTGGTGGAGTAACAGGGGCGGAAAATTTTCGAGATTGTTCTGCATTAATTGATAAATTGAAACAGACTCACGAAAAAGGTAATATTGTTGCTGCAATTTGTGCTTCACCGGCAATGGTTTTGCAATATAACAATTTATTTCCTCAAGCTTATATGACAGGCTATCCTTCAACCAAAGATGCAATTAAATTGTGGAAAGATGATCGAGTTTATTTTGATGAAAAAAATAAGATTATTACTAGCCAAGGTCCGGCAACTTCAATTGATTTTGCTTTAAAAATTATAGAAGTTTTATTAGGTCGAGTAACGGCATCTGAAGTAGCTCAACAATTAATTCTGCCAACAGGTATAGACTGTTATCAATAGGTACCAAATGTCAAATTCCTATTTGTACGAAAAGTCGGTTAAAAGAGCGACATTAGGTGCTGTTTTAGTCTCTATTTTTTTAATTATTATTAAGCTTATTACCTGTTGGTTGACAGGTTCAATGAGTTTGTTTGCTTCTCTTCTCGATTCTAGTATTGATTTATTAGCTTCAGGGCTTAATTTCTTTTTAGTCCGCTATGCTCTTAAACCAGCAGACGATGATCATACTTTTGGTCATGGAAAAGCAGAATCACTAGCTGCATTAGCGCAAAGTACTTTTATAATTGGTTCTGCTACTATTTTATTGTTATCGAGTATCAAGTCTATAATTCATCCTACAGATATTCAATTACCTTTATTAGGTATTATCGTATCAGTTATTTCTGCTGTTATTACCTGTATTTTAGTTATATATCAAAAATATGTCATAACAATCACTCATAGTAAAGCTATTCAGGCTGACATGCTTCACTATTCTTCCGATATGTTTATGAATATAGCCGTTATATTCGCATTATGTTTAAGTTGGTATGGTATTATCTTTGCTGATGCTGCATTTGCTTTTTTTATTGCTTTATTTATTTTTTATAATGCTTATAAAATTGCTTATAATGCCATTCAAGATTTGCTTGATAGGGCTTTACCTGATGGTGATAACATGAAAATGGCCAATATTGTAGCTTTATTCCCTGAGGTACATGGTTTTCATGATTTAAAAACCAGACAGGCGGGGCCAGTAAAATTTATTCAATTACATATTGAACTTGATGATAATATGCCTTTAATTAAAGCACATGCTATTGCTGATTCTATTGAAAAACTGATTTCTAAAGAATTTTCGCCTGCCGTAGTTATCATTCATCAAGATCCGCTTTCAGTTGTACCTAGTGAATTAATGTATGCTAAAAATCAACAAAAATAGCTTTTATCGTCTATTGTTAGTTATCTTTTAAGAATCTATAATAATCCAAGAGCTAATTATTTGGAGTTATTTTATATGATAAAAAAAATAGGAATTTTGACTAGTGGTGGTGATGCACCAGGTATGAATGCAGCTATTCGTGGTGTTGTGCGAACTGCATTAACGGAAAAAATAGATGTCTTCGGTATTTATGATGGTTATTTGGGATTGTGTGAAAACCGAATTTCTAAATTAGATCGTTATAGTGTGTCAGATATTATAACTCGAGGCGGGACGTTTTTAGGTTCAGCAAGATTCCCGGAATTTAAAGATAAATCTGTTCGTGAAAGAGGGATTGAAAACTTAAAAAAACATCAAATTGATGCATTAGTTGTTATTGGTGGAGATGGTTCTTATATGGGAGCAATGCGGTTAACTGAAGAAGGTTTTCCTTGTATAGGTCTACCTGGTACCATTGATAATGATATTCGCGGTACTGATTATACGATTGGTTATTTTACTGCTCTTAGTACGGCGGTTGAAGCCATAGATAAATTACGTGATACCTGTTCTTCTCATCATCGTATCTCGGTTATTGAGATTATGGGACGTGATTGCGGTGATTTAACTCTAAATGCTTCGGTAGCTGGTGGTTGTGAGTTTATGATTATACCGGAAGTTGCATATACTAAAGAAGATTTAATTGAAGAAATTAAACAAGGTTTTGCTAGAGGCAAAAAGCATGCAATTGTTACTGTAACTGAACATATGTGTGATGTGAATCAACTCGCAGAAGATATTGAGGCGGCAGTTCATCATGAAACTCGCGCAACAGTTTTAGGGCATGTGCAACGAGGTGGTTCTCCTGTTCCTTATGACCGTATTTTAGGCTCAAGAATGGGAGCTTATGCTGTTGAATTATTATTAGAAGGCCATGCCGGTAGAAGTGTTGGTGTTCAAAATGGTAAATTAGTTCATCATGATATTTTGGAAGCAATTAATAACATGAAACGTCCTTTTGATGTAGATCTATACAATACTGCTAAACGTTTATTTTAACTTATTTTTTAGAATAGTAGTAACTTGAAATGAAAAACAATAGGTGAATAATTAACTTGCGTTCTTAAATATTCACCTTATTTTTTTATCATTAGTTTTATTTTTAGCTATTTTTGAACTAAATAAGGCGCTACCTTTTTATATAACTATTTTTATACTAATAAGGTGAAAATAAATTTCATAATAAATTAATTTTAGGAAATGCAAAATTATGTCATTACTTTATTTAGAAGCTAGTAACCGATTTTATGTTAGTAAAGATAATCAAGAAATAGCAGAAATGACATTTACTCGCATAGGCGAAAATAAAGCAACAATTGATCATACTTATATTGATCCTAATTATCGGGGACAAGGAATCGCAGATAAATTGTTAAACCTAGTTGTTAAGACATTACAACAAGAAAATAGGGAAATTATTCCATTATGTTCATTTGCAGTTAAAAAATTAGTTAAATAAGTTATTTATTGTTTCTTTATATGCATAAATTTTAAAATTTATATTCATATATTATTTTGTAAATGTTAGTCATAAGCGACTGAATATATGATAATGTATGCCAATTTATAGTTATTGTTTTTAAATGTCAAAAATGGCAAATCAAAAAACTCAGAAAATTCAATCAATTCATGTATTACGTGGTGTAGCGATTATTATGATTGTTTTTAGTCACTGCTTGGGCGTATTTAAAAATACTAATTTAATTGTGAATAGTTATTTGTTCTCTTTTTTGAATTTGTTTGCCTTTAATTTCACCACTTTTTTTGTGTTAATTGCGGGTTTTCTATTTCAACATCTAACTTATAAATTTAATACTAAAACATATTACCTTTCTAAATTTAAGACAGTGGTATGCCCTTATATTTCAGTATCTATTTTTTGTTTTCTTTTTTTTCATTATCAATATTTATCGGATTTACCTTGGTATTCACCAACAGAGCCTAGTATTATTAGTACTATAACTAAAATGATGTTGACGGGCACTCAATTGTTACCATTGTGGTTTATGCCGATGATTATTATTGTCTATTTAATTGGACCATTACTTTATTATTGGTCTAAAAAGAATTTAATTATCGCCGGTTTAATGGCTATGTTTTGGATAGTAATATTTACCAAACCTGATTATACACAGCCCTTTTTAAACTTATTGCATTATGGACCTGTATATTTGATTGGAATGATGATAAGACAAAATTATGAATTGATTATGAAAGCGGTAAAAGATAATCTAATTCTGTTTATTCTTTTCTTTGGTTTATGTTTTTTTGTACCTTTTACTTATCGCTATGTAAGCCATTTAGGTATTGAAAATCTTTATCTAGATACTTTACAGAAAATTATTTTGTTTATATTAGCGCTTTATTTTTTAGATGGTTTAAATAATAAAGAAAATGATGGAAAAATATATAATTTTTTTTCATATATGGCTAATATTAGTTTTCCTATTTATTTTATTCATGAAATAATTGTCCTGACATTAGAGCAACAACTCTTTAATTTCCATATAGGGTATATAATAGAAACAGATAATGGATTATTGGCTTCAATAGGAGCGATTAGTTTTCTTGTATTAACGTTATTAATGAGCATTATTATTGCAAATTTAATAAAATTTATTTTTAAAGGTAATGCTAAATATCTTATTGGTGGTTATCGTTAATATAAATTATTCACATTTAAATTCTGCAGTTTTTAAATATTTTTTATCACTAGATGGCATTATATGTGCATTACATTCAGAAACATAAATAGCTTTTTTGCTCAATTGAACGTTATTTTCATACCTACATACAAAATAAATCCACTCATTCAAACCTTGATGGTAACTATTTAGTTCTTTCCATAAATAATTGCTACCGTCATTTACATCAGCTTTTATAGATTGATTATTATTATATAGACTAACACCAATAAGATGAATTTTGGGTTTCATGAATTCATTGACCTCTACATTAAAAGGTAAAGTTTGGTTATTTTCTAATACTACAGAATCAATATATACAACCTCTGGGCAACGGAATGTCATTTCGTCAGCATAAATAGAAAATGTGCAAAATATGCTTAGTAAGATTATATAACTTTTCATTGTTTTCTCCATATTTTGCTTTTTTAATAAATTTATAATTGATAATACGAGGATATCAATTGCTATTCAAGATTAAAAAGTGAATTAAATATTAAAAATAGTAACATATTGTATTAAAATAAATATCTATGGATTTTTCATTGAAATATTAATACGAACAATATTCTCAATAGCTGAAAAAAAACGCAAACAGCAATAAAAACGCAATAAACCCTTGCAGTAAATTTATAAGCCCCTATAATGCGCATCCACTGACACGCAGTCATGAGTAATCAGACAGTGGTGAGTTAGTGAAGAAGATCGAAATTTTAGAAAAAAGATCTTGACGAATAAGAAGGTGTGGCGTAGTATACGCAGCCCTTGAGACAGCAAACTGAATCAGCCGAGAGGTTGAAGGAAGTTAAAGTAAAAGAAGCTGTCAGCTCTTTAAAAATTAAGAAACAGACAATCTGTGTGGGCACTTACGAGACGAAAAAATTAAAGTCTACGGACTTAAAAAAATCAAGTCTTGATAAGTGACACTGAAGATTCATTTGAATATGTCAGAGACAGTTATTGAGCATCAAACTTTGAATTGAAGAGTTTGATCATGGCTCAGATTGAACGCTGGCGGCAGGCTTAACACATGCAAGTCGAACGGTAACATGAGTGCTTGCACTTGATGACGAGTGGCGGACGGGTGAGTAATGTATGGGGATCTGCCGAATGGCGAGGGACAACAGTTGGAAACGACTGCTAATACCTCATAAAGTTGAGAAACCAAAGCATGGGACCTTCGGGCCATGTGCCATTTGATGAACCCATATGGGATTAGCTAGTTGGTGGGGTAAAGGCTCACCAAGGCGACGATCTCTAGCTGGTCTGAGAGGATGACCAGCCACACTGGAACTGAGACACGGTCCAGACTCCTACGGGAGGCAGCAGTGGGGAATATTGCACAATGGGGGAAACCCTGATGCAGCCATGCCGCGTGTATGA
>NZ_LZGK01000004.1 GCF_001690705.1 Gilliamella sp. wkB178 | reverse complement strand
TTTTCACCCGCTTTATCGTTACTTATGTCAGCATTCGCACTTCTGATACCTCCAGCATGCCTCACAACACACCTTCTACGGCTTACAGAACGCTCCCCTACCCAATACACTTGCGTGCACTGCCGCAGCTTCGGTGCATAGTTTTAGCCCCGTTACATCTTCCGCGCAGGCCGACTCGACTAGTGAGCTATTACGCTTTCTTTAAATGATGGCTGCTTCTAAGCCAACATCCTAGCTGTCTAAGCCTTCCCACTTCGTTTCCCACTTAACTATGACTTTGGGACCTTAGCTGGCGGTCTGGGTTGTTTCCCTCTTCACGACGACCGTTAGCACCCGCCGTGTGTCTCCCATGATTCAACTTGT
>NZ_LZGK01000003.1 GCF_001690705.1 Gilliamella sp. wkB178 | reverse complement strand
ATTGTACGTACACGGTTTCAGGGTCTATTTCACTCCCCTCCCGGGGTTCTTTTCGCCTTTCCCTCACGGTACTGGTTCACTATCGGTCATTCAGGAGTATTTAGCCTTGGAGGATGGTCCCCCCATCTTCAGACAGGATATCACGTGTCCCGCCCTACTCTTCAAGCTTCCACATAACTCACCTTCGTGTACGGGACTTTCACCCTCTATCGCGCGACTTTCCAGACGCTTCCACTAATGCGTTATGCTTCCCACTTTGGGCTCCTCCCCTTTCGCTCGCCGCTACTCGGGGAATCTCGGTTGATTTCTTTTCCTCGGGGTACTTAGATGTTTCAGTTCTCCCGGTTCGCCTCACTTGACTATGTATTCATCAAGCAATAATGTAGTTACCTACATTGGGTTTCCCCATTCGGACATCGACGGCTATAGCGCCTTTTATCGGCTTACCGTCGCTTTTCGCAGATTAACACGTCCTTCTTCGCCTCTGAATGCCTAGGCATCCACCGTGTACGCTTAATTTCTTAACCTTACAACTCACAGTTGTCTTGGTTTTCATTACGCTTTTTTCTCTTTCTTACTGCAAACTAACATACTTTCATATGCAGCCTACCGTAAAAACGAGAACTCGTTTCTTTCAGCTTGTTCCTAATTGTTAAAGAGCTTTATCTGTCTATTTACTTATATATAAGTAAATACAAAGATAATTTTTTAAAAAGAGATATCTTTAATGGTGGAGCTAAGCGGGATCGAACCGCTGGCCTCCTGCGTGCAAGGCAGGCGCTCTCCCAGCTGAGCTATAGCCCCAATAATTCACTTCATCTGTTTCCCCAATTCGCT
>NZ_LZGK01000002.1 GCF_001690705.1 Gilliamella sp. wkB178 | reverse complement strand
TGAAGTCGGAATCGCTAGTAATCGTGAATCAGAATGTCACGGTGAATACGTTCCCGGGCCTTGTACACACCGCCCGTCACACCATGGGAGTGGGTTGCACCAGAAGTAGATAGCTTAACCTTCGGGAGGGCGTTTACCACGGTGTGGTCCATGACTGGGGTGAAGTCGTAACAAGGTAACCGTAGGGGAACCTGCGGTTGGATCACCTCCTTACGAAGAGCTCGTAAGTGTTCACACAGATTGTTTGTTTAAGAAAAGAGTCACTTTATTGGGTCTGTAGCTCAGGTGGTTAGAGCGCACCCCTGATAAGGGTGAGGTCGGTGGTTCAAGTCCACTCAGACCCACCAATTCAACTTAATTCTGCAATATAACCGCTAGCGTAGGTGATGTAGAAGCATTGCTTAACATAAAGCGAGCTACGTTAAGCGAATTGGGGAAACAGATGAAGTGAATTATTGGGGCTATAGCTCAGCTGGGAGAGCGCCTGCCTTGCACGCAGGAGGCCAGCGGTTCGATCCCGCTTAGCTCCACCATTAAAGATATCTCTTTTTAAAAAATTATCTTTGTATTTACTTATATATAAGTAAATAGACAGATAAAGCTCTTTAACAATTAGGAACAAGCTGAAAGAAACGAGTTCTCGTTTTTACGGTAGGCTGCATATGAAAGTATGTTAGTTTGCAGTAAGAAAGAGAAAAAAGCGTAATGAAAACCAAGACAACTGTGAGTTGTAAGGTTAAGAAATTAAGCGTACACGGTGGATGCCTAGGCATTCAGAGGCGAAGAAGGACGTGTTAATCTGCGAAAAGCGACGGTAAGCCGATAAAAGGCGCTATAGCCGTCGATGTCCGAATGGGGAAACCCAATGTAGGTAACTACATTATTGCTTGATGAATACATAGTCAAGTGAGGCGAACCGGGAGAACTGAAACATCTAAGTACCCCGAGGAAAAGAAATCAACCGAGATTCCCCGAGTAGCGGCGAGCGAAAGGGGAGGAGCCCAAAGTGGGAAGCATAACGCATTAGTGGAAGCGTCTGGAAAGTCGCGCGATAGAGGGTGAAAGTCCCGTACACGAAGGTGAGTTATGTGGAAGCTTGAAGAGTAGGGCGGGACACGTGATATCCTGTCTGAAGATGGGGGGACCATCCTCCAAGGCTAAATACTCCTGAATGACCGA
>NZ_LZGK01000001.1 GCF_001690705.1 Gilliamella sp. wkB178 | reverse complement strand
TCATACACGCGGCATGGCTGCATCAGGGTTTCCCCCATTGTGCAATATTCCCCACTGCTGCCTCCCGTAGGAGTCTGGACCGTGTCTCAGTTCCAGTGTGGCTGGTCATCCTCTCAGACCAGCTAGAGATCGTCGCCTTGGTGAGCCTTTACCCCACCAACTAGCTAATCCCATATGGGTTCATCAAATGGCACATGGCCCGAAGGTCCCATGCTTTGGTTTCTCAACTTTATGAGGTATTAGCAGTCGTTTCCAACTGTTGTCCCTCGCCATTCGGCAGATCCCCATACATTACTCACCCGTCCGCCACTCGTCATCAAGTGCAAGCACTCATGTTACCGTTCGACTTGCATGTGTTAAGCCTGCCGCCAGCGTTCAATCTGAGCCATGATCAAACTCTTCAATTCAAAGTTTGATGCTCAATAACTGTCTCTGACATATTCAAATGAATCTTCAGTGTCACTTATCAAGACTTGATTTTTTTAAGTCCGTAGACTTTAATTTTTTCGTCTCGTAAGTGCCCACACAGATTGTCTGTTTCTTAATTTTTAAAGAGCTGACAGCTTCTTTTACTTTAACTTCCTTCAACCTCTCGGCTGATTCAGTTTGCTGTCTCAAGGGCTGCGTATACTACGCCACACCTTCTTATTCGTCAAGATCTTTTTTCTAAAATTTCGATCTTCTTCACTAACTCACCACTGTCTGATTACTCATGACTGCGTGTCAGTGGATGCGCATTATAGGGGCTTATAAATTTACTGCAAGGGTTTATTGCGTTTTTATTGCTGTTTGCGCTTTTTTTGTTCAAGGTGTTTGAAAAATAAACCAATTACCACTTTTTCCTTTAGTATTAATGTTATTTTCCTTTTAGAATTTGATTAGTTATTTCTATTCTCTTTTATCTTATTCGGTAAATCCGCTAAACTATCAATCACCCAATCAGCTTGTGCCAATGCTTCTTCAGTTACCGCATCACCAGTTTTTACTAACACCGTTTTTTTAACACCAGCTCTTTTGCCTGATAATAAATCTGATATTCTGTCTCCTACCATATAGGAATTAGCAATATCTATGTTTAACTCTTTGGCAGCAGTTTGAATCATACCAGGATTAGGTTTACGACATTCACAATTATCGGTCAAAGGATCATGAGGGCAATAATAAATACCATCTAAATCAACACCGCGATCTTGTAACGACCAATCCATCCATTCAGTTAAAGTATGAAACTGTTGTTCAGTAAATATATTTCGAGCAATACCTGATTGATTAGTCGTTATAACTAACATAAATCCCATTTTTTTTAGTTCCTGCATTGCGTCAATTACGCCATCAATAAAATGAAATTTATCGATTGTATGCACATAATTATAATCAATATTGATGGTGCCATCTCGATCTAAAAAAATTGCTGGTTTCATTTTTACCTCTTACTCTCCTTATTAATATAGGATAAAGATCCATTTTTAGTTAACATATATTAATTGACTTAGATGTCTAGACGTCTTAATATTCCTCTATTAAATTTTTTATTTTATATATTATGATACAATTACAGCATATTTCGAAAACATTTGAACATAATAAGACACCAATTTACGCTTTAAAAGACATCTCAATTGATGTTCCAAAAGGTAAAATATATGGTGTTATTGGTAAATCTGGAGCCGGAAAGAGTACACTGATTCGCTGTGTTAATCTATTAGAAAAACCAACCAGTGGTAAGATTTTTTTTGATAGCCAAGAGATTACTAATTTATCCAACAGGCAATTAATTAAAGTTCGCCGAAAAATAAGTATGATTTTTCAGCACTTCAATCTTCTGTCTTCACGTACCGTATTTGATAATATAGCCTTTCCACTTGAGCTTAATAAAACCCCTAAGGCTACAATTAAACAAAAAGTAAATGAACTTATTGCTTTAGTTGGTTTAACTGACAAAGCTAATGTCTATCCGGCTAATTTATCTGGTGGGCAAAAACAACGTGTTGCTATCGCTAGAGCATTAGCCAGTGACCCAAAAGTATTACTCTGTGATGAAGCAACCAGTGCCCTAGATCCTGAAACAACTCGTTCAATTTTAGCGTTATTAAAGGATATTAACCAAAAATTAGGGCTTACCATTTTATTAATTACGCATGAAATGGACGTCGTAAAACAAATCTGTGACCAAGTTGCGGTCATCAGTGATGGGCAATTAGTTGAACAAGCTTCTGTGGGTGAAATGTTCTCACACGCTGAAACCGATATTGCTCGACAATTTATTCAATCAACTTTACACCTCAACATTCCGGATGATTATTTAGAAAAATTATCACCTGATTATAAAGAGGGCCTTAATCCTTTAGTGCGTCTTGAGTTTACGGGGGTATCCGTTGATTTACCATTATTATCACAAATTGCTAAAGAGTTCGATATTGATAGCAACATTATCAGTGCACAAATGGATTATGCCGGCGGTGTTAAATTTGGATTAATGTTGGCTGAAATGAAAGGCAAACCGAAAAGTACCGCATCAGCGATACAATTTTTAGAAAAACATAATACTAAAGTAGAGGTGCTCGGTTATGCTTGATTTTTTACCTTCATTCAAACCATTTGAATCATTATTTCGATATTTAACCGAATTTCATTTTTGGGCTGATTTTGTTGCATTTTGTTCTTCATTTAATGGTTTTAATGAAGCTATGTTATTTAAAATGGCACAAGCTACAGATGAAACACTGTATATGGTTATTTTATCTGGTTTTTGGGGAACCGTCCTTGGACTACCCATAGGCATCTTATTATATACCACTCGCAAAGGACAAATATTAGAGTGTTACTCAGCCAATAGTATCATCTCATTTATTACCAATATATTTCGTTCAATACCTTTTATTATTTTAATAGTTTGGATTATTCCTTTTACTACTTTTTTAATAGGTACTTTTATTGGAAAACAAGCAGCCATTGTACCATTAAGTATTGGTGTAGCACCTTTGATTGCTCGTATGATTGAAAATGCATTGCTTGATGTACCTAAAGGCCTGATAGAAGCAGCTCGATCTATGGGAGCAACACCACTACAAATCATATATAAGGTTTTATTACCTGAATCATTACCCGTGATTGTTAATAGCATGACTATCACACTTATTACTTTAACCGGCTATATTGCAATGGCTGGTGCAGTTGGCGCTGGTGGATTAGGGCAACTGGCAATTCAATATGGTTATAATGGCTATAAGCCTGCTATAATGAATACAGTTTTAGTTATATTAATTGTTATTGTCTTTATAATTCAATTCATTGGCAATACTATCGTTAAACGCGTTACTCATCACTAATTTTGGAGAAACTTATGTCAATTAAAAAGCTAGCACTTGTTACCTCATTGGTGAGTGCATTTTTTTTAACTGGTTGTGACAATAATAAACAACCAGCAGCTACAGAGAATAAACCCGCAGAACCAGCTAAAGTAAGCACTATTAAAGTAGGAGTTATTTCAGGCCCGGAACAAGAAGTTGCGGAAGTGGCTAAACAACAAGCTAAAGATCTTTACAAACTAGATGTGGATCTAGTTATTTTCAATGATTATGTTACACCAAATCAAGCATTAAATGATGGTTTAATTGATGTTAATGCTTTTCAACATAAACCTTATTTAGACGAACAAATGAAAGAGCGTGGTTATAAATTAACCGTTGTCGGTAACTCATTTGTTTACCCAATTGCTAGCTATTCACACAAACTAAAACCTGTCGAAACAGTAGCCGATACAGAATCTGGAGTTAAAGTGACTTCACCACGTGGTGAAACTTTCTTTATACCAGCCAATGCAACGATAGCCATTCCAAATGATCCTACTAATTTAGGCCGAGCCTTACTTTTACTGGAACATGAAGGCATGATTACCGTTGATAAATCCAAAGGCTTATTGCCGACTGTCCTTGATATTACTAGCAATCCATATAACTATAAAATAGTAGAACTTGAAGCCCCAATGTTACCTCGTTCCTTGGATGACGCTCAAGTAGATCTCGCTATTATTAATAATGCTTTTGCTGGACAAGCAAATCTAACTCCTAGCAAAGATGGTATTTTTGTGGAAGATAAAGAATCACCATATGTTAATATTATCGTAGCGCGAGACGCAGATAAAGATAATGAAAATATCAAAAACTTTGTTAAAGCATACCAAACCGATGCCGTAGCCCAAAAGGCTGACCAAATTTTTAATGGTGGCGCTATTCGTGGTTGGTAACAATCTACAAATATATTAAGCTTGATAAATTCCGTCGGCGATAGCCGGCGGAAATAATAACTAGAATAAGTTGAATTATCCAAACTTTATATCAAAATAAGCATAATTAATAGCTAACTTAAACATCATGACTTATTCAATTAATCCTATCGGAATTATTCACTCTCCTTATAATGAAAAATTTGCTGTCCCCAGGCAGCCTAATTTAGTCCTGGCTGGACAAGGTGAACTACATTTACTACCACCATTTAACGATCCTAACTGTATAAAAGGCTTAGAACAATTTTCACACTTATGGCTATTATTTCAATTTCATCAAATTGATCCTAAAAAATGGCGACTGACCGTCCGTCCTCCTCGCTTGGGAGGCAATAAAACCTTAGGAGTATTCGCTACCAGATCACCCTTCAGACCGAATCATATTGGATTATCGGCGGTAGAGTTAAAAGATATTGTCCTTGAAAAGAAGCAAATAATTTTAAAATTAGGTAGCCTTGACTTAATCGATGGCACTCCAATTATTGATATCAAACCGTATCTTCCTTACTGTGATAGTTACCCTGAAGCAAATGCCGGGTATGCACAATCAGTTCCCGAACAAAAATTAACAGTTGAATTTTCAACCTCTGCACTAAACCAACTTGCTATATACCAAAATAAACACCCTCAATTAGCTGAATTAATAACTCAAGTTATTGCTCAGGATCCAAGACCAGCTTACAAACAAAGTAACCTTGATCAACAAACTTACGGTATTACTCTGTATCATTTTAATATTAAATGGCAAATAACTAATCAACAAGCAACAGTTATTGATATTGACGAAAATAAGATCTACTGAATTAATTTTTAATATAAATTATAACTATTTAGTATGACTAAAAATTATAACAAATTGATTATAAATGATATTTTACAGAGAAAATATAACAAAAAGTTTTGTAAAGTTTCTTTACAAATTTATTATCTAAACCATATAAAAAATGTTGGAAAAATACAATTATTTTGTTAGATTAACAGCGGAATTATTATTCCTATATTTCAATTTTACCACTATAGATATACGGATCTTAGTGGTATTTTTATTGACTAATATTAATGATAGTTTGTGTGTTGTTTGTTTTTTAACTCTGCAATATCAATCGCGTCGAATAAATAATGTTTACTGCAATAATCACAATGCATATCAATCTTGCCACCTTCTTCATTTAAGATCTGATCAATTTCCTCTGCAGATAATGTCATTAAACTATCTTCACAACGTTGACGAGAACAGATGCATTTAAAGGTAATTTGATGCGTTTCAAAAAGGCGAACTTGTTCTTGATTATATAAACGATAGAGAATCTCATCAGCAGGTAATTGAAACAGCTCACTACCAGTAATTGTTTCAGTCAATGTACTAAGATGTACAAACGATTCCTCGGTATTCTCATCATTTGGTAAAACTTGTAGTAAAATACCGGCAGCTATAGGCTTATTATTATGGACACCCGTTTTCACAAATAAGCGTGTAGGTAATTGCTCAGATTGCACAAAATAGTTTTCGATACACCCAATCAAAGTATCTTTTTCTAATCCAACAATACCTTGATAACGTTCACCATTTTTGGGTGTAATAGTAATTACAATATAACCATTACCAACCATATCTTTTAATGTCGCATTATCCGCAATTTCACCATTCACGCGAGCAACACCACGCAATTGTTGCTGGTTATTACCATTGACTACCGCAAGTTTAAGCGCCCCATCACCTTGCAACTGTACCGCTATATCTCCTTCAAACTTTAAAGTTGCTGTCAATAAACTAGTAACCACCAATAATTCACCTAGTAACTTTTGCACCGCAATAGGGTAATTATGATCATCTAAAATCGCCTGATAGGTATCTTCAAGCCGAGTAAGTTCCCCACGAATAGGATGATTATCAAATAAAAATCGATTTAAAGTATCCATTAATTATTATCACTTTGTTGTCGTTCATGTTTAAATTTAAGTAAATTACGCCGCTCTTTTTTATCTGGTTTACGATCAGGATGCGGCATAGTTAATGCGTTGAGTTTTCGTGCCTCAGCTATTTTTTCTCGTTTAGTAATACTCTCTTCGGTTTCTTGATAAAGTAATTGGGCTTCTATTGCTGGTCGGCGTTGTTCACTAATTGCTAAAATTTGAATTGTTTTAAGATCGGAACCCTGGCGAAGGGTTAAAATAGCGCCTACTTCAACAATTTTACTTGGTTTAGTCCGTTGCCCATTATAATGAACCTTACCACCATCCACCATTTCGCGAGCAAGAGATCGAGTCTTATAAAATCTTGCTGCCCATAACCATTTATCTAGCCTGATAGAATCCATTACTTCCTCAAGTGAGCTTATTCATACGTTGATTTGCCACTAAAATATATATATATTACCTAAAATGTCTTTGCAAATTATATAAGGACTTTTTGTGAAAAATCAATTTTATGGGGTAATGACATAATCATTACCATCAGCGGAAAAAGTACCGGAAAAACCAAATGGCACAATATCACCATGTAAATCAACAGAATAATTGATTGCTTTAGGCGGTTGTTTAATTAATTTCCATTCATTTAACAATGAACTTGTAATATTATAGGCAGTAAATTTCAAAGATAGAAATTCTGTTTTGGAAGGATTAATAAGTGCCGTTGATTCAACCATTCCACCATTAATTAAAGTACTAAAACTTAATAAAGACTGGCCCTGAGAATCAAAATTAACTGCCAAATCAGGATACTTAATATCTATTCTATTAATAGATCCTCTTTCAGCTTTAAAAAATAAAGTCCCTGCATATAATCCTAATTTTTTGTCTTGCACTAAAGTTACATCGGTACCAGAAATTTGAAAATTAACTAAAGTAAACGGATAATCAGGATAGGTTCTAATCAATATACTTGGCAAAACAGTTAGTTTATTAATTACAACTTGGTTAAATATATCCGGCAATATCACTGTTTCAAATTTTTCGGGGAGTTGATAATCCACATCAGAAAAAGTTAGCTGATCAAGTTTTAATTGATTATCTTGCCAAATTCCAGAAAAATTAAAGTTACCCCTACTCCAAGAGGCGATAGCTTTTTCAATGGTGAATATATTATTTTGTGATTTTAATTGTAATAATACTGATGAAAAGACCTCATTATGCCAAACCATTTTCTCAGCATCGAAAACTAGCGAACTTTGCCCTAAGTTCCATTGCTTATCATAAGCTATATTAGTCGCCTCAATATTCCCTTTTTCAATTGTTATTGAGGGTAACTGTATAGTGCTATCAAACATCGAAAATTGATGAATGGTGAACTTTGAAAAAATAGTAGGTAATTGCTCAATATCGTTATCGTCATTTAATTGAACATGAACATTATTAATTTTTAATTGGTCGATATCTAACCTATTGTCAGCTAAGATTTTTAATTTGCTAACAAAAAAACCATTATTAATATTACCGCCTAAATTAGTAATAGAAGTAACACCATCTTGATAGAATCCTTGAACTAACACCGACTTTATTGGGGTTTGATTAAACAATACTTGCTGTGAGGACAAATCAAATTGATACTTACCTTGTTTAGATAAAGCAAAAGGTTTAATTGCCCCATTAATTTGTTGAAAAGAAAACTTGTCTTTTTCATTATTGAGTGAAAGATTAACCGTAGAATCAACAAGATTTAACAAATTTGCCGAAATATCATACTTACGATTACCTGTATCATTAATCACACCATTAATAACGGTAATAGAATTAAAATGATGCAACTGCCAAATATTATCTTTATCTAGCCCAATAATTAATTTTGGTATAGTTGTTATTTCTTGTTCTTGATTTTTATCACTGATAACGACATCATCTAATACTAATTCATAAAAATTATTAACAGAATAATGTATCTTACCAATTGAGATTGAGTATGATGTTAATTTAGATAATTGCTGACTAACTAGTTGAGCGACAAATGAAGTTGATATCAATAAATATGATAGCAAAACCAAAACACTAACAACGGTTAATAAAGTAATTATGTAAAATCGTAATCGGCGCATAAATTAATTAAATTATTAAAGATTGGGTTACCTTAACTCATTATAATTAAAATAGCACCTTTTTTCAGCATAAATGATTTGTGGTTAAGTCAGTTTTACAGTTATTATATCGTTATAGACAATTATGTCTTTAATATAACAAATGGAATCGATTACTATCCCTTTCTTAAACAAGATGAGGGCAAGTTGTTTTTTATTTACGATAAATAAAACGGGAGCAAACAAAGATGCAACAAATCCCAATGACAGTGAGAGGGGCCGAATTATTACGCGCCGAACTCGAAGAATTAAAAAATGTCAAAAGACCCCAAATTACAGCAGCTATAGCCGAAGCTAGAGCGCATGGTGACTTAAAAGAAAATGCTGAATATCATGCAGCGCGAGAACAACAAGGTTTTTGTGAAGGTCGCATTCAAGAAATTGAAACTAAGTTATCGCAAGCACAAATTATTGATGTAACCAAAGTAAAAAATACCGGACGTATTATTTTTGGGGCAACGGTCACCGTCATCAATGTTGATACGGATGAAGAAACGACCTATCGAATTGTCGGCGATGATGAAGCTGATTACAAACAAAATTTAATTTCGGTTAATTCACCTATTGCCCGAGGTTTAATTGGTAAAGAAGATGGCGACACTGTACACATTAAAACGCCTGGTGGTGAGGTAGAATTTGATATAGTTAAAGTCGACTATATTTAAAGTTACAATTTGTATAATACCAAAAAACAGGGTTATCTGCCCTGTTTTTTTATAACTTTATTTTGGTAAAGTAATCTTCTTGTCTTCACTTGGTCTAAATATGGTAAAAATAGAACCAACTTGTTGTACTGACTCAGCTTTAGTTTCCCGAATAATCGCATCACAAATCAGTTTTTTAGTTTCGCGATCTTCTGCTGCTATTTTAATTTTGATTAGTTCATGAAAATTCAAAGCATTTTCAATTTCTGCTAACACCCCTTCGGTAAACCCATTAGCACCAATCATTACCACAGGTTTTAAATGATGAGCTTCACCTTTTAAAAATTGTTTTTGTCTATTAGATAAATTCATTAATTTTTTATCACATTAAGTTGTAATTCTGTTATTTTACCCTTATATATATGAGTAATCAATGAAGTGGCCACTTTAACCTTAAGGATTTATTAGTTGTGAGTAATAAAAAACGCTCGGCAAGCTCAACCCGTTGGCTTAATGAGCATTTTAAAGATCGCTTTGTACAGCAAGCACAAAAAAAAGGACTACGATCAAGAGCTTGGTTTAAACTAGAAGAAATACAAAAAACTGACAAATTATTTAAACCTGGCATTACCGTTGTTGATTTAGGCGCAGCACCTGGTGGGTGGTCACAATACGTTGCTTCACTTATTGGCAATAAAGGTCGCATTATTGCTTGTGACTTATTGCCAATGGATCCGATTGTTGGTGTGGATTTTTTGCAAGGTGATTTTCGCGATGAAGCGGTTTTAAAGGCGTTACTTGAACGTGTGGGTGACGAAAAAGTACAAGTAGTCATGTCTGACATGGCACCCAATATGAGTGGGCAACCGGCAGTAGATATTCCCAAAGCCATGTATCTGGTAGAACTGGCTTTGGATATGTGTAAAGATGTACTTGCTCCCAATGGCAATTTCATTGTGAAAGTGTTTCAAGGGGAAGGCTTTGAAGAATATCTCAAAGAGGTGCGTTCATTATTTAAAACTGTCAAAATTCGTAAACCAGAAGCCTCTCGAGCACGGTCGCGAGAAGTTTATATTGTAGCAATGGGGATGAAGTAGCCAGTTGCAGAATTTTGTAGTAACATTACTTAATATTTTTTAGTCGTAACTGTTAATTTTTATGAGAGGTTTTTCTTTTGAACGACATGGTAAAGAATCTACTGATCTGGGGAATTATCGCTGTAGTATTGATTGCTGTATTTAACCAATTTAGTTCAATATCTAACAGTGGACCTCAAGTCAATTATACCCAATTTAATTCAGACATCGCTAGTGGTAAACTCCAAGAAGTTCGTATTAATGGGCGTGAAATTGTTGCCACCACCAAAAGTAATAGTAGCTACGTTACCTACATCCCTTATTTTGATGATAAATTGATGGATGATTTAGTGGTAAACAAAGTTGCTGTTTATGGTAGCCCAGATGAAAAACCAAGTTTACTGACTAGTATATTGATTTCTTGGTTTCCAATTATTTTATTAATTGGTTTTTGGATTTTTATGATGCGCCAAATGCAAGGTGGTGGCAAAGGTGGGCCAATGTCAGTTGGTAAAAGCAAAGCTCGCATGTTAACCCCTGATCAAGTTAAAACCAAATTTGCTGATGTTGCCGGCAGTGAAGAAGCCAAACAAGAAGTTACTGAAGTAGTAGATTTTTTACGTGACCCTGGCAAATACCAAAAACTCGGTGGTCGCATTCCGAAAGGTATTTTGATGGTAGGACCTCCGGGTACTGGTAAAACCTTACTCGCAAGGGCCATAGCTGGTGAAGCTAATGTACCTTTTTTTAGTATTTCTGGTTCTGACTTTGTAGAAATGTTTGTTGGTGTAGGTGCCTCACGCGTACGTGATTTATTCGAACAAGCTCGTAAACATTCACCTTGTATTATCTTTATTGATGAAATTGATGCCGTTGGCCGTAAACGTGGTGCTGGTTCAATGGGTGGTCATGACGAACGCGAACAAACTCTTAACCAAATGCTTGTTGAAATGGATGGTTTTGAAGCTAATAGTGGTATTATCATTATTGCGGCAACTAACCGTGTTGATATTTTAGACCCAGCTTTACTTCGCCCAGGTCGTTTTGATCGCCAAGTACAAATCGGTTTACCAGACATGAAAGGCCGTGAACAAATTCTGGCGGTACATGTTCGTAAAGTTCCGCTAGCTTCTGATGTAGATCTATCTGTGTTAGCTCGTGGTACACCAGGTTATTCAGGTGCTGAATTAGCTAATTTAGTTAATGAAGCGGCCTTATTTGCTGCTCGTCGCAATAAACGCCTAGTGACCATGGATGAATTTGAAGAAGCCAAAGATAAAATTAATATGGGTACCGAACGCCGTTCATTAACCATGACTCAAGAACAGCTTATTTCAACCGCTTATCACGAAGCCGGTCATGCAATTATTGGTTACTTAATGCCAGACCATGATCCTATTCACAAAGTAACTATTATTCCTCGTGGTCGAGCTTTGGGGGTGACTTTCTTCTTACCTGAAGGTGATCGTGTTAGTGAAAGCCGTGAAAAACTTGAAGGCGACATCGCTACTCTATATGGTGGTAGACTTGCTGAAGAATTGATTTATGGCATTGATAAAGTCTCAACCGGTGCTTCTAACGACATAAAAGTAGCAACCCAATATGCCAGAGCCATGGTCACTCAGTGGGGCTTTTCTGATCGTTTAGGACCTTTGTTCTATGAAATGGATGATAATTCTGCTTATGGTCGTCCTAAAGATATCTCGGATGAAACGGCCCGTATCATCGATGAAGAAGTTAAACTCATTATTGATCGTAACTTTGAAAGAGCGCGCAAAATATTAACTGAAAATATGGATGTGCTCCATGCAATGAAAGATGCACTGATGAAATATGAAACTATCGGTTCTAAACAAGTTGCTGATTTACTTGCTCGTAGACCAATTAGTGCACCAGATGATTGGACTGAAAATGACGAAAAAGCAGCCAAGGAAATTCCTAACGAAGGCAGTAACACACCGCCTGAATCGGAAAATTAATTTCCTTATTGATTAAAAACAACGCGCTCCGGCGCGTTTTTTGTCGGTAACAATTAGTTGATTTAATCAATAAACTTATAATGATAAAAGCTACACTACTACAACCATAATACTCTGGTGTTAGTTTCTAATGAAACTTAATTAAATCTAACATTAAACATCTGCATAAATAAGGCAACAAATTATGGAAATTCGTTTTCAAAATCAGGTGATGGATCTATCTTTTCCTCAAGTAATGGGTATTGTTAATATGACGCCGGATTCATTTTCTGATGGTGGCGATTATAATAATCTTGATGCTGCCATGCGGCGAGTGGATAGTATGATTCAAGCGGGCGCAACATTTATCGATGTTGGGGGCGAATCAACTCGCCCGGGAGCCGCCGAAGTTCCCGTGGATGAAGAACTTAATCGCGTTATTCCTCTGGTTGAAAAAATAGCCCGTTACTTTGATGTCTGGATATCCGTTGATACTTCTAAACCGCAAGTCATTAGCGAAGCAGCTAAAGCTGGGGCACATTTAATTAATGACATCCGAGCATTGACCGAACCAGGCGCACTTGAGGCCGCAGCAAACACAGGCTTACCCGTGTGTATTATGCACATGCAAGGGGATCCTAAAACCATGCAAAATGCACCCCACTATCAGCAAGATATCTATCAAGAAGTCGACCAATTTTTTGCCCAACATATTAACCGTTGCATGCATGCTGGAATTGATCGGGAAAAAATCATACTCGATCCCGGTTTTGGGTTTGGTAAAACCCTAGCTCATAACTATCGCTTACTAGCAACCTTAGAGCGATTCCAGCATTTTAATTTACCATTGTTGGTAGGTATGTCGAGAAAATCGATGATTGGACAAGTACTAAATGTACCACCTCAAGAACGTATGCTTGGTAGTGTTTCTTGTGCGGTCATTGCCGCTATGAAAGGCGCTCACATTATCCGCGTGCATGATGTTAAAGAAACCTTTGACGCTCTTAGGATTGTACAAGCAACACTCGCTGAGCAAGACTAACCATATTTTTTTTAGGCTATTTGATTATGAAGCTACGATCATTAGCCTAAATAGTTTTGGTATTAACTAATTGGCAATTTTGTCAAGATGTTTCCTGAGAACCATACGTTTCAGTATAAAATTACGGGCTAAAATCTGGTAATAGTGATATAACCATTGTGACTGGATAATTTATTAACTTTTAGGAAAAAAATATACCAACGAAGATTAAGCAACCGACTAAATTATTATTCATAAACGCATTAAAACATCGGTTTCTGTCACGATCTTTAATAAGCCATTGTTGATAAATAAACAGTAACGAAGCAATCAGTAATCCAAGGTAATAAATGATAGCTAAATGATTATTGAGACCAATAATTATCAAACAACTTACAGCTATTAGCTGTAGAATGCCAATGATTAACTTATCATGATGACCAAACAAAATGGCAGTTGATTTAATTCCGATTTTTAAATCATCATCTCGGTCGACCATTGCGTACTCCGTATCATAAGCCACTGTCCAACAAATATTCGCCAAACAGAGTAACCAACAGGTTAATGGAAATTGCTCAATGGTTGCCGCATACACCATGGGAATGCCCCAACTAAAAGCAATACCTAAAGTAATTTGCGGTAAATGGGTATAGCGTTTCATAAAGGGATAAATTAATGCAGTCAATAACGCCAAACCAGCAATAAACCATGACAATTGATTTAAAGTGAGTAATAACAGCAGTGCGATAACTAATAAAACCAACAAAGTCCATAAAGCATTTTGGGGGCTTAGAGCACCACGAGCTAATGGGCGATTTTTGGTGCGCTCGACATAGCCGTCGAAATGGCGGTCGGCATAATCATTAATCACACAACCAGCCGAACGCATTACTACCACGCCTAACACAAACACCAGCGTAATATATACCGAAGGATGGCCTGCAAGCCAAATTGCCCAGAGAGTTGGCCAAAGTAACAGTAATGTGCCAATTGGCCTATCCAAGCGCATTAATTGTAAATAAGCTCGCATTAATCCTCTTCATCCTAATAAATCATAAACAAATTATACCGATTAGCGTGTAAGCTGCAATGTCACTCTATGCTAGTTATACAAACTCGATCAAGTGGTTGGCAATAACATTAAATATTGTTCGGCAATTACCGCTAGGGAGCGATAAAAGCTGCTCACATCATTATGCTTAAGTCGATGCAAATAGAGCGCAGACCAAGTCAGTAAGTGATCGGTAATTAATTGTTGTGCCACTTCAGGTTTGTTATTTTCAAGTAGAATAGCAAAAGCCATCAACATTAAACCAAACTGATCTTCAGGTTCATTCATGCCACTAGTGAGTTTAAGGCCTTGCTGTTGTAAAAATTCACGGTAACGTTCCTGTGACTCACCCATCAATAAATGTTCTTCGTCAAGGTACACCGATCCCCAAGGAGGGGTTGGCATGCTGCCTTGCCCTTCAAATAAGACGGAGTATTGATAATCAAGTTCGGGATTGGTTACTTCATCAGCTAATATTTGGCATTGCTCACTAATAAGCGAACCATTTTGCCATTCGGTCAACTGATCAATATGTAACAAAGCAGTAATTAACGGCTTTACCTCTTGACCATTAGGTGGATAGTAAAAAAAAGCACCTAGTAATTTAGCCAATGTAGCACAGGTTGTAATATCCAAACGCACGATCCCTTGATAGTTAATTCATATAGCCATAATTATTTATCATGATTATAAAGGAATTGTCCATAAATTATAAAATGCTATGCGAGCGCAAATTTCACCGACTAAAACACTAACAAAAGCTAGCAAATAAATAATGTTGTTTTTTGGCGTGCGCCAATTATTAAGCGCGACTAAAACTAGTGCCAGCACTAATAAACCACACTCAGCAAGCAACCAAGAATGCTGCTCGGCCGCAAGTTGTGGCGATATGGTTGTCATCAAATTAACATATGGAATCTTTAATAATAAAATTAGTACGCAACTAATCACAAAGACTAAACTACCAATACGATACAACCCCAATAGTGCCACCGCAATACTACCTAATGCCAGCATCGCTGTATACATTTGAATTGCGGTGTAAACCGTGTTCCATGTTTTCACTGTTGGTAACATATAGGTTAACACAATGGTCCACACAAAAACTAAACTCAAAATAACTAGCAAAATTGCCAGCATTTTGGCTAAATGGGGAATTTGATTAATTCGTTGACACAGTGATTTAATCCAGACAAATTTATTACCCTTATCTTCATCGGCAAAATAGCTTAATAAAACACTCGCTAAAGTCACCCCAAACAAGCAACCAAAAGTAAAAATTTCATTACTCATTGGTGATCGGCCAATACCGAAAATAACATTTAAAGCGCGTAATGGCTGCCCTAAATGGAACGAGGCCATAATCATGCCTGTTGCCATAAAAACTAACGCCACAAGATTAATTTTCTCAATCTTGCGAGTGTTATTTGCGGATGATTGGCATAAATAACTTAAGCTACCTAGCAACACCATCCCTGCGGCTAATTGCCCCAATACCGTAAAAAATACCAATGGAAGTTCATGCATAATTATACCTCCTCTGGATTAAGAACTTTGCCCTGAGTATCACCAGAGGGTTTAGCTTGTGGGTGAGGCTTAATGACAATATTGGGTTTAGTCAACTGTGAATTTGGTAATGGCGCAATATTACATTCAGCGCCATAACGCTGACGCAGCTTGTCTATTTCATCAAAATCTAATGCTCGTTGTGGACAAGACTCGACACATACTGGTTTTAAACCTTCGGCAACCCGGGCAAAGCAGCCATCACATTTCGACATTACCCGTTTTTGAGGATCAAATTGTGGGGCGCCATAAGGGCAACGCATTTCACAATAACGGCAACCAATACAAACATCTTGGTTAACAACCACTAAACCGTCTTGCTCACGTTTGTGCATGGCACCAGTCGGGCAACCTTGCACACAAGTAGGCTCAGAACAGTGATTGCAGGCAATAGATAAGTAATAAGTAAAAATATTATTTTGCCAAAAGCCATCAATTTGCTGCCAAGTTCCACCACCATATTCATAAACTCGGCGGAAATGAATACCTAAAGGGTTATCTTTTTCATCTTTGCAACTAAGTTGACAGGTTTTGCAGCCGGTACATTTTGAGGAATCAATATAGAATCCATATTGCATTGTTATTATCTCCTCTTCCGTTATAATGCCGTTGGCACAGTAGATAACGGTTTGATTTCCACTAAATTGGTATGCTGTGGATTCGATTTAGCCAATACACTAGGTCTTAATGAGGTTAAGCGATTAATACAACCACCAATATCAATACCGGCGGCATTAGTCTTTGCCCACATGCCTTGTGGAATCGCAATCACTCCCGGCAATATACGTGGTGTTACTTTAGCCGGAATGTAAAGTCGGCCACGATCGTTATAAACTTCAACTAGCTGACCATGTTTAATGTGCCGTTGCTCGGCATCCAATGGATTAATCCAAATACTATCAGCGACTGCTTCGCGCAATTGCGGTAAATTACAATAGGTTGAATGACAATGCCCTTTAATATGAAAACCAATAAGCTGTAGTGGGTACTTTGCCCTTTTTGGCTTATCTTCACTGCCTTCAACTGCTGGTAAATAAGCAGGAATTGGGTAGAGTTGGTCGTCTTCATCCAGTTCCCATTCATTAGCAATTTTAGCCAATGCTTCTGAATAGATTTCAATTTTACCGGATGGTGTGTTTAATGGATTGTTAATCGGGTCATCTCTAAACGCTTTTAAACCAATTTGCGCATCACTATTAGCCAATTTACGATCGATAACGCCCATGCCATCTGTTTGCGCAAATGGTGGTAAATTTGGTTCTTGTCTTCGTAGTTTTTCGTAGCAATATTCGATCCACTCGTCTTGACTCCGTCCTTCGGTAAATTTATCTTTTACTCCAAATTTTGCAGATAATTCGGTGAGCACATCATAAGAAGATCGATTTTCCCAAAGTGGCTTAATTGCTCGTTGCATACGAATAAGATAATTATACGCACCCGAAGCATAAGAATTATTAATTAGATCATTACTTTCGACTGATGACACATCTGGTAATAGTAAATCAGCATATCTTGCTGAAGCAGTCATATGCGTATCCCAAACTAAAATAAATTCACATTTAGATTCATCTTGTAAAATTTGGTGAGTTCGATTGAGATCAGAATGTTGATTGCCAATAACATTACCAGCATAATTCCAAATAAATTTGATACCTACGTCCAACTTATCTTTACCTTTTAGATAAGAGTTCTTAGCGGTCATATTAGGTCCATCTTCAATTGCCTTCGTCCATAAGAAGAAAGAAATACTAGTTTTTATTGGATTAGGAATAGCCAAACCAGGAACAGGATAAGTCACACTACCACCCCAAGTACCAATATTAGTGCCAGGTTTACCAAATTGCCCTGTCATAATCGGTAAAATCATAATTGCTCGGGCAGTATGTTCACCATTTTGCCAACGCTGTACGCCATAACCTTGTGAAATCCACGCTGCTTTAGCATTAACAATATCTAACGCTAGTTTACGGATTTGTGAGGCCGGGATGCCTGTTCTTTGTGCAGCCCATTCTGGGGTTTTCGGTGTTCTATCATCACCTAATCCTAAAATATACGATTTATAATCACTAAAAGGTGGTGCACTATCAGGTAAAGAATCCGCATTCCAACCGACACAATATTTATTCAACATGGCATCATCAATTCGATCTTCTTCAAGTAAGGCATAGCCAATTGCAGCAACTAAAGCTGCATCAGTACCCGGAATAATTGGGATCCACTCAGCATTATAGGCCACTACACTTTCACTGCGACGCGGATCGATAATAATGACTCGAGCTTTACTTTGTTCCAACGCATGAAAAAGCTCTGTCACTTGGCCACCACCAGACATTCGTGTTTCAGCAACATTATGCCCAAACATCACCACCAGATCAGAGTGCTTAATCTGATCGATCAATGATTCTTTGGCAGTACCATAAATAAATGGCCGAATAGCTGAAATTTGACCACTTGAATAGGTACCATGAGAATCCAAAAATCCACCAATAGAACTTAAAAAACGCTTACAAGCATTACGCCCCGGAATATTTGCGCCGGTAGTGCCAGAAGCATATTGATAGTAAATCGCCTCATTCCCATAGTTATTAATAGTATATTTGAGTTTATCAGCCAACAAATTAATTGCTTCATCCCAAGAAATGCGTTTAAATTTACCTTCACCGCGTTTACCAATGCGCACCATTGGGTATTTTAAACGGTCAGGATCGTAAGTTCGCCAACGCACTGATCTTCCACGAATACAAGGACGGATTTGATGTTGACCAAATATAGGTTCATCAATGCCGTCTTCTGAGGATATTTTGGTAATTATATTGTTTTTAACATGGACTTTCAGGGGGCAACGGCTGCCACAATTGACCAAACAAGCACTATAAAAAATCTGTTCTTCATTGGTAGGATTTGGAATGGCATCGGCAGCATTATTATTAGATTCCGCATAAGCAAACGGCAAGTGTAAATTACTGGTTAAGGCAGCAACCCCACTAATAGCCATCGTTTTTTGTAAAAAATCACGCCGCGTTATTTTATTTTCTGACTTGCTCATCTTATTCCCTTAATTTTTGTATGGGATTTATGCATAATGATAATACTATAAAAGCAATAAACAAACCCAAAATCCATAAAAACTACCGTTAACATAATTATAAATTTAAATTCATGCATCTTGACGAAAGATTGCTATAATAAGCCCATTTATTTAAATGAACAGAAAAAATATGTCACAATCCAGTTATAATGCCGTTGATATCGAAGTCCTAAAAGGGCTTGATCCGGTGAGACACCGCCCGGGTATGTATACTGACACTACAAGGCCAAACCATTTGGCACAAGAAGTCATTGATAACAGTGTCGATGAAGCGATTGCTGGCTATGCACACCAAATTAAAGTCACTTTATTTGAAGATAATTCATTAGAAGTGATTGATGATGGGCGTGGTATGCCGGTTGATATTCACCCGGAAGAAGGTGTACCCGCCATTGAATTATTGCTTTGTCGTCTCCATGCTGGTGGTAAATTTTCCAACAAGAACTATCAGTTTTCTGGGGGGTTACATGGTGTTGGGATCTCAGTTGTTAATGCCCTTTCTAAACGAGTCGAAGTCACAGTAAACCGTGATGGACAAGTTTACCAAATCGCCTTTGAAAATGGTGATAAAGTCGAAGATTTGCATGTAACTGGCACTTGTGGTCGCCGCAATACTGGTACCAAGGTACATTTCTGGCCTGATGAAAAATATTTTGATTCCGCAAAATTTTCCGTGCCTCGGTTATCACATTTATTAAAAGCTAAAGCGGTACTGTGCCCAGGACTAGAGATTATCTTTAAAGATAAAATCAATAATACCGAAGAACGCTGGTGCTATGAAGACGGCTTAAAAGATTATTTAATGGAATCAGTAAGCGGTTACACACTATTACCGGAAGAACCTTTTACCGGCAATCATATTGGTGATACCGAAGCGGTGGAATGGGCGCTGCTTTGGATGCCTGAAGGTGGTGAACTATTAACCGAAAGTTATGTTAACTTAATACCAACCGTACAAGGTGGTACTCATGTTAATGGTTTGCGTCAAGGATTACTTGATGCCATGCGAGAGTTTTGTGAATTTCGTAATCTCTTGCCGCGCGGACTAAAACTGACTGCTGACGATATTTGGGAACGCTGTGCCTATGTGCTTTCAGTTAAAATGCAAGAACCGCAATTTGCCGGACAAACCAAAGAACGGTTATCATCCAGACAAAGTGCCGCTTTTGTTTCGGCCATTGTCAAAGATGCGTTTAGCCTATGGTTAAATCAAAATGTGCAAATAGCCGAATTACTAGCTGAAATCGTAATTTCCAGTGCCCAAAAACGCTTAAGAGCAGCCAAGAAAGTCATCCGTAAAAAATTAACTAGCGGACCAGCGTTACCGGGTAAATTGGCTGATTGTTCTTCTCAGGATTTGAACAGAACCGAACTCTTTTTAGTGGAAGGGGATTCTGCCGGTGGTTCTGCCAAACAAGCTCGTGACCGCGAATATCAAGCTATCATGCCTCTAAAAGGTAAAATTTTAAATACTTGGGAAGTGTCCTCCGATGAAGTACTAGGTTCTCAAGAAATCCACGATATTTCGGTGGCTATTGGTATTGATCCTGACAGTGACGATTTAAGCCAATTACGCTATGGCAAAGTTTGTATTTTAGCTGATGCCGATTCTGATGGATTACATATTGCCACCTTAATTTGTGCATTATTTGTTCGCCACTTTCGAGCTATGGTTGAACAAGGTCATGTTTTTGTTGCCATGCCTCCCCTATACCGTATCGACCTAGGTAAAGAAGTGCATTACGCATTAGACGAAGAAGAAAAAGAAGGCATTTTAGATCAACTTAAACGTAAAAAGGGCAAACCTAATGTACAACGTTTTAAAGGCTTGGGGGAAATGAATCCATTGCAACTGCGTGAAACCACAATGGATCCCAATACGCGCCGTTTAGTGCAGCTATCGCTTGATGACACCGAACAAACCATGGCTTTAATGGATATGTTGCTAGCTAAAAAACGCTCAGAAGATCGCCGTGAATGGTTACAAGAAAAAGGTGATCAAGTTGAACTTACTGTCTAACATAAAGAAAGATTTAGAGGAACAATAATGAGTGAGATTACTCATGACGGAGTAGAAGTTCAATCGCTACGTACCTTTACTGAAAGCGCTTATTTAAACTACTCCATGTATGTGATTATGGACCGTGCCTTACCATTTATTGGGGATGGCTTAAAACCGGTGCAACGACGCATTGTCTATGCCATGTCAGAGCTAGGACTCAATGCGCAAGCGAAATTCAAAAAATCAGCGCGTACTGTCGGTGACGTTTTAGGTAAATATCATCCACATGGTGATAGTGCTTGTTATGAAGCGATGGTATTAATGGCGCAACCTTTCTCTTACCGCTATCCATTAGTAGATGGCCAAGGTAACTGGGGGGCACCCGATGATCCTAAGTCATTCGCGGCTATGCGTTACACCGAATCACGCTTATCAAAATATGCCGAATTATTATTAGGCGAATTAGGACAAGGCACAGTTGATTATACCCCGAACTTTGATGGCACCTTGCAAGAACCGAAAATGTTACCGGCTAGATTGCCAAATATCTTATTAAACGGTACTACCGGCATTGCGGTTGGTATGGCTACCGATATTCCTCCTCATAATATTCGCGAAGTAGCTAATGCCGCAATTATGTTAGCTGAAAATCCTAAAGCCACGCTTAGCGAAGTAATGACTCACATACAAGGCCCTGACTTCCCGACCGAGGCCGAAATTATTACTCCACGTGAGGATATAGAAAAAATCTATACCAGCGGTCGAGGCTCTATCCGTATGCGCGCCGTTTGGAAAAAAGAAGACGGTGATATTGTTATTACTGATCTACCGCATCAAGTTTCCGGCGCTAAAATTTTAGAACAAATTGCCGCACAGATGCGCGCCAAAAAACTGCCTTTGATAGAAGATTTACGGGATGAATCAGATCATGAAAATCCTACTCGCTTAGTGATTGTGCCACGTTCTAATCGAGTTGATTTAGAACAAGTCATGAATCATCTATTTGCCACCACCGATTTGGAAAAAAGTTATCGGGTAAATATGAACATGATTGGGCTTGACAATCGCCCAGCAGTTAAAGGTTTACTAGAAATTCTAACTGAATGGTTAGAGTACCGCAGGAATACCGTTATACGACGTTTAAACTATCGTTTAGATAAGGTACTTAAACGTCTGCATATTTTAGATGGTTTATTGATTGCTTTCTTAAATATTGACGAAGTCATCGAAATCATTCGCCATGAAGATGAACCGAAAACTGAATTAATCAATCGCTTTGCCTTGACTGATATTCAAGCAGAAGCAATTTTAGAATTAAAACTCCGTCATTTAGCCAAACTGGAAGAAATGCGCATAAAAGGTGAGCAAAGCGAATTGGCTAAAGAACGTGATCAGTTACAAGCATTATTGGCGTCACCAAGAAAACTTAATACCCTAATTAAAAAAGAGTTACAAGAAGATGCGGAAAAATATGGTGATGACCGCCTTTCTCCGATCGTTGAACGTAGCGAAGCCAAAGCGATCACCGAACAAGAATTAACACCATCAGAACCGGTCACTATTGTTTTATCGGAAATGGGTTGGGTTAGAGCCGCTAAAGGGCATGACATCGATCCGGTTAGCCTAAGTTATAAAGCTGGTGATAGTTTCAAAGCGGCAGCCAAAGGCAAAAGCAATCAACCGGTAGTATTTATTGACTCAACCGGACGTAGTTACGCCATTGAACCTAATACCTTGCCGTCCGCGCGTGGCCAAGGTGAGCCACTAACCGGCAAATTAGCCTTGCCAGCTGGTGCTACTGTTGAACATGTACTTATGGCAGCCAATGACGAGCAAAAATTATTATTGGCCTCAAATGCCGGCTATGGTTTTATTTGCCAATTTAGTGATTTAGTTGCGCGTAATCGTAATGGTAAAGCAATTATCAACTTACCGAATAACGCTAAGGTATTGCCTCCAATTGAGATTACCTCTGATGACAGTCTACTGTTATCCATTACGCAAGCTGGACGCATGTTAATCTTCCCGGTAACAGACTTACCGGAACTGGCTAAAGGTAAAGGTAATAAAATTATCTCCCTTTCTGGTGCGGATGATAGCTTATGCTTGATGATGTTAATCACACCGCAAACCGCTATAACCTTGCATGTTGGTAAACGCAAACTTACACTCTATCCTGCTGATTTACAAAAATTTAGAGCTGAACGCGCCCGTAAAGGTACATCATTACCACGTGGTTTACAAAAAATCGATCGCATTGAGGTAAACGAATAATATGTCATTTATTTGGGCAATTATTACCGGCTTTGTATTAAGTCTGGTGTTAAAAACTGGTTGGGGATTTTTTATTGGCTTATTTATAGGGCCAATGCTCTACCAAGCTTTTTGTAATAAATTAACTGAACAAAGGACGCATGCTAACCCGACACTTTACTTAACCGTCGTTTTTGAGGTGCTGGGGCATTTAAGTAAAGCCAAAGGCGTAGTGACCCAAGATGATATTAATCTGGCGCGCCAATTTATGGATCGGTTACAACTGGATAGCAACAGTCGCCAACTTGCTCAAGATTCATTTAATCGCGGCAAAACTAGTGATTACCCACTACGTTCGCGGTTAAAAGAGCTGTATGCCCAATATCGCTTCCGTCGTAATGTTTTAAATATCTTTTGTGAACAATTAATCCAAGCGGCATTGGTTGACGGTAATTTAGATGAAAAAGAGCTGCAAATTCTTTTCATCGTGGCGGAAGAATTTAATATTCCGCGCCAACAAATGGCCATGTATATCCAAATGATGATGGGTAGTTATCATTTCCATCAACAAGGTTATAGCAACCAACAACGTTATCAATATCAACAGGGTAACAATTATGGTGGTTATCAAAGCCGTTCAGCAGAATCTGATCTACAAAATGCTTATAAAATATTAGGTATTGAACCCTCAGCGGAAGTTGCAGCCATAAAAAGGGCTTATCGTAAGTTGATGAACGAACATCATCCCGATAAATTAGTGTCCAAAGGGTTACCTAAAGAGATGCTTGAAGCGGCTAAAAAACGCGCTCAAGAAATCCAAGCCGCATATGATCTCATCAAAGCCGCTCGTGGTTTTAAATAGAGATTACAACGATGATGCATTGGCGCTCAATTATCAGAATAGTTGGTTTATTAATTACCTTACTGTCGGTATTTATGCTAATCCCGGCACTGGTGGCCCTAATATACCGCGATGGTGCCGGAGCCATTTTTGTGCGATCTTTTATTGCGGCTCTAATTCTCGGCTGCTTATTATGGTTACCAAATCGCCATCAACATCATGAACTCAACACTCGTGAAGGTTTTTTTATTGTGGTACTATTTTGGGTGGTAATTGGTACTATTGGCGCCTTTCCATTTATCTTTGATCATCACATTAACCTTAATTTAACTACCGCCTTTTTTGAATCGTTTTCCAGTTTAACCACTACCGGTGCCACGACCATCGTTAATTTAGAACATTTGCCTAAAGCACTATTATTTTATCGGCAACTACTACAATGGCTGGGTGGTATGGGTATTATCGTTTTAGCTGTAGCCATTTTACCATTGTTGGGTGTAGGGGGAATGCAACTTTATCGTGCTGAAATTCCTGGTCCGCAAAAAGATAGCAAAATGCGCCCACGTATTGCCGAAACCGCTAAAACACTGTGGTCGATTTATATATTGCTTACCACTCTATGTGCCATTTGTTTATGGTTTGCTGGTATGGATGTTTTCGATGCTATCTCACATAGTTTTTCTACTATCTCTATGGGTGGCTTTTCTACGCATGATAATAATTTAGCTTATTTTAATAGTGCCACTATTAATTATATTGTGACGTTATTTTTGATTTTATCTGGTTGTAATTTTGCCTTACATTTTGCTGCATTAAATGGTTTTTCACTTAAGGTTTACTGGCGAGATCAAGAGTTTAGAACCTTTATATTTATTTTATTAATTCTAATTGGTATTTGTGGTTTCGTGATTTATTGCTATCAACCACAACGCCAATTAAGTATCGACAAAATTATATTGCAAGTGGTGTCAATCGCAGCAACGGTTGGGTTCACAGTAGATGATATAAACACCTGGCCATCGTCATTACCAATTTTTTTACTGTGTGCCTCATTTATTGGTGGTTGTGCGGGTTCAACTGGCGGCGGATTGAAAGTGGTGCGAGTACTTCTGCTTTTCATGCAAGGTTCCCGAGAATTAAAACGCCTGATTCACCCTAATGCTATTTACACGCTCAAATTAAATCACCGCGTAGTACCGGAAAGAATTATCGAAGCAGTTTGGGGATTTTTTTCCGCCTATGTACTGGTTTTCTTAATCAGCCTGTTTATCATTATGACTTCCGGCGTTGATGCCACTGACTCTTTTTATATTGTGGCATCATCACTAAATAATTTGGGTGTGGGCTTAGGTAGTGTCAGCGACAACTTTGCTAATGTAACCGATGCAGTTAAATGGGTAATGGTGGTTGATATGCTATTTGGACGACTAGAAATATTTACCCTATTGGTTTTATTCACACCAACCTTTTGGCGAAGTTAATTTTATACTGAAACGTAGGGTTCTCAGGAAACATCTTTACAAAACTAACAAATATTATCAATATTCTATTGATTATTTAAACAATTACAGACAGAATTACTGGGCAGCATGTGCTGTTTCTTTAGAGGTAATCACCTGACATATGGAATGGATCATGGATCCTACAATTTGGATTGGTTTATCCACGCTAATTGTACTTGAAATCGTCCTTGGTATTGATAATATCGTTTTCATTGCCATTCTTGCCGAGAAACTTCCTTCGCAGCTACGTGATAGAGCTCGAATTACCGGACTTGCTTTTGCGTTAGTTACCCGAATAATTTTATTAATGTTTACCGGATGGTTAGTCACACTCACCACCCCACTATTCTCTGCATTTGATATTAGTTTCAACGCGCGCCAACTGATTATGTTGATTGGTGGTATATTTTTGCTATTTAAAGCAACCATGGAACTTAATGAACGCCTTGAAGGTGCATCACATGAAGATGGTAAACCGAAAAAGACCTCACACTTTTGGACTGTTGTCGCGCAAATTGTGGTATTAGATGCAATTTTCTCGCTTGACTCGGTGATCACCGCTGTAGGTATGGTGGAACATATTCCGGTAATGATTATTGCAGTTTGCATTGCTATAGGCATTATGATGGTTGCCAGTAAGCCACTGGCTTACTTTGTTAATTCCCACCCCACGATAGTAATTCTCTGTCTAAGCTTCTTGCTAATGATCGGCTTTAGTTTAGTCGCTGAAGGATTTGGGTTTGTTATTCCAAAAAGTTACTTATACGCCGCTATCGGCTTCTCTATCATGATTGAATTTTTCAATCAATTAGCCATATTCAATCGCCGTAAGTTCTTAAGTAAAAAACCCTTACGTGAACGCACCGCTGAAGCTATTTTACATTTGTTAAAAGGCGACGCCGAAGAAGATCCCGACAGCCATACTATCGATTTAGTCTCAGATTCTACTAAAAAAGTATCAGTTTTCAATCATCAAGAACTGAGTATGGTTGAACGCGTGCTTGGGCTGGCTCAACGTTCGGTGAGCAGTATTATGACCGCCAGACTGGATGTTGATATGGTAAATATCAATGATGATCGTGAAGTTATTTTAAAAGAGATTTTTGATAACCCGCATTCACGTTTAGTCGTTACTGACAATGCGGCCATGGATGAACCTTTAGGTATTATTCAAGTTAATGATTTATTGAAAGATGTATTACAAAATAAGCAACCATTTGATATTAATTCACTTATCAAACAACCATTGATCTTTCCAGAAACTGTCTCATTATTGGTGGCATTAGAACAATTTAAAAAAGCCAAAACCCATTTTGCTTTTGTGGTTGATGAATTTGGTTCAATGCAAGGTGTGGTTTCGGTTACCGACGTAATTGAAACCATTGCTGGCGATTTTCCAACTGAAGAAGAAGATATTGACGCTAAACATGATATCCAATGTCTAAATGATAATAGTTGGATTGCCAATGGTTATATTCCGGTAGAAGAATTAGTGCGTTTTGTTCCAATTGATATTGATGACAAGCGCGAATATCATACCCTTGCCGGCCTGTTGATGGAAAAAGCTCAGCATTTGCTTGAAGTCGGCGAAACGGTTCAAATTGGTGATTATCTATTTGAAGTTCTGGAAACTGAAAGTCACCGTATTGTTAAAGTAAAAATCACTTTAAATAAACTGGATTTACCGTCATCTGAATAATATGGCTTAGTTTAGCCTACGGCTTGTAGGCTAAACTAATAAAATTTAATAATTTTTCTGTTATCCGGCATGATTCTTATATTTCCCCTATTTCAGCAATCAAAACTCTAGTTACCTTCATAAAATCATCAAGTTATGTTAATATAATCACTCCCGCCCTATTCATATTTATCTCTAAATGTTCGTAATTACACAGTAAGGAGGTATGCATGCATGATATTAGTCCATTACTCATCGCCATTATTGGTGGTATTGTTCTAGCCGCAATACTTGGCTTATTAGCCAACCGCCTACGAATTTCCCCTTTAGTTGGTTATCTTATCGCCGGAATTATTTTTGGTCCAGCTACACCAGGTATTACTGCTGATACCGCGATTGTACAAGAACTTGCCGAAATCGGTATTATTTTATTAATGTTTGGGGTCGGCTTACATTTTTCATTAAAAGATCTAATGGCAGTCAAAAATATTGCTATCCCCGGAGCTATCGTACAAATTGCCGTAGCCACTCTGCTGGGCTTAGGTCTATCTTACATGATGGGTAGGTCCTTACTTACCGGACTGGTATTTGGTCTTTGCTTGTCTACCGCTAGTACAGTGGTATTACTCCGAGCGTTAGAAGAACGTAATTTAATCGAAAGCCAACGTGGACGCATTGCTATTGGTTGGTTAATTGTTGAAGACTTAGTAATGGTGTTAACTTTAGTATTATTACCAGCGATTGCCACTATGTATAGTGAGAGTGAACACTATAGTTACCTAGATATTTTAAAACAAATATCCAAAACTATCGGCTTGGTGATCTTATTTATCGCTATTATGATTTTAATCGGCCGGCGGGTTATTCCTTGGCTCCTAACTAAAAGTGCTTGTACAGGTTCAGAGGAATTATTTACCCTATCAGTATTAGGCATTGCCTTAGGTATTGCATTAGTGGCAGTCCAACTATTTGGAGCTTCATTTGCATTAGGTGCTTTCTTTGCCGGCATGGTGTTAACCGAATCTAATCTCAGCCACCGCGCCGCTAAAAATATCCTTCCCCTAAAAGATGCCTTTGCAGTACTGTTCTTTGTGTCTGTCGGCATGTTATTTAAACCCCAAATTTTACTCATTCACCCAATTGCAGTAGTAACTACCGTGGTGATTATTGTATTGGGCAAATCATTAGCAGCTTATTTTATTGTGAGATTATTTGGGCGTTCTAGACGTACGGCTTTAACCATTTCAGCAAGTTTAGCTCAAATTGGAGAGTTTGCTTATATACTAGCCGCACTAGGAATTAGTTTAAAGATATTTCCAGAAGAGGCACATAGTTTGATTTTAGCTGGTTCTATCATTTCGATTGTACTAAATCCTTTTGTGTTCAATATTCTTGAACATTACCTATCTCGCACTGAAAATGTTGTCGATAAAATTATTGACCCAATAGCTGAAATTAACAACAACATTCCCTATCAGGAAAATCATGCCATCTTAATTGGCTACAATCAATTAGGTCGCATTGTTGCTCAAAAACTAAGTCACCAAGGCATACCATTTACCGTGATTGATAATTCATTAACTTTAATTGAACAGATCCGTCACCAAGGCTTGACAGCAGTATTTGGTAAAGCGACAAAATTAGAAATATTAGAACTGGCTAATTTAAAAACGGCAAAATGGTTAATTATTACTTCACCTAATGGCTATAAATCTGGGGAAATAACACAACGAGCCAAAGAAGTACACCCTGAATTAGCGATCTATGTTTGGGCTTTTTATGATGATGAAATTGCATATATTAAAGAACATGGTGCGACTAAAGTTATTACTGGTACTGAAGAAATCGCTCAACATATTTTAGAATTACTTAATGTCAATGCCAATAGTGAAACTATAAAATCAAACAACAATCTGGCTACCTCAGAAACCGTATTAGCGACAGCAACTGCGGTAACACTAAACAGCCACAATTCGCCTAAAATTGATATTACCGCTAACAGCAATTTTCCGAATGGAAATGGTAGTCCAATAGAATAAAGCTTGACCTAGTCAAATAACTAGCAATAATATCGCAGAGAAAATTGTATTTATTTTAGAGATGTGAAGTTGTTACTCCACATCTTTTCTGTTTTTTACCGCTGCGCAAATTTGGTAAAAACACATTTAGTACACTATAAGAACGTTGATTACTATTAACTTAAACTGGGCCTGAACTTATGAATTCAATATTCGAAAAAATATTTCAATTGCAACAGAAAAAATCTACAGTCGGTACTGAAATTATTGCCGGATGTACAACTTTCCTTACCATGGTGTATATCATCTTTGTAAATCCAGCTATTTTATCCGCCACTGGCATGGATACCTCAGCGGTATTTGTACTCACTTGTTTGGTCACCGCTTTTGCCAGTATTTTAATGGGATTGGTTGCAAATTTACCCATTGCCTTAGCCCCGGCTATGGGACTTAACGTATTTTTTGCTTATGGTATTTGTGGTGCTATGGGGTATTCTTGGCAAATTGGTATGGGCGCAATCTTTTGGGGTTCACTCGTCTTTTTTGCTTTATCATTATTTAAAGTTCGTCACTGGTTAATTGAGCATATCCCTCAATGTTTACGCGTTGGTATAAGTGCCGGTATCGGCTTATTTATTGCCTTTATGGGGTTCCAAAACATGGGAATTGTAGTGGCATCACCTGCTACCTTGTTAACCATGGGTAATATCTTATCGTTAAAAGTGTTACTTGGCTCACTTGGCTTTTTCATTATTATCATTTTAGCAGCACGTAATTTTCACGCCGCGGTATTAATATCAATTTTAGTGGTAACGCTATTTGCGTTATGGTTAGATCCAGATATTCATTTCAATGGTATTGCTTCCATGCCACCAAGTGTAACTAGCGTGGTCGGCCATGTTGATTTAGCTGGTTCACTTAATATTGGTATTATGGGGGTGATCTTTTCCGTTATGATTGTTAGCTTATTTGACTCATCCGGTACCATTTTAGCGTTAACAGATAAAGCCGGGATTTCAGATGAAAAGGGGCGCTTCCCTAAAATGCGTCAAGCATTATTAATCGATAGTTTTAGTTCTTCATTAGGTGGGCTATTTGGTACTTCTTCAGTATTAACCTATATCGAAAGTTCCGCTGGAATCTCAGTTGGTGGTCGTACTGGCTTAACTGCCGTTGTGGTTGGGGTGTTATTTTTATTGGTAACTTTCTTATCACCACTAGCCCATTTAGTACCAAGTTATGCCACTTCCGGCGCCTTGATTTTTGTTGGGATCTTAATGGTTTCTAGCCTAGTTCGCGTTAACTGGTCTGACTTAACCGATGCCACTCCCGCATTTATCACCGCCCTAATGATGCCTTTTGCCTTTGCTATTACTGAAGGTGTTGCTCTTGGTTTCATTTCATATGTGGTGCTAAAAACTTGTACCGGTAAATTTAAAGAATTAAATTTATGTGTGATTGTCTTCGCACTATTGTTCGCATTAAAATTTATCTTTATTGATCATCACTAATCTAGTAATTATACTCAATTAGCAGATTTTTGAGATTAATTACCTAGAATCACTACCTAAATATGGTAATCTAAATTTTGATGATATTTCAGCCAGAAATATCATCAAAATCCACAGCAAATAGCAGTAAATTTTTGCGCAAATATCTTGAATAATTTGAGCAAACAACTAACGGTAATACTTGACATTATCCCCCTTGAGGTCTAGAATCTTGCGACCCAAAACTTATATATTTAGGTTCTGGGCTACAGTTATTAATTACGAATCTATAAAGCAATTTTTAAATTTATTTTTATTAATCAGGAGCTTATTAATGGCAACAATTAATCAGCTGGTACGCAAACCAAGAGCACTAAAGGAAGTGAAAAGCAATGTTCCTGCGCTTGAAGCATGCCCGCAAAAACGCGGTGTTTGTACTCGTGTTTACACGACTACACCGAAAAAACCAAACTCAGCATTACGTAAAGTATGCCGTGTGCGCTTAACCAACGGTTTTGAAGTTACTTCATATATCGGTGGTGAAGGTCATAACTTACAAGAACATAGCGTGATTTTAATCCGCGGTGGTCGTGTTAAAGATTTACCTGGTGTTCGTTACCATACTGTTCGCGGTGCATTAGACTGCGCAGGTGTTAAAGATCGCAAACAAAGCCGTTCTAAATACGGTGTGAAACGACCTAAAGCTTAATGGAACTCCGTTAAGTAAGGCCAAACTATATAATTCCATATAACTCATTTGAGTTTTGGGTAAACCTGAAAAATTTATAACATAATAAACGGAGTATTCCAATGCCACGTCGTCATGTTGTCGGTCAAAGAAAAATTTTACCTGATCCGAAATTCGGTTCAGATTTGCTGGCGAAATTTGTAAATATTTTAATGGTAGATGGTAAAAAATCTATCGCAGAATCAATCGTATATTCAGCTCTTGATAAATTAGCTGAGCGTAGTGGGAAAGACCACTTAGCAGCTTTCGAAGTTGCCCTAGATAACGTAAGACCAACTGTAGAAGTTAAGTCTCGTCGCGTTGGTGGTTCTACATACCAAGTTCCTGTTGAAGTGCGTCCGGTTCGTCGTAATGCACTTGCAATGCGTTGGATTGTAGAAGCTGCACGTAAACGTGGCGATAAATCAATGGCTCTACGCCTAGCGAATGAACTTATGGATGCTTTTGAAAACAAAGGTACCGCAGTTAAAAAACGTGAAGATGTTCATCGCATGGCTGAAGCTAATAGAGCGTTTGCACACTATCGTTGGTAATTCTGACACGAATATAAGTGTCTTGAATTAAGACTGAACGCCCTTATATGCTTTCAGTCGCCCTAAATGATATTTTATTAAGCAAACGATTCTAAATAGAGGATTAATATGGCTCGTACAACTCCTATAGCACGCTACCGCAATATCGGTATCAGTGCTCATATTGACGCAGGTAAAACAACTACGACTGAACGTATTTTGTTTTATACTGGTGTAAGTCACAAAATTGGTGAAGTTCATGATGGCGCAGCTACCATGGACTGGATGGAACAAGAACAAGAACGTGGTATTACTATCACTTCTGCGGCAACGACTGCTTTCTGGTCAGGTATGGGGCAACAATTTGAACCACACCGAATCAATATTATTGACACCCCGGGGCACGTTGACTTTACTATCGAAGTAGAACGTTCTATGCGTGTTCTTGATGGCGCAGTTATGGTTTACTGTGCGGTTGGTGGTGTACAACCTCAATCTGAAACAGTATGGCGTCAAGCAAACAAATATAAAGTTCCACGTATCGCATTCGTAAACAAAATGGACCGTATGGGTGCCAACTTCTTACGTGTTGTTGAACAAATCAAAACACGTTTAGCTGCTATCCCTGTTCCATTAGTATTACCAATCGGTGCTGAAGAAGGTTTCACTGGTGTAGTTGATTTAATTAAACGTAAAGCAATTAACTGGAGTGACGCTGATCAAGGCGTAACCTTTACTTATGAAGATGTTCCTGCTGACATGGCTGCGCAAGTTGAAGAATGGCGTGCCAACTTAGTTGAAGCAGCGGCAGAAGCAAGCGAAGAGTTAATGGAAAAATACCTTGGTGGTGAAGAGTTAACTGAAGAAGAAATCAAAACAGCATTACGTGAACGCGTACTTGCTAACGAAATCATCTTAGTTACTTGTGGTAGTGCCTTTAAAAACAAAGGTGTTCAATTCATGCTTGATGCTGTGATTGAATATTTACCATCACCTACTGATGTACCAGCTATTAAAGGTGAATTACCAGATGGTGAACCAGCTGAGCGTCATTCAAGTGATGATGAACCATTCTCATCATTAGCATTTAAAATTGCTACTGACCCATTTGTTGGTAACTTAACTTTCTTCCGTGTTTATTCGGGTGTAGTTAATTCTGGTGACTCTGTTCTTAACTCTGTTAAAGACAAAAAAGAACGTTTTGGTCGTATCGTGCAAATGCATGCCAACAAACGTGAAGAAATTAAAGAAGTTCGTGCAGGTGACATCGCTGCGGCTATCGGTCTTAAAGACGTAACCACAGGTGATACATTATGTGCTGAGAATGCTCCAATTATTCTTGAAAGAATGGAATTCCCAGAACCTGTAATTTCAGTTGCAGTTGAACCAAAAACTAAAGCTGACCAAGAAAAAATGGGTCTTGCTTTAGGTCGACTAGCACAAGAAGACCCTTCATTCCGTGTTCATACTGATGAAGAATCTGGTCAAACAATTATTTCTGGTATGGGTGAACTACACTTAGAAATCATCGTTGACCGTATGAAACGTGAATTTAAAGTGGAAGCCAACGTTGGTAAACCACAAGTAGCTTACCGCGAAACAATTCGCAATGAAGTGGAACAAGAAGGTAAATTTGTTCGTCAGTCTGGTGGTCGTGGTCAATATGGTCATGTATGGTTAAGAATCAAACCATTAGAAGCTGGTGGTGAAGGTTACAAATTCAACAATGAAATCGTTGGTGGTGTAGTACCTAAAGAATACATTCCTGCGGTTGATAAAGGTTGTCAGGAACAAATGAAAAATGGTGTTCTTGCTGGTTATCCAATTGTTGATGTTGAAGTCACTATCTATGATGGTTCATACCATGATGTTGACTCATCAGAAATGGCATTTAAAATTGCCGGTTCAATGGCATTTAAAGATGGCTTCATGAAAGCTAAACCTGTGCTTTTAGAACCGATTATGAAAGTAGAAGTTGAAACACCAGAAGATTATATGGGTGACGTAATTGGTGACTTAAACCGTCGTCGCGGTATGATTGAAGGTATGGAAGACACTGCAACTGGTAAAACAGTAAAAGCACAAGTTCCACTTTCAGAAATGTTTGGTTATGCAACGGACCTACGTTCACAAACTCAAGGTCGTGCTTCTTACTCCATGGAGTTCTTGAAGTACAATGAAGCACCAACAAATATTGCAACAGCAATTATTGAAGCTCGTAAAGCGAAATAATTTTTATATAAATAAAGTAACACTTCCCTCAGCGAAAAGAGGGAAGTGAGTTAATAAAGGAACATTAAGATGTCTAAAGAAAAATTTGAACGTACAAAACCCCACGTTAACGTTGGTACAATCGGCCACGTTGACCATGGTAAAACAACTTTAACTGCTGCAATTACTTCTGTTCTTGCTAAAAAATACGGCGGGCAAGCACGTGCATTCGATCAAATCGATAACGCACCGGAAGAAAAAGCACGTGGTATTACCATCAATACTTCACACGTTGAATACGACACCCCAACTCGTCACTACGCACACGTAGACTGCCCGGGCCATGCTGACTATGTTAAAAACATGATCACTGGTGCAGCACAAATGGACGGTGCTATTTTAGTAGTAGCGGCAACTGATGGTCCTATGCCACAAACACGTGAACACATTCTATTAGGACGTCAAGTAGGTGTTCCATACATCATCGTATTCTTAAACAAATGTGATATGGTTGATGATGAAGAATTATTAGAATTAGTTGAAATGGAAGTACGTGAACTTCTAACTCAATATGATTTCCCGGGTGACGATACACCAGTAATTCGCGGTTCTGCGCTAAAAGCATTAGAAGGCGATGCAGCATGGGAAGACAAAATTGTAGAATTAGCAGAAGCATTAGACAGCTATATTCCAGAGCCACAACGTGATATCGATAAACCATTCCTACTTCCAATTGAAGACGTATTCTCAATTTCAGGACGTGGTACAGTGGTAACAGGTCGTGTAGAACGCGGTGTAATCAAAGTTGGTGAAGAAGTTGAAATCGTTGGTATCAAACCGACAACAAAAACAACTTGTACTGGTGTAGAAATGTTCCGTAAATTACTAGACGAAGGCCGTGCAGGTGAAAACGTTGGTGTATTACTACGTGGTACTAAACGTGAAGAAATCGAACGTGGTCAAGTATTAGCGAAACCAGGTTCAATCACACCACATACTGATTTTGAATCAGAAGTATATATCTTAAGCAAAGAAGAAGGTGGCCGTCATACTCCATTCTTCAAAGGTTACCGTCCACAGTTCTACTTCCGTACAACTGACGTAACAGGAACCATCACATTACCAGAAGGTGTAGAAATGGTAATGCCTGGAGATAACATCAAAATGACAGTATCATTAATTCACCCAATCGCAATGGCAGACGGCTTACGTTTTGCTATCCGTGAAGGTGGTCGTACTGTTGGTGCTGGTGTTGTTGCTAAGGTTATTAAATAATTTAGCTAACTATTTAGAGCATCACTGATGCTCTTTATCAGCAGAAAAGGCGCACATAGTGCGCCTTTATATTTTCTGGTAAATTATTAAATCACAATAAGTTTAAGAAACCACCCCAACAGTCAAAATGATATTTGCATAGCGCCGACTTTCTCCTGTTGCAACTACTAATAAGGTGTCATTTGATTTAGCCATAGCATAAAAATCATTACGCGCTACATAGCTAATATCAACAGATTGTGGAAGTAAGGCTTTATATTCACTTTCAATGGTATTGTCGAAATCTTGGGGATATTCCATTAGTGTCACTTTTTCGACATTAATATAATTTAGAATTTTATCTAAAACTGTGGTACTTTTAACTAAATCTTTAGATAAATTAAGATAGATAATTGTTGCATTTGGTGATGAATTTGTCACAAATGAATAATTACTATCAGTGATCAATATATTTGTTTTATGTCCACATTTAGCTAACGTAGCCAATAACTCTGGGTGTAAGATTTCAGACTTAATCATATTATTTCCTTATGCAACGTTGAAACTAATTAATGCACTTAGTTAACTAATTACATTCTATAAATTCCACCATTAATATCAATTGTTGCACCTGAAATAAAACCATCATACTCCGATGCTAAAAAGGTAATCACCCGAGCTACATCTTCTGATGTTCCTGCTCTAGCCAAAGGAATTGCTCTTATGGTTTCATCTGCAGATTCTTTAGTTGTATGTTGATTATGAAAGCGAGTTCCTAAAATTAAACCAGGTGCAACAGCATTTACTCTAATACCATATTGACCAAGCTCAGCAGCTAAAGAACGTGTCCATGTTAAAACTGCACCTTTAGTCATTGAATAAACTAGGGAGCCTGAATGACCGCCAGATCGTCCGGCTAAAGAAGCTAGATTAACAATACTTGCGCCATTAGTCGCCTTTTTTAAATAAGGTAAAGCATTCTGAGTTACATTTAACATCGTCGTCATATTGACATCAATCACTGTCTGCCAAAATTTTTGATCAATCTCACCTAACCACTTTCTTGCTATAATGCCACCAACATTGTTGACTAAAATATCTATACCACCAAGAAATTTTTCCGCTTCCGTTACACATTTCTTGGTATCATCTTCATTAGTTAAATCAGCATAACCGTAGGTGGCTTTTTGACCAAGAGATTGAGCTAAACTGACTAATTCTTTAGGCCCTTCCTCTCCATTGAAATAATGAATATAAATATCACAACCAGCTTCAATAAGTGACTTTGCTGTAGCTTTTCCGATACCTTGCTCAGCACCTGTAATTAATACTTTTTTACCAGTTAACTTTCCCATTTTTATCTCCTATTGGGTAAATAGTTATTGAAATAAAATTTAGTTGTTACTGGTAACGGGATGAGCGTCAAATTATAAAGATAAACCAACAAAAGGATGTGACATATATCACAAAATAACAATTTTATTAGCCTCAAAAAAATCAACTTATCACTATAAACCTTGTTCTGAAAAGGAAACAAACTAAAACGTTATAGTAAAATATTAGTAGTTGATTTTCATTAATTTTGATCTTGGTCACAAATTTAATAATTTGATAAAAATTATTGTTTACTATTTGGGCAAATTAAAACAATATTTACTATAACGTTACAGTAAAACGTTATAGAAAGGTAACGGGATGAATATTTGGATTTTTAAGATTAACCTAACTTGAGGTTTTTATTATGACTATATTAAAACAGCTTTCAACTACTAAGAAAGTTATTTCAACTGTACTCTTGTGCTTATCCACAATGGTATTTTCAATTCCAAGCTCTTATGCCGCGTCACAGATTAATATAAGAGTCTATTCATCTCTACCTGAAAATAATAATTCTGCTCATTACCTTTGGTATGCGCGTTTTAAAGAAAATCTAGCTAACAAAACAGGGGATAAAGTTAAATTCAGTTTTTTCCCTAATGCAATGCTAGGTAAAGAAGCTGATGCGGCTCAACAAGTAAAAGTTGGTGCACTAGATATCATGATTTCAGGCACATCAATTTGGTCAACATTAGTACCAGAAATTGGCATCCTTGATTCCGGATATCTTTTTAACGATATGAATCATGTAGGGCGTTCGCTTGATGGTGATGCAGGCAACAAACTTGCTGCCATCATGCAAAAAAAGGCTAATATTCAAGTATTAGGTTTTGGTTATAGTTTAGGTGCCAGAAACATTTATACTAAAAAACCAGTTAATACTCCTGAAGATCTCAATAGTTTAAAAATCAGAGCATTACCAGTACCTAATTTTCTTGAAACTATAAAAAGTATGGGAGCTGTGCCTATTCCAATGCCTGGAGGAGAAGTCTATTCAGGGCTACAAATGGGAGTTATCGATGGTGTTGAACATGATGCACCAACAGTGTTAACTAGTAAATATTATGAGCAGACCAAAAATGCCATATTAAGTCAACACATTTACAATCCTATTGTAGCCGTAATGAATAAACAAGCCTTTGAACGCCTTCCTTCTGAACTTAAACAAGAATTTTTAGCTGCAGCAAAAGAAGCCACACAATATGAAAGAAGTTTATCTTCAACTGCTGAACAACAGGCAATAAGTGAACTTAAATCATTAGGAGTAAACTTTATAGAAGTTGATAGAGCGTATTATAAAGAAAAGACAAAACATGTTCATGAAGATTTCGTCAAAAAATATCCACAAACTCAAGAAATCGTGGAATATATTTATTCAGTTGAATAAATTGAAATTTCTTTAGGAGAAAGTTATGTCAGATATTACTGGTACAAAAAAAATAATTGTTCCAGTGATATCCCCATTAAGTAGTTGGTTAACCAAAATGACCGCTATTTTAGGGGGAATATCACTCTTTATTAACGTTATCGTTGTATTTTCCTCAGTTATATTTCGTTATGCTTTTCATTCACCTTTAGAATGGGCTGAAGAAGTTGCCAGAGCATTGATGATAGCCTTAGTGTTTTTTGGGGTTGCGACTTCATCAGGGAAAGGTGGACATATTGGTATTGATCTTTTTTTAGGGTTACTACCTAACTCAATAAGACATTACGTAGTACATGGTACACGTTGGATTTTGGTTTGTGTTTCACTAGGATTAGTAATTTCAAGTTACAATCTAGTTGAAATAACTTTAGAACAGACAACCGAGACAGGCATGCCGTTAGCGCTGTTTTATGTTCCTGTATTTATCGGTGCCACTGTAATGTTTATTGCAACATTAGAACACGCTTTTCAAGAAGATAAAAAAATCGTATTAAGAAGTGGTATTGGCGTTATCTGTTTAATGGTTATAGGTTATAGCTGCCAAATATTACTACCTGATTACACAGCCTTACCTGCTGTTTTTATGTTTATTTGCTTCATTTTAGGCATTATTGCCGGAATCCCAATTGCCTTTACACTAGGTTTATCCGCAATGGTCTTCTTTTTGAGTAATCCGACTTTACCATTTGTCTTTTTTGCACAACAAGTTTCTGCTGGTGTAGATCATTTTGTTTTACTTGCTATACCATTCTTTCTATTGGCTGGCGCAGCAATGGAAGTCAATGGCATGTCATCAAGATTAGTCGAATTTATTGTTCGAGGAATGGGTAAATTTAAAGGTGGATTAAATATGACCACCGTATTATCTATGGCCTTCTTCTCGGGGATATCAGGTTCTAAATTGGCAGATGTTGCAGCTGTCGGTGGAGTATTAATGCCTGCAGTAAAAAGAACTAAACAGAGTAATGAAGATGCAGCCGGAGTATTTGCCGCTTCAGCAATAATGGCTGAGTCTATTCCACCTTGCGTTAATCTTATTGTTATGGGCTTTGTTGCCAACATTTCAATTGGAGCACTCTTTATTGCCGGAATCGTGCCAGCGGCTTGTTTATTAATCATTTTATTAATTACTGCTAATATTTTTGGAAAAAGAATTAATGTTGCCGATGCTTACCCTGTGCTTATGCCTAGAAAACAATTAATTATTGGCGCTACAGTTGGTTTACTCATGATTCTTATGATTGGCCGAGGAGTAGTTGCAGGTATAGCTACATCAACTGAAATTTCAGCTTTTGCTGTAGTTTATGCAATTGTTGTAGGCCGTATTGCCTTTAGAGAATTAACACTAAAAGCGACAATTAAATTATTTATTGATATGTCAGCTATGTCTGGAATGTTACTATTTATTGTTGCCTCAGCTACAAGTCTCTCTTATGCATTAACGATTGAAATGATCCCTCAAAAATGTGCTGATATTCTTGTTTCTATCGGTAATAATCACGGAGCATGGTTATTTCTATTAGTATCTATTATTATTTTGATTATATTTGGCTCTGTATTAGAAGGCGCTCCGGCACTCATTATTTTTGCACCAATACTCGTTCCAATAGCAATCCAACTAGGATTTCACCCATTACATTATGGTATTGTCATGGTATTTGCTATGGGATTTGGTTTATTCTCACCACCAATAGGATTAGGTTTATATGCAACATGTACTATTTGTGGTGTAACCATGAAAGATGTAATGCGACCAATGCTTAAATATCAACTAGTTATTTTCACTGGTATTATTTTAGTCGCTTTATTCCCGATGGTAACAACTTGGTTACCAAATATCATGGGCTACTAATTAACATAATTTGCTAATTAACTAACTATTAATTAGCAAATATTTAACCCATTGGCCTGTCTTAATCATTTTGATAAGTAACAATGCAATAATTTTAGTATTAGCTATATAATACATAACCAATTAAATTACTAATATAAATTACTCATTGCAATTGAAAATAAGTTCAGTTGTCCTAAAACTTTTTGTATAGTGTATCGCATATAAAAATAGATCAAATGACTCATAAGGAAAATTAGGAATGGTTGACATTCGCGATGTTGCTAAACATGCTGGTGTTTCTGTTAGTACAGTTTCAAATGTATTAAATGGACGAATAAACCAAATGCGACAAGAAACCCTTGTTCGTATTGAAGAAAGCATTAAAACATTACAATACCATCCCAATAAACTTGCACAACAACTAAAAACAGGGCATGTAAAAATGCTAGGAATCTTAGTCCCATCGATTATGAATCCAAATTTTTCAGCCTTAGTTAATAATATTGAATCAATTGCTAAAGAAAAGTATGGCTACCAAGTTTTATTAGCTAATACATACCGTCAAGACAAACAAGAAAAATTATTTTTAAATGACCTTTTTTCTTTTGGCGTAAAAGGAGTAATTGTTGTTTCATCCTCGATAGAAAAAAAACATTTTATCACTGCCATAAAAAAAGGAATGGTAATGGTTAATTATGATGGATTAACCTCAGAAGAAGATCACCGAAGAAAAAAAATTCTTATTGATAGTGTTTCAATGGATAATTTTCAAGCAGGAAAATTGGCTGCTGATTATCTACTTGATCAAGGTTGTAAAAATATTATCTTCGCCACAATCAAAGGCAATATTACTAGCCGGAAAAATAAAATATTGGGGTTCCTAGACAGTTTAGAAAAGGCCGGAATGAATACCAAAAATCGGATTGTTGAAGGAACTGCACAATTTGCATACGGAGACACAGAACTAGCTGAATTAGGGAAAAGCTTGGCAATAGAAATCACTAAAAATAGGAAAAAGCTACCCGACGGTATAGTTGCAATTAATGATATGTTAGCAATCGGATTAATCTCCGAATTGGTTCGCTTGGGAATAAAAATTCCTCAAGATATCTCTGTTATTGGTATAGATAATATGTTTTTAGACACATTATTTAGTCCATCATTAACATCTATTGCTCCACCGTTATTGGATATGGCCACATTGATGGTAGATCGGTTAGTTACCACGCTTAATGGAACTAAAATAGAACCTCAAGAATTCTTATTTCAACCTAATCTAATTAAACGAGAATCAGTTGTATCAGCTAATTAATTAGTCTTTACGAAAAAGGTTTCACAAAAACCTTTTTCAGCACTATCGAACTAATACAGTTAATATTTTAAATATTTTTCTATCTTATTTGACAAATGTCATAGGCTATTTGTTATTTCATGCAAATAATACTCATTATCATTAACATGGATGAGAATTAAGATATTATGTATAAGATAAAAAAAACAGTTCGATTAACTATTATAAGTTCCCTTTGCTCAACAATTTTATTTAGTCATTACGCTATTGCGGAAACTAAACCCGACATAATAGTTGTCACTCCAGATCAAAATTTGGACAAGAAAAATTCATTATCACCAACTTACCAGCAAGAACAAGCCAAGCTAAAACAAACGGCTGGGGCAACCAACCTTATTATTCCCGAACAAGAAAATCGCTTATCAACCTTACAAGATGCTCTAGATTTTCAACCAGGGATCATTATTCAAAACTTCTTTGGTGGTACTGATCAGCCAAGATTAAATATCCGTGGTTCTGGAGTACAAAACTTCCCACTTTCTCGTGGCGTTTTATTATTACAAGACGGTTTACCCATTACTGATGCCGATGGTGATTTTCACATTAGTACCTTAGACATGCGTGACACTCGCCTAATCTCAGTTTATCGTGGTGCCAATAATAGCCATCCACAAAGTAATAGTTTGGGTGGTGAATTAAACTTCATCTCTTATACCGGAAAAGATGAATTAGGCACCGCACGTTATGAATATGGATCATTTGGCAGGGAAGCTGCCCAAGTTGCACTGGGTAATGACAGTAAAGAATATGGTATTGATGGGCGACTCAGTTTATCTTATGACCATTTTGATGGCTACCGCGATCATTCAACTTCACAACGTAAAACCGTGCGCTCCAATTTTGGTTATAGCACCGAAAATTTTGAAAACCGCACCTGGTTAAGTTGGACTGATTTACGCTTTGATATTCCTGGCCCATTATCACAACATAAAGTGAAAAGTGATCCTACAAGTATTTTTAAAGTAGTGGCAATGAGAGATCCACATCGTAATGTTCAGCAAGGGCGTATTGCTAACCGTTCTAACTGGACCATCGGCGATCAATCTATCGAACTTGGTTTATGGCATCAACGCACCCACGACAACTTTGTCACGCCAACAACTTACTTCTTGAGTGGTGCTAACACTTCCGGTGCGCAACTTTCATATAATGCAGCTTTGGGTGATTTTAGCTATCATAGTGCTCTAGCTTGGGACAAAACTGATCTGGATCGCCAATTATTAATGAATCGTCGTAATACGAGGATGAATAAACGCAAGCTCGGTAAATTTGATGCCACTGCCGAAAATATTTATGGTTCTCTTGGTACATCGTGGCAAATTAATCCTGATTGGCAACTTAATTTAGATACCAAAGTCACCCATGCCAAACGTGATGTTGACACTCGTCATTCTAAAAATTCTCTGGATCAATCATGGACATTTTGGTCACCTAAACTTGGTTTAATTTGGAACGCAACCACTGATAATCGTTTTTATGCTAACTTAAGTACCAGCAATGAACCAGCATCGTTTCGTGAAATTATTACTAGTGATGGCACCAAAGCCAAAGTTAATAAGTTAAATCGCCAAAAAGGTGTCACTGCTGAAATTGGCGGCAACGGTAAGATAATACAAGGTTTAAATTGGGATGTGGCTTTGTACCGTAGCATCATTAAAGACGAATATATAACCACTTATGATGCCAGTGGTAATGCAATTGGTGTATTTAATTATGCTAGTAAAACACGGCACCAAGGAATAGAGGCCGGCATAAAAGGTTTAACACCATCACTATTTGCAAGTGGTGATATTGAATACCGCTTGGCTTGGACTTATAGTGATTTTCGCTTTATGGGTGGCGAATACAATCATAACTATATTGCTGGTATTCCAAGAAATATTATTACTGCCGACATATTATATAAAATAAATAATTGGACATTTGGCCCTAACATGCACTGGTCACCAACCAATACACCGGTCGATCATGCTAATAGTATGAAAGTACAATACCGCGATCAATATGCTACTTTTGGCTTCAAAGTTAATTATCAAAGCCAGGATGGCTGGTCGGCTTATTTAACCGCGGATAACTTAACTGATAAACGTTATGCAACTGCATCTGTAGCTAATCGAGTCGTAACATCTAAAGATGAAATGACACTATTCCCGGGAATGGGCTTTAATTTAAATGGTGGGATTATCTATCATTTCTAAGTGTTAATGTAATTATCTGGCAGTTATATATTCTAGCTGTCAGATTAATTTTATTTAAAATGCACGTTGTGAAGGTAGGGTTAATTCATCCAAATAAGTTATATTCAAAATTATCACCTTATTACCTTCGATAGCAATAACTTTTTGTTTACGCCAACTGGACAACAAGCGACTTAGTGTTTCGTAGCGCATACCTAACTTAGTGGCTAATTGTCCTCGCGATATAGGCAAAATAAATTGATGCCCTTGTTTTGAAGATAACGACAAAAAATAAGCCCCTAAGCGTTGCTCTGCAGAACTAGAGGTTAACCAATCAATATTATTAATATGTTCATATAACTTGGCACTAAAGCGAATTAATAGCCGCTGCATGATAATGGGATTGGTTTTACATACTAGCAGTAAACTATTTTTTTCTAACAACAATACCGAGCAATCCGTTTTTGCTCTAATCGTCATGGGGAAGCGATTATGGGGCATAAATACAGCAGCGATTGCTACTAAGTCATAACAAGAAAAGATACCAAAGATTTTTTCTTCACCTAAATAGGTATTTCTATACACCTCAACTTGGCCACTAAGCACTAAAGAACAGCTGGATAGCGGCATGCCTTCATAGCTAATCATATCGCCCTGTTTAAACTCCATATAACTAGCATTCTCAATAATTGGCATTAAAGCATCCTGAGTTAATCCTTCAAATAATTTAACCTGATTTAACCAAGTTAAAATCTGTGGTTGAGTGGGTATATTTTTGACAAATGTCATAGGTTTTACCTCAAGATACTCTTAGAATAATTTCAATATAGTTGATAATAATTCTCATTTCAATGAATAAAATGATTTTATTCTTTAGGAATAACCATATGAAATATAATGTTTTATTTTTATTAGGTTATTACCAGCATACACAAAATAAGTATTTTTTATTAATAATTTACAGGAGCATCTTATGTCAAATAATACTATTACCCCGGCTCAAGCACTTGAATTGGCATCACTAATTAGCCCAACTGAACAAGGTATTGCCAGCCGAATTTTAGCCAAAACCTCTGGTGGCAATTTAACGCTATTTGCTTTTGATAAAGGACAAGGATTATCCGAACACAGTGCCCCATTCGATGCGCTTGTCATGGTAATTGATGGGGAACTCACTTTAATCATCGACGGTAAACCCGTTAAGGCAACACCGGGCACGATTGTAAGAATGCCAGCCAATATTCCGCATGCAGTTGAAGCCCCACAAGCGGCCAAAATGTTATTGATCATGTTGCGAGAAATTACATTAAAAACCAATTAATTTAAGGAATTTCATCATGAATAATAAAAAAGAAGCCGGGCATAAATTCCTAGCCCGTTTGGGTAAAACCCGGCTACGTCCTGGTGGTAAAACTGCAACTGAATGGTTGTTTCAACAGGCAGGGTTTACACCACAAAGCCAGGTATTAGAAATTGCATGTAATATGGGCACCACCTCAATTGAAATTGCCAAACGTTTTGGTTGTCATGTTACTGGCATAGATATGGATAAACTAGCACTTGAGCAAGCAAAACAAAATATCGCCAAAAATAAAGTTAGCCATTTAGTTAATGTACAACAGGCTGATGCCTCTAAATTACCCTTTGCCGATAACAGCTTTGATATTGTGATTAACGAAGCCATGCTAACTATGTATGTCAATAAAGCAAAAGCGCATCTACTCAAAGAGTATTTTCGCGTATTAAAACCCGGCGGTAAACTACTCACGCATGACATTATGTTAGTGCACCCGGAACAAGCTCAAGAGATCATTGACCGTATACACCAAGCAATTAATGTCAATGCCCAGCCGATTAGTTATGATGCTTGGCTTGAACTTTTTGCAGGTATCGGCTTTACCGATATTAAATCAAGCCATAATGCTATGACGCTAATGTCACCCAAAGGCATGATCACTGATGAAGGTTGGTTAGGAACTCTCAAAATTATACGCAATGCATTACGCAAACAGAATCGCCCTCAGTTTTTTAAAATGTTTACCACCTTTAAGCATAATAGCCAGCAACTTAATTATATTGCTTTATGTAGTGTTAAACCTCAATTAACAACTTAATTTAACACGACTTAAATTAATAACATATGTGAGCAACTAATAACTTTTCAGGTTTACGCTTATTATGGTAAACCTGAGCTAATTGACCGAAATAAAACTGACTAAATTGCCGATAATCATGAATTTTAGCCTGATTTCAATGCAAAAAGTAGCCAATTTAACCAAATTTTGCGCCGCCCTGCCATGACTTAACGGCGTTTTTTTGGTATAGTAAGCACCATTTTATTTAATTTGGAAAAATCATAAATCATGGACTCAATCCCTAATTGCCCTATTTGCCAATCACCACATACTTATCAAGATGGTACTTTTTACATCTGCCCTGAATGCGCTCATGAATGGGACCCTAACGAAGCTTCTAGCACTAATGATGAATTACAAGTAAAAGACAGTAATGGTAATTTACTTGCCGATGGTGACGATATTATTTTAATTAAAGACCTTAAATTGAAAGGCTCGTCTACCGTGCTGAAAAAAGGTGCTAAAGCCAAAGGTATTCGTTTAGTCGAAGGCGATCATGAAATTGATTGTAAAATTGATGGTATGAAAATCATGCTCAAAGCATGCTTTGTCAAAAAAGCATAATCTCAATTGATTTAATGCTGATACTTTCAGCATTAAAATCCTCGTTATTTTCTTCTTCACCATTAAGTTGCCTACTGATTTTAGGCTGTTTATAATCTATTCATACTATATTGGTTAGTATTTTTATACTGAAACGTATACTTCTCAGGAAACATCTTGACAAAAAATAGGCGCTGCTAATTAATCAACTAAATACCATAACATCGATGCGATTCTGGCAAACATTTGTTCAAAAATAAACTCAGCAAAAGTCGGTAATGTGGCAATTAAATAAGTTAACATGGTTAATCCTAATAATAATGTCAACGGATACCCTACCACAAAAATGGATAATTGCGGCGTGATTCTATTTAATAATCCTAGCGCCATATTGATGATCAACAACAATGTCATTAAAGGTAATGCTAATATGATGCCGTTAATAAATAATAACGCGTTCACCTCAATTAATGCTAAAAAACCATTGTCTTTTAATGGCATAACGCCAACCGGAATAATGTCAAAACTAGTGGCTAGGGCATGGAATAACCATAAATGACCATCGACACTTAAAAATATTAATAACGTAATGATGTTAATTAATCGTGATAGTACTGAGGTTGACGGTCCACCAATGGGATCAAAAAAGGTCGCCATACCTAATCCCATTTGCATGCTAATTAATTCGCCCGCAAACCTCACAGTCATAAAAGTAATTTGCATAGCAAAACCGATCATGACTCCTACCACTATTTGTTGCAAAATTATCCATATTCCCATTAACGAAAATAAAGTGATATTGTCAGCAGCTCTTGGTAATGGCAGGAGTATCGCAATACATAATGCTAACGCTATTTTTACTCGACTAGGGAGCTCTTTGTCACCAGTAATAGGTGCGACCATAATTAATGCTAATAGGCGCACAAAAGGAAAAAAACAATCAGTAATTAATGAGAAAAAATCAATATTAAATAGGCTATCAATAGCGTAATCCATTGGCTTTAATTAGTTAAATTGGGAATGCCGGTGATCACTATTTTGATATAGTCAACCATAATCGATAACATCGATGGCCCTAAAACCACTAATACCACAATAACAGCGATAATTTTAGGGATGAACGATAATGTCATTTCATTAATTTGCGTGGCCGCTTGTAATAAACTAATAATTAATCCGGTAATTAAAGCTGCCAAAAGTAACGGCCCTGCCAGTGATGCAGCAACTTTTATCGCCTGCATGGCTAAGCTACTAATATATTCTGTTGGCATAATGCTCCTCAACTAAAAAAACTTTGGGCTAATGAACCTAATAACAAGTGCCAACCATCAGCCAACACAAATAACATTAATTTAAAAGGTAATGACACCGTTGCTGGTGGCACCATCATCATCCCGAGCGCCATTAAGGTACTGGCAACAACCAAATCGATAACCAAAAAAGGAATAAAAATGGTAAAGCCAATTTGAAAAGCCGTTTTTAATTCACTAACCACAAACGCCGGAACCAATACTCTTAATGGAATATCGTCTCGAGTGGCAATATCATTGAGGTGCGCCATATTAACAAATAAGCCAAGATCAGCTTCGCGCGTTTGCGTTAACATAAATTCACGTAATGGCTTAGCAGCGGTGGTCAGGCCTTGTTGCATAGTAATTTGATCTTGAGAATAAGGTATATAGGCATCTTGATAAATCTTATCTATCACCGGGGACATGATAAAAAATGTCATAAATAAAGCGATACCTAAAATAACTTGATTGGGAGGTGCTGATTGGGTACCCAGTGCATTACGCAATAACCCTAACACAATAATAATTCGGGTAAAACTGGTCATTAATAGCAAAATTGCCGGAATAAAAGTCAGTAAACTCAGGAAGACTAAAGTCTCAACGGGTAATGACCAACTTTGGCCACCATTGGCTACCGGTTCACTTATAATCGATAACGGCAAAATTTCAGCATAACTGTATTGGCTAAATAAAAATAAACTGAGTAAAAATGTCAATTTTATGCGCAAAATTGGTTATTCCTTGTTACTTTTTAGGGTGGATTGCAATATTTGCTGAAATAAACTCTTTTTCAAACAATCATTAACCGCCGTTGATTGTGACAATAATATCTGGCTGCGTTCTTCGCTTAGTGTATGTAGTAATGTCATTTGCTGCGGCGTTACCCCTATCAACAATAATTGCTGATCGACCTGAACTAAGATAATACGTTCTTTGGGGTTGATGACATAACTGGCTTTGATATCAATTAAATTACCGGTAGTATTTTTGCCACCGAACCGCTTTACTAACCATCCTAGCACAAGGATGATGCTAATAATGCCGATAAAGGGTAGCCCAATGGATGTTCCGGCATGTGAATAAAAATTCACATCCGGTGCCGATGCTGAAGTAGTTATGGCTGAATAGGTGGTTAACTCTGAAGTTTGAGTTGCATCTAATAGGTTATTACTCATTAGCGACTCAATCTACGTACACGTTCTGAAGGTGTAATTATGTCAGTAATGCGGACACCATAGTTGTCACCCACTACCACAATTTCACCTTGTGCGATTAAATAACCATTGATTAAAATGTCCAACGGCTCACCGGCTAAACCATCTAAAGCAATAACCGAACCTTGAGTTAAATTTAATAGATCTTTAATCGCCATTTTAGTGCGACCAAGTTCAACACTCATACTAACGGGAATATCTAAAATAAGATTAATATCTTGTTTATTGTCTTGTGTCTGTTGCGGTGATAGCGTTTCAAAAATCGCTTCCTTAGTCAGCAAATCGTCACTATTACTATCGGTTTGGTTATCGTCATCAATTTGGTTAACATCAGTCATTGAGCATACCCTCATTCAATTGCTCTAATACAGGATTAATCACCTGCTCTACTTGAATTGCATATTGTTTATTCACTTTGCCATAATGGCCTTTTAGTATTGGCACCCCGCCTACTGTGACATCGAGGCTGGTCGGCTTTTCGATTACTAAAATATCATTCACTTTTAAAGCCAGCAGCTTGGCAACTGTCGTGTGGATCTGGCTAAAATTGGCTACCAATTCAACCATGGACTGTTTGATGCCACTGGTTAAAGAACTCATCCACACCTTATCATCTTGATAAGATTGCTGTTCACTCGGTGGTTTAATTAGCAACTCTTTAATCGGTTCCACCATTGAATAGGGAATACAAATACAAAATTTTGCTTTGCAATTACCTATTTCCACTGAGAAGGTAGAATTTAAGACAATATCATCCGGAGTATTGGTGATATTAGTAAATTTACTCTGTATTTCCGAACGAATATATTCAGTTTCAATGTTATAAATATCGGCCCATGCGTTTTGATAAATGGTTAACGCTAATTCTAAAACGCGCTTAATAATTTGTTGTTCGGTATGGGTAAATTCGCGTTCTTCTGTTTCCAGCCGTGAAATATACCCATCACCACCAAATAAAGTATCCACCACAATAAAGACTAATTCAGGCGAAAACGAAAATAACCCAGATCCTCTTAACGGATTAAGATGAACTAAATTCAAATGATTGGTTGCTGAAATGGACGAAAATTCATTAAACGTTTGTGGTTCAATCGGCGAGGCAATGACATCCGTATTACGCCGTAATAGATTAAATAAACCGATTCTAAATTGCCGCGCAAAACGTTCATTAATAATTTCTAAGGCAGTAAGTCGCTCAGGAATAAAATTATGCTTTACTGATAAATCATAAGGGCGTACATCTGTTTTCTTACCTAAGGTTACGGCAGGGTTTAGTTCATCCTCCGGTGCATCTGCGGTACTAACTGCTTGGCTATCAGTTACTTGTTCTAGATCTTCATGTTCATTAATGTCTGCTTGTGACTGCTGCTTATCAGACATAGTAATCACCGTATAATAAAATCAGTAAACAAAACTTCGTCAATTTTTACCAAATGTTTGCTGTCATATTGCCGAGATAACGTAGCTTTAACCTGTTCTTGCAATTCAAGTTTACCGGACTCGGTTTTTAATTTGTTAACATTCTGTTTGGATACTAACAGTAACACATCACTCCTAACTTCCGGTAAATACTCCAACAACACCGTTTTTTGATCTTCATCGGCAATGCGCAATACCATACCTATGTACAAAACCTTGTTAAGATCAACACTATCTTCATCAATTGGTAATGAGGTGGTGAAAGGTTTTAAGGTAATAAATACCGGTGCTGAAATGGGCTGAGCTTCAGGAACGGTCACGGTATGGGTGGGTTGTTTTTGATACCAAAAATAAACCGCCGCACCGGAAGCTAGCAACGTAATTAGGCTCAGTATTATGATTAAAATACTTACTTTTTTCTTGGTAGTTGGCATATTGATTATGGTCTCAGTAAAAAATTAAATATATTTATAACCAATAAGTTGGCTGGAATTCAAAATAACTTGTTAACATTTAATAAGTTAAATCTTAATGTTCCTCACATTAAATCTAGCTTTATCGTCAATATTTTCTTCACAACGCCATTGGATATATTAAATAACTAGCATGATAAAGTATGTTTACAAAATTGATTTAAAGAATAGGCGATAAAAATACCATCTATTCTGCGTTTTCAATTGTGGTTATCATCAATATTAACTATCAATAAGCCATTAATTGTTAGGCAAATATACTCAAACCTGCTGATGCTTGAGTTTGACTTAATGGTGTTTCAAGTTCTGGTTCTTCATTGGTTAAGACTAATTTTGTTGGTTTACTCGTTTTGGATTGTTGAAACATTGGCGATTGCTGTGAATCATTCATCATAGAAGAATCACTCACATCTGCTTGCTGTAGGGTGATCCCTTGTTGTTCTAATGAAGTTTTTAGTAAAGGTAATGCTGATTCTAATACGCCTTTTACTGTAGCATGGGCAGCCAACAAATGCAGATTTATTTTATCGTCATGCATACTCAATTTAATATGTAATGAACCCAATTCCTGAGGATGTAATTTAATTTCCGCAGTGGGGATATTTTGCCGTGTTAACATCACTATTTGCTGAGTTAATGAAGTTTGCCATTGATTGATATTAACTGGCATGGATAAGTTCAGCGTTTGTGGCATGGTAACTGATGATGATGACGAAATTTGCACATGATTATCAGGCATAAAAGCATTAACTGCATGGGTAGTTATTAATTGTGGTTTACTATCAGTAGTAGTTGCCAAATGATCATCAGGAAAATTGGTTTTTGCCACCATTGTACTAACACTCTCAGTATAGTTGCTATGTAGCGATGGTTCACCTGCAAGTGTTAATGCAATAACAGAGAATGGCTTAGTTGCAGTTGCAGTTGCAGTTTCAATATCAGCTTCAATTAATTGATGATTAAGCGCTGATTGTGTAGCTTTAGCTAGTTGGGGTTGAGGGTTATGAGTTAATTGTGCTGATGATAATACTGTTGATAATACGGATGGCGCTAACTGCTGATTAATGATTGGCGTTGATTGCGTAGCAATACTAAAATCAATGGGTAACTTTGCCTTTATCTGATCAAATTCATTTAGCAAAGTTGTATGGGTAGTGAGTAACCGATTATTTAACTGCTCGTTTACATTTGTTGGGCTACTAACTGTTAACAATTGACTTGGCGCTACAACTTGTTGGTCTAACAAAGGCATAATCATGGCAACCATATCAGGATTTACGGCTAAATCTTCTGTTTCATCATTGTCACTGTTTACGGCTGGTTTTACCGTAGCAGATAACTTATCAGTATCTTGGAAAGATTGGTTATTAAACTGTAATAATTGTTGAAATAAATCATCACTAACGGCTAAATCATCTGTTAGCGACTCCGCTGACTGAATTGATGGCAAATCGTTAATAATATTAATATTCATTGATTATTCTCCTGGCTAATTGTTGCTGAGCAAATTCATCAGTCAGTTTTTGTTGTAACCGATTTTGTTGTTGTTGATATTGTTGCTGCTGTTTGGTTAATAAGGTGGTATAAGTGTTAAGTTGCTTTTGGTGCTGATTAAATTTGGCGGTTATTTGTTTTTGTTGCATATTTAAGGTAACTAACAACTGTTGTTGTTGATTAATTCCTTGCTCTATAGTGGCAATAAACGCATTAAAATTATTCAGTTCTCCACCGGTGATCCCCAACGTTAACGCATCGGCTAACTTTTGTTGATATTCATGATAATAACCATTTAAAACATCTAACTGCGTTTTAGCATTATGATAATTTTCGTTGGCCTTTTTTAACTTGAGTAAAGTATCGTCTACTGCTTTTTGCGCTAATTTTTTTAAGGTTATAAACGCTAATTGACTAGGATTCTTGTTGATCATAATTTACTCCTAACCGGTTAACTCTGGTGCCACAATATTAACTAACTGTTGGTATGCTTCTTGATAACTACAATGTTCATGCATACCTTGTTGTAAGAATTTTTGCATCATTGGGAATAGTGTTATGGCTTTATCTAATAACGCATCAGTCCCGGCTACATAAGCACCAACATTAATCAAATCGCGATTACGCTGATAACTTGAAAACAGTTGTTTAAATAAGCGGGATTTTTGCTCATTTTCTGGAGCTGTTAGATCAGTCATTACGCGGCTTATTGAAGCTTCAATATCAATAGCCGGGTAATGCCCGGATTCGGCTAAAGCTCGTGATAACACAATGTGTCCGTCCAAAATAGCTCTAGCTGAATCAGCTATCGGATCTTGCTGATCATCACCTTCAGTCAATACCGTATAAAATGCGGTAATCGATCCATTGCCGCTGGCATCATTACCCGCTCGCTCAACTAATGCCGGTAATTTAGCAAATACCGATGGCGGGTACCCTTTGGTCGCAGGTGGTTCGCCAATGGCTAAAGCAATTTCGCGTTGCGCCATAGCATAACGGGTTAATGAATCCATAATCAGTAACACATTAAAACCTTGATCGCGAAAACTCTCGGCGATTTTAGTCGCATATGCCGCACCTTGCAGGCGTAATAAAGGTGAAACATCCGCTGGGGCGGCAACCACCACCGCTCTGGCTAAGCCTTCTTCACCTAATATATTTTCAATAAAATCTTTAACTTCACGCCCACGTTCACCAATTAAACCCACCACAATAATATCGGCTTTGGTATAACGCGCCATCATGCCAAGTAAAACACTTTTGCCAACACCAGAACCAGCAAATAACCCCATGCGTTGCCCTTGACCAACCGTTAACAAGGCATTTATCGCCCTTACCCCAACATCCAAAACTTGGTGAATTGGCGTTCGTTGTAATGGATTAAGGGTTTTATTGGCGAGCCCTTGAAACTTAACATGATCAGGCAAAGGTTTGCCATCTAAAGGTTTGCCTGTAGCATCCAGTACTCGCCCTAATAATGCTTTACCTATGGGTAACAATTTATGGCTAAAATGCGCCAACTCATATTGTGATGTATAAACTCTAGCACCTAACAAAATACCATCTGTTGATTCAAAAGGCATCAGGTAAAGCACCTGATCATGAAAACCCACGACTTCACATTCCACCGCTTCGGTTTTATTGGCTAACTGCCTTTCAACAAAACAATTTGAACCTAAGGGTAATTTTAAGCCGATCGCTTCCAACACCAATCCTGAAGCTTTAACTAATCGTCCGTATTGACGTATCAACGATACCGATTGCAATTGCTCCTGTGCTTGAGTAATTTTGGTTGACCACCGACAAGAAAAACGCACCTTAATCACTTTCTCCTTGGACACAATCAGCCATTATCTGCCAATGATTTGTGCAACTGGCATCAATTTCATTGTTATCAGACAACAACTTACAATTACCGGATTCAATATTAGGATCGGCGATTAATTGCCAATTATCTTGCTTAATTTGTTCACCCAATAGCGGCGCTAACAAAACTAAATCATCAGGATTAAGATGTAATAACAAAGGTTCCGATAATAGCGTACACTGTTCTATTAACGTTTTGATGGTATGCACTAATTGTTTTTGTTTTACTTTTGAGATTGAACCAACGGTCTTTTGTGCCGCTAATAACGCTAAATCAACTAATTTAGGCACAATTAATTCGTCAATATCGTGAAGAGACTGCTCAAAATTGCTCATTAAATGGGTTATTGCCTGCACTGCATTAGTTTTTTCAGCATTAAGTTGTTGTTCAATATGTTGTCGCCCTTCCTGTTGACCCAACTGGAAACCTTGTTCATAACCTATTTGGTTACCATCAATAAGGCCTTGTTGTTTACCTAAATCAAAACCTTCTTGATAAGCCTGCGCCTTAATTTGTGCCTTTAATTGTTGTAAATCTTGCTCAATCACTGCTGGATCAACGGCTGCCATTACTGGCTGTGGTTCTGATTCGGGTATATCAATGGTTTTAACTCGCTTGTCCTTACTTAATTGTGATCGTTTACTGGACGACAAATCCCGAAAATTTAGCGGTTGCCAGTTAAGTATATTCGATTGATTATACATATTCGTCATCACCACTACTTAAGATCATTTCACCACTTTCGGCTAATCGCCTTGCTATAACCAAAATTTTCTTCTGTTCGGTTTCCACTTGTGACAAGCGCACTGGTGGGCGATTTTCTAGATCTTCACGCAGAATAGCCGCGGCACGTTGGGACATGTTACTAAGTAATTTGTCACGCAAGCTAGTTGATGCGCCTTTCAAGGCAATTATCAATGTTTCATTATCGATTTCTTTAAGTAGCCGTTGGATACTTCTGTCATCAACTTCAACCAGATTTTCAAACAAGAACATTTCATCAATGATTTTTTGCGCCAATTCTGCGTCATAATCACGTAAAGCCCCAATAACCAATTCTTCTTGCTGACTCTTCATTAAGTTAATAATTTCTGCCGCGGTACGGATGCCACCTAAGTTATTAAGTTTCACATTTTGCCCATGTAATAAAGTAGATAAAGAAGTCGATAAAACTTCCAACGCCGAAGGCTCAACGCCACCAAAAGTAGCGATCCGTAACATCACATCATTACGTAATTCATCATCAAATAAATTTAGAATTTCCGCCGCTAAATCACGGTTTAAGTGGACTAGAATAGTGGCAATAATTTGTGGATGTTCTTTTTTAACTAAATCAACCGCACGAGCAGCCTCAACATAATTTAACATTTTAAGACCATCAGTAGTGTCTTCCCTACCGGTATCTAACAATTCATCGAGTAAGCGATTGGCTTTTTCTGTACCAATTGATTTTTCTAATATTGAACGTAAATATTCATTAGTATTGGTATTGGAGTTTAACACCGCACATTGTTCCAAGGTTAGTTGGCATTCATTTAAGATACTTTTCAATTGATCTTGAGAAAGTTGCGGTAATGACACCATAGAACTACTAATTTGTTGTACTTCTTTAGGGCTAAGATATTGCAACACTTTGGCTGCAAGTTCTTCCCCTAATACCATTAATACCGTAGCTGCTTTTTGAGATTCAGTTAATTTCATTTATTAGCATCCCCATTATGCATCCAACCACGAATAATTAATGCCATAACTCGAGGTTCTTTCTCGACAAGTTGTCGAATATATTGTTGTTGCTGCATATTATCTTCGAATATTTTCTGTTGCTGTTTACTATGCGCTTTATAATCCAACTTACCGTCTAAATTAGCCTGCGTGTCAGTGGTTGTATTTGGGGTATTAAAAAACTGCTGTTGTAATTTCAGCCACATTGATTTTAAAAGCTTGCGCCAAAGCAACCATAAGATTAAAAATAAAATTAGGTATTGGATGATGGATTTAACTAATTGGTAAAATTCCGCCGTTTTCCAAAATGCAGGCATGTCATCCTCATCAAATATTTGATTGGTAAATTTTAAATTAGCCACTGTTAAGGTATCACCGCGTAAATCAGAAAAGCCCATAGCTTGGCGCGCTAATGCTTCAATATTTTTAAGCTCATCGCTATCCAGTTTGGTCCAATGATTGGTAGTAACCGCAGTACTGTCATTTTCTTGATTCTCATTTGCTTCTGATTCGGCAGTCACAAATTTATAGTTAACCAATACCGCAACGGATAAGCGCTTTATTCGCCCTTCGGGGATTTGACTATGGATAATTTGTTTATTTACTTCAAAATTTACCGTGTTATTCAATTGTGAATTATAAATTTTTGGCTTTTCGTCTTTTTCGGTTGACGGCGCTTCTTCATCAATTGGCGCACTCGGTGTGGGTACTGGTTGATTTGATAAGGCACCAGGCACGCCACCAACACCCTGACTATTAGCTAATTGGCGGTTTTCAACTTGCTGTTTACTACGCATGGTTTGATTAGCCAAATCACTATTAGGATCATACGTTTCCGAGGTTGATTCTTGCCGACTAAAATCGACATCAGCATTGACCTGTACCATCACATTATTTTTACCCATAATCGGGATAATTATTTTTTCGACGCGCTCACGAATACTATTTTCAATGCGTTCACTAAATTCTAATTGGGCGACATTAGCATTTTTTTCACGGTAATTGTCACCAGTTAGCAAATTACCATGTTGATCAATAATGGTGACTTTATCGGCTTGTAGTTCCGGAACACTGCTAGAAATTAAGTGAATAATGGCAGCAATTTGTCCTTGAGATAAAGTTCGTCCGGGTAATAAAGTTAAGGCTACAGAAGCAGAAGGGAACTTTCTTTCACGAACAAATAACGATGGCTTCGGCATTGCTAAATGCACTCGAGCATCAGCAATGCTACTAATTATGGCAATAGTTCTCGACAATTCACCTTCTAAAGCACGCTGATAGTTGATTTGCTCATTGAATTGACTCATACCAAAATTTTCTTTATCGAGCAACTCAAAACCAATAGCTCCACCTTTGGGTAAGCCTTGCTGCGCAATACGTAAACGAGTGTCGTAAACTTTATTTTCAGGGATTAGAATGGTTGAACCGGAAGATGAAAAACGATAAGGGATATTCATTTTATCTAGCTGGCTAATAATTTCGCCGCCATCTTTATCATTCAAATTACTAAATAAAACACCATACGTTTCATCTTTAAGCCATAAATAGGTAATACTAGCTATAGCAATAATGACTACGCCTATAATGGGTAGTACCATTTTATAATTTTGTTTTAACAGATTAATAAAAGGTAACTTATTTAGCTTTGATTTATCTTTAGTGCCGGCGTTCTGGCTATCCATAACAATCTCGATTCTAAACTGGCTAGATTAATTCTGTAGTTTATTATCTGTGTATTTTAAAAAATCAATAGATTAAAAAGCACCTTGTTTACCCCTTACTTATAGCTTTTAGAATTTTGGTTATATGCTAGATTAAAGTATGTAATTAAAACCAATAATCGTAGATTAATACCGATGACTATAATAAATCCATTTCATTCAGTGACAGCAATAACACCACCGACAACAGAAGGTATTGCTCAACAACCCAATCTGACCAATGATAACCAATTCCTGAGTGAATTAACGAAAGCATTAGATGCTATTAGTCAAACACAAATTCAGGCAAGTAATACAGCTAAAGCCTTTGAAATGGGTGAACCGAATATCGCATTAAACCAAGTAATGGTAAATATGCAAAAATCGTCGGTTTCATTGCAATTTGGCATTCAAGTCCGCAATAAACTCGTTGCTGCTTATCAAGAAATTATGAACATGAATATCTAAATTAAATCAAGTTAGCAACTTGATAATAATCTTGAAGGTGTGAATGTTGACTCACCTTCTCACCAATTAATTGACCAAGTTTAGTATGTTGATCGTAAATTAATTGGCGTAACTGTTGCTGATGATTTAATATCTCTTTGATATAATTTAAGATTGTCTGTTGCCCAGAATTAGCTAATTGTTTAATGGTGGTTATTTCACCATCGCCCATTAAATCTGCGGATAATTGTTGATATTGAGTCTGGCAATCCAATAATAAATCCCACTGCTGATCGCGCGCCAAGTGTACCATTTGTTTGGTAAGCAAACTAAATTGTTGATAATCATTTAATAAATTACTTGTTAGCATCATCCGTTCCTATAACTAAGCAATTTCACGCCAAGATTCGGCAATATTATTAAGTAAATCAAAACACAGGTGTAATTTATCCTGATCATTATGTAAATTAGCTAGCACTAATTGCTGGCTAATGTAACGATATAAATTATCAAGGTTTTCAGCTATTTCACCACCTTGTTCCAAATCTAAACAACTTTTAAGACCGTTATCAATTATATTTATGGCTTTAGATATAGCTTTACCTTTACCAGCAATATTGCCTTTTTGAATGTATAAATCAGCTAAGCGCATGGCATTGAGTGCACCATCAAATAATAACACAATCAATTGATGGGGTGATGCTTGGCTAACACAAGTTTCTAAATTCACTTGTTGGTAAGCTTGAGATCCTACTTTATACATTGTTTGGTCCTATTTTTTTAAATTGGTCATCATGTCAAATTGCGTGGTGAGATAATTACTCATGCTATCTAAAGAGTTAATTAATACATCCAACTTCGTAAACTGAACCCGATAACGTTCAATAGTTTGTTCAATAGAACTATTCACCTGTTCATAACGTTTATCTAATGATTTTAAGGTTGAGTTTAAACCATTAGTGACCGAATCAATCATCCCTTCACTATCAATAAAACTACTAACTTTAGCCACTACCTCATTGGCAATGCCAGTGGTTTCACCATTACCAATAAATAACTGCGCCACCGCATCACTATTTTCGCTTAATGCTTTTTGCAACTGATTTTCATTAATCGTCAATGTGCCATTGTTATCCATGTTAATGCCAATTTGAGCTAAAACTGTAAATTCGCCACTTTGCCCCTTAGCAAATATTGAACGAATACTTTGATCAATATTACGTAAGGTAGCATCGCCAATTAGTGGACCATTATTATTATTTAGTTCATCTGTATTGGTTTCTTTAGCTGTGAATTGGGTTAATGTGGCTATGGTTGCTTGCAATTGATTAAAGGCTTCTACCCATTGCTTAATCGCTTCTTCAGCCTTGTCGTTATCGGCAGTTATGGCTAAATTCTGACTAGTTGGCGTCGTGGCTTTTAAGGTAATATCCACTCCTGCTATCACATCTTTCACTGTGTTTGTCGCGCTAGTTATAGCAATGCCATTGAAAGTAAATTTAGCATCTTGAGCTTGGCAAACTTCACTCATAGCACTAGTACTCGGCTGCTTGTTATCAAAACCAATAACACTATTTAACTGTTCATCATCCGACGAGATAGCCGTAATGGCTTGTTGTTCACCGGTTTCTTTGGAAGTAATGACTAATTGATAATTATTAGTTCCTGAACGCACGATGCTAGCATTCATGGTCGAAGCACTAGCGGTGCCATCGGCATTAGTCACTTGCGCATTATTAATCGCATCAGCAATGGCTTGTAAAGAAGTCTCATCTTTACCTAAAACAACTTCTAGTTTATCGCCATTAGCTTGCTCAATGGTAATGGTCCGTGATTCATTGTCATTACCAAGCAAAGCGGTTTTATCAGTCATCGCGGTGGTAGCAACACTATGAGAAGTAGCTAACTGATCAACGGTCACCACATAATTACCTAAGGCGGCTTTACTATTTACTTTAACCGCAAAATAATTATCGTTAGTAACGGCATTGCGGCTTTGGAATAATTCTTGTTTTTGTAATTTTTGGGTTGCGGTATTAAATGCGGTTAAAGAACTTTTTAACTTACCAAAACCACTAATTTTGGCATTTACAGTTTTTTGTTGGCTAGTAATGGGTGTAAGACGTGTTTTTTCCACTGCCTCTAATTGATTTAAAACTTCATTTAAATCAATCCCGGAACCTATCCCTAATACGCTCATTGCCATAACTTAATCAACCTATAAAAATTATTTGATATAGGGTTATATCGGCAGATTAATGCAGAAGTTTAGGTATTTATTAGCTAATAATGATTAATTATGGTGATGATTAAAGCTAAGCTTAGCGTTTAAATCAGTTTAATTTTCTGATTTATAATTAAATAATAAGAAATTAGCGATACTAAAATTGTTATGATTACCGACATAAATATCAAAAATATTAAAGTTTCCATTTTTACTACCGATAACTTATCCATCAGCACAGATATTGAATCTGATTTCAATATACAGTTGATTTTACTAATTATATTTAAGGAGATAAAAAATGGCACAGGTAATTAATACCAATACTATGTCTTTAATGGCAAAAAATAACCTAAACAATTCACAAAGTGTATTAGGCACAGCAATTGAACGCCTTTCATCAGGCATGCGTATTAATAGCGCTAAAGATGATGCTGCTGGTCAAGCAATTGCAAACCGTTTTTCATCAAATATTCGTGGTTTAACTCAAGCTGCTCGTAATGCTAATGATGGTATTTCACTTGCACAAACTACGGAAGGTGCATTAAATGAAATTAACAATAACGTGCAACGTATTCGTGAACTAACTGTACAAGCGGCTAATGGCACTAACTCTGAAAGTGATTTACAATCTATCCAAAATGAAATTACTGAACGTTTAGAAGAAATCGACCGTGTGTCTCGTCAAACTGATTTCAATGGTTCCAAAGTATTATCAGAAGATAAAACTCTTAAAATCCAAGTAGGTGCTAATGATGGTGAAACCATTGAAATCAATTTGAAAAAAATTGATAGCACTGAGCTTGGCCTAGCGGCATTTAATGTTTCTGATGCGCCAACCGCTGATCCATTAAAAACAATTGATAAAGCGTTATCAACAATTGATTCATTACGTGGACAACTTGGTGCGGTGCAAAACCGATTTGAATCTACGGTAACTAATATCAATAACACCGTAAATAACCTAAGTTCTGCGCGTAGCCGTATTGAAGATGCTGACTATGCCACTGAAGTATCAAACATGACTCGCGGTCAAATTTTACAACAAGCCGGTACTTCTGTATTAGCGCAAGCTAACCAAGTTCCACAATCAGTATTATCTTTACTTCAGTAAGATATTAACCACTGATTTAGTCGTTATACTCAATTAATAAAACTAGCACTAACGCTGTCGAGTTAACACCGTTAGTGCTATAACCATTTTTTAATAACAATGTTTTAATAGTATTAATTTTAACGACGCTATTTCTAACAATTGCATACCTAATAACTTTTCTAATAACAATAATTACCTATTGTTTATTGGCTTATTCCGCGCATTAAATTAATAAATCATCGCCATAATACTATTAAGCATTTTTAATATTGGTTCAAAAAATGGGTGATAGTTTATATAACTCTCAAGGTGTAGTGAATCAAACAGATTGGCAACAATATATCTATTTAGTGCGTAATGAAGCTTTAAAATTAGTCGCTCGATTACCTGCAACAGTAGAACTTGATGATTTACTCCAAGTTGGTTATATCGGCTTATTAGATACCATTAAACGCTATGACGCAGCGCAAGGTAACAGCTTTGCAACTTTTGCGGTGCCTAGAATAAAAGGCGCTATGTTAGATGAGTTGCGTAAGCGCGACTGGTTACCACGACAAATTCGTAAAAAAATAAAAGATGTTACTTATGCCATTAATCAATTAGAACAACAGTTAGGTGTGACGCCAACAGATCAGCAAATTGCTGAATATTTACAAGTATCATTGGCTGAGTATCATAAAATACTCTTGGATTCTAACGTTAGCCAAATATGTTCATACGATGAATTGCAAAAAAAGTTAGGTGATAACATAGATGTAATGATTGAATCTGGGGCAGATAACAATCCTTTTGCCGCCATTATTAGTGATGAAATTCGTAACGTTATTATCCAACAAATTGATAATTTGCCCGAAAAAGAAAAAATTGCTTTAGCGCTTTATTATCAAGAAGATCTCAATCTAAAAGAGATTGGTAAAGTCATGAATATTAGTGAGTCACGCGTAAGCCAACTGCATAGCCAAGCGATAAAAAGAATAAGAAGTAAAGTACTATCATAGAAAATCAATAATAAAAAGCGTAATTAATACACAATTTATCGAAAATAAACAGAAATTAATTTTTTTATTGACCTTTATCGTTTAAAAATGTAATTTTAAATATAAAAACATTGTCTGGCATATATTTTTACGAATATATAGTTTTATACTGGATTTAAAAAATATGGATTGGTGATTAAATTGGATAATGTACTAGATGACGATATTCTCAAATGTATACATCATTTGAACCTTTCAACTTTATTATTAAGCCAACGGATGCTTGAAAAAGATAAAATCATGGCAATGTATCGATTAGGGATTGATGAAGAAACTGCTGATATCCTAAGTAATTTAAGTGCCTCTCAAATGTTAATTTTATCTGAAACCAACCAATTAACCTTCCAACTCAGATTCGAAAATTCAGAAATGATGAAAAAACTTACAGAAGACTCTCGGGTTAAAGATATTAAACAAATGCATACCGGGATTCTGTTATCGAGCTTACTATTAGACTCAATTAATAAGTAGATAGGAAATGCGGATGAGTTATACCAGTATTATTCAAAAATATAAGGATGTTCAATTAGCAACTCGGTTAATTTCACTTGGAGCGAGGATCCAAATGCTCGAAAGTGAGACTAAATTAAGTCGTGGTAAACTGATTAAATTATATAAAGAAATTCATGGTTGCCCGCCGCCCAAAGGCTTATTACCGTTTTCAACCACATGGTTTATGACCTGGGAACCCAATATTCATTCCAGTATATTTTATAACGCTTATCATTTTATAGTACAAAATGGCAGTAAACCCGGTATCCATTCGATTTTAAAAGCTTATCAACTCTATTTAGAACAATGCCAATTAACTCATGATGAAGGACCCGTACTCGGCGTAACCCGAGCCTGGATCTTAGTCAAATTTGTTGAAAGTGATGTGATGCAACAATCTTGTTGCAAAGAATGTAAAGGTCGTTTCATTACCCATGCTTACCAACCCAATAATAGTTTTATTTGTAGTTTATGCCAACCACCATCAAGAGCGGAAAAGAATAATAAAACCCCTAAAGAAAATCATGCTAAATGCCTGCAAGTATTAGCTACCGTAAACAACTTTAATTCAGCCTTTGCTAAGTTTTAGGCGGCTAATAACGACGAAAGATTAAACATACCTAAAAATAACAATTATTATTTTATGGAAAAAAAGGAAAACCAATGCCAATTATTATAGGATATGCTGTTGTCATCATTTCTGCATTAGCCGGTTATGTTTTAAGTGGCGGCTATTTAGCAGTACTATTTCAACCTTTAGAATTACTTATTATTGGTGGTACTGCAATCGGGGCATTCATTGTCAGTAATGAAATAAAAGTGATAAAGGCCACACTTAAAGCCCTAGGTCAACTATTTAAAAAGTCCAAATATAACAAAGCGCTATATTTAACTTTAATCAATTTAATGTACACCATTTTAACTAAGATCAGGCAAAATGGCGGTTTATCTATCGAAGCGGATATTGATAATCCTAAAGAAAGTGAATTATTTAAACAATACCCCCTCATCTTAGCTAATCCACAAATTTGTGATTTTATTACCGATTACTTACGGCTGATGATCAGCGGTAATATGGATGTGTACGAAATTGAAGCATTAATGAATGAAGAAATCGAAACCAATGCCCATGAACTGGAAAAACCAGTAGATGCCATTTCCAGTGTCGGTGATGGTTTACCGGCATTTGGTATTGTAGCCGCAGTAATGGGGGTGATTAATACCTTAGCCCAAGCCGATCGCCCTGCCAGTGAGCTGGGTGAACTCATTGCTCACGCCATGGTGGGTACTTTTTTAGGTATTTTATTGGCATATGGTTTTGTTTCACCCTTGGCGGCATTATTAAAACAAAAAAACGCCAATACCATCAAAATTTTAGAGTGCACTAAAGTCATACTTATCGCCAGTATGCATGAGTATGCACCGCAAATCTGCATTGAATTTGGTAGAAAAACTATTTTCACTAATGAACGGCCAACCTTCTTTGAATTAGAAAAATATATTCAAGAAGTTAAAGAAAAAAACACTAACCAAGCTGAAAATAGTTAACCATGAAAGATAAATCAGTAAGAATAATTATCTCCAAAAAATCAAAACATAATGGTGGTCATCATGGTGGCTCATGGAAAATTGCCTATGCTGATTTTATGACCGCCATGATGGCATTATTTTTAGTTATGTGGCTAATTGCCAAAGCCAGCCCTCAAGAACTACAAGGTATTGCAGAATATTTTAGAACACCTTTACTGGTTAATAATAATGGTGGCAAAAATATTAGCGATAGCGAAAGCCCTATTCCCGGTGGTGGCGATGATGTTACTAAACAACTTGGTGAAGAAAAAAACACGCCAATAAATACTAAAACCGAAACTCTAGAATCAAAGCAACTAGAAAAAATACAGTTTATTGAAACCGCCCGCAAGATTAATGAAGTTTTCGAAATAGATCCCCGCTTACAAAAATTAGCGCCAAACTTAATCATTGAATTAACTGAATTGGGGTTACGGATCCAAATTCTCGCCACCGATGATCAACCCATGTTTGATATTGGTAGCGCCGTAATTCACCCCAATATGCAAGAAATATTATTTGCCCTAGCGCCAATTTTAAATTCCTTGCCCAATAAAATTACCTTATCAGGGCATACCGATGAACGCCAATATATAACTGGTGATCGTGGTTATAGCAATTGGGAATTGTCCGCAGACCGTGCCAATGCCTCAAGGCGGGAACTTATTGCCGGTGGTTTAGATTCCAGCAAGATCATCCGCATTATCGCATTAGCCGACACCGTTGGTTTAAACAATCCTAATTATAGTGCCGATGCCAATCGACGTATTAGTCTGTTAATCTTGAATAAAGCGGCACAACAATATATCGAAGAAGAAAATAATATGACCGGTATCGATTTTTTAAAACAATTACAACCAACTAAACCGGAATAACTACTGACTTTAACCAAAGAGTTTTCATCAACGACAAAATTAGCTAAAAACAATTAAAGTTTTTTAAAGTTTGGCCGATATAACTAATACCCCATTAGTTTGATAATCAAATTATTGACCGGAATTATATTAGGAGTTTTTATGGCCAATTCATTGATGAATACAGGAATTAGTGGCTTAAATGCCGCGCAAAATATGCTTAACGTCATAAGCAATAATATCAGTAATGCGCATACCCCTGGTTACAATCGTCAACAACAAATTTTGAGTCAAGCTAACGGCACCAAACATGGTTTTGGGTTTATTGGTAATGGCGTTAAGGTAAGCACAGTCAATCGTACCTATAATCAGTTTGTAGTTGGCCAATTACGCCAATCGCAATCACAAAATGGCGCCATCAAAGCTTATTATAATGAATTATCAAAAGTTGATAACTTACTTGCCGAAAATGACAATAGCATTTCATCACAAATTAATAATCTTTTTGACAGCTTAAACAAACTGTCTGCCAATGCTAGCGATCCATCAATTAAACAAACAGTTATTAGTAATTTAACTTCGTTAACTAATCAATTTAATAAAACTGAAAATAACTTAAACAATCAAATAGCTAACCTCAATACCGAGTTGGCGAATAATGTTGATAAAGTCAATTCCTATACCCAACAAATTGCCGAGTTAAACCAAAAAATCTCACATTTACAAGCAGTAAGTGGTGGCAATGAACCCAATGCTTTATTGGATCAACGTGATCAGTTAGTCAACGAATTAAGTGAAATTATTGGCATTACGGTAACCGAACAAAATGGGCAATATAACTTGTCATTAGCCAATGGCTTAAATTTGGTTCAAGGTTCAACTGTCAACCAATTATCGGTACAGCCATCTAAAGATGATCCCGCATTAAGCACCATTATTTACACTCATAATTCCGGAGCAACACAAGAATTAACTAGCCAAAATATTACCACGGGCACGTTGAATGGATTATTAACATTTCGTGATGGTCCTTTAACTGAAGCAAGGAATCAATTAGGCTTAATCGCTTTAAACTTAGCAGAACGTTTTAATGAAGTACATACCTCAGGTGTCGATATAAATGGTAATCAAGGTGAAAAATTATTCGAGTATAATCAACCTAGTTGCATTACTAATAGTAACAATCAAGGTAGTGCCACAATTAATGCCAATTTTAATTCAGTTACTGACGTTAAAGCCTCTGATTATAAAATAGAGTTTAATGGCAATGATTGGGTCATTACACGACTTTCCGATCACCAACAAATCACCCCTGAAATTGAAAATGGCAAATTAATATTTGACGGTCTAAGCATTGAAATTAGTGGTACTCCAGTTAGTGGTGACTCTTTTATGCTTAAACCCGTTGCCGACATTGCTTCATCATTACAACTATTAGTTAAAGATGTTAATAAACTCGCCACTGGCATTAATGATGACGAAAACGGTGCCGGAGACAATCGTAATGTAGCTCGCTTATTAGCCATCCAAAATGAAAAACTGGTTAATGGCACCGCCACATTAAGTAAAGCTTATTCGACTTTAGTCAGTTATATTGGTAGCGAAACGCAGACTGCAAAAATTTCTGCGCAATCAAGTCAAAATATAACCCAAGAGATTAATGAACAAAATCAATCAATCTCAGGAGTTAATGTTGAAGAAGAGTATATCTCGATGCAGGTGTATATGCAGTATTATCAAGCTAATGCCAAAATAATTGATGCGGCGACCACTATCTTCGATACCATTTTAGGTTTAACCAAGTAATAACAGGATAACCCATGCGCCTTAGTACTAATTTAATGTATCAAAAGAATTTAAATAGTATTTTAAATACTAACAGTAAATGGCAAACATCGGGGCTACATTTAGCCACTGGTAAGAAAATTTTGTCACCATCAGACGATCCGATGGCAGCCGCACAAGCATTAACATTAAAACAAGCTCAAGCCCAAAATGATCAGCTACAAATTGCCCGTGACCGCGCGGATAAATCATTGAGTCGCCAAGACACCATACTAAAGGAAGTAAATACTGTCATTCAAAAAATCCAAGAAACTTTAGTTTATGCCGCTAATGAAACTTTAAATGATGACAATCGCCTTGAACTTGCCAATCAATTACAAGGTTTAAAAGATCAATTGTTAGCCTTAGCTAATTCCAAAGACACTAATGGTAATTATCTGTTTGCTGGCAATAAAAATGATACGCCACCGTTTATCACTGATGAATCCGGCAACGTGAGTTATGTTGGTGGCAGCACATCCATCACTGTTCTCATTGATAATACTCGAGAAGTTGCCCTCAGTTTTACAGGTCTGCAAGTATTTATGAGTGGCGCAAACGTTAAATTACCGGATGGTACGCCAGCAGAGAGTAATATTTTTGCCAGCATTGATTATGCAATTGCTGCCTTAAAAATCGGTATTGACGGTAACAGCCCAACCGCTAGCCAACAATTTAGAGAAGGACTCTCGAAAGCCAGTTATGGCATAGAAAATTCGTTTAATAATATTTCAATGCTAAGATCTGAAGGTGGATCGGTATTAAACGAAATTGAAAGATTAACTAATCACGGCAAAACCTTAGACATTGATTTTGAAACCCAAATCAGCCAACTTGAAGATGTTGATTGGTATGACGCAATTTCGGAATACGTTATGCTACAAGCTAATTTGCAGGCGGCACAATATACCTTTATGAACATGCAAAACATGTCGCTGTTTCAAATGAAATAATTTATAAACAATGTAAGCAATAGTCATACAACTAGCAAGGAGGGTTAGCCCTCCTTTTTTATTTTATGTCGTTTTTAATTTATGTAATTTCTATGTCATTATCTGGACACAATTTGTTTAAAACCTGATACCTTGGTTAGCGAATGATTGGCGGCGATTTGCTCAATGCGAGCAATAATTTGGATAAGCTTATCACTATATTGCGGATCAGTAGCATAATGCGCTGCCTGTAATTCTTTGGCAGCAGTGCGCGCATCTGGTGCATTGACCACGCCACGATAACGTGGATTTTTAGTTAATAAATTCAGATAGTCAGTTAAAGCGTGTTGCTTACTATTATAGACTTTAAAATCATCCTTAACTTTAATCATGGTATTATTAATATATTCTTGGGTGGTTAACCGCGTAGACCTACCTTGCCAAGATGGAGTGGCTTTTATACCAAAATAGTTATGACTGGATTGATTATCTGCAGTTGTGATCTGCTTTTGTCCCCAGCCGGTTTCTAAAGCTGCTTGCGCAATAATTACTTCATATGCAATGCCCGATATTTTCGCCGCTTGTTTGGCTGGCTCAAGCCAATCTTTTACAAATTGAGTCACATAATCTTCTGCAAGCGTAGCCGTATTAGCCGAGATGGCTGAATTTTCCCTAGATGGTGATGACGGTGGCGTTTGGTTATTGCGATAAAGCAATTGTCCTAAGGCTTGTGGCGTAAGATTAGCCGATTTATCACTAAACAACGATTGCGCTAAATAAAGCTGCGGTTGACTATTATTGGCTTGTTTTTGAGTTTGAGTTTGAGCGTTAACATTGACCGCTGGAGATGCGCCGCCGGTTAATTGTTTGGTTAGCATATCCGCTAACCCTAATCCTTTACCCGCAGCTTGTTGCGCAATTTGCTGATCAAACATGGCCGTAAATAATTGCGAGGATGACTGATTAAACAAACCACTTTGTGGCACTGCTTTACGCATACTTTGCATCATCATATTCATAAATAATGATTCAAATTGTTGTGCTACTTGTTTAACGCTCTCAGTAGAACCTTTGGCAGCATGTTGTTTTAATTGATTAAGACCAGTTAAATCATAAGCAAAACGGTTTAATGATTGACCCATTAGATTACGCATATAATATCTTCTTTTCGATTAGATTGTTTCCAAGGTAGCATGTAAACAACCTGCGGTTTTCAGTGCTTCTAGTATTGACATTAATTCAGTTGGATTCGCCCCAAGTAAATTCAATGAGTTGATAACCTGATTCAAATCGGCACTAGACGATACGTTATGTAACGCGCCACCTTGCTGTTCAATACTAACTTGACTGTCCGGCACGACTACGGTATTGCCACCAGCTAATGGTGTAGTAGGTTGGCTCACATTTAATTTATTACTAACCACTACCGATAAATTACCATGAGCAACCGCACAATTATCCAATTTAACTTTTTGATTCATCACCACTACGCCAGTGCGAGTATTAATTACTACTTTGGCTGATACTGGCGTACTAGCAATATCCAAATTTTGTATGCGTGATAAGAACTGTACCCGATCATTACTCTCTTTGGGCATTTTTAAAGCAATGGTCATACCATCTAATGCCGTGGCCGAATTTTTTTGTAATTTGTTAATGGCTTCTGATATTTTTAACGCCCGGGTAAAATCAAATTGATGCATATGCAGGTGAATAATATTTTGTTTATCTAAGCTGGTGGCTAATTCCCGTTCAATAGTAGCGCCATTAGGAATAGTCGCCCCCGCCATTTGATTAATGCTGACACTACTGCCACCGCTAGCACTAGCCCCCATACCACCAACAAAAAGATTACCTTGGGCAATAGCATATACCTGATTATCGGTACCTTTTAATGGTGTCATAATTAAGGTACCGCCACGTAAACTTTTGGCATTACCTAGAGACGATACAACCACATCCATTTGTTGACCAACACGAGCAAATGAAGGTAACTTCGCGGTAACCATTACCGCCGCAACATTTTTTAATTGCATGTTACTACCTGTCGGCACCGTGATACCTAATTGCGATAACATATTGGTAATACTTTGAATCGTAAACGGAGTCTGTGATGTTTGATCTCCGGTACCATCAAGGCCAACCACAATACCATAGCCAACTAAGGCATTTTCCCTAACGCCTTGAATGGTAACTAAATCACGTATGCGTTCCGCATGACTCATAGGTGCAATGAGTAACATCAAAGTGAAAGCAATTAATTTACGCCATGTTGTTATCATAAAAACACTCTTTAAAATGGTGAAAAGTTTAAGAACAGGCGCTGCAACCATCCCATGGTTTGCGCTTCGTCGATATAACCATTGCCCACATATTCAATCCGTGCATCAGCAACTTGTGTCGAAACGACGGTATTATTACCACTGATAGTTCTGGGATTGACCACACCTGAAAAACGAATAAATTCAGTACCTTGATTAATTGCAATTTGTTTTTCACCAATGACTTTCAAATTACCGTTAATCATTACGTCTTGCACGGTAACGGTTATAGTTCCACTAAAGGTATTTTTGGCATTAGCTCCGCCCGAGCCTTTAAAGTCATTATCACCAGAAATATCGGTATCAACTTTACCACGACCGACTAAACCATCGAGGAAAGTGGGGACGGCTTTAACCCCAAGGTTAGCTGAGCCATTACGACCGGCATTAACTGAAGAACTTTTACTAGCACTGACATTTTCCTGCAATACAATAGTCAACACATCACCAATATTACGCGGACGGCGATCTTCAAACATCGGCTGATAACCAAAACTACTCGGTTGTACCGACTGAAAAATTGAACCATTGGCATTCACAATTTCAGGCATTTTCGGGACAATACTGGTTTCACCTTCAACTAAGGCTTTTTTGGGTAATTGCGCACAACCACATAAAATCACTAGCAGCGGAATATACAAAAATCTCATTACAGCTGTCATAACAGTTATCATATGCTCAAATTTATAACTGGTTTAAACGTTGTAACATTTGGTCTGAAGCAGAAATAGCCTTACTGTTGATTTCATAAGCTCGTTGAACTTGAATCATATTGACCAATTCTTCAGCAACATTAACATTAGAGGTTTCGGTATAACCTTGGTATAACAACCCGGCACCATTTAAGCCTGGTGTATTTTCAGTTGGCGCTCCTGAGCTTTCGGTTTCTAAATACAGATTTTCACCCATACTTTCTAAACCAGCATCATTGATAAAAGTATGTAAGGTTAATTGACCTACTTGCACTTGGGATGATTGATTGGCTAACGTCACATTAACGATACCATCACGAGCAACTGTCATTTTGATTGCATTAGACGGGATATTAATCGTTGGCTGAATTTCATAACCGGCAGCAGTAACCAATTGACCATTTTGATTGACTTGAAATGCGCCACTACGCGTATAAGCCTGAGTACCATCTGGTAATAACACTTGAAAAAAACCTTGGCCATTAATGGCAACATCACTACTATTATCGGTCAACTCCAAATTACCTTGGCTATGAATACGTTCGGTTGCAACTGGGCGCACACCGGTACCAATTTGTAACCCCGATGGTAATGTGGTTTGCTCTGATGACTGAGCACCCGGTTGGCGCACCGTTTGATATAATAAATCTTCAAAAACGGCTCTTTGCCGTTTAAAACCACTGGTACTGACATTAGCTAAATTATTGGAAATAATATCCATATTCATTTGCTGTGCCGACAGTCCAGTTTTGGCAATCCATAATGATTTAATCATGGTTCTTCCTTGTTAAGTTAATGATAAAATTTGATTGGCTTTTTGAGCATTTTCATCCGCGGTAATAATTCCTTTCATCTGCATTTCAAATTGGCGTGAATGACTGATTAAATCAACCATTGCTGAAACTGGATTTACATTACTCGCTTCTAACACACCTGACATAAGCACAGCTTTAGGGTTGTCCGGCAGCACTGCTCCACGCTCATTTTTAGTTGCTGGCGTTAATTGAAAAAAGCCATTATCACCACGCATAAGCTGGTTACGCTCAATATGGACGCGTTTAATTTTACCCACTTGAGCAATTGTTGTCGGTTTATCACCCGCCCCTAAAGCCGTTAATGTACCATCACCACTGACACTCACATGTGAACGTTGTGGTACTGTCAAAATGCCATTATCGCCAATTAAAGGATGACCCTGAATTTTGAGGGTACCATCTTCATCAATGTCAATCGCACCATTGCGCGTATACGCTTCACTACCATCAGCTAACTGCACCGCTAGCCAATGATCTTCGGGTAAAGCAACATCTAACTCGCGTCCGGTATAATTAAATGCACCTAAAGTGGAATCAAAAGTCGGCGTAGTAGCTGTTACCATAGTCCGTGTCGGCTGGTCATTACCTACTACCGCAACGGCTTTCATAGTAGTTAATTGCGCTCGAAATCCCGTGGTAGTCACGTTGGCCAGATTATGCGTAGTCACCGACTGGCGATTAAGCACCTGACTGGCTGCGGACATAGCGGTATAAATAACACGATCCATTGATCACCCTTAAATTAACGTAAATTTACTAATGTATTTAAAATTTGATCCTGAGTCTTAATGGTTTGCGAATTAGACTGATAATTACGCTGTGCCACAATCATATTAACTAACTCTTGGCTCATATCTACGTTTGATGATTCTACGGCACCGTTGGTTAATGATCCCAAGGTACCAGAATTAACCGAACCTAATACTTCAGCCCCGGAATTAATGGTTGATCGCCAATTATTATTACCGGCAGATTCCAAGCCATTAACATTTGCAAAATCAGCCATGGCAATTTGCCCTAATAACATGGTTTGTTGATTAGAGTAGATCCCATAAATAGAACCATCATCATTAATGCTGTAACCGACTAAATCACCCGGTGCATAGCCATCGACAATTGGGGTTTTGATACTACCCACTTCTTTACCCATATTTTGTTGTGAACTATTAGCTAACGATAAACTAAAGGTATTGGCTGCCGAACCATTAATGCCATTAAGGCTAATAGTCATTTGTGGATCACTAATTAATTTACCCGATGAGTCAAATTCCATCTGTCCACCTTTTACCAAGGTTGCATTAGGGTCGCTACTATCCAGATAATGCACATCCCACTGGTTATCTGCGGTTTTTACATAAAAAAGCTGAACATTACGTTGATTACCTAGCGAATCGTAAGTACTGATGGTAGTTGAGTAATTAAAGGTATCAGCATCCAAGGGATTGACGGGTTGTTTTTCGGGGACTTTACTATTGGAATTTAAATTGGTTTGTAATGATGCTTTAGTAGTTGCCGCGGCATTGAGCATTTCTTGTGAAATTTTTAACGGCCCGGGCGTTGATCCTTGCTGGATTGTTGGTGGCGTACCGCTGGCAAGGTATCCTGTTAAATGCAAACCATCCGCCGAAATAATATTACGCTCAGAATCCAATTGAAATTGGCCATTGCGGGTATAATAAACTTGGCCACTACTATCCACTAACCGAAAGAAGCCATTGCCAGAAATCGCTACATCTAAACTATTATTGGTGGTGGTAGTGGTGCCATCGTTAAAATTTTGCATCACTGCTGCCACTTTCACCCCCATGCCTACTTTTGAGCCGGCATACATATCGGCAAAAGAGATGCTAGCACTCTTAAATCCTACTGTTGCGGAATTGGCAATATTATTACCAATTACATCCAATTGCTTAGATGCAGCATTCATACCACTAATTGCTTGAGAAAATCCCATATCAACTTTATCTCCTTAAAGAATCTGACGAACTTCGTCAATACTTATTGAACCCAGTATTCCTAAATCCAGTAATACTTTATTGTTAACTTTGCTATTAATCACACCATACACAACGGAATAAGCTAATGAAGTAGAAGATACTTTTTGACCATCATTACTAGCATTAACTGTAAATGTATAGCTACCATCAGGGGCTACGGTACCGTCATTGAGTACCCCATCCCAAGTAAACGAACTGACCCCAGCAGGAATAGCGCCTAAATCCACTTCACGCACTACATTGCCATTTTCATCCTGAATAGTGATGATTACCGAATCAGCATCACGCACCAGTTCAAACCCAAATGGCGTAGTAATAGTTTCATTTTCTGTACTTGAACCTTCTGCTTCAGCTGTCGCCACCAAAATTTTATTGCCCGGAACCATAACGCCTTTACCAATCATATTACTGGCATTAACCGATAAACTATCGTCAATCTGCCCGGAAACCATACCTAACGTGGTATTGAGCCTTTCAATTCCGGCCAAGGTATTAATTTGTGCCAGTTGCGACGTTAATTGGCTATTATCCATTGGATTAGTTGGATCTTGGTTTTTCATTTGTGCAATCAATAGCGCCAAAAAGTTATCTTGCAACTCCTTACTGGAATTGCCATCTGCTGACGTTTTTTGAGTAGTATTAGTACTTTTGACTGCTGAAGACTCTGCCACTGGCACATTAGCAATCCCCATAAGTTTCTCCTATTATTGCCCTAATGTTAGCGTTTTTAGCATTAGGCTTTTGGCGGTGTTGATCACTTCAATATTCGCCTGATAACTACGTGAGGCTGAAATGGTATTAACCATTTCGGCAACGACATCAACATTGGGCTTTTGAATATAACCTTTGGCGTCAGCTAATGGGTGATTAGGTTCATACACTAAATTCATTGGTGCCGGATCTTCAATAACTTGGGTCACCTTAACCCCTGCCACCACATTTTGGTAACCATTATCATCTACTTGAAAAACGACTTGTTTCGCACGGTAAGCCGTTCCCGAGGTACTAGTTACACTATCAGCATTAGCTAAATTACTGGCACTAACATTCATGCGTTGTGATTGCGCCATCAAAGCCGAACCAGAAATTGCCAAAATAGAAAAACTCATTATTATTATCCTTGTTGTAATACTGACATCACGTTTTTAAATTGCTCACCTAAAAAGGTTAAATTACTTTGATAATGAATACTGTTATCGATAAATGCAGTACGTTCTTGATCCATTTCTACCGTATTGCCATCGGCGGCTACTTGATAAGGAATGCGGTAAAGTAAATCTTGATTAATCGCGACGGGGATAGAAGTTTGCATATGTCGATTGGAGGTGATATTAAGTTGCAGATTATTAATGCTAGTTTGTTGTTTAAGTGCTTTAATTAACTCGGCATTAAAATCAATATCGCGAGCCTGATAATTTGGCGTGTCACTATTGGCAATATTGGCAGATAATATATTTTGCCGCTGTTCACGCACATTCAAGGCTTGTTGATGGAAGTTAACAAAGTTATCTAATTTATTGAACATAAAATCATCTCATTTTGTTGCTTAATTAAGATTTTATGTTAATCAAAAAAAAATCATCCTATAAATAACGCTAAAAATAGCCCCTATTTCTACATTCAATTAATTTAGGTATACAGTAAAATCTGCTAACAAATTCGTTTAACCACTGGCACTCATGACCATTATTGTAAGATTAATCACCTTAGTTGGTATTTTAATTAGTTGGAATACCGCTATGGCAAGCTCACTGGATCAGCAAATTAATCAGTTAATTGCCCAACAATTCAGCCAAAAAATCGATAATATTGCCATTACTTACTTATCCCCCAAGCCGCAATTAAGCTGTGAACAACCACAATTAACGTTATTAAATAAGCAAAAATTTGCCGGTAAGGTAACCATTAGTGCCCAATGTGACCATAAAACCAAATTTATACAGCTAAATGTGGCGGTTAGTGGCAATTATGTGGTTGCCAAGCAAGCCATTAGTGCTGGCACAGTAATTACTGATGAGCATATTCGCTTACAATCCGGTCGCCTTGATACGTTGCCGGCAGCCGTTATTTTGGATAAAGCTCAAGCCCTTAATCACATTGCTTTACGCAATATTAAGCCTGATGAACCCATAAAAACGGCTATGCTACAAAAAAATTGGTTAGTAAAAGCCGGGCAAATAGTTAAAGTCATTATTAATGGTGACGGGTATCAAATCGTCACCAATGGTAAAACACTGAATAATGCCGTGTTAGACGATCACATCAATGTCAGACTTAATTCCGGTAATATTATTGAAGGCATAGTGACCAATGATGGGGTAATGATTAATCCATAAATAAAATTAATGCTTTTGCAATTTACGCCGATAATTAAACTAAACCCAGTATTTAAAACCTTAATATGTTAACCAAAGGAATATTATGAGTATCGATGCCAGCAAATCTGTTACTACAATATCTAAGTTACTTAATCCTAAAACCATAAGTGAGCAACATAAACGGCAACCGGCAACTGTAACGACGAAAAATAGCGCTACTATCGGTACCAATGTGAGTCTAAGTCAACAAACACTGACATTATTACAAACAACGGAACATGATGTTAATTTAGACAAAGTCACCCAAATAAAACAAGCCATCGCCGAGGGTAAACTAGTGGTTAATTCACATAAAATCGCCGATGAATTAATTAAACAAATACAGCAAGACTTGGGGCAATAAATTAGCGTTGAAAGGAAATAATTGATGTTAGAGTTGGATGAAATCTTAAATAAAATTAGTGCAATGTTACCCACTATTGCCGAAGTGTTACAAAATGAACAACAACTATTAATTAACCATAGTTTAACTAACCAATTGAATGACATCATAAATAACAAAAACCAATTACTGATTCAATTAAAATTACTCGATGATCAGCGAGTGGCGATCAGTAAACAATACAACCTAAAATCACCTTATAGCGACAATCCCAAACTTGCCAGCCAATGGCAATCAATAACTGCCACCACTAAACTATTAGCTAAAATAAATCGCGATAATGGCTTACTTATTCAACAGCGCATAGATAAAACCCAACAAGCCATTAATTACCTAAGAAACATCAATAATCCGGTAACTTATACCAACAATGGCTATCAACAGACTGAAATTGTTGCCGCTAATCGGGTTAAAGTTTGAGTACAATTAAGCTAAATCGACAGTAAACGGCACAAATAGCCAGTAAAATAGTGTCTGTTCGCGGCAATAACTTGGCTTAATTGCGTTCATACTGTAAAGGTGATTCTAATTAGACGGGATAATTTTATTAACTTCCATCATGGCTAACGATAGTGATGCAGATAAAAGCGAACAACCCACAGACAGCAAAATAAAAAAAGCCAAAGAGCAAGGGCAAATCCCCCGTTCCCGTGAATTAACTTCAGTACTAATTTTAGTGGTCGCTTTTACTATATTTTGGATAATGGGGGCCAACCTAGTTACCCATTTAATCACCATCATCAAAACCGCTATGCGGGTTGCCCCAAGTATTAATGATGATAAGCTGATGATCTTCAATTTAGTTAATAGCACCGCGGCTGGCTTTTGGGCAATGGTACCGATATTTTTGGCTTTAGTGATCATTGCCATTATCGCCCCCCTATGCATCGGCGGCTTGCTATTTAGTTTCCATTCAATTAAACCTAATTTTAAAAAATTAAATCCTATCAGTGGTTTTGCTCGCATATTTAGTACTCGAATTGTGGCTGATTTATTAAAAAGTATATTAAAAGTTATTTTGATCGCCTCGGTAGTGTTGGTTTTTCTCATCACTAATTTTTCCGATTTACTTAGCTTACCTAATATGTATTTCGCTAAGGCGTTAACCAAAGCCATGCACTTGCTCATTGTGTGCGGAATATTAAGCGTTACCGCCTTAATCCCAATGGTAGGCTTTGATATTTTCTATCAGATTTGGAGCAATTTAAAAAAACTAAAAATGACCAAACAGGAAGTTAAGGATGAATTTAAAGAGCAAGAAGGTAACCCGCAAATCAAAGGCCGTATTCGGCAAATGCAACAAGCCATAGCCCGGCGCCGCATGATGAAAGATGTAAGCAAAGCCAATGTAATTATCACCAATCCCACCCATTATGCGGTGGCGCTACAGTATGATGAAAGAACTATGTTAGCGCCTAAACTGTTGGCTAAAGGCACCAATAAAATAGCCCAGCGCATTAAAGAAATAGCTAGCGAACATAGTATTCCGCAATTAGAGGCACCACCGCTGGCGCGAGCGTTGTACCGTCATGGCGAAATAGGTGAAACCATACCCACCGAATTATATACCGCGGTGGCGCAAATTTTAGCTTGGGTATATCAATTAAAACATTGGCATAAATACGGCGGTGACAAACCAATAACGCCAAATAATTTACCCATTCCTGATTCATTATCTGACAATAAACAAAGGCAATAACCAGTCTCATGATTAAATCTAAACTACTTACATTATTATCAATGAACACCTTGAAAAACGGTCATTACCAGATCTTAGCCGGGCCATTGCTTATTCTGTTAATTCTATCAATGATGGTGTTGCCATTACCGGCATTTATTTTGGATCTCTTGTTTACGTTCAATATAGCTTTATCTATTATCATATTAATCGTGGCACTTTTTACCAAACGGGTGCTTGATTTTGCTGCCTTCCCAACCATTTTATTATTCGCAACTTTATTACGTTTATCTTTGAATGTTGCCTCCACACGAGTGGTACTACTCAAAGGTCATACCGGTAGTGCTGCTGCCGGTCGCGTGATTGAAGCCTTTGGTCACTTTCTAGTCGGTGGTAACTTTGCCATTGGTATTGTGGTGTTTATTATTTTAGTTATTATCAATTTTATGGTGATCACCAAAGGCGCCGGCCGCATAGCGGAAGTGGGCGCCCGTTTTGCTTTAGATGGTATGCCAGGCAAACAAATGGCTATCGACGCCGATCTTAATGCCGGTTTAATCGGCGAGGATGAAGCCAAAGCTCGCCGCGCTGAAGTCACCCAAGAAGCTGATTTTTATGGTTCCATGGATGGTGCTAGTAAATTTGTCCGCGGGGATGCGATTGCCGGATTACTCATAATGGCGATTACCATTATTGGTGGATTATTGGTAGGAGTGGTGCAACACGGCATGGCACTTGCGGATGCCAGCCAAACGTATGTGCTGTTAACCATTGGTGACGGTCTAGTGGCGCAAATTCCTTCATTGATTATTTCCACGGCGGCTGGGGTTATTGTTACTCGCGTCAACTCCCAAGACAATATCAGTGAGCAAATGCTCAACCAATTATTCCATAATCCACAAGTACTGATTTTAACGGCGGTCGTTATTGGCTTACTGGGCTTAATTCCGGGCATGCCTAATTTAGTCTTTTTAACCTTCACCGCAATTTTGGCTATCCTTGCTTGGTGGTTAACTAAGCAACAGCAAACCCAACCCAAAACAACAGTTAAACCGGCTAATGTTCAAGCAACCACACCAGCAAACATTGAGGCAACTTGGTCAGATGTTAATATTGAAGATACCTTAGCAATGGAAGTCGGTTATGGGTTGATCCCAATGGTTGATCAAGCGCAAAATGGTGAATTACTGGGTCGGATCCGCAGTTTACGCAAAAAATTTGCTCAAACCCTTGGCTTTTTACCGCCACAAGTACATATTCGCGATAACCTGTCATTAGCGCCTTATCAATATAAATTGTTTATCAAAGGTGGCGAAATTGGCAAAGGGGAAATTATCAATAACAAATGGTTGGCGATTAACCCGGGTAATGTCACTGAAACCATCGACGGCATACCCACCACCGAACCGGCCTTTGGACTCTCAGCGATATGGATTGATGAAACCAATAAAGAACCAGCGCAAATACTCGGTTATACCGTGGTGGATGCTAGTACTATGATTGCCACCCATTTCAATCATTTACTACAACAACATGCTAGCGATCTATTTGGTCGCTTAGAAACCCAAGAATTATTAGATCGGTTAAAACAAGAAATACCCAAATTAGTGGAGGATTTTGTGCCCGGCGTGGTTACACTGACAACTTTTCACAAAATCTTACAAAATCTGATCGCCGAAAAAGTGTCCATCCGCGATATGCGCACTATCATTGAAACTATCTGTGAGCATGCGCCAACCCAAAATGATCCTTATCAATTACTGAGTATGGTAAGGATCGCTTTAGGGAGAGTGATTACCCAACAATGGTTCCCGGGGACTGATGCCATCAATGTAATCGGTTTAAATGTTAATTTAGAGCGACTATTACTGCAAGCACTGCAAAATACCAGTAATTTAGAACCGGGGCTAGCTGAACACATTATTCAACAAGTCCAGCCGGCACTCAATCAGCAAGATGCCATTGGTGCGCCACCGGTATTATTAGTTAATCATGCATTACGGCCAATGTTGTCACAATTTTTACGCCACAGCTTTCCACAATTAGTGGTGCTTTCCAACTTGGAAATTGCTGATAACCGCGAAATAAAAATGACCGCGCAAATTGGTGCTGATTAATTAGTTTCTGTTTTTATTTTGGCTTTAACATTAGGGTTTAAATTAACAAGATATGCGGCAACTCGAGCATAATCTTGTACAAATGCCTCATTAGAGGTTTTATCCAGTCCTTGTGAATCAATGTAAAATTTATTATTTACATAAACCGCAGGGATTGAATTCGGCTTTAACTCTTTGATGGCATCGACTTGATGCGCCATGAACGCTTTGGCTAAAAAACTGTCTTTGGTTTTATCATAAGTTGCCGCATCCACACCTAAAGTTGCAAAGACTGCTTTAATGTCGTCAACGGATTGTATTTTGTGATCTCTTTGCACCGCTTGGTAAAGTGCTAACGATACTTTATCTTGCAAATCAAGCACATTTGCTACCGCCCAGGCTTCAGAAAGCTCCATGGCTAGTGGTCCAAAATCTAACAGATGATAGCGCTTAACGTTAACGCCTTGCGGCAGCGCTTGGCTAATAACCTGAGAACCATGATATTCGGTTTCAAACATGTAACAACTAGGGCAATTAAAAGAAAAAAACTCAACGACTTGTTTCTCCGGGCTTGGGAGCGTTGGTAATACGGTATATTGCTTATCAACTTGCGGCTTAGCTGTGGTTGCTGCAGCAGCTGTAGCCGCAGTTTTGGCTGCCGGTGTTTCTGCTGCCAAACAACTTACTGAAAAGACTAATGCACTTATAGCAATCAGTGTTTTTTTCATATATTTGATTCTCCCCTTTCTGTAATAATCGCGTGCATATTTAAAAGCTAATCAAAATTTCAGTACTTGATTAGTTAAATTCGCTACCAAATTCGACGGCTAATTCTACTCGAAATTGTAATAAATTGTGAGCACAATTTTTATAGCTAGCTACTAGTTAAATTATAATCACTCACCACAATGATGATACTTATACTTGCTATCGATTTGAAGCCCTCAAGCCAAGAAGCAATAATAATATAAAGTTCAAACTTACAACATCTAAATTTGTATAAATTTACCAGATATCGCATAAACTCTATTTATGCCCACCCTACTGGACATTTACCATACCAGCGAAAAGATGGCAGATAAGCAACAAAGTTGCTTATTTTATACTGAAACGTATACCTCTCAGGAAACATCTTAACAATAACTGTATCGACTAATAATTATATTCGTTAGGTTTCGAGCGTTTTACGATTTGGTGATTATTTTAATTGCGGAGTTAACGCTCGAGTAAGGGAATTTTAACGCGAAAATTCCCTTACAACCCAAACGCGGGCCTGCAGATGGTGGTCTACGACTGCCCTCCGCCTTCGCTTGGTCTTAACGCACCGGTCGTGATTTGTTCCTACAAAGCACTCCCTCGGCAAACTTCCCTGTTTGCCGTGCTAACCGCCCTCAGTTGTCGGCACCATCTAACGGCCAATTTAAAACCTAAAAACCAAGACTATTATGGAATTAATTGGTTTTTACTTCCCGCGGGGTGTGGGGAGATTGTTAAGAGGGATTCACACCAATCCCTCTTAACGCGGACGTGGCTCAGTGAGTTATTAAGAACACCTTTGCCAATACCGTCCGCAACCACACCGAACCCAAACCATAGCAAATATTAACCTTTTTCATACTGAAACGTATACCTCTCAGGAAACATCTTGACAAACATAAAAATGCCAGCGGCGTGGCTGGCGTTTTAAAAAAGCGGCTCGGGTTGCCCCTGCCGCTGCAACCGTCCTTTTATTGCTTAAACTTTATTACTCCTTATTAAACACCCGTGACTTAAGGACTAAGAACTAAGGACTAAGGATAGACACAAACCACACCGTTGTAGAGGCTGGGGATGTTGAATTCAACGTTGCCGAAGTTCGGGTGGACAACAGTGAACTGGTTCGAACCGTCGCTGTCACTTGTCCAGTAGTAGAAGTAGCCGAAGCCGGCACCGGCAGCGGTAGCGTTATAATTGACCATGAAGCCCCATTCGGTGAACAAACCCGCACCAATATTACGCTGGTAATTATTATTATTTGATAACGGCGTGGCGCCATCTATGCCATTAACGCATGGAAAGTATCTATTCACACCACACTTCGCGTTAGTTAAGTCTTTGACCTGGGGCAGACGGTAACCCAAACTACTACACCAGGATGAGTGGTAAGGATAAGTATTTACGTTAACTCCGCGGGTGACGAACCAACGCTGTAACTCAAAACCATATCTTACTACCTCATTATTACTACTATCTTTACCGACTAACACGAATGTCTGTGGCAAGCTGGGTCTAGCAATCCTACCCGGTGAGGTTGAATCTTGTTGGGCTCCTGTTGCCACCGGACCGGTGAGGGTGACGCGGATGTTATTAGCATTATCGGGGGATTGCGTCATGGTTGCGGTAATACCTCCTTGACTGACTGTTGGCCATGTCAATGTTGAACCATTAATACCACTTATGTCTAAATCAAAATACAGATTATTAGCACCGGTAGTCGGGAAGTTACGACTGTAACCTGATGATTCAGTGGATTGCACTAGAAAACCTTTATCTGGGTTCCAGATAGTGGCGGGGCCGGGTTGGTTGCCGGTGCCTTCGCGGCGCAGACTCGGTCTGGCATACCTTACGCAGATAGGCGTAGCTGGTTTTGGGCTGATATAATAAGTGACTCTACCACCTGTGAAACTACTGCTATTGGGCAGTCCATACTGAGTGGTTAAACTACCATTAGTTGCAGTTAATTCTACTTTATAAGGCGCTTCACCGCAAAGACTTAATACAGTATTACGACTGACTGTTTCACCATTCTTATCGGTAATCCGCACGCTTAAATTACCACTAGCCGTAACACCATTAGTACCCTGACCATCACCATCATCGTCACCCCAATAATTATACGGGGCACTAATTAAGTCGTTTAAGGTAATGGAATCAGTAGTGGGTGGCACCAACATACCAATATCGGTAAAACTCTGGTTTTCCTTGAGTAATACTATTGGATTACTTGCAGTTGAGGTATTATCGGCTGGGGTATAAGTGATTTTAGTTGTGCCATCAGAGATAGTAATACCTAATAGACCATCACCCGTAGTAACCTTAGTTACCCCATTATCAAAGGTTAAATATGGCTGACTACCATGAATTACCTGGGCAGTAGTGGCGGACAACGCTTGGGTAGTGGTGGCATACGGCAATAATAACAACGGCATTAAGGCTAAACAACGCTTTAAGCTAAGACCTAAACGCGGCCTACACTTAATTAGTGATAATGGCGGTAATTGCCGATTTGGCGGTAATGATTGTAGTAGCCGTAATGGTATTATTGAAGATAATTGCTGATTTTGGTAACCAGATTGCCGATTATGCCGATGGTGCGGGATTAAATCGGCGACTAAATTATCACTTTGGTGAAATGAGTCAACTATAGTGTATTGAGATAGATTTTGGACGTAAAGCTGCCAGTGCTTGTGTCTTGTGTCTTGTGTCTTCCAGTATAAGGCATGATGAAGATTCCGTCAAGTAATTTTATGTTTTATTTACACTTTTTCCATTTGAGCGCGCGAAAAATAACCTCCGCACTACTCATCGCTAAAAGTATATCGCCTTGATAAATTTTAACTACTATTTTATTGAGTTTATTTGTAAAGAATAGTAAAGATGAAGGCATTGGCTTTATTTTTAAGCTGGGTTTGGGGCTGAGTTTTATACTGAAACATACCCTTCTCAGGAAACATCTTAACAAACGTTATTGTGCTTTAGTTATTTGAATCGGTTAGGTTGCGAGCGTTTTATAGTTAGGTGATTATTTTAATTGCGGAGTTAACGCTCGAGTAAGGGAATTTTAACGCGAAAATTCCCTTACAACCCAAACGCGGGCCTGCAGATGGTGGTCTGCGACTGCCCTCCGCCTTCGCTTGGTCTTAACGCACCGGTCGTGATTTGTTCCTACAAAGCACTCCCTCGACAAACCTCCCTGTTTGCCGTGCTAACCTCCCTCAGTTGTCGGCACCATCCAACGGCCAATTTAACACCTTAAACCCTATTATCTAAATGACTTAATACCCTAGCCTATTGCGGAATGATGTTACTCAATACTGTTGGTTTTTTATTCCCCGCTTAAGTGGTGCCGAGGGAGGTAATTGGCATAGAACAGCCGGCAGGAAGCCGGATGAGCCGTGGGCGCACAAGGAGGTGCGATACGCGGCGGTTCGTTAATTGCCAATTAGCGAGCGATGTTGGTAGCGCAAACCTCTAATTCACAGGAGCCGTCGGGGGTGTTGCGAAAGTCTGCCCTCGTGGAGCCTTCGGTCGAGTTGGCACACCACATGTCCATAGAGTTACGTTTGTTGCTTGTCCAGTAGAACGCCTCGCCTCTGAAGTCTTTACGGAAGCCGCTACCGGTATAACTTGGCATGTAGCCCCATTCACTAAACAGTCCAGCACCGATATTACGTTGGTAAGTGCCTGCAGGATTTCCGTATGAATCGCGGCTAGCGTTATTAGTTAACTCTTTGAGCTCTGGCACACGGTAACCAATGCCGCTGTTTAAACTGCTACACCAAGATACAACGTGAGCATACTTATTACAATTGCTTCCGTTGTTGATGAACCACTGCTTTAAGACAAAGCCATATCTTACTACCTCTCTATAACTACTATCATAACCCACTAACACGAATGTCTGTGGCAAGCTGGGACTATTGACATGATTTGGCTCACCACCTGAATTCGTTGAATAATTTGGGCCAGTGAGGGTGACGCGGATGTTATTGGCATTATCGGGTGATGGCCTCATGGTAGCGGTAATACCACCTTGGCTGATTGTCGGCCATGTCAATGTTGAACCATTAATACCACTTATGTCTAAATCAAAATACAGATTATTAGCACCGGTAGTCGGGAAGTTACGATTGTAGCTTGATGGCTCAGTGGATTGCACTAGGAAACCTTTATCTGGATTCCAGATAGTGGTGGGACCAGCGGTACTTCCAGTACCATAGGTCAGATTTGGTTTGGCGTAACAGATTGTTGGACCTGCTTTAGGACTAATATAATAAGTGGCAGTACCGCCGCTGAAACTACTACTATTAGGCAGCCCATACCGGGTGGTTAAGCTACCAGCGGTACTAGTCAATACTAATTTATACGGTGGCACTGTAGTACCACAAGTATTAAGAATAGTATCACGACTAACAACTTGACCGTTGCTATCGGTAATACTAACAGTTAAATTTCCCGTAGCGGTAACACCATTAGTACCCTGACCATCACCATCATCATCACCCCAATAATTATAAGGTGCTCCAATCAAAGCACTTAAGGCAATGGAGTTAGTATTGGTAGGCACTAGCATACCTACATCAGCGAAACTTTGATTGGCCTCTGGAAGCTGTATTGGGTTTGCTGCGGTTGAAGTATTGGTTGCCGGAGTGAAGCGAGCACCGTTGGAAAGTTTAATACCTAATAGATCATCCGTAGTCGTGACCTTAGTTACCCCATTATCAAAGGTTAAATACGGCTCAGTACCATGGATTACCTGGGCGGTAGTGGCGGACAAGGCTTGGGTAGTGGTAGCATATGGCAACAATAGCAATGGCATTAAGGCTAAACAACGCTTTAAACTAAGGCCTAAACGCGGTTGGCGCTTAATTAGTGATAATGGCGGTAACTGCTGATTTGGGTAATTGGATTGCCGACGGCACGAAGCTAAATCTGGGATTAAATCGCGGACTAAATTATCACTTTGGTGAAATGGGTCAACTACAGTGTGCTGAGATAGATTTTGGACGTAAAGCTGCCAGTGCTTGTGTCTTGTGTCTTGTGTCTTCCAGTATAAGGCATGATGATGATTCCGTCAAGTAATTTTATGTTTTATTTACACTTTTTTCATCTGAGTGCGCGAAAAATAACCTCGTACCACTCATCGCTAAAAGTATATCGCCTTGATAAATTTTAACTACTATTTTGTTGAGTTTATTTGTAAAGAATAGTAAAGATGAAGGATTATCCTTGCGAAATTAGTTGGTTTTTATACGCAAACGTATACCTCTCAGGAAATATCTTGACAGGTGTTATTGCGTTTTAATTATTTTAATTCGTTAGGTTTCGAGCGTTTTACGATTTGGTGATTATTTTAATTGCGGAGTTAACGCTCGAGTTAGGGAATTTTAACGCGAAAATTCCCTTACAACCCAAACGCGGGCCTGCAGATGGTGGTCTGCGGCTACCCTCCGCCTTCGCTTGGTCTTAACGCACCGGTCGTGATTTGTTCCTACAAAGCACTCCCTCGGCAAACCTCCCTGTTTGCCGTGCTAACCTCCCTCAGTTGTCGGCACCATCTAACGGCCAATTTAACACCTAAAAACCAAGACTATTATGGAATTAATTGGTTTTTACTTACCGCGGGGTGTGGGGAGATTGTTAAGAGGGATTCACACCAATCCCTCTTAACACCTACGCGGCAGCGTGACTGATTAGCCGATTTTTATACTGAAACGCACCCTTCTCAGGAAACATCTTGACAGGAATTTAAATATAGAGGAATTTTAAACAGGGATTCATCACAATCCCTGTTTACCAAAGCGCAGCTAGTCTAACAACTAAAAGCCAATCTATTAAGGATTGGCACACAAGTTATAATATGAACGGCTTCCTGGAGCATTATTAATTTTACCTAGGGCTGGCTCAACATAAAAATAGTATGGTGAAGTCTGCAGGTCACCTGTCCAGTAAGCAAAAACATTAGTAAAGTCTGCTCCGTGATAATTACCTACATTTCCCCATTCACTGAAGAAACCGGCACCAATGTGACGCGTATAATTATTACCATCTGATGGCGGTGTGGCACCAACGGCTCCTCTACACTCTGCAGGGAAATCTCCTACCCGCCCTGTACATGCAGCGTTGGTCAAGTCTAGAACATTAGGTATACGATAGCCTATTGCTGCACACCAAGCTTTAGTATCTGCCCGATTAGCCTGTTTCTGTATTCCCCGATTGACAAACCACTGTTTTAACTCAAAACCATATTTTAATACTGGTGTATGACTACTGTCGTACCCGACTATCTCCATTTTTTGTGGTAAGCTAGGAAGGTTGACCGAACTCGGAGTAGTTGAAGTCATATCACCCGGTGTTGCTGCCGGACCGGTAAGAGTAACACGTATAGCAGTAGTATATGTGCCTAGATCTGGTGCATGTTCCATGGTGGCAGTAATACCTCCTCTAGTAACAGAAGGCCACTCCATTGCTGAAGAATCCATACCACCTATAACTAAATCAAAATACAGATTATTAGCCCCGGTAGTCGGGAAGTTCTTACCGTACGATGCCTCATCAGTTGATTGAACTAAGAAGCCATTATTTTGATTCCACATATTTTTTGGGCCAGGAGCACCATCAAGCAAAGGCTTAGCAAAGCAAACTGTGGCTGCTGTTTTCGGATTAATATAATAATAAACTCTAGTATCAGCAAAAGTTGCACTATTAGGAACTCCATATTGCGTACTCAACTTACTATTAGTACTGGTTAAGGTTAATTTATAAGGTGCATTACAAACTTTTAACACCTCATTACGGCCAACCGCATTACCCATATTATCCTCAATTTTTAGACTTAAACTACCGGTAGCCGTTATGCCATTTACTCCTTGCCCATCTCCATCATCATCGCCCCAATAATTATTAGGAGGACCAATCAGATCGTTTAATGTGATTGAGTCAGCTGTGGTGGGCACTAACATACTAATATCTGCGAAAGTCTGATTTTCCTTGGGTAACAATATTGGGTTAGCCAAGGTTGAAGGATTATTTGCAGGAGTGTAAGTGGTTTCAGTAGTACCGTCAGATAGGGTAATACCTAAAAGACTATCAGTCGTCGTGATTTTAGTATTACCATTATCAAAAGTTATATAAGGCTGGTTACCATTAATAACCTCTGCAGTAGTAACTGATAAGGCTTGGGTAGTGGTGGCATAGGGCAATAATAGCAACGGCACTATGGCTAAACAACGCTTTAAACTAAAAACTAAGTGCAGCGGGCGCTTAATTAGTGATAACGGCTGTAGTGGTTTTAATAGCGGTAACTGCTGATTTAAGCCGCTGGGTTGCCGACGGTGAGGGGCTAAATTAGGCACTAAAGTAACACTTTGGTGTAATGAGTTAGCTGCAGTGTGTTGAGATAGATTGTGGACGTAAAGTGGCCAAGGCTTGTGGCTTGTGGCTTGTGGCTTACAGTGTAAGGCATAACGATGATTCCGTCAAGTAATTTTATGTTTTATTTACATTTTTCCCATCTGAGTGCGCGAAAAATAACCTCCGTACAACTCATCGATAAAAGTATAACGCCTTGATAAAAATTAACTACCGTTTTGCTCCTTTTATTTGTAAAGAATAGTAAAAATGATGGGATTAGCTTTATTTTTATACTTAGTTTTATGCTGGATTTTATACTGAAACATACCCTTCTCAGGAAACATCTTGGCATACATTCAAACTTGGTAAAATGGTAAAGAAGGATTAATACTAATCCCTCTTTACCAAAGCACAGTAAATTTACCAATTTAAATCCACCAACTAAGGGTAGACGCAAAGCCCACTACCGTAACCAGTGGTGAAGCTGTCAACGTTGCCATTGCTCCAGCCGACATAGTAATGGTCCGTCGAACTGGCGCTGTCACTTGTCCAGTAGACGTAAAGGTTGTTGAAGTCGGCAGCGGCATAAGTAAACATGTCGCCCCATTCAGTAAAGAAACCAGCACCGATATTACGCTGGTAATGATTACCATTTGATGAAGGCGTGGCGCCCACTGAACCTTCGCAAGAAGAACCTGATGTGCCATTTCCCGAACAGACCGAGTTAGTTAAGTCTTTAACTTTGGGGAAACGATAACTGCCTAGTTTTGAACACCATGAGGTGTGATTAGCAACACTATCTATTTTATGTCCACGTTTAACGAACCAATGCTTTAATACAAAGCCATAGCTTAATACCTTTCTATGGCTACTATCATAACCGACTAACTCGAAGGTTTGCGGCAAAGCGGGAGTGTCAATGGTACCCGGTGATTTTGAACTCGATTGGGACGATGTTGCCGCCGGGCCAGTGAGGGTAACGCGTACTGAGGAAGCGCCATCAGGGTTAAAATAATCATCTTTAGGCGGGTTGAGCGCCATGGTAACAGTAATGCCACCCTGAGTGACATCCGGCCAAGTTAAAGTGGCAGCATCAATACCACCTACCAGTAAATCAAAATACAACTTATTAGCCCCGGTGGTGGGGAAGTTACGATCGTAGCTTGATGGCTCAATTGATTGCATTAGGAAACCGTTATCCTTGCTCCAGATAGTGGTGGGGCCTTCGAAGTTCCATCCTGGATAGTCCGAGTCATTATTTGAACCACGTTTCAAATTTGGTCTGGCGTAACAAATTGTAGGCGCAGCTTTAGGACTGATATAATAGGTAGCGGTACTACCGTTGAAACTACTACTATTGGGCACCCCATACTGGGTAGTTAAACTACCAGCAGTACTGGTTAATTCCACTTTATAAGGCGCATGACAGATGTCTAAGCTGGCACTACGACTCACTGTTTGGTTCAATTTATCGGTAATAGCAATACTTAAATTACCCGTAGCAGTAATACCATTAACGCCCTGACCATCACCATCATCATCACCCCAATAATTATATGGTGCACCAATTAGAGCGCTTAAGGCAATGGAGTTGGTAGTAGTTGGCACCAGCATACCAATATCAGCGAAACTCTGATTGGCTACGGTGAGCTGAATTGGGTTGGCTGCGGTTGAGGTATTGGTTGCTGGTGTAATGTGTGTACCGTCGGATAAGGTGATACCTAACAAATCATCGCTAGTAGTGACTTTAGTTACCCCATTATCGAAAGTTAAATAAGGTGCACTACCATTAATTACCTCTGAGGTAGTGGCTGATAACGCTTGGGTAGTGGTGGCATACGGCAATAATAGTAACGGTATTAAGTATAAATATAACTTAGATAAGCGCTTTAAGGTTAAATTAAATAGCTGAGATAACCGCGATAAAGTTAGATAGTTAAGAGTTAAAATAACCCTTGGGTGTAATGAATTAACTAAGGTGTGTTGATAAAGATTTTGGGCATAAAGCTGCCAGTGCTTGTGTCTTGTGTCTAAAATTATAAAGCATATTGTGCGATCCGTCAAGTAATTTTATGTTTTATTTACATTTTTTGGTTTAATTGTTAATAAATTAAACTAAATCCATTTTTTGCCCTTAAAAGTATAACGTCTTGAAAAATTTTAACTACTTTTTTTATTTGATTATTTGTAAAGAACTGTAAAGAAGTGTAGTTTTTGTGTTTTATAGCATAGACTCTATTTTACCCACCATACTGAAATTTGAAATACTAACTTAAAAAGTAAACACCACTATGTGTAGCTGATTTACTTTTTAAATAATAATGGGTACTTATCGTAATAACCCAATTCATGGGAAATAGCCTTAGCGGCGGTAGTTAAGGCCTGAACAATGTTATCCAGATTATGTAGTTGCAACCTAGCTGTAGAAAGTGAGATTGATACCGAATAATTAACTTTTTTGGCAATATCAAAAATCGGTAAAGCAATGCAAGATACGCCAATTTCATTTTCTTCTTTATCGTAGGCAATTCCTGTTTGGCGTATTTTTGTCAATTCTTTATACATATCATCCAGATTAGTGATGGTATTTACTGTTAATTGATTAATTAGCGTAATATTTTGGTGCCAATATTGTTCTACATATTGTGGATCTGGGTGATAAGCTAAAAAAATCTTACCCATTGCCGAACAGTACAAAGAAAGAGGTTGACCAATATAGGCTCGGGTTTTTAACATCCCCATAGTTGGCTCTAATTTGTAAATGAATACTGCTTTTTCACGTTCAAACATCGAAAAATTAACGGTTTCACCAGTAATCAAATTTAATTTTTCTAAATGTGGGGCAGACACATTAATTATATTCAGTGAAGATAAGACTTTTTGACCAATTGAAACAAATCTAGCCGTTAAACGGTAACTACCAAAGGTTTGTGTAGGTGTTACATAGCCACAGGTTTGCAGTTCTTGTAAAATCCTATGCACGGTGCTTTTATTCATGTTAGCTTTTTCCGCTAAAACCGCTAACGGGCAGCCATTTGGGTAATTACTTAATGCCTCTATAATTTTTAAGCCTTTATATAAACTCTGATTACCTTGCGATTTAGTATTCTGCTTTGATGTTGTTACGCCCATGCTTCCTTCAATTTTTATATGATTTTACTAGCGTTAGTTGGTACAAAACTATAAGTTTGCTTAAAACTTAAGTCAACATATTTGTGTATTACGTCACATTTTTAAAATAAACATCGTTTAATGTAATTTTTTTGATTGACGTTTCATTTATAGAAACGGTATTTTAGATTCATCATCATTTAAATATGAAATGGCATTTTGATATACAAAATCATTTGTATAGAAAATACTACTTAAAGGAGACATCAAAATGATAGTCACATTTGAACAGTTAAAAAATGAATTTGAACGCGTACTTTTGGCTCGTGGTGTAAGCAAAGAAAAGGCTCACGACTGTGCCACCATGTTTGCCCAAACGACAGAATCAGGTGTGTATTCGCATGGTATCAATCGCTTCCCTCGATTTATACAACAACTTGAAGCGGGCGACATAAAACCCGAATCAGAACCAACTAAAGTCTTAGCGTTAGGTGCCATTGAACAATGGGATGCTCACCGAGGTATTGGTAATTTAACTGCCAAAAAAATGATGGATAGAGCTACAGAGTTAGCCGCGCAACATGGCATCGGCCTGGTTGCCTTGCGTAATGCAAATCATTGGATGCGCGGTGGTAGTTATGGTTGGCAAGCGGCAGAGAAAGGCTATATTGGCATTTGTTGGACCAACACTATTGCAGTAATGCCACCATGGGGAGCCAAAGAATGCCGCATTGGCACTAACCCGATCATTATTGCCATTCCGGGCAAACAAATCACCATGGTTGATATGTCAATGTCGATGTTCTCTTATGGCATGCTTGAAGTTAACCGCCTTGCTGGGCGTCAATTACCCGTTGATGGTGGTTTTGATGATCAAGGTAATCTAACCCGAGATCCTGGTATTATTGAAAAGAATCGCCGCATTTTACCTATGGGCTATTGGAAAGGTTCTGGCTTATCAATTGTGTTGGACATGATTGCCACGTTACTTGCAAATGGTGCTTCTGTTGCCGAAATTACCGAAGAAAAATCTGACGAATATGATGTTTCACAGATTTTTATTGCCATTGAAGTAGATCGTTTAATTGATGGAAAAACTCGCGATGAAAAATTAGAACGTATTATTCAATATGTAAAAACGGCTGCTCCATCGCAAGCCGGTGAAGAAGTAAGGTTACCGGGCCATGAATTTAGCCGTTATTTAGAAGAAAATCGTCGTAATGGGATCACTGTTGATGATTCTGTTTGGCAAAAAATTAAGTCACTATAGTTATATTAGTATTTGGAGGTTACCATGATTACAGGCCACATTTCACAATATAAAACCTTTGCTTTACACCCGGCATTGATGCGTGGATTATCTTTTTTAAATACCACTGACTTTGCAACAATACCGGCTGGAACCGTGGAAATAGATAATCGCAATATTTATGCACAAATTATCGATATGGACACCACACCAAAACATGAAAATCGTCCGGAAGTGCATAGAAAATATATCGACATCCAATTTTTATATAAAGGTAAAGAACAAATGGGTTATGCGCCTGACTTTGGTGACAACATAATCAAGGAAAACCTATTAGAACAAAGAGATATCATTTTCTATGAAGATAAAATTCAAAATGAATCTACCTTAATTATGACCCCAGGTTGCTTTGCTATATTCTTTCCTACCGATATTCACCGCCCAGGCTGTATTTGTGAATCGGCATGCAAAATAAGGAAAATTGTGGTTAAAGTTGCAATGGATCTTCTAGTTTGATAACCACCAAGGCTATTTAATAACACACTACTAGGGAAGAAATAATTATGCTTAAAAAATCAGGATTTATTGTAGGTGCTTACCCATGTGCACCATCATTTCACCAATGCGATCAAGAGATGGAAATTAGTTTTTGGCAACAATTAGCTAAAAACCCCCATATTCGCGGAATTGAGCAACCTTGTTTACAAGATCTGCACCCTTATGGTGACGATTTTCTTTTCAAATTAATTCCGGATGAATGGACTATCGTAGTGACAGCAGTGATGGGCACTATGCAAAAAAGAGCTGTAAATGCTAATTTTGGCTTAGCATCAACTGATGAAGAACAGCGCCAAGCTTGTGTTAAATTTTACCAACATATTTACCAAAAAATATCACAAACTAATGATCGCTTTAAAACAAATAAAGTCCTTGCTTTGGAAATTCAATCCGCGCCAGCACAAAATCCAACAATAGCCACTGCGCAACAAGCCTTTCAAAAATCATTATACGAACTTAGCCAATGGGATTGGCCTTGTGAATTAGTTATTGAGCATTGTGACGCATTTAATGGTGTTGATCCTAAAAAAGGTTTTTTACCTATTGAATCCGAAATAGAGTCCGCCGCAGGCTTTAAGAATATGGGTATTTGTATTAACTGGGCAAGATCAGCACTTGAAGGGCAAAATACGCAATTACCATTACAACATACTCAGCAAGTACTTAATGCTAATTTACTAAGTGCGCTAATGTTCTCTGGTACAACTTTAACCGGGCCTTATGGCCATTGGGGGGATTTACATGCACCTTTTGCCCATTTTGAAGGTGCCAAAGTTAATTGTCCGGAATCGATTATGACGGTTGATTTAGCCAAACAATTACTACAAGTAGCTAAACCTGAAGCATTAAGCTTCCTAGGAATTAAATTGTTAGAAATCGATAAAAATGCCACAGTAGAACACCGAGTAGCAATTTTAGAAGATGGCATTAATGCTCTAATTAAAGCAACTACTTTATGAGTGATTAACCGAAAAGTAAAAAGTAATTCAATCCTGGTAAGATAACTTTACTTTTACTTCCCCAAGTTAATCGGCGGTATGGTATCACAGGCCTAACTGCCACTCAAGAGTAGTATTTATGACGTTTCTCTATATTCCAAAACAATATGGATAGAGAAAAAACCGAAAAGAATTATAAATATAGTAGTTTTTAATTTTAGAAGGTATCTGATTATGAATACAAACTCAAATACAATAACTGATAATATTCCCAAACAAAGGTGGCTGAGGATTATTCCGCCAATTTTAATAACTTGCATTATTTCCTATATGGACCGCGTAAATATTGCCTTTGCCATGCCAGGTGGTATGGAAACAGATCTAGCCATAACCGCCTCAATGGTTGGGCTTGCTGGTGGTATTTTCTTTATTGGTTATCTATTTTTACAAGTACCGGGTGGTAAGATTGCCGTGCACGGTAGTGGCAAAAAATTTATAGGATTTTCATTATTATCGTGGGCGATTATTTCAACCCTTACCGGCTTAGTAACCGACTTATACCAATTGCTATTTTTACGCTTTGCACTTGGTGTTGCCGAAGGTGGTATGTTACCGGTGGTGTTGACCATAATTAGTAACTGGTTTCCTGATCGCGAACGTGGGCGAGCTAACGCAGTAATGATAATGTTTGTTCCTATTGCTGGCATATTAACAGCACCTTTATCCGGCTGGGTGATTTCTTCTTTAGATTGGCGCTGGTTGTTCATTATAGAAGGTATCATTTCACTGCTAGTGTTATTTTTATGGGCATTTACTATTAGTGACAGGCCCTCTGAAGCTAAATGGATTTCGGAAAAAGAACGTAATTTTTTGCTTACAACATTAGCGGCTGAACAACAAGCCTTTGTTGGTAAGGACGTTAAAAATGCTTCATTAGGTGCCGTCTTGTCCGATAAACTAATTTGGCAATTAATTATTTTAAATTTCTTCTACCAAACTGGTATTTATGGTTACACTCTGTGGTTACCAACCATCCTTAAAGAACTAACTCGTACAGGTATGGGTGCCGTTGGCATGTTATCCATTTTGCCATATGTTGGGACTATGATTGGTATGTTCTTCTTTTCTAGCCTTTCCGATAAAACTGGTAAGCGCAAGTTATTTGTCTTTATTCCATTAGCCGGTTTTGCTGTGGCTCTATTTTTGTCGGTTGCTTTAAAAGAAAATATTTGGCTAGCATATACTGCTTTAGTTTTTTGTGGAGTATTTTTACAGGCTGCTGCCGGAATATTCTGGACTATTCCAGCTAAACTATTTTCCGCTGAAATGGCTGGGGGTTCCCGTGGTGTTATTAATGCCTTAGGTAACTTAGGTGGCTTTTGTGGTCCGTATGCGGTGGGTATACTAATCACCCATTATAGCCAAGATGCCGGAGTATTAGCCTTGGCCTTATCACTTGCTATCGCCGCTATTTTAGCGTTATTACTCCCAAAGAAGTGTGATTATAAAGTAAACTAGCACTTAATTTGGTATCATTAGTGCAATGTTCAAATTGCACTAATGATTAATAAATGTAATTAATAACCCAAAAGTGAGAATATGAAAAAATATTGGTTAGGTATAGATTGTGGCGGTACTTATTTAAAGGCAGGGTTATATGATAACACTGGTAAAGAAATTGGTATTTACCGAGCTTTATCACCAATAGAAAATCCTCAAATTGGATGGGCTGAGCGCGACATGGATAACCTGTGGTCATCTTGCATTAAGGTAATTGCTTCATTACTAGATAACAACCCTGATTCAGCCCAATATATTCAAGGGATTGGTATTTCAGCCCAAGGAAAGGGTTTATTTTTACTAGATAATAAGGATAAACCATTAGGAAAAGGAATTCTCTCATCTGATCGACGAGCTATGGATGTTGTTCTTCAATGGCGAAAACAAAAAGTACCCGAAAAGCTTTACCCTTTAACTAAACAAACCCTATGGACTGGTCATCCGGTTTCATTATTAAGATGGATCAAGGACAACCAACCAGAACGCTACCAAAAAATTGCTTGTGTAATGATGTCCCACGATTATTTGCGTTTTTGTTTAACTGGCAATAAGAACTGTGAACTAACCAATATTTCCGAATCTAACTTATATAATATTAGAAGCCAACAATATGATGCCAAATTGGCTCAACTATTAGGAATTGAAACCATAATTGAAAAACTACCACCAATAGTCAATTCGTCCGCTATTTGTGGTTATATAACACCGGAAGTTGCTAAATTAACTAAATTACCAGCTGGCATCCCTGTAGTTGGTGGGCTATTTGATGTGGTATCCACCGCTATTTGTTGTGGACTAAAAGATGAAACCGTACTTAATGTAGTTATGGGGACTTGGGCAGTAACGAGTGGCATAGCCAATAAAATCTTAGATGATGAACCCTACCCTTATGTTTATGGTGAATATGCCATCCCTAACCAATATATTATTCATGATGCCAGCCCCACTTCATCCGCAAATTTAGAATGGGTTGTAAAACAATTGGGACTGTCGGATTATAATGATATTAATCGACGGATTGAGCAACTCCCTAAAGCTACAAGTGAGGTTTTTTTCATTCCTTTTTTATATGGGACTAATAGCAACCTTGCCATGACTAGTGGTTTTTATGGCATGCAATCTTTTCATAATCAAGATCATCTGCTACAAGCGGTTTATGAAGGGGTTATTTTTAGTCATATGCTTCACATTAATCGTATGCTGCAACGCTTTAATTCAATTAAAACACTGAGAGTTGCCGGTGGCCCAACAAAATCTAAAGTTTGGATGCAGATGTTAGCCGACATTAGTGGTTACCCATTAGAACTCGCTCAAATAGAGGAAACGGGGTGCTTAGGTGCAGCATTAACCGCAATGGTAGGAACTCAAGAATACAAAGATTTGCAACACGCGGTAACACAACTAAAAACACCACTAACAACCATTTTACCTGATCAGCAAGCTTATTCTGCTTATCAAAAGAAATTTAAAAAATATCAAAATCTTATTGAGTCATTAAATCAATTCCATCTTAAAAATGAATAAGATATAACATAAAAAAATATATCGATATGACTGGTTCTAGTGATATGGCTAAGCATTTTTTAATAATGGCTTCATTATTCTATAAAATATCGGGAAACAGTCTATTTTACTTAAAATTGATATCCCTACGTTTTATTTAATTAAATCTCAATTTAAGTAATACCTTGATAAAATTAATTTTTATACTTATTCTAAACAGAATAATTAGTAAAGGAGAATAAATAAGGTGATTAATTATGAAAATTGCATTAATGAATGAATTTAGTCAAGCAGCTAAAAATCCGATTATTTTTGAAAAACTTAATCTAGTTGCAACCCAGCAAAATCATATTGTATTTAATGTTGGTATGAAAAGTGATAACGATCATTATTTAACTTACATACATCTTGGAATAATGGCCAGTTTATTATTAAATTCAAAAGCGGTTGATTTTGTGATTACTGGTTGTGGCACCGGTCAAGGCGCCTTAATGTCATTAAATGCCTACCCGGGTGTTGTTTGTGGATACTGCATTGAACCAACTGACGCATTTTTATTTGCGCAAATAAATAATGGTAATGCCTTATCGATACCATTTGCTAAAGGTTTTGGTTGGGGAGCTGAACTAAATTTACAAAATATTTTTGAAAAAGCATTTAGTGGTGAAAAAGGACAAGGTTATCCTCCTGAAAGGAAAGAATCTCAAAATAAAAATGCAGAAATTCTTTTTGATATTAAACAAAAAATTGTATCTCGATCATATAGTGAGATTTTATCTTCATTAGACAGTGCAATGGTTAAACAGGCTTTTTCCGGAGAATTATTTCAAAAATGTTTTTTTGAAAATAATCAAAATCCTCAACTTGCTGAATTAGTAAAGAGCTATCTATAACATACTTATTGAAGGTTTTGTTTTTCATAACTAAACCTTCAACTGTTTTTATTTATATTCAATAATGAGTTTTGTGATATTTCTCACAAATTTTGTAAATAATAATATTGTTATAAAACTCATTAAAATAGGTCTGAAATTTTAATTAATTGTTCATTTTTGTGAAGTACTTCATATTTTTGCTTTTCATTTCTGATATTTCCCATCGTTTTTTTCAATAGAGTCCAATTGTGTACATTTGAATGTGTAGATTTTGGTTTTTGAGTTTTACTTAGCCCTCTTTATCTTAATTGTAACTTCATTATTAATAGGGAGAGTAACAACGTGTTAGAAATCATTCCTAAAAATAACATAGCTATAAATGTATTGGTTAAAAATTGGCAAGAAGCACTAACTAAAGCCGGTGAATTGTTGGTTAAAAACGGCTATACCACTGAGCAATATACTCTCGATATGATTCAGGCCGTTAATGAGTTTGGTCCTTATATTGTTATTGCTCCGGGCATTGCTTTAGGCCATGCCCGACCAACTAAAAATGTATTAAAAACCGGTCTTAGTTTAATCGTGTTAAAAGAACCTATTGAATTTGGCTCTAAAGAAAATGATCCAGTTCAAGTCGTGCTTGGACTTTGTGCAATAAATGATGTAGATCATTTGCAAACGTTGACTCAGATTTGTGCTTTTTTAGATCAAGACAATGCCATGCAAATTCTAATTAATAGTCAATCAACAGCCGACATTGCAGCGGCAATAAATAATTTTAAATCATAGGAGTCGTTATGAAAATTATCTGTGTTTGTGGAATGGGTTTAGGTTCTAGTGTTATCGCCAAGATGAATTTAGAACAAGTCCTAAAATCAATGAATATCGACGCCCAAGTTGATACCTGTGATGTTGGCAGCGTACGTAGTACTCCTGCTGATTTATATGTCACTACTTATGAACTTGCTCAATCTATGCCGGTGGAATACAAAGATAAAACCGTGATTTTAACTAATTTTGTACGTAAAGTTGAAATTGAAAAATCGATAGATGAGTGTTTAAAGAAACTTAATTTACGCTGATTGAATAGGAGTATAAAACATGAGTGAAATTCTTGATTTTATCATTTTTCAACTGTTAGACAGAGCACCTATTTTTTTAGGTTTAATTGCTTTAATTGGACTTTTATTACAAAAAAAGAAAACCAGTGAGATCATTGATGGAGTAGTTAAAACCATCGTCGGCCTATTAATCTTAACCACTGGGGCTGGAGTATTATTAAACTCAATAGGCCCAATCATGACTAAATTAAATGCCTCCATGGGGATTCAAGGTGTGCTTCCAGCTAACGAAGCCGCCTTCGGTGTTGCTATGGTTGATTTAGCCAATAGTATTACTATTACATTTTTAATCGGTTTTCTATTACATCTGTTTTTAGTGTTTATCATTCCATTTAAAAGCTGTAAAAATGTTTACTTAACAGTACATATGCAACTGTTCCTAGCTACTTTTATGGTTGTTTCATTACCAGGCACGTTAGGATTGTCAGGTACCGCATTAATTATTACTGGCGCAGTATTTTGTGCGTTGTATTGGACTTTTACACCAGCCATTACCCGCATTATCGGTAAGAGCTTTATGGGTGAAGATTTCACTTTAGGTCATCAGCAACAAGTTGGTGCATTACTGGCCAGTAAAATTGCCCCATTGTTTGGTAAAAAAGAACAAGATGCTGAAGAGTTAAAATTGCCCGGTTTTCTTTCTATTTTTCGTGACAATACCATTTCACTCGCATTTTTGATGCCCCTTATTTTTATTGGTATTGGGGTTGCCATTGGATCAGAAGGTATTACGGAATTAAGTGGCAATACTAACTGGGTTATGTGGCTAATTATTGAAGGCTTACAATTTACCGCAGGTGTAGTGGTGTTATTGGTTGGTGTAAGAATGTTTATCGGTTCTATCGTTCCGGCTTTCAAAGGTATTTCAGATAAATTGATCCCAAATGCATTACCCGCACTTGATAGCCCTTCAGTCTACCCCTTCTCACCAACAGGTGGTATGTTAGGATTCATTGCTTCTGTTGTTGCTGCATTAGTCGTGATGTTTGCAACAATAATCTTTAAATGCCCAATTATTGTTTTCCCTAGCCCAATTATTATGTTTTTTGACGGTTGTTGTATGGGCGTGTTTGGCAATAAGTTCGGTGGTTACAAAGGGGCTCTTGGCGCTGGTTTTGTCACGAGTTTACTTGCCCACGCCGGTATAATTTTACTTTACCCAATGATGGGCCCAATTTATGGTTCTGGCTTAATGTTCTCAAATATCGACTTCACCTTAGTTTGGTTACCGTTCATCTATTTAATGAAGTTTATCGGCATTATATTTGGTCTGGTTTAATTAAAGTAGAGAAATGATATGAAAATACAATTAGCGCTTGATTTATTAGATGAAGAACAAGCCCTAAACATGGTTAAAATGGTAGGTGACAATGTTGATATTATTGAAATTGGCACCTCACTATTAAAATTAGCCGGGGTGCAGATTATTGAAAAAATTCGTTCAATAACACCTAATAAACCAATATTTGTTGATATGAAAATTATTGACGGCCCTGAACGTGAAGCCACATTAATGGCCAACGTGAAAGCCGATTATTACTCTATGTTAGCGGTAGCAACCGATACCGCTATTACAAAAGTACTTAATATCGCCCAAAAACACCATGCACAGGTCGTTTTTGATATGCAATCAGTAACCAATTATCAAGAACGAAGTTTGCAATTAAAAAATTTAGGTGCGCAAATGATTTGTGTACATAAAAATTCGGATTGTGGTGATAGCCTTAATGAAGCTTTTAAAGAATTTATTGATATCAAAACAATAACTCAACTACCTATCGCACTAGCTGGCGGTATCAATTTAACTACCTTACCAGAAATAAAAACACAGCTAAAACCAGAGGTGGTGATTATTGGTGGAACCATTCTTAAAGCTGAAGATCCTATAGCTACAACTAAAGCGTTACGCATTATTGCTGATAGTTAAACATGAAATAGAGGATTTGTTATGAGTAAGCTAGATAATATTACACGTGAATCTTGGATATTAGGTAATTGCCCTGAATGGGGCACTTGGTTAAATGATGAGATCGATGCAGAACAAGTTTTAGCCAATTCTGTGGCAATGTGGTGGCTCGGTTGTGTTGGTTTATGGATTAAGACGCCCGGTAATACTAATTTATGTATCGATCTTTGGTGTGGAACCGGCAAAAAAACTAAACATCTACCACCAATGAAAGCTACACATCAAATGGCTCGGATGAGTGGTTCAAGAATTGCGCAACCGAATTTGAGAAATGTACCTTTTGTTATGGATCCTTTTGCTATCAAAAATGTGGATGCTATTATGGCAACTCATTTTCATTCTGATCATATTGATATTAATGTAGCTGCCGCTGTTATGCAAAATTGCGCAACTGATGTACCTTTTATTGGTCCTCAAGCTTGTGTTGATTTATGGATGGATTGGGGAGTGCCAGAATCTCGCTGTATTGTAGTTAAACCTGGCGATAATATAAAAATCAAAGATATTGAAATAGAAGTTTTAGAATCTTTCGATCGAACTGTATTAATTACTGAACCGCCAAAACCGTTAAATGAACCTAACCAAATCCCTAATATGGATTTGCGCTCAGTCAACTATTTAATTAAAACTCCTGGCGGCAACATTTATCACTCTGGTGATTCGCATTACAGTAATTTATTTGCTAAACATGGTAAGCAACACGATATTGACGTTGCATTTGGTTCGTTTGGTGAAAATCCTATTGGCATAGTTGATAAACTAACCTCTATTGATATTTTACGTATGGGTGAAGCCTTACAATGTAAAGTAGTAATCCCGATTCACCATGATATCTGGTGTAATATGTTAGCTGATCCAAATGAAATCCTAGCGCTATATGAGATGCGTAAATACCGATTACAATATAAATTTAAACCATTTATTTGGCAACCTGGTGGTAAATTTACCTACCCTCAAGATAAAGACAACATGGTTTATCAGTTCCCAAGAGGTTTCCCTGATATCTTTGAACACGAAACAAATGTTCCTTATCCTGCATTTTTATAGCATTATAATGTTTAAACCATCTGATATTCAGATGGTTTAAACAACACAACCAAGGAAAGCTATGCGATTAGATTATATTTCTGTCAAAATTATCAAAACGATAGCAATCAATCCAAATATATCGATTAACCAACTTTGTAACCAGATTTCTATTACTCGCCGGCATTTTTATTATCGGTTGGAAACAATGAATGATTGGTTAACAAAAAATAATTTCCGCAAAATAGATAACAGCCGTTCACAAGGATTAACTTTACTTGATCATGAGGTAACAAAGATCCTTGATCAACTCGATCTTATTTCCACTCACCACTATGAATTAAAAAGTAACGAACGGATGGATCAAATTTTAATGTATCTAATCTTAACCAATAAACCGGTATTCGTGGATGATTTAAATCAAATTAATCGCGTTAGTCGCAACACAACATTAAATGACATCAATATAATCAATCAAAAATATCATGGAATTATTACTTTTAAAAAGAAACAAGGATATTGCCTAACTACTGATGTATTAAAACAACGTTTTTTAGCCTTACAAATTATTCAAATGCACTTTAAATTTAAAAGTAACTTTATTTATCAACTGATTTTAGATACATACAATCAAAGTAACATACAGGATATTTCTACCATCATTGAGGAGATAAATAATGTCATCTTGGCAGTAGAAACAAGTTTAAAAAGGCATTTTACTGATAAAGATCGGCAATTACTTTGCTATATGTTATTAATTACCCTGCTACATGTTATTAATAACAAACAAAATATTGTATTTAATCAACAACAACAAAATTATTTATGGTTCACTTCCGAGTGGTATACAGCCAAGTTAGTGCAAAAAACCTTGCGCATTAACCTTGACATACAGCTGCCTGATAATGAAATTTTATTTGTTAGTTTATTATTGTCGATCCTTAAAAGCTTTCATTCTGATGAAAAGATCAGCCAACAAGATAGTAATTTAATTAGACATATAAGAATGCTTATTGCCGAATTTCAGCGTTTAGCTGGCGTTTATTTTATTGACAAGATAGGGCTACAACGGCAACTATTTATGCATTTAAAACCGGCGATTCGGCGCGGATTATTTAATATTAATATCGAGAATTTACTCCTTGATGATATAGAGCAACTATACCCACAAATTTTTAGCATCACTAAACGCGTTGTAACGATTATCGAAGCTGAGTACCATTTTCAATTTACTAACCATGAGCTTGGTTATATTGCCATGACTTTCGCTGCCTGGATCAATAAAAATAAAGAAACCAAAGAAAAAAATATTTTACTGATTTCTGAGGACGGTGTTTCGGTTACCTCAATATTAGAACAAAAATTGCGAAAATTAACCGTTATCCCATTGATTATTCACTTAAAGACCTTACAAGAATATAAACAAGGGGATTACCCAAAGCAGATTGAATTAATTATTACTACAACTAATCTTCCCGATATCGAAAATAAAAAAGTGCCTGTAATAAAAGTAAAACCCATTTTAACAAATCATGAACAACTTACCATAAGGCAACTATTGGAAAATCGTGATTATGAATCACAGTTACCAATCATGGTTAATGCATTGATGAATGAAATTGATCCTTATATTCCTAAGCATCTGCGTTCCAATATTCGCGTCAAATTTGATAATATTATCCGCCAAAACGTGGCGCTAATCGGATTACCGATAAAAGAAAATCTCACATTAGAACAAAGCCTACATGGCAATATTGGCATATCGCGTTCACAATTAAATTGGCATAAAGCCATTGATCTTGTTGGTCAACCCCTAATTAAACGCGGTTTGATTAAAACAAATTATTTACAAGAGATAAAAGAGAATATTAATAAATTTGGTATGTATATGTACCTTACTCCCAATATTGTGCTACTGCATGCCTCACCTATAGATAATCAGCATCTACCCTATTTATCATTATTAAAAGTAACGAAACCAATCCCCTTTAAGATTGGTCAAAAATCGGCTGCGGCATCAATAATTTTTCTGCTGGTACCAGAAAAAACCGCCAGCCATATAAAATTGTTAGAGCAATTAAATGTTTTGTTAACTAACGAACAAAAATTAAATGACTTATTAAAAGCCAATAATATCGATAGCATAGAAAGAGTTTTATTTAACTCTTAAATAATTATAAAGAAATAAACTATCACATTTTGTTTAGTTACATAAACCACCCCGCATATTAGCCAGAATCCGCAATAGCTTTGTTGAACTACTTTTAAAATAACTTGGCTATTATTGGCGCAATAAATCATTCAGCATTCTTATTGAAACAGCATAGACTCCGCAACCGTTTTTACAGCGCTATAAATCAGAAATGTGACTAAGACTAATACAAATAATGCCTACCTAATCAATATAGGCATTAATGTATAAAATTATAATAAGATTAGAAAAGCGTATCGCCACTCACAAAATTTAGACCTGGATGGTTGTCAAATCTAACTACGCCAATCAGAATATTATCGGGTAAAGCTTGTTTAAGCATTGACACGCCATGAACGCCAAATCCGCCACAGAGCTCTATTACTTCGACACCATCATTAACAACCCTTTTAGCAATTTCAATTGCATTTTTATAACTTGTTGCGGAACAAACTCTCATTGTTATTGATAACGTGTTCATTTCTTGGTCAACTACCGGACCTTCTTTATCTGGTGTTAAAAAAATAAAGCAAGCTTTCATAGTTCCTCCTTCAATTATAAGTTAGGTGTTTACTTATTTGCAGTACTCTCCCATTCCAATATAAATAAAATATAAAGGGCTGAAATCTTGTTCGTTAATTATCCTTTCACTATCTGGCATTATGAATACTTTTGTCAAGTTATTAAATAGATGTTGAGTAATGAATTTGTCTATTTTATAAACATAAATTATTGATAATTTATTGATAGTTGGATAATAAATATTCCTTTTTAATATGATATAGTTAGATAAATATTAACATGACTTATTTATTATTTTTTAATACTATTAGCGATGTTAGCTTGAATAAATAACTAGAAAATAATGCAACAAACTAGCTTTTGTTATACTTGGAAGATTAAATATGAATAATGATAAACCTCAGTCAAGCATACTGCTAATAAAATCTGTTGATCCCTACCATAACTTAGCATTAGAAAATAGTTTATTTGAAAACCTTAAACCAAATCAGCAGATTATTTTAATATGGCAAAATAGCGATTGTGTTGTGATTGGCCGGGCACAAAACCCTTGGCTTGAAGCAAATTTAAATTACACCGTTGCACATAACATTCCCGTTTTGAGGCGCCACAGTGGCGGAGGTACCGTTTTTAATGATAATGGCAATATTAATTTTACCTTTATGGCTTACAAACCAATTTATAATAGGAATACTATTACGCAACAAGTGAATCAACTATTGCTTTCGCTTGGATTAGATACTTATGTGAATGAGCGTAATGATATTTTATTAAAAATAAACGGCAAGTTATGTAAGATATCCGGATCTGCATATCAAGAAACCACCACCAAAGGGCTCCATCATGCTTCGTTGTTAGTTAGCTCTGATCTAACTAAATTACGCAAATCTCTACAACCTAATAATCATAACTTAATTATTAAAGGGATCACCTCTACACGTACTTCTGTAGCTAACATTAGTGACGCCATGCCAAATCTATCTGTAGCTTATATCTTGACTAAATTAGTTTCACATTTGCAAAATTATTTTAGCATTGCCAATGTTACTAAATTAGATAACATATCTGAATCAAAATTAGCTAATTTAAATAAGCAAACATCTTGGGAATGGAACTTTGGCGCTACTCCGCCGTTCATGCATATTTTGGAAGATAAGATTTTAGAACATGAAATAAAAGGTCAATTAAAAATCAATCGCGGTATTATTGATGACGTCGATTTGTCCATTTCGCAGTTTAATATTCAAGACATAGATAAAATAAAAAACCTACTGCTACAATGCCGATATCAAGCAGATGCAATAAACCAAAAATATAATGCCATTTTAACTCACGCTGAGGAGAACGATAAATTAACACCATTTATTCAATGGCTATCTAATCAAATTAACTAGGAGCCGCACATTTTAATGTATGGCCCCTCTAAATAATAATTAACCAATTAGAAGATAAGGGTAATTCTTCCATTGCAACCAGTACCAACAATCTGCTGACCATCACTGGTTTGCAGCAAGCTTTTAACAATACCTCAATAGTGATAAATGTTGCCACGCGCTTTAAATTCAACATGCTTATTGAAATGGCATAGACTCCGCAACAGTTTTTACAGCGCTATGAATCAGAAATGTGACTTATGTCTAAAACGTGAGGCAACGGCGGGCAAAAATGTTGCTCCGGCTTTAACATCTAACCAGATTTGCCGGCAACGTTGGCGCCGCTTTACTCGGCAATAATTCGCCAACAGGGAAAATCCTTGTTGCTCCATTATCCACAAAAAATAGGACTGCCATTTAGCGGCGGTATTGGTATTAATACCCAATTGCCGATTGGCGGTTTTACAGGTCTCGCCTTGTAGCAATAAATCCACAAAAGGCAACCACAACTCGCAATGAGATAACTGATGCAGTTGATATTTTTTTAGCGGATTAAACGTCCGTCGGCAGCCACGGCACCGAAAGTTAAGGCGGTGACCAATACGCACAGTGCTAAGTGATCCACAATAATCGCAAACCATGACCGATGTAGTAAGTAACTCCGTGAGCCATGACTTAAACGCTTGCGCTTGCTGACTAACCTCGTCAGGGACGGTTTGTGCAAGGTCGAGTACCGCTTGATAAAGTTCAGGTTGATGCTGTGCCAGCAATTGCCGAATAACGTTATCGCGCCTACGAGCTGCTCGCGGCGACAGATCAAACTGAGCAGCAATAAAACTGTGGGGCTGAGCGGTTAAGGTGAATGGGGCAATATCAATCAGTAATGAAAGCGGCTTAAGGCGACGGCATAACGGACTGGCTGCAACTAATTCTGGCAACTGCTTTAAAAATCGCTCGGCAGCAGGATGTTGCTCACTGGGTAAAATAGCATGATACATCGTTACGCTCCTTATAACGGTATAGACTCCGCAATACAATTAACAACCAATATAACCTAAAAAGTGAACTGTTGGAATTGTTTGCTCAACAACTGCCCAGTATATATAGAATATGTTATATTGTGTTTTGAGTGGTCGGGAAAACTAAAGCTAGCTACAGCAAATGTATTACTTGATAAAGGTGTATCAATTGAAGATATTGCTAAGATTATGGATTTGTCGGTTAAAAAGGTTGAAAAGCTTGTTAGTTAAAAATAGTAACAACATTAGATATAGATACTTTGAATAAAATAGGAAAATATATGTCTCAATTCATTTCTATACCTCGAGTTAATGATTCTCATCTCATTAAATGTCTTATTGAAGATCTCTATAAAGAAGGTTTTTTTAACAAAAATGGCGAAGTGTCTATTACTGTTGAAGGTAGATACTTTACTTTAACAAAAGCAGATTTCAATGAAAAAGGGGGTTGTACTTTACCTATTATTATTGAGTTGAAGAAGTTAAAATCTGAAAGTATTAATGAAATAAAATTAGTAAAAAGCAATCAATTTGAGATTATTTATAAGAGAGATACTAATTCTTTTGTTGATCACTTTGGGATAGAGTCTATAAATGGTGCGAGCTATAACCGTGAACCGTTAAGTGATGAAGCTATAATGTTAAGTATAAGGCTACATAGTAATTTACTTAAAAACGCTTCTCCAGAATTGAAATTAGATAATGTTTCGAATTTATTATCATCACATCATAGCCTTATATCACAACTTGAAGCGTTGAATACTGATCTAATTCAGAAACATCATGAGAATGTTAATCAATTAATTAATGATAAAAAAGCTTTTATTTCTGAACAAGAAAAAGAATTTAGTAGTAAAAAAGCAAACTTAGAAGATGAAATAACCAATTTAAAAAATAAATTAAATCAGGATTATAAAGAAAAATTAGCTGCTTTAGAAAAAAGAGAACAAAAAATAATTGATCTTGATAATACAACCGCAAGACGAAAAACAACCAAAGATGTTTTAGATTCAGTAAAAGATAAAGCTGAAAAATTTAGTTTTTCACCATCAGTAAATAAAAACTATTACAATGCATCGGCGTTAAGTGTAATATTGCTAATTTTTTCAGGTGTATTTGCTTTCTTCAGTTATATATCTATGCTAAAAACTGATCTTACTGCAGTCAATTTTACGGTGGAACAATGGCTTATATTTGCAAGAATATTTATATTTACGTTATTAACCATTTCAAGTGCTATCTATTTAATACGTTGGTTTAATGCACAAGGAAATAGACTAGCAAATATAGAGCTAGATTATCAAAAATTCTCTCGAGATTTAAGCCGAGCGGATTTAACAATTGAAATGTGTCTAGAATGGAATGATAAAAAAGAGGGACAGATTCCAGAAGAACTAATTAAAGCTATGACTAAAGGTTTGTTTGATGAAACAGATAAGCGTAAAAATTTAGATGATATACAACATCCAGCAGAACAATTGGCATCAACTCTGATAAAAAGTGCTGAAAAAATTGAATTTCCATTAGGTACAAGTCGAATTACGACAAAAGGTAAAAATTTAAAATCATAAATACACAATCAAACATTTTCCTTTACGCACGACGCCTAGTGGAACGGGGAGCCGGAGGGTTTCATTGGAAGAAATCCTCGGTCGCCTGAACATCCAAATAATAATATTGCACAATTACTTTAAAGGCGAAACTGATTGCACTAACCTATAGAAGGATCTACAAATATCTTATCGATGAGGATTATGAAGCATTGAGAGTTTGGCGATTTGAAGTTAATAACAGTAAATTAATTTTTCATTTACTGGAATTATATTTATTAATAATTAAAAGAGTAAATTTAGCTAGCCAAGTTTCATATTTTAATACATGATTAATTAGCCCTCTAGCATCGGCAATATCCAAAATGCTATATAAAATTAAATCAACATGTATTTGTTCCCTCTTAAAAAATTTTTTTATATCCTTGGGAGGATTTGACATAAACACAAATGCATCTTGATTAGGGATTCTTTTACATGCAAAATGAGCAAAAAGATTTCTAATATTTCTACGAAATTTTATTTCGATCAATTTTTCCATAGTCTCAATTTCTTGCTCTTTTTCCAAATCAAGCTTATCTAGACAATCGATAATTTTATCAATCAAATTAGGAATATCTTGTCGTTCTTTTTTATCAAAAAATAATATTTTTTCATCTTTAAGTATGTTAATACAACGCTGAATATTTAAATCCATAAAATTATAAGTTTGTATATACATACCTAATATTCTAAAATCTTCATCTGTTAAATTTTCAAGCTCATCTACTTGGAATTTTTTGAGTTCTTGTTCAAAAAAATTCGTTTTTTCTGTTCTAAATTCAGATGGTAATGCCATTTTTAGCTTCCTTAAATCATATGATTCTTATTTTTATTAAAAATAGATTGTTTAAAATATCAAGTTAAACACATAAAAGACTTTAGAATTAATTAATAACATTAGGCATGATTTATTCATCATTCCATTATAATGGTTAATCATTTAAATCAAAATGCAACTAGATAATAGTTATTTTGTAAACTATCAAAAAATAACACCAAAATATTGCATATCAAATTGATGAACTCACCCTACAACACCAACTCCGTCCCCCGATATTGCAAATCAGGATTATTGATCCACTGTTGAGCGTCAATAATCGCCAGTTCTCGGGCATTTTGTTGTTTGGTGATGTCGAGGACGTGATTGGCGGCGTTGGCGGCTAGTTCAAAGGCGGTCAATTGGGATTGTCCATTAACTAAATGCGCGGTAAACAGGCTACAAATTAAATCCCCCACGCCCAATGGACGGTGTGGAAAGTCATACAATGGTCGAGCCAGATGATAGCTTTGCGATGGCGTGGCTAATATCATTTCAAATAACTCGGTTGTTTTACCAGCATGCAGAAGATTTTTGACTAATATGGCTTGAATCGGCTGGTTTTGCAGTATCTTTATGGCTTTAAGTACATCGTTAAAAGATTTGATTTCAAGATTCGATAATATTTGTAACTCTAATAAATTCGGCGTGATGTAGTCAGCCTGTTTGATTGCTTGCTTAGTGAAAAAATCAATAATATTTTGCGGCAATGAACTGCCTTTATTGATGTCGCCACCCATAACTGGATCGCAAACATAAATAGCATTAGGATTATAAAATTTAATCTTTTTTACCGCTTCAAGGATCTCTTCACCTTGTTCGGCAAGGCCAATATACCCCGAAATAATGGCGTCAATGGATGCCAATACGCCAATTTTTTCTAAACTATTGACGATTCTGGTGATTTGCTGAGCGCCCAGCACAATGCCATCATAATCCGGATACACGGTATTACTTGATAATTGCACGGTATGGATCGGCATCACTTCGACACCTTGTAATTGCATCGTCAATGTCGAGACTTTATTACCAGCATAACCATAAACAACATTCGATTGAATGGATAAAACGGTTTTCATATAGTTGCCTTATTACTCATCATAATAGTGATAGTGACTTAAAAGATAGATGCAGATAATTGATATCAGTGCTAAACCGCAATAAAACAAGGCCAACGGCAACCAAAAAGTTTGGTATGCAAAAATAATATAGCCACCAATCATTGGGATTAGACTACCAAAAATCGCCGCACAGCCTTGATAACTCATTGACAGCCCAGTATAACGCATTCGGGTAGGGAAAATTCGGCTTAAATATCCGGCTATCACGCCATAAAAGCCGCTGTAACAGATCACATTTAATGAAATACCAATAATAAAACTGGTTTTTGTGCCTTGCTGAATAATCGGGAATAATAAGAATACTGATGCCATTGCCAAGATAGCTGAGCAAATTAAAAAGCGCGTTGCCGAGTATTTTTCAGCAAAATAGGAGATAAAAGGTTGCACCACAAAGTGGACAATGGCAATCCAAAATAGCGCATCAACAATCATGCCTTTCTCAACACCCAATGCCAGCGTGGTATAACCTATCATTAAGGTATTGGAAAAAATCCCACTAAATGACAGCACATTGGCACCAATCGAAAAAATTAATAGCGGTGTGGCTTGCTTAAAGACTTCAATAATTGGGGCGGATTCTTGCTTTAAGTTTGCTTGCTGTTTGCATGATTCAACAAACACAGGTGATTCGGTTAAGGTCACTCTGGCAATAATACCAATAATTAACAAAATAAAACTGGCTAAAAAAGGAATGCGCCAATAGCCACTATTAATTAACTCCGCAATGGGTAAACGAATGATATAAGAAAAAACCAATAAGGCTAAAATATTCCCAGCCGGACTGCCCCATTGGGCAAACGATGAAAAGAAATTTTTCAAGCCTTTTGGCGCATGTTCATTCGCCATCAAGACAGCACCGCCCCACTCACCACCAACAGCAACACCTTGTAAAATGCGCAAGGCTACCAATAATATGGGCGCGAATATGCCCGCTTCTTGGTAAGACGGTAATAAACCCACACAGGTTGTGGCAATCCCCATTAATAATAAGGTAATAATCAGCGATTTTTTACGCCCCAAACGGTCACCAATATGCCCAAATAATAAGGCACCAAAAGGACGCGATAAAAAACCAACCGCAAAGGTAGCAAAAGCCCCTAAAATCTGCACGAATTCATTATCCGCAGGGAAAAATAGTTGCCCAAAAATCAATACCGATGCCAACGCATAGATATAAAAATCATACCACTCAATAGTGGTACCAATAAAAGCAGCAAACGCCACTTTTTTAGCCGATGAATTAGACATAAACAAACCTTGGTTAAACCAATAAGTATTCTATGTGAGTAAGGAGTATGAAACTAACACAAAACCATAAATATCACAATTTGTTAACTGAAAAGAGAAGTAAAATTATATAAAAAGATCTATCGCAACTAGATCTTTTTTTAAACATAATTGTAAGTTAGAAATCAAAATGTTAAAGATTGTTCATAGCATCGAATTTAATATTATTACAAATCACCATCCTAGGGGGTGGGCTCTGAAAATATTATTAGGTAACTCTAATCACAATAAAGAAAATATAGATTTTGATAACGATCATGCACTCTACCTTTTAGCAGAGTGCATGGTAATAGCCTTTATAAAAATATTAAAAACCGAGCAAATCTCAGAAATGTTTTTGTTTTGGTGATGCTAACCAAGCAACGATAATGAGCAAAATAAAAGCGATACCTAGCATGTTAAAATAATCAATGGTTGATAACATATAAGCTTGAGTATTCACTATATTTTCTAATTTGGCGTAGCTTGCAACAGAATGCCCACCTAATTGATTTAGGGCATATTGTGTGGTTGGATCATAAGGCGTTATGCTTTCACTAAGGTAAGCATGATGTAAACTGGCATTCCTCGCCCAAATCCATGAGGTTAATGACGCTGAAAAGCTACCACCTAAGGTACGCAAAAATGCGGCTAAGCCTGAGGCTTCAGCAATTTGCTGCTGCTTAATATTGGATAAAATAATCGACATTATCGGCATAAAAAATAGTGCCACGCCTAGCCCCATAAACACCTGCACTAAAGCAACATGCTGATAATTGACTTGCGTGTTAAATCCCGCTCGCATAAAACAACTAATACCAATGGCAGTAAACGCTAAACTAGCCAATAAACGCATATCAAAATAATGTGCGTAGCGCCCTAAAAAAGGTGTTAATAAAATAGGAATAAATCCAATCGGAGCGGCAGCCAAGCCTGCCCAAGTGGCGGTATAACCCATTTGGGTTTGCAACCATTGCGGTAACAGCAAGTTAATACCAAAAAAGCCAGAATAACCACATATCAATAAAAAACAACCAATGCTAAAGTTTCTATTAATAAACAGTTTTAAGTTAACAATAGGGTTGGCATCGGTTAATTCCCAAATGATAAAAAAGGCAATACCAATAACAGCTATCACCGAACCAAAGATAATAAAGTTTGATTCAAACCAATCCAGATCATTACCCTTATCTAATACAATTTGTAGCGCGCCGACACCAATCACTAAACTGATTAATCCAATATAATCAATGGGTAGACGTGAAATTGTTTGTGGTTTAGCTTTCATCTGTTGATAAGCAAAAACAGCCGCAAAAAGGCCAAAGGGGATATTGATAAAAAATATCCATGGCCAGGTATAATTATACGAAATCCAACCACCCAATATTGGCCCGGCAACTGGAGCAACAACGGTGACAATACTTAAAATAGCTAGTGCCATACCCCGCTTAGCAGGGGGATAAATTGCTAATAACAGCGATTGTGCAATTGGATAGAGCGGCCCCGCCACAGCACCTTGTAGGCAACGAAAAATAATCAGTTCGGTCATACTGGTGGCAATACCACATAAGAAAGAAGTAATAACAAATAACAGTACCACACCAATAAATAATTTAACTTCGCCGACTCGCCTTGATAACCAGCCAGTAAGTGGTAGTGTGATTGCATTACATACTGCAAACGAGGTAATAACCCAAGTCCCTTGTTCTGAACTAACGCCCAGATTTCCTGCAATAGTGGGTAAAGCCACATTCGCAATTGTGGTATCAAGCACCTGCATAAAGCTGGCAAGCGAAATAGCAATTGTGGCTAAAACAAGATTCGCGGGTTTAAATAAAGCTTGTTGTGAATTCATCATTATTTATCTGTATTCGCGTTTTGGACAATAATCTGCTTAATCATGTTTTTGGCTGCAACCAATTGTTGATGATAAATATCGGTTGAGAATACCGGTGTAGCCGGTGATTGCTGTGCCAGAACCGCCCCATCTTGGTTATGTAAATCAACTTTTACATCCATTGATAAGCCAATTCGTAGCGGATGCTGTTGCAGTTCTTTAGGATCTAATTGAATTTTAACTGGCACGCGTTGTACTATTTTAATCCAATTACCCGTGGCATTTTGAGCCGGAAGTAAAGCAAAAGCACTGCCTGTACCCGCACCTAAACTTGCAATTTTGCCGTGATATACCACATCACTATAGATATCGGCTTTTAAAGTCACTGGTTGACCAATACGCATATGTTGCAATTGGGTTTCTTTAAAATTGGCTTCAACCCATACTTGATCAAGTGGAATAACCGCCATTAACGGTTTACTTTTTTCAACATGTTGCCCAACTTGAACGGAACGTTTAGCAATATAACCTGAAACTGGCGCAATTAAATCACTTCTTAACCAGTTTAAGTAAGCTTGTTCTAGTTGCGCCGATGCGGTAACAATATCAGGATGGGTGTCAATTTTGGTATTATCAATTAACACCTTATTACTTTGCAGTTGTTGTAAGATGCTATTAAAATTAGCCTGCGCTTCTTGTAGTGTCGCCCGTGAATGTGTTAGCTCTTCATGAGATATGGCACCTTGTGCAATCAGTTTTTTTCGGCGCTCATAATCTTGTTCCGCTTTCTCTAAAGTTGCTTGACTACTATTAAGCTGCGCTTGATAGCTATCGACAGTGCGATATAAGCTCCGCACTTTGCGCACACTATTAGCTAAATTCGCTTTAGCTTGTTGCAGGGCTATCTCGGTATCATTAGGATCGAGTGCCACAAGGATCTGTCCTTGCTTGACCAAATCACCATCATCGGCAGTTATACTCACTACTGAGCCGTCAATCAACGGCGTGATTTGCACAATATTACCATTTACGTAAGCATCATCCGTAGTTTCATACCATCGTCCATAAAACCAATACCACGCGAGGATGATTAAACCACTTAATAAAATAATCACCAGTAAAATAGTGAGCGTTTTTTTGCGTTGTTGCGTCATTTTTTGTTTATCTTTTATTTGTGCTGTTGTCATTGAGTTCGTCTATGTTGTTATGTTCAAAGTTGTTGGCTAAATAGCCGTTAGTGAGTAACATTTTTTTAAGCAATGCTTGTAATTGCATTATTTCTGCATGACTTAATTGGCTGGTTAATTGATTAAAAGCATTGACCAAAATTGGGAGGATTTTTTACTTATTTATTCACCTTGTTGAGTTAATACGATCTTAATTCGCCGTCTATCTTGTTTACCTCGGATGCGAATAAAAAAACCTGGTTGTTCTAAACGATCGAGCCAACGCCTTATTGCTGCATTATCAATAGGTAATGCTTGACTAAGTGCCATCGGTGTTATCAAATTTCTAAAAACAATATGAAGTAATGTTTTTTATTACGTGGATGTCAGTCCATAAGGCATGGCATTTTGATCAATGATTTTATCTTTACAATTATCGGCAAAATGCAGCAATTGACCTCAAGTGCCCCTTTGGCAATAATTTCTGAGGTATCATACATAATCTTCAATGCAGAAAAATTATGGAAGCGACAATTTAATTAACCAGCCAATATTTGTCAAGTTAACGATATGTTAAGTGATAGTAAACGCAGTAACTTGAATTTTAAAAATATTTAACATTTGTAAGGGAATTGTTTATCGTTTGGTTATGGTAACTTAATTATTTGAATTCGTTAGGTTGCGAGCGTTTTATAATTTGGTGATTATTTTAATTACGGAGTTAACGCTCGAGTTAAGGAATTTTAACTTTGCGGAATGCTGTCGGTTTTTATCCCCGCTTAAGTGGTGCCGAGGGAGGTAATTGGCATAGAACAGCCGGCAGGAAGCCGGATGAGCCGTGGGCGCATAGGGAGGTGCGATACGCGGCGGTTCGTTAAGTGCCAATTAGCGAGCGAGGGCAGTCACGCAGTGACCACTACTTCCCGCGGGGTGTGGGGAGATTGTTAAGAGGGATTCACACCAATCCCTCTTAACGCGGACGCGGCAGCGTGACTAATTAGCTATTTTTTATACTGAAACATACCGCTCTCAGGAAACATCTTAACAAACATAAAAATGCCAGCTTTGATTGCTGGCATTTTAAAAAGCGGCTCGGGTTGCCCCTGCCGCTGCAACCGTCCTTTGGTTGCTTAAACTTATTACCCCTTATTAAACACCCGTGACTTAAGGATTAAGGACTAAGAACTAAGGACTAAGGATAGGCGCAAACCCCATTGCTGCTATTGCTCGGGAGGTAGCCGTAAACGTTGCCGACGTCCGAGCCGATAGCGAACTGGTACGTACCGTTGCTGTCGCTTGTCCAGTAGTTGTTGTTGAGGAAGCCGGCATAGGTATAATTGTACATGCGGCCCCATTCGGTGAACAAACCCGCACCAATATTACGTTGGTAATACCTAGTAGTTGATGGCGGTGAACCTCCTGTCCAAGAGCTTCCAGTTGCGTTAGTTAAGTCTTTGACCTGGGGCAGACGGTAACCGCCGCCTAAACTACTACACCAGGATGAGTGGTTAGGATAATAATCATATTTATATCCGCGGTTGACAAACCACTGTTTTAACACAAAACCATATTTTAATACCTCGTTATTACTACTATCTTTACCGACTAACACGAATGTCTGTGGCAAGGTGGGAGTAGCGATACTTCCCGGTGTGTCTGATTCTTGTTGGGCTGCTGTTGCCGCCGGACCAGTGAGGGTGACGCGGATGTCATTAGCATTATCGGGGGATGGCGTCATGGTAGCGGTAATACCTCCTTGGCTAACTGTTGGCCATGTCAATGCTGAACCATTAATACCAACTATGTCTAAATCAAAATACAGATTATTAGCACCGGTAGTCGGGAAGTTACGACTGTAACCTGATGATTCAGTGGATTGCACCAAGAAGCCTTTATCTGGGCTCCAGATAGTGGCGGGGCCGGCGTTGCGGCCGGTGCCATAGGTTAGATTTGGCATGGCGTAACAGATGGTAGGTGCAGCTTTAGGACTGATATAATAAGTGGCTGTACCACCGCTGAAACTACTACTATTAGGCAGCCCATACTGGGTGGTTAAACTACCAGCAGTGCTGGTTAATGCCACTTTATAAGGCGCTTTACATAAATCTAAGGTAGCACTACGACTCACGACTTGATTGTCTTTATCGGTAATACTCACGCTTAAAGTACCGCTAGCGGTAACACCATTAGCACCCTGACCATCACCATCATCATCACCCCAATAATTATACGGGGCACCAATTAGAGCGCTTAAGGCGATGGAATTGGTATTGCTAGGCACCAACATACCAATATCGGTAAAGCGCTGGTTGGCTACCCTGAGCACTATTGGGTTGGCTGCGGTTGAGGTATTATGGCTCGGTGTGTAGGTGGTTTGAGTAGTACCGTCGGAGATGGTAATACCTAACAGACCATCCGTAGTCGTAACCCTAGTTACCCCATTATCAAAGGTTAAATACGGCTCAGTACCATGGATTACCTGAGCGGTAGTAGCCGACAAAGCTTGGGTAGTGGTAGCATACGGCAATAATAACAACGGCATTAAGGCTAAACAACGCTTTAAGTTAAAACCTAAACGCGGTTGGCGCTTAATTGGAAATAATGGCGGTAATTGTTGATTTAAATGGCCGTATTGCCGACGGCACGGGGCTAAATCTGGGATTAAATCAGGGACTAAATTATCACTTCGGTGAAATGAGTCAACTATAGTGTGTTGAGCTAGATTTTGGACGTAAAGCTGCCAGTGCTTGTGTCTTGTGTCTTGTGTCTTCCAGTATAAGGCATGATGAAGATTCCGTCAAGTAATTTTATGTTTTATTTACACTTTTTCCATCTGAGTGCGCGAAAAATAACCTCCGTACTACTCATGGCTAAAAGTATATCGCCTTGATAAAATTTAACTACTATTTTGTTAAGTTTATTTGTAAAGAATAGTAAAGATGAAGGACTGCGTCTAATTTTTAGATATTTAAATCCGTTAGGTTTCGAGCGTTTTACGATTTGGTGATTATTTTAATTACGGTGCCGACGCTCGAGTAAGGGAATTTTAACGCGAAAATTCCCTTACAACCCAAACGCGGGCCTGCAGATGGTGGTCTGCGACTGCCCTCCGCCTTCGCTTGGTCTTAACGCACCGGTCGTGATTTGTTCCTACAAAGCACTCCCTCGGCAAACTTCCCTGTTTGCCGTGCTAACCGCCCTCAGTTGTCGGCACCATCTAACGGCCAATTGAACACCCACACCTTAACACCTTTACCTAATGTTGAATTAATTGATTTTTATGGTTGTTGTCTTTATCCCCCGCTTAAGTGGTGCCGAGGGAGGTAATTGGCATAGAACAACCGGCAGGAAGCCGGGTGAGCCGTGGGCGCACAGGGAGGTGCGATACGCGGCGGTTCGTTAAGTGCCAATTAGCGAGCGAGGGTAGTCACACAGTGACCACTACTTCCCGCGGGGTGTGGGGAGATTGTTAAGAGGGACTCACACCAATCCCTCTTAACGCCTACGCGGCAGCGTGACCAGTCCTACAAAGCACTCCCTCGGCAAACCTCCCTGTTTGCCGTGCTAACCGCACTCAGTTGTCGGCACCATCCAACGGCCAATTTAACACCTAAAAACCAAGACTATTGTGGAATTAATTGGTTTTTACTTCCCGCAGGGTGCGGGGAGATTGTTAAGAGGGATTCACATTAATCCCTCTTAACGAAAAAGTGGCAGCGTGGCTAATTAGCCGGTTTTTACACTGAAACGTATACCTCTCAGGAAACATCTTGACAAACATAACAATGCCTGCGCGTGGCTGGCATTGTTAAAAATGCGGCTCGGGTTGCCGCGACCGCTGCAACTGTTCATTGGTTGCCTATCCTTTACTACTCCAGATTAGCTTCCCGCGACTTAAGCACTAAGGATAAGTGCAAATCCCGTTTAAACTGGCGCTAGGGTAGTTGCTGCCAACATAGCCGTCGTAAGAATTGACAGCGAACTGGAACGAACCATTGCTATCACTTGTCCAGTAGAAGATGCTGGGAAAACCGGCAGCAGTATAACTGCTCAAGGTGCCCCATTCGGCGAATAAACCGGCACCAATATTACGCTGATAATTATTACTACTTGATGATGGAACGCCTCCTATCCAAGAGTCTCCAACTGAGTTAGTTAGGTCTTTTACCTGTGGCAGATAATAACCACTACCTAAATTGCTACACCAGGATGAGTGGTTAGGAACACTATCTGTTTTAGTTCCGCGGTGGACGAACCACTGCTTTAACTCAAAACCATAGCTTAATACCTCGCTATTACTACTATCTTTACCGACTAACACGAATGTCTGTGGCAAGGTGGGGGTAGCGATACTTCCCGGTGAGGCTGAACTGTGTTGGGCTGCTGTTGCCGCCGGACCAGTAAGGGTGACGCGGATGTTATTAGCATTATCGGGTGATGGCGTCATGGTAGCGGTAATACCACCTTGGCTGATTGTTGGCCATGTCAATACTGAGCCTTTAATACCACCTATGTCTAAATCAAAATACAGATTATTGGCACCGGTAGTCGGGAAGTTACGACTGTAACCTGATGACTCAGTGGATTGCACCAAAAAGCCTTTAGCTGGATTCCAGATAGTGGCGGAACCGGCAAAGTTCCATCCTGATATTTCTTGACCATTGGTACCATATAACATACTAGGCCTAACGTAACAGATTTTAGGCTCAGCTTTAGGGCTGATATAATAAGTAGCAGTACTACCGCTGAAACTACGACTATTAGGTACCCCATACTGGGTAGTTAAACTGCCAGCAGTACTAGTTAATACCACTTTATAAGGTGCTTGACAGATATCTAAGCTGGCACTACGACTCACTGCTTGGCCAACTTTATCGGTAATACTCACGTTTAAATTACCGGTAGCGGTAATACCATCAGTACCCTGACCATCACCATCATCATCGCCCCAATAATTATAGGGGGCACTAATTAAGTCGCTTAAGGTGATAGAGTTAGCAGTGGTAGGTACCAACATCTCAATATCAACAAAACTTTGATTTTCCACAGGGAGTACTATTGGGCGACCTATAGCTGAGGTATTGGTTGCCGGGGTGATGTGAGTATCGTCGGATAAGGTAATACCTAATAACCCCTCAGCAGTAGTAACTTTTGTCACCCCATTATCAAAAGTTAAATAAGGTGCACTACCATTAATTACCTGTATTGTGTTGGCTGATAAGGCCTGAGTATTGACTGAATATGGTAATAATGATAACAACATTAATGCTAAAGCTGCTTTAGGTAAGTATTTTAAGGTTAAATAATATAGCTGTGATAACCACGATAAATTTAGAGAATTAAGAGTTAAAGTGAGTTTTAGGAGTAATAGTTTAACTAAAACGTTTTTAAGAAGATTTATGGTATAAAGCTGGCGTCTAACTGAATAGTACATAGCGTTCCACCTTTTCTATAATTTTTTGTTTTATTCCATATTTTTCTCCATTACTTATAAATTGAGCTAAACTCATTTTAGCTATAAAAAGTATAATTCTTTGATAAAAAATTAACTACTTCTCAATCTAAAATATTTGTAAAATAAGTGTAAATACCAGTATAAATAGTAGGTGATTTTACTCGGCATGTAGCGTGTAAAAAACAAACAATTCCTTTTATCCCATGCCAATAAAGGCTTTAAAGCCAATTTATGGATACACGCCATTATCGAACCCAATGTATCCGGTTTTATACTTAATTTGGGTTGGTTTGAACAAAAGTTGGTTGAGTAGTAAAACAAAAATTAAGGTTTGTATAAAAAAGCTTTATGCATGCCCAACTTATTGAAAATATTTACCATTTTTTATAATGGAACGGATATCTATCAGCAAACACCTTGATAGGAGTTATTGGGTTTTACTAATTATATTCCGTTAGGTTTCGAGCGTTTTATAATTGAGTGTGTCTTTATCCCCCCGCTTAAGTGGTACCGAGGGGGTGTGGGGAGATTGTTAAGAGGGATTCACATTAATCCCTCTTAACGCCTACGCGGCAGCGTGACTAATTAGCCAATTTTATACGCAAACATACCCCTCTCAGGAAACATCTTGACAAGCATAAAAATGCCAGCGCTGTGGCTGGCATTTTTTCTTTTTTTTCGAGCCGCCAACACCGCCGTTGGCGTTGTCGGTCGTTAGCGGTTGTCGCTAAAGCAACTACCGCTCTTTACTCGCCAACTCTGTCGGCTCGGGTTGCCCCTGCCGCTGCAACCGTCCTTTTATTACTTAAACTTTATTACCCCTTATTAAACACCCGTGACTTAAGGATTAAGGACTAAGAACTAAGGACTAAGGATAGGCACAAACCCCGTTAAGGCTGAGGTAGGGATTGCGGCTGTAAACGTAGCCGTTGTCCGAGTAGACATAGAACTGGTTCGAACCGTTGCTGTCACTTGTCCAGTAGTTGAGGACGAAGCCGGCAGCGGTATAATAGTACATGTTGCCCCATTCGGTGAACAAACCCGCACCAATATTACGTTGGTAACCATTCCAATTTGATGACGGCGTGGCGCCATCTATGCCATTAACGCATGGAAACCTACTATCCACACCACACTTCGAGTTAGTTAAGTCTTTGACCTGGGGCAGACGGTAACCAAAACTACTACACCAGGATGAGGTGTTAGGATAAGTATCTTCTTTAGTTCCGCGGTTGACGAACCAATGCTGTAACTCAAAACCATATTTTAATACCTCGTTATTACTACTATCTTTACCTACTAACTCGAATGTCTGTGGCAAGGTGGGAGTAGCGATACTACCTGGTGTGGCTGAACTGTGTTGGGCTGCGGTTGCCGCCGGACCAGTAAGGGTGACGCGGATGTTATTAGCATTATCGGGGGATGGCGCCATGGTAGCAGTAATACCTCCTTGACTTACTGTTGGCCATGTCAATGCTGAACCATTCACACCACCTATGTCTAAATCAAAATACAGATTATTAGCACCGGTAGTCGGGAAGTTACGACTGTAACTTGATGGTGTAGTTGATTGCACCAGGAAGCCTTTTTTCGGGTTCCAGATAGTGGCTGGACCAGCGAAGTATACTCCTGATATTTCTTGATTATTGGTGCCAAATTGCAGATTCGGCCGGGCGTAACAGATTTTAGGCACGGCTTTAGGACTGATATAATAAGTGGCTGTACCACCGCTGAAACTACTGCTATTAGGCAGCCCATACTGGGTGGTTAAACTACCAGCAATACTGGTTAATACCACTTTATAAGGCGCTTTACATAAATCTACGCTGGCGCTACGACTCACTACTTGATTGTCTTTATCGGTAATACTCACGCTTAAACTACCGCTAGCAGTAACACCATTAGCACCCTGGCCATCACCATCATCATCACCCCAATAATTATAGGGTGCACTAATTAAGTCGTTTAAGGCAATGGAATCAGTAGTGGCTGGCACCAGCATACCAATATCGGTAAATCTCTGGTTTTCCTTGAGTAATACTATTGGATTACTTGCAGTTGAGGTATTATCGGCTGGTGTATAAGTGATTTTAGTTGTGCCATCAGAGATAGTAATACCTAATAGACCATCACCCGTAGTAACCTTAGTTACCCCATTATCAAAGGTTAAATACGGCTCAGTACCATGGATTACCTGGGCCGTAGTGGCCGACAACGCTTGGGTAGTAGTAGCATACGGCAATAATAACAACGGCATTAAGGCTAAACCACGCTTTAAGTTAAAACCTAAACGTGAATGGCGCTTAATTGGTAATAATGGCGATAATTGCCTATTTGGCGGTAATGGTGTTAATGATAGTAACTTCTGATTGGTGTGGTTGAGTTGCCGATTATGCCGACGGCACGGGGCTAAATCTGGGACTAAATTATCACTTTGGTGAAATGAGTCAGCTACAGTGTGTTGAGATAGATTTTGGGCATAAAGCTGCCAGGGCTTGTGGCTTGTGGCTTGTGGCTTACAGTGTAAGACATAACGATGATTCCGTCAAGTAATTTTATGTTTTATTTACATTTTTCCTATTCAAGTGCACGGAAATTAACCTCCCGTACAACTCTGTGTTAAAAGTATAACGCCTTGATAAAATTTAACTACTGTTTTATTGAGTTTATTTGTAAAGAATAGTAAAGATGAAGGAATTTACTTTATTTTTATGCTGGATTTGGGGCTGAGTTTTTATACTGAAACGTATTCCTCTCAGGAAACATCTTAACGGGTGTGTTGGGTTTTACTAATTATATTCGTTAGGTTTCGAGCGTTTTATAGTTATGTGATTATTTTAATTGCGGAGTTAACGCTCGAGTAAGGGAATTTTAACGCGAAAATTCCCTTACAACCCAAACGCGGGCCTGCAGATGGTGGTCTGTGACTGCCCTCCGCCTTCGCTTGGTCTTAACGCACCGGTCGTGATTTGTTCCTACAAAGCACTCCCTCGGCAAACCTCCCTGTTTGCCGTGCTAACCGCACTCAGTTGTCGGCACCATCTAACGGCCAATTTAACACCTAAAACCAAGACTATTGTGAAATGGTTTGGTTTTTACTTCCTGCGGGGTGTGGGGATATTGTTAAGAGGGATTCACACCAATCCCTCTTAACGCCTAAGCGGCAGCGTGACCAGTCCTACAAAACACTCCCTCGGCAAACCTCCCTGTTTGCCGTGCTAACCGCCCTCAGTTGTCGGCACCATCTAACGGCCAATTGAACACCAATACCTTAACACCTTTACCTAATGTTGAATTAATTGATTTATATGGTTGTTGGTTTTAATCCCCCGCTTAAGTGGTGCCGAGGGAGTTAATTGGCATAAAAAAACCCTCTGGCAGCAGCTAAATAACCGTTATGATGAGTGGGTAAATCTAATAGAGCGTAAAACGTTCGACTCACACCAGCATTTTAACTATGACGCCGAAAACCGGCTGATTAAGGCTTATGGTAAAGATCCACAAGGGCAATATGTCACCCATTATTATGATGGTTTAGGATGTCGCACAAGTAAACAAGTGACCCGACAGCATAGTTTTAGCCGCCGGACAGAGACCACCACTTTCCTTTTCGCATTGACCAACCCCTACGCTATGCTGGTCAATATGCAGACAACGAGACGGGATCACACTATAATACCTTCAGGTATTACGACCCTGAGGTTGGACGGTTTACTCAGCAAGACCCGATAGAGCTAATGGGTGGGATAAACCTTTACGCTTATGCGCCTAATCCGTTAGGGTGGGTTGATCCGCTTGGATAGCACAAAAGCACCTTTATCTTTGCCGATGGGAAAATTGCCTCCAAAGGGAACACCAGGAAGTAGACAAGCAGTCACGGAATAGACAAAAAAGGTTAAAAAAAGTGGACGATCAGGATGTTAACAATATGAAAATAATAAAGTTTAAACAGACACATGATGGTTTTTTTATGGATAGTTCAGCTTATCCAAATTATCTTAATAAGGTTAAGGACAAAATTCCTGAAGAAGCATTACAATTTATGTCAGCTAGTTGGCATTATGATCATAATGACCCAAGATGCCCTCATGATTCAAAAATTGATAGTTTAATTATTAGAGAAAATCTCATTGGGGATTTCAGAGTTACAAATATAGAGATGTTACTTTTAGGTGGATATGATAATAGATTTTCTTTGTCTTATTCTAATGCTCATAGTTATTCTATAAAAAAAAATAAGTGCGAGTGGCCTAAGGAGGATTATTCACATGGAGATTGGTTAATTGATGAAATAATTCTGTTAAATGATAATTTATTAATGCATGAAATTATATTCACGGATGCAGTAATAAAAATTAAAGCCACTGACATAATATATAAAATACTATAAATCAGGATGCCTAATTGAATAGAGGCTGGTTTAGTCCTGTAAGCCATTCTCTGTAATGGACCTCCAGTTAAAGGTGAGCGCTTAAATACGTATCTAGTTCGATGATAAAGTGAATCATCGCTACACCTTCAATTTCTTCAGGATTATAAGCTAAAGCTGTTGGTAAATTTTCAAACACGCCTAAATAACCTACAATTAACCCCATTTGTTTTTGTCCATCATCAGCATCATAGCCGATTGGTTCAGCACATTGCTTGCAGTAAAGTATGATCACGTAAAGGCTTACCTGCAAAGGCTTTAGACATAAAAAAACCTGCTTGAAGCAGGTCTTAAAATTTGGTGATTGGTGATGGATGAAGAATCGAAGATACCTGTGTAAGCCTTGGGAGTATTAGGTTGGGGGATTTGGGGTGAGAGGATGTATCCGTGTTTGTATCCTTAGGGAGATTCATTTATAGAAACTTCTGATTTATTCAAAGATATTTATCTTATCCGTTTGAATAAATACAGTTTACATATAAATAATACTAAAAAATAGTAATTATTAAATAATAATATCTTAATACAGATAACTTTTATATTAAATTCAATAAAAATATTCTATCTTTTTTTAACTTTCCTTGACTATTTTTTATTAAAATAGATAAATTTTCTGATAAATTATATTTTTCAATATTTAAATATCCTGCGATCTTATCTTGAGAATTTGTATTTGCCTTTAAACCAAAATTTAAAGTATCTAATGCTTTAAGAAAATCACTTTCATCCATAAAACCCCTTAAAAACAAACAATTATGTATAGGTATTTGAATCAAACATTCTTTGCCTATTGTATTTTTAAAGCTATCAATTGGTGATTCAAAAAAAACCTTTAATTTAGTTTTAGAAATAGAATTACTAGTATTACTTATCACCAAAGTCGGGAATTTATCATCATTTCCCTTTTTATCTATTCTTTGTAGAGTAATATTATTTTTTTCAATATTGATTACTTTTACAAAAATAGATTGCATGCATCCAATTTCAGGTTGTCTAACTAAACCAATACGAGATACCTGCTGAGTAAATTGATGAACTAAACTTTGAGCCTGTTCTTGTCTTAATGTACCAACAACAACAATATTATGAACTTTTCCTAATATTGATTGTAAAGTTCTAATCTCTGGATTCAGAAAATTCCAATGTATATTTTTCCACTCCCCATCCATTTTACACGCATAGCTAACGCCAATTTTATTACTTATCTTTGCTGTTAAATTTATTGAAACAAAATCCCCTTTTATAAATAATAATTTAGTTTTTTCAGAATCACTACCTTGAGTAAGGTCGCATGGTTGAGTTAAATTAATTAGGGGAGCTCCATCATTAATCGTTATTACAGTTCCAAAACGAATATTAGATTTAAACCAAGAAAAAGGGGATTCAAATTGATTTGTATTATATCTATCAACAACTCGTCCTTCCCAACTGATATTTTTAATTAAATCATATAAATAACTTCTAGACTCAATTAAATCATGGCTTGGCCTTAATCTATCAATATTAGCTAACTCTTGATTTAAAGTTTTAGAAACTCCAGAAGCAGTAACGCTGACAGACTCTGCCTCCAAGTTACTTAGAATTTGCTTAGAAAGAATATCGGGAATATATGACTCTAAATCAATATTATCATTTTTTGCAGTTATATATAATTTATTGATACTGTCACAATCGATTTCCCATAGATCTTTACAAACTTTATCTGCAGCTAACTTTATTTTCTTTTGCCAGCTTTTAATAAAAGACTCTACATAAGGAATTAATTTTTTTTCTTCAAGTAATTGCTTTATAGTAAAATTCCATTTTATTTCTTGTTCTAGATCCGAGGCCTTTTTCATAGGTTTAGATAAAAGTCTAAACCGTGCTTTTGATATTTCTAATTTAGTTCTAATATGCTCAATATCTTTTTCTAAACGCTGAGTGTGAGATGACATAAGGATAAATAGAGAATTATTATTCTTAGATAACATTTTAGATAGAATTGATAAAGTTTCATTTTCTGAATTATCTTTAAAAAAATAATCGATACATACAATGTCATATATTTCTTTCTCTAATTTTTCATCACTATGAGAGTGAATTATATCTATATTTTTATTCTGAATAGTATTTTCTATAAAAAAATTTTTTACTTTATTCAATGGTTCAAGAAAAGATTTCTTTCTTTCAATCGCCTCATAAACATACTTTTTTTGGTCATCCAATAATAAAGTTTGTACTTTTTCATTAGCTAATGATGAGTATATTATGTCTTCATCCAATTTAATATTTGGGTCTTCATTTTTTAAGCATGTTGCAATTTTATCATAAAGAAAATCATCTTTATCTAATAAAGAATCTGCGAATTCTCTATTAATAAATACTATATCTTGATATGTTATGTCTTGAGACCAATCATCATCAATAATCGCGACTCTAATACTTTCATACATTTGAAAATTACTCTCCTTTCTCCTTTGGTAACTCAAAAATAAAAGTCCTTAATTTCAGATCTTCTTCTGGTACAGAATCTAAATATAATTGAGCATCATGATATCCAGCGACTTCTTTAGCAATATAAAGACCAAATCCGTTCCCATCATTTCTCATTGAAAACCCCGGATTAAAAATTCTTTCTTTGTATTTTATATCAATGCCAGGACCATTATCTGAAAATATAATTGTTTTTGTAGATGAATCAATATCAATCGAAATTTTCCTTTGATCCTCTCCAATTTTTAATCTTTGTTTCAACCAATAAAATGAATTAGTGAGAAGATTCTCTAATGCTAAGCTAACAAAGCCCTCCACCATAAAAACATCTACAACTTGGTTTCCAGCAACTTCACCATCAACTAAAAAAGAAACCTGCACATTATGCCTATTTCTTCGTGTGGAATAGCCATCTAAAATCGTCCTTACTAGTTTTACTATATTAAACTTCCGTTTACGTTGACGTTTATTTGGACTTAAAGGATCCAATTGAGACATCCGAATATCAATAAACTTTATCTCTTTTTCTAATTTTTGCAGTAAATCCTGTATATCATCATTAATTTCTGAATTTTCTGATAGTTCAGCAATTAAACTTCGTGTTTGACTAGTGCTTCTGATCAACTCATGTAAAACACTATGCATTACTGTCCCCACTCCAGCTAATTCAAGAATATCTTCTCGGCTTTCTTTTAGATCAGAAATTGCATCATTATATTTTTTTACTTCTGTTTCTATAAAGTGCATATTTAAAGACAAGGAATCTAAAATATCTTTTACTTCTGATGATTTTACCTTTGAACGAATATCAGAAATATTGTTTTGTGACTTTAATAATTTATCCTCAATCTCAGATGTACCTGTCTCTACAAAATTGGTTAACGTTGTTTTTGCTTCAATTGTATTTTCAACAGTAATATATTCTCTTAATGTTCCTAACCCAAACTGAACTAATATTGATCTTAAATGCTCTGACTGTTTATTTTCAACAAGCCCTTCTCTATTTGTTTTATCTATCAAATATTTATTCGCATTTTTACTGATTTCTAAAGCTCCAACAGTTTGGATTTTATTGACAACAAACCCCCCTCTCTTAAGAGCGCTAGAATCAATACCTAACCAATCACCATCTTTATCAGAACCCGTCATTCCAATACGAAAATGATCTCTATATATGGCAATACCACCAGACCATATATCTAATTCCTTTCTCATAGTTTTAAGATTTTTCCCCAAACCATCTTTAGTTAAGTTTCGTCTATTGAACCATCGAATATTTAATTTGAAAGGACCGATTTTTTTTAGTTCATCTAATTCAATAGGCAATTTACTTTTAAAATGTTGGAATGATATATAATCTACTAAGGGGTCATTTGTTTTATTTTTAACTTCATTTATTTTTGTATCTAAAATATAGGAAGCATCATCTAAAATATTTCTAGGATCAAAATTTAATGTAAATTCTCTATCTGCAAGCGCCCATAATTCTTGTGAAGGGGGTTTGATTGGTATCCTATTACTATTATTTAAAAAAATATCTATTGGAAAGGATATTTTTTTATCTGAAAATGGATTTTTTAACCTTCTTAGAAAACGATTAATTATATTGTCGTCAATACGCTCTTTATTCCAATCAGATGTCAAACCATAGATTAGTATAGTTGTACCCGATTTAATATTAGGTGGTTTATTAGCCTCGTTTATAGAAATGTCAATTTCATTTATATTTTTTGAGAGACTGTCATATTCTTCCCAATTGAAATTTACTTCATGAGACTTAATATCTGACTCTGTCCATGAATTAACCTTCGCATATTTACCTAGCCTCATCATAGAAAGTCTACCAATTCCTTTATTCCCTAACAAAACCCGATCTTCATGCAAAAGAGGATTATCATTTTTATAATCTAATTTAAATGGCGTTCCGACACATAAAAATACACTTTCTAAAGTATTTTTTGTCATTCCAATACCAGTATCACTTACTTTTATATAATTGATTGAGTTTAGAATACTAAAAACATCATTAATATCTTTTATATTCAGTAAACTAGAAATTTTGAATTCAGTTTCTTTTTTTACATCTGCACTGAGATCATTTCTCATATTTGAGGAAAGTTTTTTTTGTATTTCAACCAAGTCGCAATCAGTGACTGATGATGAACTAGATAAATCAATAAGAATATTTTTTATTATGTCATTATGTATTGGTATGTTAAAAAAAACTTCAACTCTTGGAGAGAATGCATCAAATGCATTTTTAATTAACTCATAAAGAGCAATTTCATCAGATGTAATAAGCTCAGAACCTAAATGGATTAGTGTTCTTGCAGATATCTCAAATTTAGCCATGATATTAATCCAATTATTTACTATATTGTATTAATTATATACTAAATAGATAGTATGGGGAGAATAGAAATCATATTGAATATAAATTAATCTACTTATGACAAATATTACAAGATCCAGCACCTTCATCATCATAATAAAGATCATCAATTTCAATAATTTCAATTTCAGGTAAGAGAGGATTTACAGGTTTTTTCTTTTTTTCTTTTTGTAAACGTTTTTGAAATTCATCTTTAATTTGGGCTATCCTTTCAGGTTTTTCAAGCTCAGATAAAGGTTCTCCTTGAATCCAAGTAAACGGTGAACCATGATCAATAGCTAATTTTTCATACTCTTTTGCTTTTTGAAATTCATCGGGATGTTTCTCTAATAAACCTATCCATTCTATCTTTTTCTGGAAAAAACAAAACGTACATCCACTTCTTGATCGCCATTTATAATATTCTGGCCAGCCTACTCCAGAATTTTCAAGAATATTTCGAACACCTTCTTTATTTATGCCTTTTTCCCGGAATGGAAGTTTAATTATTAAATTATTATTGGTTGAGGAATAACCGGTCCTATATTCTTCATCAGCTCGAATGGCGACATAAGAGTAAACAGTGTCACCATCAGCTAGCATTGGACGAACCCAGAGTTCAAAAGGAAGGAGTTTTAATTGTCTTGTGCACCATCGTGTCTGTGGTGATGGTAGAAAATGATTATATTCTTTTAACCAAAAATCAAACCCTCTGTGTGGATTGAGTTTAAGTATAGGTTTACCTAAAAATCCCTCTAGCTTATTAAGAAATGCATATACTTCGGGAAGTTCTTTACCTGTATCTGTAAAAAAATATTCAATATCTAGTTCTGGATATGTTTCTCTCATAAAAATAGCTAATGCTGCACTATCTTTTCCCCCAGATAAACCTAATACATGACGTTCAGCCATTACTTTTTTCCACCATATCGATTCCAATCTCAGTAAAGGCTGCCAATAAAACCTCTCGAGATAGTCCAGTATCTAACAAAGAAGATACTGTTTTTTTTACTGCCTTTTTTGCTGACTCTATCTCTTTTACAGAAATATGTAGTTCCACCATGCGAGGATTAGCTTCTTTACCTGCACCTGATACTACAGCTATCGCTAATCTATTGGACTTCCTATTCTTGATGCTTGCAAAAGTTTCATATTGCTTAAATTTTGTAACCAATTGAATAAGTTGCAATTCTAATTCATCTAAATCCGCATCATTCCACTCTTTTGAGGGCTTATTTAAAACTAGACTAATCATCGCTTCAATACTTTCTAATGAATCGTCCAGACGACTTAACCTATCTATAAATGCATTAAATCGATAATCTGATGAAATTCCTCTAAGAATCTTTGCTCTATCATGCAATTCTTTACGATCCTTAATTTCGAGTTGTTTTAATACCATCTCATTAATAGAATTTAGTGTATTAGGATAAATAGATATTATTTCTTGAATCGTATCTTCAAGTTCTAATAAATAATTTTCACTTGAACTAATTTCAACTCGTAGATCATTAAATAAAATTTTATAAGGGTCACAAGCTTTTAGAAGTGAATTTCTAATATTCTTAGCTCTCAAAGATATTTTATTGGTACGCTTAGCCCATTCAGGTAGTTTATATATTAAACCAACTAAACCACGTGCTGCATCAAGTGGAGTATTTTTTGTATTCAATACATTAAATTTTTGTAGAAGATCAGATATACCTTTCAATAAATCTCTTTTATCTTTATCTAAAATAACTTTTCTTATAGAGAAAATACTCTCATCTTGTAATAACTCATCGACTTCTAGATCTGTTATATTTGGTAAGAACATATTATTCTTATATAAAGATAAATGATCTTTATTAGATAAATAATAACACCAGAATAATATCGGCTTAATTCCATTTGCTAACCCAAAAGGAGGAAGGCTCCAAAAATGATATATATCTTTCACAGATATTTTATCTTTTTGTGAAGAAAAAAGTTTATCTGTTGCATTCCAAAGCGCATATAAAGAATTATCTTTACTAGGAGATATTATCTCCCAATTATGAGTCTTATCTTTACTATGCAATTTTGTTGACTTTAAAACAATGTCATAAAGCCCTCTTTCTGGTGGATATTTTTCAAACCCTAAATTTTCTTCATTCAAATTATTAAAAATTCTGTAAAGTAGCTCTTTTCTTGCTTTAGATATAGAAGGTGATAGTTTATTTCGGTTTATTAATTCAGATCTGATTATAGGTGTTTTATTAAAAAACTTATCAGCTAAATTTGAAGCAAATACATTTAAATTAAGGTTTGAATATTCTTCACCTGAAATACACCAAGTCGCATTATATAAAGCGGTACTCAACTCTTCCTGTAATTTTAGCTCAATCGTTTGTTCTCTTGAAAATAATTCTCTTCTAGCAATTGCATCACTTTCTAAAATACCATTATTATCATCTTTTACTCGAAATAATAAAGCTAACTCTTCACCAAAAGAAATTATCTTTCTATAATTTGACGGATAACCAATAATAGTTTTTTGATCTAAATTCTTACTCAATTCAAGTAATTTGGATTGAAGTTCACCAAAATTATCTCGATTTGGTAAAACAAGATAAAAAGTACCAAAATAATCTTCATTTTCGATTGCAGCTGACTTTTTACATAAATGAGAAAAATGATCAAAGTAAATAAGTTTAACATTCATTCTTCTCATAGAACCCGTACGATAATAATGTTTTTTTGCAATTATTGTGGGTAACTCAATGTTCTTATTTAAATTATTAAGATTAAATTCTTCAACATTCGTACTTACCTTTCTTATAGCTTGATCAATATCAAAATCACTACCTTCAAAAATTACCCAAGAATTTATGTGCTTACGATAAATAATAACTTTTAAATCAGCTAATTCAGATAAAGCCTTAATAATTGAACTTGACGAATATTCCGGATATAGAGCTTCCAAAATTTCCGTTTCTGAAGTCAAACCCGAACTATTTTTAAATAAATTTATTAAAGCGATTGTTTTTACTAAAGCCAATTTTAAATCTTCATTAACTTTAGCATAACCTTCTACTTTTTCAACAATATCAACAGCTTGAGCCCATCGATGGCTATCATTCGAATAAGTTATAACCGATTCTAAATTTGCTCTAAGATAATCCCAATAATTATCAGTTCTATACCAACAATTACTATTAAATGTAGTACGTTGTAAATAATACTGAAATCCAAAAGGTTCACAAGATGATAAAAAGGTAAAAATACTACGTTCATTTTGTCCAATTTGCTTTCGAGAAATAGGTCCTAACAACATAGCCATTACAGGATGTAACGGCCAACATTCATTCAATTGATTCGCTAATTCTTTTTTATTAATAAATGGTTTATACTTTTTTATTACATTTGCAACTCTATTGCAAACATCGATTGTTTCATTTGGGCGTTTTTTAGCTTTGATAGCTTTACCAATAAGAGATACTACTTCATCGGTATTAATAATTAAAGGGATATCAGCATAACGACCTTGAATCTTAGACCATTCATTTTTTTGTTTTTCATCTAGCTGATAAGCATAATTTCTGAAAGATTGATGCAATAATCCAATTACAATAAATTTACCTTTTGAACGAGAGGCTGCCTCAGCTAACTCCTGGAGAAAATAAATATCATCGCCATTAGTGATAGAAAATTCTAAAAATTTACCTAATTCATCAATAATTAATAAAATTCCATCTTGTTTTTCATTATTAGATATTTTAAGCAATAATTCTATTAATGCTGATTGATTGATATTTTGTGGAATATTTTCATTGGGATATTTTCTTTTAATAATAGTGATTAAACTCTGAACTATACTCTCTCTCTTACCAACTAACGGTAATGTATCCCAACCACCATTTTTGGTAGAAAACACTTTATCAAAAGATTTCAAAAATTCTTTAGAGAATTTAGCTCTCGCTTTTGTACGAAGATCATTATCTTTACCAAGGATTGTTGCAAACATCAACGCAAGTGAAGACTTACCACTTCCAAAAGGTCCCGTCCAAGTATAGGCCCCCTGATTTGTATATTGTAATTGATTTAATATATTTTCAATTATAGTCGTTGTGGTCTTGTGACATATAAACCCTTCTATTGAATTTATATTTTCAAGATCATGATCTATTCTTATAGAACGTTGATATTGTGGCGATATTTCTATATATTCTGATAACACGTCCATCATATTATTCATAAAAATGCGGTCCTTAATCTTTCTATTTTTAGATCAAATAAACTATTTATATTTTTGGTCAAAACAATTTGCTGCACCCCAGAAGAACTACTCCATGTAAATATTCCATTTGTACGTTCAGCTATGTCATACAATCGCTCTGCTACAGAGTCCTCATTAAGTTTAAATACTCTCCCCGGAGAACCTATGCCAAAAGTGATATCATTGAGTGATAATGTTTTTTCACTTTTTGTTGTCATAGACCAATAATCTAATAAAGCATAGTCAAAAATACCATTTAATAGATTAGGTTTTTGACCTCGAACAAAAAAATATTTACCTGTTTGATTGAATTTAATTAGATCTAATTCAGCTAGCAATGGTTCACTTATATCTTCTGTTGTATGTGATAAACTACGAGGGGAGTATCCTTTGATGCAGGTCTCTACATCGTTTTTAATTGACTTTTCTGCAATAGTTTTACCAAATGATTCAACATGTTGTTTTATATGTTCAACTATATCTTTAATACTAAATTCAGGTAAAATATAAGAATTAAAAAGTAAAAACCATGTTGAACTCCTATGTTTATTATTTTTACTAATTGGTCTTAAACCTGATAATTGCCAATGCATTAACCATGCAGTAGAAATATTTTCAACATAAGGATCTAATCCATTTTCCAAAAAAATTAATTTTCCTAATTCAGACAATTTAAAATGCGATTTATTTTCATCTTCATCTATAACTCCACAAGCAAGAGCCCAATGTTTTATAGATGAAACCATGTTCTTTCCAACACCAAAACGTGATATAGAAAAATCATCAGAAAAAATATGTTTATCTAATATAAAATTTTTATTAGCTGCATCACATACTTTTTTTAGCCAAAGATGTCTTAAAGTGAATGTTTCATGTCCAGAGAAATGAAAATCAAAATTTGATTGATTAGTTATTACTGACATATTAAAGATTTATTTAAAAGGTAAAATTAAATCTAATTTTACCTTTTACTGGATAACTTATCCAGTAAACAATTAATTTAATCTAATTAAAATATAAATCATAATAAAAAAAGGTTAACCACTTGAAAATAAGTTATATTTATGAATAAAATTAATTGATTTTATAAATATTTTAAGTTTTACAAAACACAATACTCCTCAGGAACACATTCCCCATCATAATTTTCAGTAAAACTCTCACCAGTATGATAAACATAGCCACTAGAACAGAATGTACCACCCTGTTCAAGGGCAATATCACGACCATACTTTTCGTAATCAAAGTAGTTAGCTAAATTTCCTAGATCTTTCAAGTTGTAACAACCGCTTTCTTCAATCCAATAGAAACCTAAATCATATTCATCGCTTACATTCCATAAACATTGAAAACAATCCAAGTTATCAACTAAGTTAATAAGATCGGCAACCGATTGTACATGCCCACCGATATCAATAACTGCTTCATAAATTTCAATGTCATTACTACTCAGCTCTTCAAGTCTGGAGGCTAAATAGTTAAGCTCATTAAGATTGCTGTATTCCGAAATATAATCCGATATGCCACTAACCGATGATTCATAATCAGTTAAAAAGAACTCTTCATATTGAATGCCATCAATACCAATACGCTCAAGACGTTGAGTAACATGTTCAGACGTTGTTGGCAAAGTAAGCCATTCACCGACTAGCTCTCCTTCGTTATATTTACCTAAATTGGTGATAAAAACTGAAATCGTACTCGAACCAACCACAGTAGATTCTAGACATGACGATACATGAGGTAATGTTTGCATAAACACTCCTTAAATTTTAGATATAAAATGATTGATTTCTGAAAAGAAAATTAAATAGTGAGGTGTTTTTTAAGCAGTCTTAAACTCATAAGGCATGACAAATTCAGTTCGGATTGAATCTAAGTAATTGGCCCACCACTGAACCATTTTCTTACGCTCTTCAATATGCTGTGCTTTATGAATATAAGCTGCTCTTACCCCATTACGTTCTTGATGACTCATTTGTCGTTCAACAGCATCTCGTGACCATAGATTCGATTCAACTAATGCACTACAAGCCATAGTTCTAAAACCATGTCCACAAAGTTCTGTTTTAGTATCGTAGCCAATTGAACGTAATGCTTTATTAATGGTATTTTCACTCATAGGTTTTCTCGGTGAATGATCGCCAATAAATACCAGTTCATACATTCCACTAATCGCATAAATTTGTTTTAAAATCTCAATGGCTTGATCACTTAATGGAACCAAATGAGGAGTTTTCATTTTTGAACCACGGTGAGAATGCGGTACACCATCAATCACTTCTCTTTCTGCTGGAATAGTCCAAACCTTTTTATCAAAATCGATTTCAGACCACCGAGCAAAACGCAATTCACTAGAACGAATAAAGATAAGTAAGGTAAGTTTAATTGCCAATTTGGTTAACTCTCGTCCTTTAAAGTTATCAATACGCTCTAATAGTTCAGGTAACTGTTCTAATTCAAGTGCAGGACGATGATTCACCTTAACCTTGCTCACCACACCTTTCAAGTCCTGAGCTGGATTATAAGAGATATAACCATTTTGTACCGCATAACGCATAATAGCGGATGTACGTTGTTGTAATCGGCTTGCAACTTCACTATGCCCATCTTCTTCCACAGCTTTAATTGGAACAATTAACTGACGAGTAGTTAATGCTGAAATAGAGTAAGCGCCAATCTTAGGGAACAAATAGAGCTCTAATGTTCGTAGCACCTTAGCTCTATGTGGCTCAGACCATGTTTTATTATTAATACACCACTTACGGGCCACCTGTTCAAAAGTTACTTGTATTTCATCTTCAAGATGTTTTGCTTTCTTTTCTATCAAAGGATCTATATTTTTAGCAAGTAATGATTTAGCCTCATCTCGCAAACTTCTAGCTTCACTTAATGAAACATTAGGATATTGTCCAATTGACATCAATCTTTCTTTGCTTTTTAAGTAATAGCGATACCGCCAATATTTAGAACCATTAGTGTGAACAAGTAAAAACAAACCATCTCCATCTGTTAATTTATATTGCTTTACATTAGGTTTAGCGGATTTGATTTTTAAGTCGGTTAAGGACATGACGATGCTCCTTATTTGTTAAATTCTAGACATAAAAAAAGCCACATCGTTGACTTTGTGGCTTTGGTTAATAATTTAGTTATTAATTAGTTTTGGTCTCTATCCAAGATTCAATGTCCTTAAGACGCCAACGAGAGGCTCGTCCAAATTTTATTGGTCTTGGGAATTTTTCTCGTTTTATCAAGGCATAAAACCATTTATCAGTCATTCCTGTAAGTGTTGTGATATATTTCATATCAACAAGATAGTCAGGATGTAAAATGGCATCGTTTGAAGGTAAGTGTGTTGACATTGTGGTATCTCCATTGAGTAATGTGTATCTTCATACCATAAAGCTCACAATTCTTTTTTTACATCAATGAAATTAGTCTTTTAATAATTATTCAGTTACATGGTAATAAGGTTTGAAATTGAAATATAAATCAATCGAATATTGGAAGTAAGGAAGGGAGTGAATAAACTGCTCATTTTCGGTCAAATCTAAAAATAGCATATCACGTTTGAAACAATGCTTTGTCACATCCACATCTGAAATCAAATCAAAAAGTACAACCAACATTTTGTTCTCAATCAACCCAACAAGATACCAATGCTTTTTGAAATAAATTAAACGATATGGGTGAAAATGTTGATAATATTTTCCCTGGTACATAAAGTTAATTTTATGGCTATCAATAATGGATTGGGTGATAGAGTAAAATACACTAAATACACCTATCTTCTTTTCTAATGGCGAAGTGTAAACAACAAAAGGTGAATGGCTATCGCTGTCTAAAAGTAGTGAAACGAATTTTCGATCAAAACTCGGAAATAATCTGTCAATATAAGTCATTTTAGCAAAGCGAATAATATCACGATCAGTTCTCGTGACACGGTTAAAAAAAGTAAGTTGATATTTATCCTCTTTTTTATAAATATTAAGGTAATCCAGCCGTTGATGTATATCTCTTCTAATCGTTCGTTCCGAGACATTGAACTCAGTAGCAAGACGTGGAATGGATAATGACTCTCCTGAAAATAAGCGACTCACAATCAATCCAAGCCGCCTTCCCATTTTGTCACGTTCGGTATTGTTTCCCGACATTATAATGTGCCTTATTAATTTTGTTCTACTTCACGAGGGATAGCTGAAGCATTCAGTGATTTTTGCCTCATATAAGCGATGATGACACAGGCGGGAACTGTTACCCGATATGCTGGTGAAGCTAAATCAGTGGCTAACCATGCTGCAGTCGCTCCCCAACCTATTGGCCCTGAAATAATTCCCATTGCTGTTGTCATTGAGGTATAAACAACAAAAGACGCTTTGAGACCAATTTGTCTTAAGAGCATTGCCAGTGTTCTCGTTGCAAAGGTGTACGCAGCAAAGCCGGAAAGCTTAATCGCAGACTGAGCAGCCATCAAAATTAATTCTGGTGTTGGATTCATCAATTCCATACCCATATCATGGACGAATTCATTTAATTGCTCCTTAGTCATTTCGTTCAATGTCTGTTCAAGCAGACGCATCAATAAATTCATTTCAATTACCTCAATCGGTGAATTTTTATTGAAGTTCACTTTCTTCTTCTTACACACATCCATCAATATTTCACGATACGGAATACCTTGACCTTTGCGTAGTGCTTTGGTCACAATACTATTAGCCCCAAACGTTTGTAACTCAGCAGCAATACATTCCCAATATTTTTGATGGTCAGGATAGTATTGTTTATACTCGTTACTAGAGGTCAGCTCTTCAGTATATCGGGGCTTCTTATCTTTTGGATCAACCGTTAAGATAGAGACCAACATATCCAAATCCTCGTTATCACAACTTTTTAAAAATGCTAAATCAGCATCAGAACGATAAATTGACATTTTATTTCTCCTCTTGAATGAATGGTGTCAACAGGAGTAATCATAAAATAGTCACCGGACAGGTCATGTCCACCCAAAATATTTTTATGAAAAATATTTATTATTCTCAATCAACTTAATTAATTGATTAAATAAATTATTTCAAGGTGAATTAAAACTAAGCCCGAAACATAAGTGGATTTTTTTTGGAACTTGGTCACATACTGACCAAGCTGAGTGTCGTTGCCCTCTATATGGCAACCATATTCCGGAGAAAGAAGTGCGTTATTTTGTCAGTCCACATTCTTTTTGCCATGCAGCTTTCATTTGAGTAGTTACCTTTGCATCATATCCATTTTCATCAAGAAAATTGGCCTGCTTCCATATGTAACATTACTCTGCAATTTTTGCATCTTTAACTGGATCACCTGTTTTAGCGAGTGCCCATTCAGAAGCATCCATTACACCATTACAACGCGCATATATACCTGAAAGCATCAATTTATCAATCTGATAACGTTCAATTTTGTTTCTTTCAGTAAAACGTTCCACTGTTTCATTTACACACTTCATCACTTGTGGGCTATTTTCTGCAAATGAAAAAAAACTCAATAAAAGTGTTAATGTTGTTAATAAATATTTCATAAATTAGTTTCCTAATTATTTAAATTGATAACCCACTTCCCCAAAATTAGTTCTCACCATAACTTCACGAACTTTGTCTCTACATGATTGACTTTTATATACTTTAGATTTGCTGTTTCTTAAAGCAGTTTGATATCTAAAATCAGAACTAAAATGACAACCACCTCGATTAACGGCGATGTCGTAAATTTCAACAATGCGATCATCTATATTTGTTATAGTGATAATGGTAATGAGGTAACCATACAACTGGTTAGTTCTGGAGGATAATGTTACTTCTAAATTAGGTGCTTTTACCTGCGGTTTAACTTTGGGTGGTAAAAGCGGGGTATAGACTGACTCAGTCTCTTCTTATTCAACTTTGCCACCACACTGTACTGTCCATTCATCAAGTATATCCCTTGACACAACAGCGTCTTCTCCATTTTGGAGTTTAAATGCATTTAGGTGCTCTTCCTCGCATTGTTGGATTTTATCCAGATTTTCATCAAGGTCATAATCCCATTCATCATCACCATAAGTACCTCCACATTGTTTATACATATCTTCAACAATAGGTATGGCAATATCTGGACCTTTAATTCCTGTTTGCGCAGTATAATTCTGTACTTTTCCCGCCACACAATCATTAGTAGCATCACTATTAACGGCAGAAACAGAAAAACTCAGAAATATAACAGGTAAGACTAATCTATATTTCATGTTCATCACCTTTTCCATTTTAATATTCTTTAGCTCAGTAAGGTTACCTTATGATAACCCTACTCCTCAGGCTCTGTGAGCGGCTCCACATAAACAATCGTTTCACCCAACGAATTTTCTTTTTCCTCATATCGGATACGAAGTTTTTCAGTGCTACCAAGTACTACTGTGTACTCACAAGTAAACGGTTCGATTTTAATGGTTTTACCCTCATAAATATCAACGGCGCGAAGACCTTCATCTTTCCAAACAGTGTTTATATTTTCAATGACTATTTTTCTGACTTCTTTTTCATTACATGGATTGTCTATTGCAATAGCATAGTTAGCAAAAACAGATAATAAAAGAGATAAGCAAAATATAGCTCTAATTTGTTTTTTCATTTTTAATCCTCATTTCATTGTTCATTTTTGTACATTTAATCGATTGCAAATAATATAAGATGATAAATATTCACAATCTTTCATTAAGTTGAATTAATAATCAGTATAAACTCTTATTTAATCCTAGTACAAATTACTTCCATCTTTTCTCGCTTATCTATGGTATCCGTTTGGTTATCCTTATTTTTCACTTCAATCTAATGCGTTGTCTGTAGTTGTTGGTCATATAGCGACCAATTTAATCTGATTGTTTGCTGTATTACTGACCAACAGAGATAGGGATGTATAGAAAATCATCTAATTATACAACCATCCTCATTCCGGAAATGAGACAGATTGACTCTTTCCAATCACAATATGATCTAGTACCCGAATATCAAATAATTGCAAAGCTACTTGTAATGAGTGAGTAATATCTCTATCAGCTAAACTTGGCTCTGCAATCTCATAAGGATGGTTATTTAAATAAAGTTAATTAGAAAGATTCGGTTAATATTTGAGGTATAGGCTTTAGGTGATACTGTGCATATTTGCCAATTGAATAAGTTGAAGCATAATCAATACCACCATTAATAATCCCGCCCACAACAGGCACAATGCGTGTGATAGTTATTAACCCTTTACGCCCTAACTGACAAGAAAGTTTAAGCGCTATCTGCTGGCTCATTTTAATTATGACGCCTTTAGTCAGCTGTGTTAATTGATTATCGAGGAAAGACAGGTTGATTCCTACTTCTTCAATATCAAGCAGTTTTCTTGTTTGATTCCCACACAGATGAAAATAAATCAATGTCTTTACCCTTTCATCATGCACATTATAACCACGTAAAATCGCGATCGCCATAATTAACCGTATTTGCAAATAGAGTAACCCTGCTATATTCGCTGGAAGTGCTAATGGTAACGTAATGAAACCACCAAGACCGGTCACCAGTCCACTGGCACTTGCCTTTAACGATTCATGGTGAATTAATGAAGATATAGCCTGTTCACTATCAGAATAATTATCCTGATAGTCATGAGCTAATTGGAAAGCTGAATCCACTCGCTTACCGTGATTAAGACAACTTGCATAAATAAAATCCAGCAAGTTCATTATTTTTTGTATCTTATCCATAATATTACCCGTTAATTGTAAATAAACAGCTCAATAGAGCTCAATTAAGCCATTTTGGATTAATCACTTGGGTTATATGGGTTTATAAAATAAATAGAATACGACTATATGATGGGAGCTAGGTTAATATTTATCTTGACTGTACATTAAGTTGGTAGTTGACACCCTTTACCAAGTATTCGTCCATTACTGAAATATCTGGCAATATGTTCGTTATTATCTACTTTGGCAAAATAGCGACTGGCATAATACAAATTTTCCCTATTATCGTGGCGGTGTGTCACTTTTAAACAGTTATGGTCACCATATTGTTGCTTATCAGCACTACAATTAAAGTAGACACCTAATCCGTTTGTTGTTGCGAGCCACAACTGTCCCACTTCATTTGCATAGTAATAATCTTTGCAAACTTTGTTGCCATTAAACAGTAACATCACATGATAATGTACGCCTTTATTCTGCCCATATTCAATTTTCCAGATATACCCCACCAGATCTTTCAATAGCGTACTATGATTCCATTTAAGGCGATTGAGAAATGTATTCCAGTAATCAATAATTTGCTCACGAGTTAAATAAGCATGAGGGGAATGATTTAAGTCGGACAAATGACACCATTCTGCATAATGTATTGCAATCGTTTGATTGGATTTATACCCTAAATCCAATCGTACTGGCAGTAATTTCGATTGCTGCATAAACAAGTTATCAATATAGCTATGAATGCTACGTTGGTTTCTGACATTACACGTATAACGATCTGTATGAAACATGATTTTATCCTTATCAAAATATTAGATGAGTATGAGTAAACATAACTTACACAGAGGTGGTTAAGGTAATCACGATGCTTGTTTCAATGCAGAGACATGGTTGATGAAGGTGAGTGTTATCACTAATGGTTATCTAATAACATTAATAACCGATTAGTTATACAGAGAAAAGATATAAAAAAGAACCGATATTCAGCCAGAAATAGCCATGAGAATTGACACCCATTGAGCTCAAAAATTAGTCAAAGTTATGCTTTCATAACATGTCGACGTATGTAATTTTTTACCTATTTCAAATACTATTAAGCAAATGGTATTAAGCAAAACCATCTTGTAATGCGCTACGTATTTACATTTAACCGAAAATATGCTAAAAATAAAGTACATTCTACTCTTTATTTTTAGATTCACCACTTTACTACATTTAACCACTGCTGTATCAGATAAATTCCATTTATTTTTCGTGATGGAAACTCATATTTTTCATCTGATTTTTGGTTAAATATTTCCTAGTGCAGAAGACAAAATTAGTCTCCCGTGTATTAATCTAATACATACAAGAAACATATAACCGTTAGATAAAACTTCCATTTTGAAGTAATAAAATCCATACTAAATGATTATCATTTTTATATAAGTAATTAGCCACATACATCGTAAACAAAGGCTTTAAAGCCAATTTAAGGATACACGCCATTATCGAACCAAATGTATCCGGTTTTGTATCCGATTTTGCACTTGATTTGGGTTGATTTTGGTTGATGTCGGTTGACAATAAAAATACGTTGAAAGGCTGTTCTGAAAAGGCTTTAGGCATAAAAAAACCTGCTGGAAGCAGGTCTTAAAATTTGGTGATTGGTGCCCGGACGCGGAATCGAACCACGGACACGGGGATTTTCAATCCCCTGCTCTACCGACTGAGCTATCCGGGCAACAATGGAAGCACATTAAACACGATTAGCGCTTATCCGTCAATCCTTTTTATAAGATATTTTAAAAAATAGCTGCCGTTTGCTTGAAAAATAACTAATCATCTACATATCATAATTTATACCCTATTTATTTTAGTTTTTTTAAGGGAATGGTTATATGCGATTTTTGGTGTTTTTTATCTTATTTATTTATGCCTATTGCGAAATTACGGTTTTTATTATGGTAGCCAATTCAATCGGGGTGTTACTGGCTTTAATTGGTATTATTGCAACCTCGGTTATTGGTTTTTCGCTAGTGAAAACGCAAGGGTTACGCAACCTGAGTATTATGCAACAAAAGATAGCTAATCAACAAAATCCCCAAAATGAAATTGTCAAAAGTGTGGCTTTACTTTTTGCCGGATTGTTACTACTTATTCCCGGTTTTGTGACCGATATTTTAGGCGCCATTTTATTAATTCCATTGGTACAACAACACGTGGTTAAATCCATTGTGACTAGATTGCCAATTAAATCGAGTTTTACCTCATCAACCAATTACTATCAATCCGAAGATATTATTGAAGGTGAATTTAAACGCAAAGATGATGAATAATTAACCAATTAGAATTTTTTTTAATTTTATTCTCTTGAAGATTATAAATTAATCCCCATTTAAGTGAAACTACAATCATAGAATCGTAATTTTATGATTTATTGTTAATAATTATCTAATTAAAATTAGTGCTAGGAGATAACTAATGAAAATTCGTCCATTGCATGATCGTGTGATCATCAAACGTAAAGAAGTGGAATCAAAATCAGCTGGTGGTATTGTTTTAACCGGTTCAGCAGCAGGTAAATCAACACGCGGTGAAGTTTTAGCTGTGGGTAATGGTCGCATTTTAGAAAATGGTCATGTGCAACCGTTAGACGTTAAAGTTGGCGATATCGTGATTTTTAATGAAGGATATGGCGTTAAAACTGAAAAAATCGATAACGAAGAAGTGCTTATCTTATCTGAAAGCGATATTTTAGCCATTGTTCAAGCATAACGGTAACGATTTAAACTTATATACAGAATTTAGGAGAAACAAAAATGGCAGCTAAAGATGTAAAATTTGGTAACGACGCTCGCATCAAAATGCTTCACGGTGTTAATGTACTTGCTGATGCAGTTAAAGTTACTTTAGGTCCAAAAGGACGCAATGTAGTATTAGACAAATCATTTGGTGCACCAACTATTACTAAAGATGGTGTTTCTGTTGCTCGTGAAATCGAATTAGAAGATAAATTCGAAAACATGGGTGCACAAATGGTGAAAGAAGTTGCTTCAAAAGCCAATGACGCCGCTGGTGATGGTACCACTACTGCAACTGTACTGGCACAATCAATTGTGAATGAAGGCTTGAAAGCTGTTGCTGCGGGTATGAATCCAATGGATTTAAAACGTGGTATTGATAAAGCGGTTATTGCAGCGGTTGAAGAACTTAAAAAATTATCCTCTCCTTGTGCTGACTCTAAAGCCATTGCCCAAGTAGGTACTATCTCCGCTAATGAAGATAAAACTGTTGGTTCTTTAATTGCGCAAGCAATGGAAAAAGTAGGTAAAGAAGGTGTTATCACTGTTGAAGATGGTACTGGTCTACAAGACGAACTTGATGTAGTTGAAGGTATGCAATTTGACCGTGGTTATTTATCTCCATATTTTATCAACAAACCAGAAACAGCAACTGTTGAATTAGACAGCCCATATATTTTATTAGCCGATAAAAAAATCTCTAATATCCGCGAATTATTACCAGTATTAGAAGCTGTGGCTAAAGCCGGTAAATCACTATTAATCATCGCTGAAGATGTTGAAGGTGAAGCACTAGCAACTTTAGTGGTTAACACTATGCGTGGTATTGTTAAAGTGGCTGCGGTTAAAGCACCTGGCTTTGGTGATCGCCGTAAAGCAATGTTACAAGATATCGCTATTTTAACTTCCGGTACTGTAATTTCTGAAGAAATTGGTTTAGAACTTGAAAAAACCACTCTTGAAGATTTAGGTCAAGCTAAACGTGTAGTTATCAACAAAGACAATACCACTATCATTGACGGTGTTGGTGAAGAATCACTTATCGCAGCTCGAGTTGAACAAATTCGTAAACAAATCGAAGAATCAACTTCTGATTACGATAAAGAAAAACTGCAAGAACGTGTAGCTAAACTAGCTGGCGGTGTTGCTGTAATTAAAGTGGGTGCGGCTACTGAAGTTGAAATGAAAGAGAAAAAAGCTCGCGTAGAAGATGCGCTACACGCAACTCGTGCAGCCGTTGAAGAAGGCGTGGTTGCTGGTGGTGGTGTGGCTCTGGTTCGTGCTGCAGCAGCGATTGTTGACCTTAAAGGTGACAATGAAGATCAAAATATGGGTATCAAAGTTGCCCTACGTGCAATGGAATCTCCATTACGTCAAATCGTAACTAACTGTGGTGAAGAAGCATCAGTTGTAGTTAACGCGGTTAAAGGTGGTAAAGGTAACTACGGTTACAATGCCTCAACTGAAGAATATGGCGACATGATTGCCATGGGTATCTTAGATCCAACTAAAGTAACTCGTAGCGCATTACAATATGCAGCATCAGTTGCTGGACTAATGATCACTACTGAATGTATGGTTACTGATTTACCTAAAGACGAAAAAGCTGATTTAGGTGCTGCTGGTGGTATGGGCGGCATGGGCGGTATGGGCGGCATGATGTAATTCATACTAACCAACCCATAATCATACTAAAAACCACTCATATTTATGGGTGGTTTTTTTATATTTAAAATTTAAACTTGTTTGAATGTTCTCACTGTCTTTTAGTTTGATATTTGGTTAAAACGGTATAGACTCCGCAACACTTTTTACAAACACTTTTTTTTATTTCCCCTTAGATAAGCTAGCAATTTTATATCTTGGTTAACTCATAATTGTTGGCGTTTACTCCAAAATATTTGTATATGGTTTTTACTTGTCAAATTAATAGCTTAAATAGATAATAATATACATAAAGATAAGTTTATCTTTCTACATCTTTAATACTAAATCAGTTATTTCAGCTTGAGCTTTATGCTTTGATAGCAGATCCAAAGTAAGCGGATAGTAAGTAACTATAAAAACAATATGGATAAAGGAAAAAAAACAATGAGTGAATCTTTAAGTAAAAAGTTAGCCAGCACTGAACAAAGTGATTATTCAATTAGACAACGGCAAAGAACGGCTAAAGCCGAAAACCCTCTCGAAAATATCAAAGAAAATTCTTTTTTTAAAGTTATGTTTTCAGATAGCCTGTCACTGGAACAAAAAGTAGAAGAAGTCACTCGCATTTTAGAATTCACTGATAATAAAGAAGTTGATCGTGCCAAAATACAAGAATTTGATAATTTTAAGGAGTATTTACAATCCATTTCTGAAGAAATGTCAAAACAACGTATTGAAATGACAGACACCGAAGTATTTGCTGAATTACAACGAGTCTATGCTGATTTTAATAATGACCTTAATAGCTTTATCGAAAAAATCAAACCACTTACCGAAATTACTGACGCTTTATATAACTTGCGCCAGAATGGTGAAACCCGCAATGCCTTAGCTAAAATCAAAGCCGATCAAGAGTGGGATGCGGAAAAAGAAGCCGAAAAACAGCAAGTACAAAACGAATTCATCAATGCTGAAAAACAAATAACCAATTTAAAATTAGAAATTGAAGCATTACAAAAAGATAAAAGCTTCTTTGGACTTGGGCAAATTAAAGCGGCATCCAAAGCTAAAATTGCGGCTAATGAAAAGAAAATAGAACAGTTAGATCAAGATATCCAAAATAATCATAAAAAATTAGCCGATATCCAAGAAGAAATTAAACAGCACCAACAACAGCGTGCTGAATCTATGGATGTTGAAAAACTAAAAGAGTTGCTTAACTTAACTTCAGAACAACATACCTTACGCCAAGCAGATATGGTGGAATCAGCACTGAAATTTGTTAATCAAGGTAAAGAACGCTTTGGGGCGATTCGTGGTCATTTGGAAAAAATGGTTAAGCAAATTGAAGGCTTAAGTGACAATAATGGCAATATGATTCAAATTTATGCCATTATGAACGAAGCAACCAAAAAAGTGGAAACTGTTCACCGCGAACGCAGACAAGAGCTTGAAAATAAAAATACTGGCGATAATTTATTAGAATCCATGAAACTTGATGAAACTCGCCGTAATTTGGATGAACATATCGATACCGTATCAACAGCTACAGTGGATACTATGCAAACCTATGGTGAATTAACCACTGAAGCCATTAAAATCCGCAACATGCAAGCGGCAACCAAAAAACAAGTTGAAAGTGCCAGAGCCATGCATTCACGCGGGATTGCCTCGGTTGCTTCCCAACTTAGCGTGGTAGTGACTGCGGTAAACTCAGCGGCGATTAATGAAGCCCAATCAATGGCAGGTAATACTCTAGCTGAAATGGCGCGTGTGACTAATGACATTGCTAAAAATGAAGCTATCCGCATTGCCACTGGTCGCGATGATATTAATAATGATTTAGAAGCCATGTTACAAAACTTAGCCGAATTTGGTGACACTCAACGTGAAGCTACCGAGATCACACGTTCTGCATTAGAAACCATGCGTGCTAATTTGGATGAAATTGAAAAAATGGCTAAAGATGTTCAGGATGATACCCGTGACTTTATTGCTGTAACCAGCGATGTGTTAGCGGAAAAAAATGAACCGCAAAAAGAGAGTTCTAATACTACATCACCCTTTAAACTATAATTAAGGAAGCCATAATGTACTTAATTAGAGGGCGTGAGTATTTAGCGCAATACCCTAATTTTAATTTAGTGGGTAGAGAACATGATTTAGAAAGAATCTCGTCTATTCTGATTCGCAAATCATCAAATTCACTGTTATTAACAGGACCAGCAGGAGTAGGCGTTTCGGCGCTTGCTCTCGGCTTACAGGCATCAAAAAATAGCCCGGATACACCATTTGATTTAATTGTAAAAAAATTATTTTGGTTAAACTGTGATGCGTTGTTTTCGAGCGGTGACAGCAACAAAATTAATAATGAATTTCAAGGCATTTTAAAAAAATTACTGCAAACCCCGGAATCCGTTCTAATTATTACAGATACCGCCAATTTTTTGGAAGCAGCACATAATACCGGCAATGCCCACTTTATCAATGCGTTAAATAATGCAGATAAATGCAATAATTTTCAGGTTATTTTAGAAGTTCGTGATGACAAGCTTAGCAGTGTATTAAAAGCCAGCACCAATATGCCGGAACTGTACACGCTTTATGATGTCAAAGAACCTACTGGTAGTGATTTGCAAGCTATCGTTACGGTGGTAAGCCAAGAACTTTCTGAACACCATAAAATTGCAGTAGATGGTGAAGCCATTGAAGAAGCGATACGCCTAACCAGTAAATATCGTGATAGTTTAGGTTTAGGTGGCGCGCAACCGCAACGCGCGATTTCATTACTTGATCGCGCTTTGGCTAGTTATCGTCAGCTTACCCATAAACAGCACCCTAAAATTGCTGAGTTAATGGAAAAGATCGCCAAAAGTAGCAATGAAACTGAACGCCAAGAGCTACAGCAACAATTAGATCAATGGCAACAAGATTGGCAAGAATTAAAGTCTGAAATTAATAAAACCTATCAATATCAACGTGATGCCGAAACCTTACGTTTTAAATTACAAGATGAAATCACTCAGTTACAAGAAGAGGAAGATAGCAATAAAAATTCGGAATCTGCGGCCATAAAAACCTTTGCGCAGTTAACATCGGCCGGATTTGATTCCCCGGCAGTCACCAAATTGAAAGACAAGATCCGCCAGATTGATGCAGAGATTGCCCAGAATAACGAGCAACACCAAAAATTGGTTATGTTAGCCAATAAAGGGCTGAAATTAAATCGACAAGAAGTGATCACCGAATTTAGTAAAATTTCCGGCATATCGGCATCGAAATTGGATGAAAATGAAGTCGAAAACCTGATTAATTTAGAAGCCAATTTGTTATCGCGTATTTTTGGTCAGGATAGTATTGTTAAACATGTTGCAAATTCGGTTAAAGTTGCTAAGGTTGATGCCCTTGAAGAGTCAGGTCCGGCAATGTCTTATCTATTTTTAGGACCATCGGGTGTTGGCAAAACTGAAATGGCAAAAGCGTTAGCACAATATGTCTATGGTGATGAAAAATCATTGGTGCGTTTTGATATGTCAGAATACATGGAAAAACATGCTGTCGCTAAATTGATTGGCGCTCCACCAGGGTATGAAGGTTTTGAAGCGGGTGGCATTTTAACCAACTCCGTTAGATCCAAACCAGTAGGCATTTACCTGTTTGATGAGATCGAAAAAGCGCACCCTGATGTGTTTAATATCTTTTTGCAGATTTTATCGGATGGGCGTTTAACTGATAACGTTGGTCGTACTGTCGATTTCTCGGATATTATGATTATTATGACCTCAAATATCGGGCAAGCTTACTATTTAGATCCGGAACTGTCTGATGAAGCCGCCTGCGAATTAGCCACCAATGAACTGAATAATACCTATCGTTCAGAACTACTCAATCGTTTTAATGGTCGAGAAAATATTCTTCATTTTAAACGGCTACCTATGGAAGTTATTGAGCAGATTATTCGTCGCGAAATTGTCAAACTAAATCAAGCTTATCAACCGCGTGGTTATACTATCGAGATTCAAGATTCTTGTATTAGTGCATTTTGTCATGAACATTACGATATCATCCGTGGTGCCAGAGGATTACCAGGCTATATTAAAACTAATATTAGGCCATTTATCGTTAATCATATTTTACAAAATCCACATGATCAAGGTACTTTCACCGCAGTTTATAATCAGCAAACCCATAGCTTTGATATGACATTTGCTAAAAACTAACCACTAACCTACTTATTATAAGTAGGTTATTTTTTTATTATGCGATCAAATAAAGATTATTGTTTTACAATGGCAAATAAATAATTAGCCACTTTCATATCACCCTTTTTTTGGTATATGGCGGCGGTTTTAGCAACGCTTTCGCGGCGATTAGCCTCATACTGGAACAGCTGTTTAAACATTGAATCAGCGGTTTTTTGGTCATTATTTTGAATCGCACAATAACCATATTGTTCAAAGGTATCCGCCTTCCAGCGGTGGCGATCTAGCTCAAGGCTTTGTTCAAATTGCTGTTTGGCTTCGGTATAGCGATCACGCCCACACAAAAACGAGCCATAATGCACATGATATAAGCCATTACCCGGTTGCATTAAGGTTATGCGTTGATAAATCATTTCGGCTTCGTTATATTCACCCACATGCTGATCAAACATTGCCATCGCCAACATAATTTGTGGGTTGTTGGGTGAATATTGGGCGGCTAATTTAAGATTATAATGTGCAGCTTTAACATTGTCTTCTGACTCATCAGCTTTAGCCAAATAAGCGAGCCCTAAACGCATTCTTGCCAAGGCGGCGGTTTCCGGATCGAATTCATTCTGGTTTTTCATCTGGCAACCAGAGATAACCAGCATGCCTAAACAACTTAAAGCAACTAAGTATTTTTTCATCCATTTATCCTTTCTAAAGTTTTATCCTTAAGCTGTTCGCTGAACCAGATTTTGCTTTTTATATAATGTTCGTTTAGTGCGATCTACTACTTCACCAGCTAATTGACCACAAGCAGCATCAATATCGTCACCACGAGTTTTACGCACAATCACGGTAAAACCATAACCCATCAAGGTTTTCATAAAACGATCGATGCGACTATTAGAACACCGTGAATATGGCGCCCCCGGGAAGGGGTTCCAAGGGATTAAGTTTATCTTACATGGCACATTTTTCAAAAATTCTGCCAGTTCATGGGCGTGCTCAACGCCATCATTCACTTGATTAAGTAATACATATTCAATGGTCACTTTACCATGGTTAGCATTGGAATACGAAAGATAACGTAAAATCGACTCGCGCAAAGTTGCCATATTATATTTTTGATTAATCGGCATGATTTCACTACGAATGGCATCATTAGGTGCATGTAACGAAATCGCCAACGCCACATCAATCATACCAGCAAGTTTATCTAAAGCCGGTACTACTCCAGATGTAGAAAGAGTTACTCGTCTTTTTGACAAACCATAACCAAAATCATCTAACATAATTTCCATAGCCGGCGCCACATTGGCTAAGTTAAGTAAAGGTTCACCCATGCCCATCATTACCACATTGGTAATTGGTCTATCGGCCAATTTACCTGTAACGCCAATGGCATTTGCTGCTCGCCACACTTGGCCAATAATTTCAGAAACGGTTAAATTGCGGTTAAACCCTTGTTGGGCAGTAGAACAGAATTTACATTCTAGAGCGCAGCCCACTTGTGACGACACGCACAACGTTGCCCGATCTCGCTCGGGGATATACACCGATTCAATCAATTGGTTATTGCCAACATCTAATGCCCATTTAATGGTGCCGTCGGATGATCGTTGTTCTACGGCAATAGCTGGCGCTTTAATTTCGGCTAAGGTTTTTAATTGTTCACGGAGCTTTTTATTAATATCTGTCATTTGATCAAAGTCATCAATACCAAAATGGTAGATCCACTTCATAACTTGATCGGCTCTAAATGGTTTTTCGCCCAGAGAAACAAAAAATTCTCGTAGTTGTGGACGAGTAAAATTAAGTAAATTTAATTTTTCACTAGTTAGATTAGTCTGGTTGCAATTAGTATTTGGGGTTGCGTCTACACAATTGTTAGACGTGTTAGCTACTGATGGTGTTGACATAAGGCCTCGTTTTTACACATTATGGCTATTTTAATTTTTCGGAAAAGGATTATACTGTTTTTCACCTTATCTGGCTAATAGAATATTAGTGATGTTCAATACTACAAAAAAATCAATAAGATTGAAAACCGTTTTCAATCTTACACAAACTCTAATTTTACTTTTATGTTCGACATTTGCTATGGCACAATCAATTCCATTAAATAAACTCACCGGTCAATTTGACGAAAAGAAAGATGATAATTTTATTGCCTTAGATTCAACTGAGTTGCCAGTAAATAAAAAAGGCATGTACCTGCAAAAACAACCAGCGCAACAATTGATTAAGGCATATCGCGACTTTAAAAAAGCTCACCCGGATATTCCTTTCATTGTGGTAAGTGCCACCCGTAATTACCAGTACCAAAATGGCATATGGCAACGCAAATGGGATGCCTTAACCGCTAAAATTAATGATCCGCAACAAATCGCCGAAGAAATTTTAAAATTTTCATCAATGCCTGGCACCTCACGCCATCACTGGGGTACTGATATTGATATTACCAGTGTGTCATCCGAATATTTTCACAATGACAGCAAAGGTATAATCCTCTATAAATGGTTACAGGAAAATCTACCTAAATATGGATTTTGCCGACCATTCAATGAAGGCCGCACAGGTGGCTATTTACCGGAAGAATGGCACTGGTCATATAAACCTATCTCCAGTCAGTATATAGCCCAATATAAAGCGCTATTAGAAAGCGATGCTAACACCATCATGCAAACATTGAATTTTGTTGGTCATGATAAAATTAAGTTAGAAAACCTGATTAAAGAATACGTATTAACGGTGAATACTGATTGTTATTAAAGACTGCGCCAATACGGTAGGCGAATAGTGACAATCAAGCCACCACCATCACGATTTGAAGCTTGAATAGTGCCGTTATGCATAATAACGGTCTTTCTGGCTATAGCTAAACCTAGGCCATAGCCTTTACCCAATTGCGGTGATTGTATGCGTACAAATGGTTCGAAAATGCTGGATAATTTACTGGCATCAACACCCGGGCCACGATCTTTGACTTCAATTTGTAAATACTTACCAATCTCTTTTAACGACACATCAACGGCTTGCCCAGCTTTAGAAAAGCGAATGGCATTACGAATTATATTTTCGATTGCCCGGCGAATTTGTTCAGAATTACCTTTAATTATGGAATGATTAATCGTTGCCGAGATGAAGTGGACATCAATTGATTGATGATTAGCTTCATAATTAGCATCGTTAATCACGACACTAACAAGATCTTTTAAATCAAAATATTCATCGGTACGATTATTCATTTCGGCACGCGAATAATTGAGGATCTCACCAATAAGTTGATCTAAGCGTTCGGATTCGAGTTCGATTCTGGCTAATGAAGTATCAATATTTTGTTTATTTTGCTGCGCCAAGCCAATAGCTAATTGCAACCGCGCTAAAGGTGTGCGCAGTTCATGCGAGACATCATGCAATAACACTTGCCGATCGGAGATTAAGATATTGAGCTGTTCAACCATCATATCGAAGTCTTTGCCAAGTTCACTAAGTTCATCACGGCGGCGTTTTAACTTATTAAATAAACGCACTGAAAGATCGCCTTGCGATACTTGGTAGAAGCCTTTCCTAAGTAATTTCATTGGTCTGGTTAAGTTCCAAGCCAAAAATAGACTAAATATCAGCCCGACACAGATCCCCATTAAAATAATCGGCATTGGCATATTAAATAGGTTTTTTTTGCTTCTATCGTCCCTGTCATCTTTATCATCTTTAAAGGAAACAGTATATAAAGTACCATCCGGAGCCACCGTGGTACGTTGATAGGCATAGGTTGGGGTTTCTAATTCGTCAGTAATGATATTGACTTGATCATTCTGTGGGGAAACAAGTTTTATCGAGAGTAAAACTTGTTCGCGCTCAGGCAGGTGAGCAATAAAATTAAGGGTTTCATCCTCACCGGCTACATGTAATAACTGAGCAATCATATCGACTTTAGTCGGCATATGATTAAGGAATCGTTGATTTTTATTGTCTACATAAACAGAAAAAGCGATCCAAGTTAATTGAAAGGTAAGGTAAAAAATCACCCAGAATACAATGAGTATTTTCCAAAATAATCGACGATTCATGCCAAACCTATGTTTCAATTACTTACAATTAACGAATACGGTAACCGACCGCTCTAATGGTTTCGATGGTAACCACATTTTGGGCAACTTGATGCAACTTCTGGCGAATATTACTAATATGCACATCAACACTGCGATCATAAAGCTCACGTGCTCGGCCTAAACCTATTTCAGATAGTTCTTCTTTAGTCACTACTCTTTCATTATTTTTAACCAGTAACACGAGTAAATTGAACTCTGTCGAAGTTAAGTCAATCACTTTGTCGTTCCAAGTACATAGACGCTGTGGCAGATCTAAGGTTAAGCCATTAAAATGATATTTTTTGTCATCCACTGTGTCCACTGACCGTTCATCAAAACGGCGTAATACTGCACGTAATCTGGCTAATAGCTCACGTGGATAACATGGTTTAGGGATATAATCATCGGCACCTAATTCCAAACCTAAAACTCGATCAATATTATCGCCTTTAGCGGTTAACATAATCACTGGCATATTACATTGCTGACGAATACTTTTTAGCACGTCAATGCCATTGATGTCGGGTAGCATTACATCTAAAATTGCCGCACGATATTTACCTGATAGCGCTTCCTCGATACCATTTTTACCCAGATAAACACTTTTGATATTAAAACCTTCGTTGGTCAAATATTCACTAAGCATCTGCGATAATTCAACATCATCATCAATTAATAAAATATTTATCATAGTCGTCATTTTTATTTAATTTTAGGTAGTTACATTATTGCAATAATATAAAAAAAGTCAGGTTGTTTTACTAAAATATTACATAATTTTTAGATTGTTTTTGATTATTTTTATAGCAATTTTGCAAAGATGTTTTAGGTTTGCTATACGTTTACATATAAAAACTAGGTTTATGACTTCACCCCAGTTAGCAAATAATAACTAGTTAATAAGCAAATATTATAACTAATCAACTAGATTATCAAATAATTCAATTTATCTTTAATTTATAATAAGATATCATTTTAAATCTGTTATTTATGTCACCATTTACCATTACTCTTAAAAATGGAGATAAGCATGAAACAGCCAGTAATGTGGCAAGAATTAATCGCTATGGTGAAGCATGAAGTTTTACCGGCGCTTGGTTGTACCGAACCTATATCGCTAGCGCTAGCCTCCGCTATTGCCAGCGAATATCTTGATAAAAACAATATTAGAAAAATAGATGCGTATGTTTCGCCTAATTTAATGAAAAATGGTATGGGTGTAACCGTACCCGGCACTGGTATGGTTGGCTTGCCAATTGCTGCAGCTATTGGCGCACTAGGTGGCGATGCGCATGCTGGCCTTGAAGTACTCAAAAATATTACCCCGCAACAGCTAGCTAAAGCGAAAAAAATGTTAGCTGACAATTTGGTTAGTGTCAAAATTGCTAATAATAACAAGGCTATTTATTCCGAAGCCAATATTTATACTGACACCGATCATGTTAAAGTTTGTATTGAAAATGCACATACTAACGTAATTGCAATCGTCAAAAATAATGTCACGCTGTATAAAAATAAACAGAATAACCAAGGTGGTTCACAAAATCACACCATAATGAACTCGCTATCGGTAAAATCAATCTATGATTTTGCTACTAATGTTGATTTTGAAGCTATCAAATTTATTCTTGATTCTGCAGAGTTAAATGACGCTCTATCTCAGGAAGGATTGCGACAAGCTTACGGTTTAAGCATTGCCGCCACGCTGCACCAGCAAACTAAGACTGGGTTACTGGCTGATGATCTGTTATCAAAAGTGATTATTCGTACCACCGCGGCCTCGGATGCCCGTATGGGGGGCGCGACTTTACCGGCAATGAGTAATTCCGGTTCCGGCAATCAAGGTATTACCGCCACTATGCCGGTTGTTGTAGTTGCTGATTATCTGGAAGCCACCCAAGAGCAATTGGCTCGGGCATTGGTACTTTCTCATACGCTTGCCATTTATATTCATAGCAAATTTCCACCACTTTCTGCGCTTTGTGCGGCTTCCACTGCGGCAATGGGATCTGCTGCTGGCATGGCGTGGTTGCTCGGTAATGGTCAATATGAACCTATCGATATGGCAATTTGCAGTATGATCGGTGATTTAACCGGTATTATTTGTGATGGCGCTTCCAATAGTTGTGCCATGAAAGTTTCTACCTCGGTTGCTTCCGGATTTAAGGCGGTATTAATGGCACTAAATCGTATTAGAGTCACTGGTAAAGAAGGTATTGTTGGCGATAGTGTTGAAACGTCGATCAATAATTTGGGCGCTATTGTTAGTAATAGTATGAAAGTTACTGACTTACAAATTATTGATATAATGTCGCATAAAGCCTAATTTTAACTAGCCATGCTATAAGATTAAGCTGTTAGCGGTTTTTATATAATCAGTCAGCGAATATTTTAAAAAATATACTGGACATTGTTATTTTTTATGCGTAATATTTCGTCCTACTTCTATGGTGGCTATAGCTCAGTTGGTAGAGCCCTGGATTGTGATTCCAGTTGTCGTGGGTTCGAATCCCATTAGCCACCCCATTTTATGTAATACATAAAATGACTACAAACGGCGAGTAGCGCAGCTTGGTAGCGCAACTGGTTTGGGACCAGTGGGTCGGAGGTTCGAATCCTCTCTCGCCGACCAATTTCAAATAAAAAAGCCTACTCATTTGAGTGGGCTTTTTTATTGAAACTATTTTAGTAAGATTCGAACCGACAAGAGGTTCGAGCCGAGCACCGCGAGACAACGTTGCTTCAGCAACGACCCGTAGGGCGAGCATGATAATGCGAGTCATCCTCTCTCGCCGACCAATTTTCAATAAAAAAGCCTACTCATTTGAGTGGGCTTTTTTATTGAAACTATTTCAGTCAAATTTGAACCAACAGGTGGTAGGGAGCCATGCACCACAAGGCTAGGTTGCTTCAATAATAGTCGTTATAGTTATCCCTATTTATATACCCTACCACCAATACCTATCTAAACAACACAGTAAGCATAATCAGCCATAACACCACGTTATTATATCTGTGCTGACAAAAATAATTCTTATCTTACTTTGTTTTATAGTGATATTTTGCTTTAATAGTAAAGCGTTTCTGTATATAACTATTACTTTTGGAATGGGAAAAATTATGAAAAATGTTGGTTTTGTCGGTTGGCGTGGAATGGTGGGGTCTGTTCTTATGCAACGTATGGTTGAAGAACATGATTTTGATTATATCAATCCGGTGTTCTTTTCTACTTCGCAAGCTGGGCAAGCAGCACCAGTCTTTGGTGGTAAAACTGGTACTTTGCAAAGTGCTGATAATTTAGATGCCTTAAAAGCATTAGATATTATTGTGACTTGCCAAGGTGGTGATTATACCTCTGAAATTTACTCAAAATTACGTGCTACCGGCTGGCAAGGTTATTGGATCGATGCCGCGTCAACACTACGTATGGAGAAAGATGCGATTATCGTGTTAGATCCGGTGAATAAAGCCAACATTCATGCTGCCTTAGACCAAGGCATTAAAACCTTTGTTGGTGGTAACTGTACCGTTAGTTTGATGTTGATGTCATTAGGTGGTTTGTTTGCTGAGAATCTGGTTGACTGGATTGCAGTTTCGACTTATCAAGCTGCTTCTGGTGGCGGTGCTCGCCATATGCGTGAATTATTAACTCAAATGGGTATGTTGCATGCAGATGTAGCTAAAGAGTTACAAGATCCACACTCATCTATTTTGGATATTGAACGTAAAGTCACCCAAAAAATGCGTGATGGCAGTTTGCCTACTGATAATTTTGGCGTGCCATTAGCGGGAAGCCTCATTCCTTGGATCGATAAAGCCCTTGATAATGGACAAAGTAGAGAAGAATGGAAAGGGCAAGCAGAAACCAATAAAATTTTAGGTAGCAAACAAATTATTCCTGTTGATGGACTTTGTGTTCGTGTTGGCGCATTGCGTTGTCATAGTCAATCTTTCACTATCAAGTTGAAAAAAGACATCAGTGTACCAGAAATAGAAAAACTCCTTGCTGCGCATAATGATTGGGTAAAAGTGGTACCGAACGATCGCGAAATTTCTATGCGCGAACTTACTCCTGCTGCCGTTACCGGCACATTAACTACGCCAGTTGGGCGCTTACGTAAACTAAATATGGGTAAAGACTTCTTATCGGCCTTTACTGTCGGTGACCAATTATTGTGGGGAGCCGCAGAACCTTTACGTAGAATGTTACGCATTTTAGCCTAATAAAAAGCCCGATTTTATCGGGCTTTATTTTTATAGCAATCACTACACTTCATTACTATCGAACAAAGTTATTAGCAGCGATCCATTAAATAATGCTTGTTGCACTAAGGCAAATGCGCCGATCGCAGAGCGATCATTAAGTGTTGAACAAGTAATAGTCAGATTCTTTCTTAATCCTTCTAAACTCTGAGTTTTTAATGCGCTGTTAACCGCACTTAACAGTATTTCCGGGGATTTAATTAATTCACCCGCTAATACGATGCGCTGAGGATTAAATATATTAACCATAATTGCGGCCGCTCGACCTAAATTCTCACCAGCATCTTTGACCAATTTAATCGCTAATTCATCACCTTGATTGGCACAGGCACAAATATTAGCAATATTACATTCGCCAATTGTTAATTTAGTCGGATAACCTTGTGCAATCATCTGTTTGGCTCGATTTTCAATTGCTCGATTGACCACGCGATTTTCTAAACAACCAAAATTACCACAGTGACAACGATCACCTAAGGCATCAACTTGAATATGCCCAACCTCACAAGCACTTTGATTATGATTAGTAAGCAATTGTTGATTAACAATAACCCCTGAACCGACACCATGATGTACACGGATGAGAATAGAATCGTCAACATTTTGCGTGGTACCAAAGTAACTTTCTGCTAATGCCAGGCTTTGAATATCATTACCGACAAAAATAGACACATTAAATTGCTTGTGTAATACGTCCGCCAAAGGCCATTCTTTAACTTGAATATGTGGCGTATACCGAACAATCCCGTGTACCGAATCAATCAACCCGGGCATTACCACCGAAATAGCAATTAGGTTTTTAATTTTTTTGCTGTGTTCTTGGATAAATTGTTCTATTAAAGTAATTAAATATTTTTGGGCCAGTTTTTCGGTAAAATCAGTTAGCGGATAGGTTTTTGAGGCTAAGCAATTAGCACCAAGATCATAAAGTTCCACAATCACATGTGAACGGCTTAATTGCACAGCAATGGTTTGATAATGGGTAAATTTAGCCTCAATCGAAACAGCGGGACGGCCTCCCGTTGATTGTTGGGTATCAATCTCTTTAATCAATTTATTTTTAAGAAATTGGCGGGTAATTTTAGTGATGCTTGCTGGGGCTAATTGGCTAATTTCCGCCAATTGGATCCGGGAAATGGGCGCTTGCTGAACAATCAAACGGTAAATCATTGCATAATTAAGTTGTTTGATTAGTTCAGCATTGCCGACTAAATTTAAATAATTAAAAGTCATATGTTACTCAATCTTGTCACTGATTAAATAACATTTTAACGAGTCATCACTCCATTAACAATAGTTTTAGATACAGTAAAATCACGATCAAACACCACTAAGTTAGCAATTTTACCTTCACTGATAGTTCCAAGCGTTTTGTCTACACCTATGGCTTTTGCCGGGTAAAGCGTAGCCATGCGTAAAGCCTCATCTAAGGCAATACCAACATATTCAACAGCATTTTTAACAGCTTCGATCATGGTTAATGCTGATCCGCCTAAAGTACCATTTTCGTCCACACAGCGACCATCTTTATAATAAATAGTTTTACCAGCAAAAACACCTGAGGATAAGTTGGATCCAGCAAGTAACATCGCGTCAGTAATTAGCACTAAATGATCTTGTTTGATTTTATGACTGTTGCGAATATTAGCCCAATTTACATGTTGACCATCGGCAATAATCCCAACATAAACTTCGGGTTCATCATAAATGGCACCAACCACTCCAGGCTCACGCCCGGATATATATGGCATGGCGTTGAAAAGATGAGTACCTAAACTAATACCATCATTAAATCCACGACGACAATCATCATAATGACCATTAGAATGCCCAACTGAAACATGAATGCCGGCATTAACCAGTTGTTTTATAAAATGACTGGCTACTTTTTCCGGGGCTAAGGTAATAATTTTTATTACATCGGCATTGTCACAAAGAAAATCAATCATTTTTTGCGATGGCTGACGAATGAAGTTAACATCATGAATGCCTTTTTTTTCTGGATTGATATAAGGCCCTTCAAGGTGCAAACCAAGGGCTTGATTGGCATGCGTAGCTAAATATTCACGCATAACATTCACACCTTTGATCATAAATTCATCACTGGAGGTAATTAATGTGGGTAAATAGCTAGTGCAACCGGAAATAAGGTTAGTTGCTTGCATTTTTTCTAATGTTGCTACACTTAACGCATCCAGTGTTTCATTAAATTGCACCCCACCACAACCATTGACTTGAATATCAATAAAACCAGGCGCAACCATAGCGCCTTGTAAATTTTCAATGGTAATATCTGTTGGTATTTCGTTTTGTTTACAGACTGTGACAATTTTATCTTTATCAATAATAACGGCATGATTTTCAAGAATTTCAAAGCCTGTATAAACACGACAATTTGTTAATGCGTACATTGAGTTATCCTTTATAAAACGGTCACTTTGAGATTATCAGCTTCCATTTGAGTAAAATATTTTAACGTTTTAACTTTAAGATCATCTGTGCTTGGTTCATCACAAACAATAATCGAAGCTGGATGCATTTGTAAAGCAGTTACAGTCCAAAGATGATTAACAGAACCTTCAACACCTGCTTGTAACGCCAAGCTCTTATTATGACCACAAACTAATAAAATGACTTCTTGTGCGTCCATTAAAGTCGCTACACCAATGGTAAGCGCATGTTTTGGTACTTGATTTTTATCGTTATTAAAAAAACGAGAATTAGCAATACGCGTATCTTCAGTTAAGGTTTTAATTCGTGTTCTTGAACAGAGCGAAGATCCCGGTTCATTAAACGCAATATGTCCATCTTGACCAACACCACCAACAAAGATATTAATTTTGCCATAAGCTTTAATTTTAGCTTCATATTGGCGACATTCTTCATCAATATCAGCAGCGTTACCATTAAGTATATGGATGTTATTTTTATCAATATCAATATGATTGAAGAAATTATCGTACATAAAAGTGTGATAACTTTGTGGGTGATCTTCCGGCAGCCCTACATATTCATCCATATTAAAAGTAACCACATGCTTAAAACTGACATTACCAGCTTGATACTGTTTAATTAATTGTTGATACATTACTAACGGTGAACTACCGGTAGGCAAACCTAACAAAAATGGACGATCTGCTGTTGGTTTAAATTGGTTGATTTTATTAACAATACGTTTCGCCACCCAAGCGCCCACTTCTTGAGCATTTTGTAAAGGAATAAGTCTCATTAGATATCACCTCTTCTGATATAATTAAACAACTTCTTTTTTTTCTAAGTAAAATATGTTAGCTATATTTTACTATATTAAAGTAGCAATTCAAAAAAAATCGTGATTAAAATCACAAAAAACGAATAATTAATTTGCGAAGTAAAATAATATAGCATGAAATATAACTGGTTAATTTAATTTTACTTAAAGATGTCAAATTTAAGTACTTTTTTAGGTAATTCACCTATTAAATATATGGGGTAACAATTTATGGGAATTTTAGCATATTTGCAGCGTATCGGACGCTCATTAATGGTACCAGTGGCAGTACTACCTGCAGCAGCAATACTGATGGGTATTGGTCATTGGATCAAGAGCGTTGGAGGAAATAGTGTTGTTGCTACGTTTTTACTCCAATCAGGTGGTGCAATTATTGATAATATGCCAATCCTTTTTGCAATCGGGGTGGCTTATGGAATGTCGAAAGATAAAGATGGCGCAGCGGCACTAGCTGGTTTAGTTGGTTTTTTAATTATTACCACACTATTATCACCAACTGCAGTTGCTCTTTTCCAAGGAATCGACACCAGTGTAACAGATTGGCAAAAGCAAATATCACCAGCCTATGCAAAAATTAACAATCAATTTATTGGGATTTTAGTTGGTATCATTGCGGCTGAATTATACAATCGCTTTAGTGCCGTTGAATTACATAAAGCATTAGCTTTTTTCAGTGGTAAACGTTTAGTGCCAATTATTGTTTCCATTGTAATGTTATTTGTTTCGGTGGTGTTATATTTTATCTGGCCAATTGTATTTAGCTCATTAGTATCATTTGGTGAATGGATTAAAAACTTAGGCTCTGTTGGTGCCGGTATTTATGGCTTCTTCAATCGTTTATTAATCCCGGTAGGCTTGCACCATGCTCTTAACTCCGTGTTCTGGTTTGACGTTGCTGGTATTAACGACATTCCGTATTTCTTAGGTGGACAAGAATCGATTGATGCCGGTAAAGCTACTATAGGTATTACTGGCCGTTATCAAGCTGGTTTCTTCCCGATTATGATGTTTGGTTTACCGGGTGCCGCATTAGCTATTTACCATACCGCGAAAAAAGGCAATAAAGATAAAACCGCTTCAATTATGTTAGCAGCTTCTTTTGCCGCTTTCTTCACTGGTATAACCGAGCCATTAGAATTTGCCTTTATGTTTGTGGCACCAATACTTTACGTTATTCATGCTGTTTTAACCGGAATTTCGCTATTTATTGCCGCTACTTTACAATGGATATCAGGCTTTGCATTTAGTGCCGGGTTAATTGATATGTTGCTACAATCACGCAATCCACTAGCAGTACATTGGTACATGTTAATCCTACAAGGTTTAGTGTTCTTTGTGGTTTACTATGTAGTCTTCCGCTTTGTGATTGTCAAATTCAATCTTAAAACACCTGGTCGTGAAGATGATGATACATCAGCGACAGCAACTCAAGAATCTAAAGCAACAGCAACTGTAACTGATATAGCTAAACTGGCTCAACAATATATAGCTGTTATTGGTGGTAAACAAAATTTAACTAATATTGATTCTTGTATCACTCGTTTACGCCTAAATGTTAATGATTCCGATCTTATTGATGAACAAGCTGCTAAAGCCCTTGGCGCCATGGCGGTAATTAAATTAGGTAAGACGGGTGTGCAAATTGTGGTGGGGCAACAAGCGGAAAAGATCGCTGATCACATGAAAAAATTAGTTTAATTAAATTAAAAATTATTCAATTAAATTTATAATCCACGTTATTAATCAACTGAGCTGAAAAAAATAGCGTGGATTAATTATTTAATCCCTCGCTATTTTGATAAACAATCTATAATTACTTCTAATTATCCTTTCTTAATTTAACTAAGATCTTACCACCTAGCTAAAATAATGAACTAATCACTTCATAAATTAACTGCAGATTTAAAATTACCAATGAAACCGTGGCTAACCAACCTAAGATAATAGTCAGCTTACAGTTAACAAATTCCCCCATCACTTTCTTGCTAGAAGTTACTAATATTAAAGGAACCATTGATATAGGTAAGGCTACACTTAAAAATACTTGAGTGTATATCAATAAGTTTTCTACGATACTTTCCCTGTCGCCCCATATCCAGATGCATAAAATAACAGGAGTTACTGCTAATCCTCGACTGACAAGCCTTCTTGCCCACAGTGGTATGGAGAAGTTTATAAATCCTTCCATCACAATCTGCCCAGTCAAAGTACCTGTGATAGTGGCATTCTGGCCTGATGCCAACAAAGCCACTGCAAATAAGGTAGCCATGATTGAACTCGCTACCGGACCAACCATTTGTGGATCTTTTAAAGCATCATAAAGTTGTGTGAAGCGACCAAGATCATCCGGATCATTACCAAAAAATAGTGACGCACCGAGGATTAGTAATAAACAATTGATAATAAATGAAAATGACAATTGTACATTAGAATCAATCGTTGCATATTTAATCGCATCTTTTAGACTTGCGGTTTTCTTCCTATCATATTTTCTGGTTTGCACAATAGATGAGTGCAGGTAGAGATTATGTGGCATAACTGTCGCACCAACAATACCAAGTGCTATAACCAGTGCTGAGTCATGACCTTTAATTGATGCGGTGAAAATATCTATTCTTGGAATAAAGCCATTAATGACCTCACTCATTTCAGGTGATGCCCTTAAAACCTCATAGGTAAATATAATAAAGATAGTGGCAATTAAGCAAAATACGATCGCTTCTATTTTTCTAAAGCCAAACTGCATAAGTAATAACAGAATAATTACATCAAATACCGTTAATAACACACCTATTAATAATGGGATATCAAATAACAGATTTAATGCTACCGCACTACCAATAACTTCAGCTATTTCGGTGGCTATAATAGCCAATTCTGTCGATATCCATAAACAAAAAGAGACTTTCTTACCTACCATCGCCTTGGTTGCTTGAGCTAAATCCATACCAGTGACGACACCTATTTTTACACACATAGCTTGCAGCAGCATAGCAATTAAGCTCGATATTAATATAACTGATAACAGTAAATAACTATAAAGTGCGCCGCCTTGTATAGAAGTGATCCAATTACCTGGATCCATATAACCTACGGCAACTAATGCTCCCGGACCAGAATAAGCCCAAAGTTTTCGAAAAAAACCAGACTGATGATCCGGAATACGCACAGTATTATTTATTTCTTCAAGGCTAATTGTCGATGTTTTTAACATAACTAAAATCTCTTTGTTAAATGTAATTAATGGTATTCTAATGATAATGAGAATCATTATCAATAAAATAATTCAATTATTTTTAACATTTTTACACCAAATTTATTGGATAACATGATATCAAGCAGAAAAAAATAAACAGATTGATTATAACAATATAAGGTATAGGTAATGATGATAAGAGATTTTTACTGAATAAAATTCATACAAATTTCTTTTTTCTGGAATAGCTGTGTAATATAATTTGCGCTCATTTTAACGCTAACATAGGAAACAGCCTTTATGTTTGGAAATAAAACTAATCGTCAGATTATTATTTGGACAACAATTATTGGTGGATTCATTAGTGCATTAGTTAAATGGGGTTCAGAAGTTAACATGCCGCCCCGAGTACCCGGTGAAATTTCACCACCGGCAGCGCACATTGATGCGTGGCTGGGTTGGTTAGGCATTAATTCTCATTCCTTGGATTATGTTTATCAAACCGCTATTGTTTCAGGTGCCGTGACTCTTTATCACTGGTTGTTTAGTTTTGCGTTTGCTTTTGTGTATGTCTTTATTGCATATTTTTGGAATAAAATCCGACTATGGTATGGTGCATTTTATGGCATTATTATTACCATCGCTATGCATGGTTTTTTAATTCCTTTATTTGGTTTTCGCCATCCGGCATATGATGCCCCTGGTGTAGTTGGTTGGTTATGGAATTTGAACGGTTATGAACTATGGAGTGAAATTTTAGGGCATATTTATTGGGGTGTATCTATTGAAATTTGTATGATTGCGGTTCTTGCCCATTTTTCACGGCCAATTCATGGTGAATGGCGTCAATAGATTAGTATACATTATAATAAATTAATATTAGATCCTTCTATATCAACTAAATATAGAAGGATTTTTTTATCAAAAAATCGTGCCAAATAACCATATCTTCAATAACAACTTTTGATAAGAACTATATTTAACATATATTCAGACTTATATTAAATTGATATATAAAAAAACTATAACAGTTAATAAAAAATGAGAATTATTCAATAACATTTTTTTTTGTTATCTTCTTTATTACTAAAAAAGTGATAAAAGGAAACAAAAATGAATACTGCTGTTATTGGATATCCTCGTGTTGGTAAACTGCGTGAACTTAAATTTGCTACCGAAGCTTATTTTAAAGGCAATAAAACCCAAGCTGAATTATTAGCTGAAGCTAAGGCTTTACGTGCCGAACATTTACAACAACAAGCTGCACAGAAAATTGCATTTATTTCATCTAATGACTTTTCATTTTATGATGCAGTATTAGATACCACTTGTTTACTTAATGTTATTCCTAAACGTTACCAAGATTTAGGTTTACCTGAACTTGATCGTTATTTTGCCATGGCACGCGGTTATCAAGGTGATAAAGGTGATGTGCGCGCATTAGCGATGAAAAAATGGTTTAATACCAATTATCACTATTTAGTGCCTGAAATTGAAGATTCTGTACAAATTAAACTCACCGGCACGAAGCCTTTTGATGAATATCAAGAAGCAAAAGCTCTAGGTATACAAACCAAACCGGTGGTTATCGGCGCATTAACCTTTTTCAAATTAGCCCAGTATTTAGGTAACAAACAGTTTGCTGATTTTAAAGCAGATATTATTAAAGCTTATCAAGATATCATTCAAAAATTCACCTCACTTGGGGCTGAGTGGATTCAGATTGATGAACCAATTTTAGTCACTGATCTCAATAAAGATGATCTCGCGCTATTTACTGAACTGTATCAAGCTATTTTAACTGTTAAAGGTAATACTAAAGTAGTGTTACAAACCTATTTTGGTGATGTGCGCGACTGCTATCAAGAACTAGTGGCTTTACCATTTGATGGTATTGGTCTTGATTTTGTTGAAGGTAAACAGTCATTAAACTTACTTAAAAATAATGGTTTCCCAGCTAACAAAGTACTATTTGCTGGGGTGGTAAATGGCAAAAATATTTGGAAAAACAATTACCAAAAAACCTTAGCGTTATTAAATCAAATTAAGCAAAACGCTGAAAAAATTGTTATTAATACGTCTTGTTCATTATTACATGTACCATACACTTTACAAAATGAGACCAAACTCACTATTCAGCAACGCGCATACTTTGCTTTTGCGCAAGAAAAACTGCAAGAACTTGCTGAACTGGGTCAATTGTTTAATGACACCAATCCTGATAACAATGCAGCTTATAAAGCTAATCAAACGCTATTTACCCGTGAACGTGAAGGTGCCAATCAAAACGTTCGTCAAAAAGTCGCAGCTTTAAAAGAGTCTGATTTTACCCGCTTACCTGAGTTTTCTGTACGTGAAGCCACACAGAAACAAGCATTTAATTTACCATTATTACCAACCACTACTATTGGTTCATTCCCACAAACTCCGGATGTACGTTTAAATCGTGCTAAATTCAAAAAAGGGGAAATTTGCCTGAATGAATATACTGAATTTAACAAACAGAAAATTGCCCAGTGCATTAAATTACAAGAACAAATCGGTATTGATGTATTAGTTCACGGCGAATTTGAACGTAATGATATGGTGGAATATTTTGGTGAAAGCCTAAATGGTTTTGTATTTACAGAAAAAGCATGGGTACAATCTTATGGTACTCGTTGCGTTAAGCCACCTATTGTTTGGGGTGATATCTCACGCTCAAAACCAATTACTGTTGCCTATTCACAATATGCGCAAAGCCTAACTAATAAACCAGTTAAAGGCATGCTAACCGGACCGGTAACTATTCTTAACTGGTCGTTCCCACGTGAAGATATTTCACAAAAAGAATCGGTATTCCAAATTGCTTTAGCTATTGGTGACGAAGTATTAGATCTGGAAGCTGCAGGTATCAAGATCATCCAAATTGATGAAGCGGCACTCAAAGAAAAACTACCACTGCGTAAAGCAGATTGGAATAGTGAATACCTTGATTGGGCAATTCCGGCATTCAGATTAGTGCACAGTAAAGTGCAAGCTGATACCCAAATCCACACCCATATGTGTTATAGCGAATTTGCTGACATTATCAAGGATATTGATGCAATGGATGCTGATGTGATCTCGTTTGAAGCATCACGTTCTAACTTGCAATTAATCGACGTGCTTAAAGCCAATAATTTTAAAACTGAAGTTGGTCCTGGTGTATATGATATTCACTCACCACGCGTACCGCCAGTTGCTGAAATTAAAGCCACAATTGAGAAGTTACTTGCCAAAATTGAAAAACAAAAATTGTGGATCAATCCAGATTGTGGTTTAAAAACCCGTGGTGAGAAAGAAGTGGTCGAAAGTTTACAACACTTGGTGCAAGCAACTTTAGAAGTGAGAAAAACACTTAGTTAATGCTGTTTCACTAACAAGCATAACTATTGTTATGCCTTATGTTACCGTCATCTTGTCGATGACGGTAACCTTGATAAGGAAAATAGTAGATCTAAAGGGTGATAGACAATGAAAACCAATCAACTATTTAATAAAAAAACGGTGTTTTCCTTTGAGGTTTTCCCCCCGAAAAGAACATCGCCCCTAGAGACCATTTATAGCACCTTACGTGAACTTGGTTACTTTAAACCTGATTTTATCAGTGTAACTTATGGTGCGGGTGGTAGTTTAAATGGGCAAACGACAATTGATATTGCCCATGCAGTTAAATATACCTATGGTATTGAAAGTGTGGCTCATTTACCCGGCATTAATTTTAGTAAAGTTGAAATGCAGAAAATCCTCGCCGATTTAAAATGTGCGGGTATTGATAATGTACTCGCATTGCGTGGCGATATTAGTCCTAATGTTGAACCTAAAAATGATTTTAGGTTTGCGAGTGAACTAGTGACTTTTATTAAAGAAAATGGTGATTTTAACATTATTGGCGCCTGTTACCCCGAAGGTCACCTTGAAGCGCCAACACTGAAACAAGATCTGATTCACCTAAAAGAAAAAGTCAATGCAGGAACCGATCAATTAATTTCGCAATTATTTTTCGATAATGACTACTTTTTTGCTTTTTTAGACAAAGCCCATGACATGGGTATTAATGTGCCGATTGAAGCGGGAATTATGCCGGTTACCAATAAAAATCAAATAGAACGCATGGTTTCTATGTGTGGTGTGAATTTACCCAAAAAATTCAAGCAAATAATGGAAAAATATGAACACCACCCTGATGCTTTTCGTGATGCTGGCATCGCCTATGCTATTGATCAGATTGTTGATTTAATATCTCAAAATGTGGATGGTATTCATTTATACACAATGAATAACAGCTATATTGCTAGACGCATTAATGAGGCGGTATCGACATTATTGGAAATACCCAAAGCACAATAAATGATATTCAATAACTTAAGATAGGATAAATATTCGGTTTGAATTGGTTGCGGGGGCTGGATTTGAACCAACGACCTTCGGGTTATGAGCCCGACGAGCTACCAAGCTGCTCCACCCCGCGTCAGAGAGGCCGCTATAATATAGCAATTAAATAATAAAGCAATACCTGTTTTGAATAAAATTGAAATATTTTTTAAAATATATAAAAAATACACCTGACTAGTGATATACAAATTTGTTATTCCTTAACCACTAATTGTTGTTGAATCCCTAGCTTTTCAATGCCTAAACGCACCTTTTGTTCTGCTTTTAAAAATACCGGTTCGGGTTTAATACCAAGACCAACCCCCGGAGGTGTACCGGTGGAAATAATGTCACCAGGTTGTAAACTCATAAATTGGCTGACATAGCTAATGATCTGTTTGACATTAAAAATCATGTTACTGGTATTACTATGTTGATAACGTTTACCGTCAACTTCTAACCATAATTCGAGCTGTTGTGGATCGCTAATTTCATCGGTAGTCACTAGCCAAGGACCAATAGGTCCAAAACTATCACAACCTTTGCCTTTGTCCCAAGTTCCACCACGATTTTGTTGATAATCTCGTTCAGAAATATCATTAACCACGCAATAGCCTGCAACATAAGATAATGCATCTTGCTCTTGAATATATTTACCTTCTTTTCCTATAACAATACCTAGTTCTACTTCCCAATCGGTATGAGTCGAACCTCGAGGTAATACAATATTATCATTAGGGCCACTAATAGCACTGGTCCATTTATTGAAAATAACCGGTTCTTTAGGAATTGCGGCACCGGTTTCTTTAGCATGATCGATATAGTTCAAACCAATACAAATAAATTTACCCACTTTACCGACACAAGGGGCAATCCGTTGAGGATGACTAATTATCGGTAACGTATTAATATCGATTTGATTAATTTTTTTAAGCACATTATCAGCTAAAGTTTCGGCATCGATGTCGGCGATTACCGCACTTAGATCGCGCAGTTGATCTTTATCATCTAAGATGGCTGGTTTTTCATGACCTTTTAAACCATAACGCAGTAATCGCATAATGCTCTCCTTTAAATCATCTAATCAAATTCATAGTAATTTATAAAGTTCCTGTAATGGTATAACGGTTTTAGCGGGATCGCAATCTAACGCCGCCGTAGTCGCATAAGCAGCATTCATGGTTGTATCGTAGTGCACTTTATATTGAATGGCACTACGACGTAAAATTTTCGAAGCTTCAATGGCGGCACGACCTGACGTAGTATTAAGAATATAGCTGTATTCCCCATTTTTAATATGATCATGAATATTTGGTCGCCCTTCATTTTCTTTTTTGACAATTTGACAGTTTATTCCGGCTTGTTGTAAGACTGTGGCAGTGCCTGCAGTCGCGTCAAGAGTAAACCCATGGGCAATTAATTGCTTAGCGACTTCGATCAAACGAATTTTGTCCTGATCACGAACGGATAATAACGCTTTCCCTGATTTTTTCATGTTGGATAAGCTTGCTAATTGTGCTTTAGCAAAAGCTTCGGCGAACGTTTTGCCAATGCCCATAACTTCACCAGTTGAACGCATTTCCGGCCCTAAAATTGGATCGACACCACTAAATTTATTAAATGGTAGTACGACTTCTTTTACTGAATAATAAGGTGGAATAACCTCTTTGGTTACCTGTTGTTTAGCGAGTGATTGCCCTGTCATTACCCGTGCAGCAATCTTGGCTAATGGCAAACCGGTAGCTTTGGAAACAAAAGGAACGGTACGAGCAGCACGAGGATTAATTTCAATCAAGTAAATATCATTGCCTTTAACCGCAAATTGACCATTCATTAACCCTTTTACATTCAGTTCAAGTGCTAATTGCTTAGCTTGTTCACGTAATCTAGTTAGAATATCAGGATTTAATGTATGTGTGGGTAGTGAGCAAGCTGAATCTCCGGAATGGATCCCCGCTTGTTCTATATGTTCCATAATTCCGCCAATTACGATGTGCTCACCATCAGCGATCACGTCAATGTCGATTTCAATCGCATCATCTAAAAAGTGATCGAGCAATACCGGCGCATTATTTGATTCACTTACCGCCGTTTTAAAATAACGCTTTAAATCTTGCTCGTTATAGACAATTTCCATTGCTCGACCACCCAGAACATAAGAAGGACGAACGACTAATGGATAGCCTATTTTTTCGGCTTTGATAACAGCTTCATCAATATCAGTCACAGTGGCATTGACTGGCTGTTTTAATTGCAATTTATCGACAATAGCTTGAAAGCGTTTACGATCTTCAGCTTTATCAATGGCATCTGGAGATGTGCCTATAATTGGTAAACCGGCACTTTCTAAGGCTCGAGCTAATTTAAGCGGAGTTTGTCCGCCATATTGCACTATCACACCATCAGGTTTTTCGACATGGGCAATTTCCAGTACATCTTCAAGCGTAACCGGTTCAAAATAGAGCCGGTCAGAGGTATCATAATCAGTAGACACCGTCTCAGGATTACAGTTAACCATAATGGTTTCAAAACCATCTTCACGTAGTGCTAATGCAGCATGTACGCAACAATAGTCAAATTCAATGCCTTGTCCTATTCGATTCGGACCACCACCTAGAATCATGATTTTTGGTCGTTTAAACTGTGGCTGTGCCTCGCACTCCTCTTCGTAAGTCGAATATAAATAAGCAGTGTCGGTTGCAAACTCTGCGGCACAAGTATCAACCCGTTTATAAACCGGATGAATATTATATTGAGAGCGTAAATTACGTACTGATTGTTCATCGGTATTAAGTAATTTAGCAATGCGTTGATCGGAAAAACCTTTGCGTTTAATCTGCCATAATATTTCTTTATTCAAACTAGTAATTGATTGCTGTTTGAGTTCATTTTCGACATTAACTAACTCTTCAATTTGGACTAAAAACCAACGATCAATATTGGTTAATAAAAATATCTCATCTAAAGCTAAACCTGCTCTAAAAGCATCGGCAATATACCAAATTCGCTCTGCGCCGGCGTCTTGTAATTCATAACGGATCTTGGTGATATTCTTTTCATTAGTATAATCATCAATTTTGGGATCCAATCCACAGGCACCGACTTCAAGTCCACGTAGTGCTTTTTGTAGCGATTCTTGAAAAGTTCGACCAATCGCCATGACTTCACCCACTGACTTCATTTGTGTGGTTAAGCGATCATTACAACCAGCAAATTTTTCAAAATTAAAGCGCGGAATTTTAGTGACCACATAATCAATAGATGGTTCAAATGAGGCCGGAGTTTTGCCTCCAGTAATGTCATTACTAAGCTCGTCAAGTGTATATCCTACCGCTAATTTAGCCGCTATTTTGGCAATAGGGAATCCTGTTGCTTTAGAGGCCAAAGCCGACGAACGTGATACCCGAGGATTCATCTCAATAACAATTAATCGTCCGGTTTTAGGATCAACCGAGAATTGTACGTTGGATCCTCCGGTTTCTACGCCAATTTCACGTAATACTGCAATAGATGCATTACGCATGATTTGGTATTCTTTATCGGTTAGGGTTTGGGCTGGAGCAACAGTAATTGAGTCACCAGTATGAATTCCCATTGGATCGAAGTTTTCAATTGAGCACACAATAATACAGTTATCGTTTTTATCCCTCACTACTTCCATTTCGTACTCTTTCCAACCAATCAATGATTCATCAATTAATAGTTCATTGGTCGGTGAAAGATCGAGCCCTCGTGTACAAATTTCTTCAAACTCTTCGGTATTATAAGCAATACCACCACCAGTTCCCCCCATTGTGAATGACGGACGAATAATACAAGGGAAGCCGACTAATTCAAGTACTGAATAAGCTTCTTTTAGTGAATGAGCAATACCAGAACGCGCGGTTTCAAGACCTATTTTTTTCATTGCTTGGTCAAAACGTTTGCGATCTTCGGCTTTATCAATGGCATCGGCGGTGGCACCAATCATTTCAACATTAAATTGTTTTAATATTCCCTTATTTTCTAGTTCTAAGGCACAATTTAAAGCAGTTTGCCCACCCATAGTGGGTAAGATAGCATCAGGGCGTTCTTTTTCGATAATTCTACGTACTGTTGACCAATGAATGGGTTCAATATAAGTTGCATCAGCCATTTCCGGATCGGTCATGATAGTAGCCGGATTTGAATTAACTAAAATCACGCGATAGCCTTCTTCGCGTAATGCTTTACATGCCTGAGCGCCTGAATAATCAAATTCACATGCTTGACCAATAACAATCGGGCCGGCGCCAATAATTAAAATACTGTTGATATCTGTTCGCTTAGCCATGGTTATTGCTCCTGCTTATAAATTTTAATTAATTCAATAAAGTGATCGAAAAGGGGGGCAGCATCGTGTGGACCTGGACTGGCTTCTGGATGGCCTTGAAAGCTAAAGGCTGGCTTTTCATTATGATGAATACCTTGCAGTGAGCCGTCGAACAATGATTTATGTGTAGCTCGTAAATGAGCAGGTAAACTATTTTCATCCACAGCGAAACCATGATTTTGGGCAGTGATCATCACGCGATTGTTCTCAAGAACTTTAACCGGATGATTACCACCATGATGACCAAATTTCATTTTTACCGTTTTGGCACCACAAGCGAGTGCCAATAACTGATGTCCCAAACAAATTCCAAATACCGGAACATTTGTGGTTAAAAACTGTTTAATAGCATCAATGGCATAAGTACAAGGTGCCGGATCGCCCGGGCCATTTGATAAAAAAATACCATCAGGGTTCAATGCAAACACTTCTTCAGCACTGGTTTTTGCAGGTACAACGGTTAATTTACAACCACGGGCAACTAGCATACGCAAAATATTGCGTTTTACCCCAAAATCATAAGCCACCACATGGTAAGGTAATTCACTTTCTGCTTTAGGTTTTGATAGTTCGTGTTGCCTGGTCCATAAACCCTGCGTCCAACTATAACTTTGCTTACACGTTACTTGTTTAGCTAAATCTAGCCCTTTTAAACCTTTAAAATTGTTAGCTTGCTGTTTGGCAGACTCGGCTTGTGCCAATAAGTAATCTTTATCGCTCGCGGTAATAATAACACCATGTTGCGCCCCTTTCTCTCGCAAAATACGGGTTAAACGGCGGGTATCAATATCAGCAATGGCTACCACCTTATGTTGTTTTAAATAACTAGATAGATCTAACTCACTACGGTAATTACTCGCTAATAACGGCAAATCTCGAACAATGAGTCCCTTAACATAAACTTGAGCTGATTCGGCATCAGCATCATTAGTACCTACATTACCAATATGTGGATAAGTTAAAGTAACCATTTGTTCGGCATAAGAAGGGTCAGTTAAAATTTCTTGATAGCCAGTCATAGAAGTATTAAACACCACTTCTCCAACAGTTTGGCCATCAGTACCAATTGATTTACCGATAAATTGTGAACCATCTTGTAACATAAGGAGGGCATAAGTGTGCATAATTTACAATACCTTTGAATAACAAATCAATAAATATGAATAAAAATTCATGTAGACTTGTAGTTGAAGATGTAATATTTGGGCATTTTATTACAATTTTTTAAACAAAAAAAGCATTATTATAAAAATTAATTTAATAATTAAGTCTAATTTTTGAGATTTTTTAAAAGTTAACACTAAAGATTATCTATTTGGTTATGTTTAACTTGAATTTGCATAATTATTCAAATAAAATTATAGAAATATTTATAGTTCTTGGGAGCAAATTATGTACGGTTTTTATCAGCGCCACTTTTTACGCTTACTCGATTTTACCCCTACCGAAATTAATCAATTAATCGAGCTGGCAATCAAACTAAAACAAGCCAAACAGCAAGGTACGGAACAGAAATATCTTACGGGCAAAAACATCGCCTTAATTTTTGAAAAGGATTCTACGCGTACTCGTTGTGCTTTTGAAGTTGGTGCTTTTGATCAAGGTGCTTGCGTTACTTATTTAGGACCAAGTGGTAGTCAAATTGGCCATAAAGAATCGATTGCCGATACCGCACGGGTATTGGGACGAATGTATGACGGTATTGAGTACCGCGGTTATGGGCAAAATATTGTGGAAACATTGGCAAAATATGCTGGTGTGCCAGTTTGGAATGGCTTAACTACTGAAGCTCACCCAACACAAATTTTAGCTGATTTTATGACTATGCAAGAACATATTGACGAGCGGGAACTTAAATCTGTTAAGTTTGCTTATTTAGGTGATGCACGTAATAACATGGGCAATTCATTGATGGAAGGTGCCGCCTTAATGGGCATGGAAATACGTTTAGTCGCCCCTAAAGCATGCCAACCGGAAGCCGATCTTGTACAAAAGTGTCAAGCAATAGCCAAAACCACAGGAGCAAAAATCATCCTAACCGAGGATGTGACGACTGGTGTTAAAGATGTAGATTTTTTATATACTGATGTTTGGGTGTCAATGGGTGAACCTAAACAAGTATGGGATGAACGGGTTAAGTTATTAACGCCTTATCAAGTTAATCAGAATGTCATTAAACTGACTAATAATCCAAAGGTAAAATTTATGCATTGTTTACCGGCTTTTCATGATATGAATACCACTGTGGGTAAACAAATGGCAACACAATATGGTTTAGCTAATGGGCTGGAAGTAACCGACGAGGTTTTCGAATCCCAGCACAGTATTGTATTTGATGAAGCGGAAAATAGACTGCATACTATCAAAGCAGTAATGGTTGCAACCTTAAGTAAAGACGCATAATATACCTGCCAATCAGAAAATACTCAGCTAATATGTATTTTCTTCACGCTTATGCCGATATAAAGTCGGCATAATAATATCGTTTTAGTTAGCAAAATAGACCAAAATGACAAAACAAGATCGCAACAAAGGTTTTAAAAAATACCTTAAACTAAGCAATCCCATTCATTTATTAGCCGTTGGTTTGGGTAGCGGTATGTCACCAATAATGCCTGGTACGACGGGATCATTAATGGCGATTGTATTTTGGTGGTTATTTTATGGTTTAGAACCTGCTTTGTATTGGGTGCTTATTATTGTCGCTTTTGTATTTGGTTGCTTTTTATGCCAAAAAACCTCAGATGATACCCATACCCACGATTCCGGACATATTGTTTGGGATGAATTTGTCGGCATGTGGATCACCCTATTTTTTATCCCGCAAGTTTCGCTAAGTTGGATTGCTATTGCCTTTATTGCTTTTAGAATATTTGATATGGCAAAACCATGGCCAATTCGCTGGTTTGATAAAAAAGTACCCGGAGGTTTTGGCATTATGATTGATGATGTCATAGCGGCTATTTTTTCATCCACCGCGGTTTGGATTCTAGCTAAAATAATTACTTTCTAATTTTAGCTGCCTTGCTTTAATTAACTGCTCTTATTATTTAATTCGACGCAAAAACATGTTTAAAACATCTTTTGTGACCATCCTAATTTACTGGAAAGATTATTAAAGTAATCATAATCTTTAGTGTGAATTAAATTAAATTGATAAGCTGAACGGCGAATAATCACATCTTGGCTAGGTTTAACCGGCAAAATAATTTGGCTGTCACAAGCAATATTTAAATCCAGTGCTGTGGTCGGGAATTTAAGATGAATAGGCTCACCACTATTAATAACCAGTGGCCTAACCGATAACGAATGCGGGAACATTGGTGTAATAATTAACGCATCTAAATGAGGTGCCAGGATTGGACCGCCAGCTGATAAAGAGTAAGCGGTAGAACCTGTAGGTGTAGCAATAATTAAGCCATCGGCACGTTGTGAAAAAGCATTACGTTCATTAATATATACATCATAATCAATCATATGGGCAACTGTATTGGGGGTGACCACAATCTCATTAACGGCAAAACCAGAATTGATTAAGGCACCATTATCATAAATGGATACTTCCAGTAAAAACCGAGGATCATCATCATAATCACCGGCAATAACTGGGCTTAACTGTTCAATGACCTGTTCGTGCAATATATCAGTTAAAAAACCCAAATTACCGCGATTTACGCCAATTATCTTGATATTATAATGTGATAAATAGCGAGCTGATCGCAACATATTACCATCACCACCGACCACAATGGCTAGATCAGCTTGTTTACCAATAGTATCTAATGAAGCATACTCACTAACCGGAAAGGTGATAAATTCGGCTAATCTGTCTTCGACTAACACGCGAATTTTTTGTTTAACCAGCCAATCATAAAGCACTTGATGGGTTTCAATTGCTTCTAATTTACGTGGAACTCCAATTAAGCCAATACATTTAAATGGTTTATCCATAAAATATTCCTGTAATATTGCCGATTAACTTATGTATTTTTTCACCAAAGATTAAAAAAACACTTATCAATATACCGATAAACTTGTAATAATAAAAATTGTCCCCATAATAACTCTAATTCATTAAGTTTTCGACTACATTTGGAGTACCTTATGACAGAGCAAGATAAGAACATGTCAGAAAATGAAAATAACAATCAAACTGTGACAGAAGAGCCTACCGAAAAAGAGGCACCCGCAGAACCGAGTATTGATGAGCAATTAAAAGCTAAAGATGCTCGCATTGCAGAGCTTGAACAAGAATTACAACTAGCTAAGAAAAATGAAAGTGAAGCCATGATCCGTGCGCGCGCTGAAATTGATAATGTACGCAAACGTGTGGAGCAAGATGTGGATAAAGCGCGTAAATATGCGTTAGAAAAATTTTCCAATGAATTATTACCAGTGATTGATAATTTAGAGCGGGCATTAGAATCAACTGATAAAAATAATCCAGAGCATCAAGCCACCGTTGAAGGCTTAGAGCTCACGTTAAAATCATTTTTAGATACGGTGAAAAAGTTTGGTATTGAAGTAGTTAGTACCGATAACTCTCAATTAAATCCTGATGTACACCAAGCAATTAGTATGGTTGAGTCGCCAGATCATCAATCCGGGCAAATCGTTAATACCATTCAAAAAGGTTATACCTTAAATGGTCGCTTAATTCGCCCAGCTATGGTAATTGTTGCTAAATAACTGTTTTGATAGGTCTACCGCCACCACTAGTGGCGGTTAATTTTATTTATTTTTCTGCTCTTCCCGAGTCATTTTTTTCATTTTTTGTTCGATGCGTTGACGTTTTAGCGGCGAAAGATAGTCAACAAATAACTTACCTTTTAAATGATCCATTTCATGTTGAATACAAATAGCCAGTAACTCCTCAGCATCTATTTCGTACGCCTCACCATGACGATCAAGGGCCTTGATTTTAATTTTTTCAGATCTCGGAACAAATCCACGGCAATCTGGTATGGATAAACAACCTTCTTCAATACCTGTTTCACCTTCTTGACTAATGACTTCCGGATTAATAATCACATAGAGTTGATTTTTATCTTCTGATACATCAATTACAATAATTTGCTCATGCACATCCACTTGTGTAGCTGCCAGCCCAATACCATTTTCAGCGTACATAGTCTCAATCATATTATCAATGATGGTTTGTAGCTCAGGGGTAAATTGGGTAACCGGCTTTGCAATTTTGCGAAGTCGTTCATCAGGAAAACGTAATATCGGTAAAATAGCCATAAATTCTTCGATCTACTCCTCAAAAATAAGGTTAATTAAATTTCGTAATCATTGTAAACATTTATCTTGTTAATGAATAGCTTTTGTTAGCTATTGGTCAAATATATCTTACCAATTTATGGTTTAACACTTGTTTAAAATGAATATACAAAGACTATGATGAGTAAATATGAATTTTTTCTACGAATTTCAATACTAGGCATTGGAAAAATTGAGATCTTTAAAAGAATCGGTGAACTTTTTGAGAAAGGGTTACCTGAACAACTGCCTGATGTGCCGTTTATATTAACTAGTTTAGGATTATCTAATAGTCAACAGTCTCGCTTCTTTGAAGTGTCTTATCTACACTTTGAACCCATGCTTGATTGGTTAAATAATTCTAATCATCAGAATAGTATAATTGCTTATTGTGATGTAGATTATCCGCCTTTACTTAAGCAAATTAGTTCTCCACCTTCGTTGTTATTTGTTTCAGGTAATCGGCAATTATTACATTCACCACAAATTGCTATGGTGGGGAGCCGTGAATTTAGCGAATATGGTGCCCAATGGGGGCGCTATTTTGCTGGTGAATTAGCCATAAATGGTTTGACAGTAACCAGCGGTTTAGCCATTGGTATTGATGCAATTTGTCATAGAGGCGCGCTAGATGTGGCGGGTTATACTGTCGCTGTTTTAGGCGGTGGTAATGCTAATATTACCCCGAGATCTAATTTGAGATTGGCTAATGATATTTTGCAGCAAGAAGGTACGATTGTGTCAGAGTTTCTGCCATTTGAGGCTGCCAGGCCGGAATATTTCCCGCGGCGTAATCGGATCATTAGTGGCTTGAGTTTAGGTACTTTTGTTGTTGAAGCATCAGAAAAAAGTGGTTCACTAATCACCGCTCGTTATGCCCTTGAACAAAACCGCGATGTGTTTGCCTTGCCTGGCGATATTGATAATGAAAATTGTAATGGGACTCACTCGTTAATTAAACAAGGTGCTTATTTAGTGACTAACCCAACTGACATCTTAGAACATTATTGCGGTTATTTATCTACAGTAAATAAGCAACAACATCAAACTAGCAAGCAGGCGAATAGTATTTTATATCCTGAAATTTTTGCAGTTATTCATCATCAACCTATTTCCATTGATCTTATTGCTGAACAGGTAAATTTAACTATTCCAGAGGTAACCAGTAAATTATTAGATATGGAATTGGAAGGACTGATCAAAACTGTAACCGGTGGTTATATTCGTAACCGCACTTTATAAATATTGTTGTCAAGATGTTTCCTGAGACATATACGTTTGAGTATAAAAACCGCTGACAATCATCACCAGCGGTAAGCAATATTTTTATTTTTCTTCGACTTCAAGTGCTATTTCGGACAAGATGATACCGGTATTGTCGGCATACACAAAATCACCAGAAAAGAAGGTTACCCCACCAAAATTAACGCGAATATCAACTTCACCAACGCCCTGATCATCAGCTCCAGCAGGGATTGCGGCTAATGCTTGCACACCGATTTCAGCTTCAGCAAGGTAATCAACTTGACGGACGGCGCCATAAACAATAATACCTTCCCATTGATTTTGAACGGCAATATCAATCAGTTCAGCATCAATTAATGCTCGACGGACTGAACCACCACCATCAATAACCAGGATTTTTCCGGTGCCATCAGATTGTAATACTTCGTATAGTAAACCGTTATCTTCAAAGCACTTAACAGTTACAGCTTGGCCTGAAAATGATGCTACTCCACCAAAATTACTAAATATCGGTTCAACTACGTTAACATCTTCCGGGTAATAATCGCAAAGTATTGAAGTATCAAACTCCATCATCAAGTCTCCTTTTGCTGTCGTATTTAATTTAACCTAGTATACCGCTAACAGTGAGTAACACGATATAAAATTTAAATAAACGTGAGCTAGCTCAAAATAATACCCAAACAATAAAGTAAATTAGTCAATAAAGCAAGCTTAACCATCTGTAATAATAGTGGTGCAGCATCTTTGGATGAATTAAACGTGAAAACCGCATAAATATGTTTAACTAATAACGGCAACGTTAATATAAACAAGCCACTGCAAAGGGTATGTAAATAGAAGTAGGCAAATATGCTAAGTAAGCACCATGCGAGTAATAATAAAAATAAATGATAATAACGACCAACGGTATTACCCATTAATACCACTAATGTGCGTTTATGATTGCGACGATCACTATCAATATCGCGTAAATTATTAATATTAAGTACCGCCACTGATAATAATCCACAACCAATAGCCGGTAACCAAATAAAGGCTGGTAATGATTTAGTTTGCAAATAATAACTCCCCATTACACCAACTAAACCAAAAAAAATCAGCACTGATAAATCACCTAATCCAATATAACCATACGGTTTTTTACCCACAGTGTAAGTTATAGCGGCGACAATAGATAATAATCCTAATAATAAAAAACTGAACAGTTCATAGATATTTTGACAGGCTAATATTAACAATCCCAGTCCGGATAAAATACACAAAAGAGTATTGATACATAATGCTATTTTTAATTGTTTTAGATTAATTAAACCTAGTTGTATTCCCCGAGTATGGGCAATAGGATTGGCATCATCACTGCCTTTAATGGCATCACCATAATCATTAGCTAAATTAGATAATATTTGTAATAAAGAAGCAGTAATCAGCGCGAGAACCATGACTAACCAATGAAATTGTTGTTGCCAAAAAGCCAGAGCATTACCTACAAAAATAGCAGATAAAGACAGGGGTAAGGTTTTTAATCGTAAACTGATCATCCATGGGTAAAATTTCATCTAAATCTAACATGTTATTTCTGTTGATAAAAATTACTAATCATCATAACAGGAATACAAACATGATTCACGTGCTGTAATCAAAATCATTTTTTATCCGAACTTTTGGTTATTGCCCAGGTTAATTATAACTAATGTTTAGTATTTAGCTGTTTTATTTGATTGAATTTCTTAATTTTGCGGAAAAATTTTCTTACCCGACCTTCCCTTAAGGCACAAATAAAAATGCCCATACAGCTATAAATCAATCCTAGCAACAGGATCATAAAGATATTTAGTAAATTATCCGATAAACTTATACCCATTTGGTTTACTCCGGCAATCATATTGGTTGCCCATGTTGATGGCAGCAAATATGAAACAAATTGTACCCAAAGTGGCATCGCATCAATGGGCCAAATAGTGCCTGAAAGGTAGAAAACTGGTGTAGTTAAAAATGCCAGTGTAAGATAAATCATCTCGGTACGGCGTAAGCATTCAGTAACCAATTTACTTAACCCCATAACACCAATTAATAGAGGAAATGTCATCACTAAAATTTCTGGAATACTGGCTAATTGGCGATAGCCGAGTACCCAAGGCCATAAACCAAATAATACAATTGATAAAAATAACCAAATTGGAATTAAACCACATAAACTACCAAAGACAACAATTTTAGGAGGTTTACCCTGAGGTAATGAGCTTAAGGTTATATTAGTTCGAGTCGCGGCAATTAAAAACGAATGTTGCAATAACATCACTAATAAACCAGGAAAGGTAATTGCGGCAAAACTTATTCCGGCATTATAAAGAGGCTCAGTCTGACCATTGATTGGTGATAAAATAATATTAATTTGTTTGTCAGAAAAACCACTATTACGCATTATCTTAGTATTGATATCAGTTAAAATCTGCTGATAAATTCCTCTTAGATCAAGCTGTATTAACCCATTGGCTAAACGACTTGATGCATCCCCGTAAGCTGGGATAGTAATTTCTTCGCCATTTAACAATTTTTTTTCAAAATTTCTAGGAATAGTAATAACCGCAAAAAGTTTACGGGTATTAATATCATCGTAAGCTTGTAATGAGCTTTCATACATAGAAATTTCAATTTTAGTACTGGTATTTAATGATCGGATTAAGCTATGACTTGCGGGTGTATGATCAAGATCCACAATGGCTACAGGTAAATTAGTGATAGTTCCATTACTATAAACGAGGCTCATTAGCGAAACTGATAATAGCAATAATAACCACATTGGTCGTCCTAATAATAAGAAGAATATTCTTACAAATGAAGACCAAAATATTTTAACCATCCGAATATTACCCTCTTACTGCGAATGTAAACGTCTAACAAGACGTTTTCTGACTAATACTGTGATAATTATTGGGTAGACCATTAAAATACCGCAAGTTTTTAATACTGATAACCAACTAGAATGACGTAAAAATAGATCAAACAGTTTATTGAGTGCATAGGTTAAAGGTTCTAACGATGAAATAAGTCTAGCGATCCACGGCATGGAAAGTTCGGGCACCACAATACCAGAATAGGTTAATGCCAAGCCAACTAATACCCCAATATAGGTGTAGGCATCAATTGGCGTTTTGGTAAAGGTATACAGTAAGATACCAATGCTTTGAGCCGCAATCACATAGAAAAATACTACAATTATCATCGCAAATGGCGAGCCTGAAACTCTGGCTTTTGAAAAGAATACTAACATAGCAATTTCAAAAATGAGCAACATTGTAAACCAAATGGTATAAGGTGCTAATTTACCTAATACGAAAGGATAGTTAGGGCGAGTACGCTTAGGTAGTTGCGCTAAAATATGGATGGTTATTGTAACCACAAATAACTGTAGTAAATGTACAACTGCGGAAAATTGCTGGAAATACATTGAATTACCACTGGCATTAAACAACCCATCATAATTAAAATTAACTTTAGCTAAAGGTGGTACAGTTAGCCCAATGCTAGTTGCCATGGTGGTTCGGTATTGCGTATTCAACGTCGCAATTAATCCTGAATAATCCATAATTGAATATAAACCAGCACTGTAATACAAGGCGTTATAATAAAGCATCGGTGTAGGTTGACGGCCGGCTAATACATCAGCTTCAAAATTAGATGGAATATAAAGTATTGCGTAAATTTTAGCTTTTTCAAGATCGCGTTTGGCTTGGGTGAGTTGATTATCATAATTGATAAGATCAGCATGCGCAGCAGCATTAAGATCACGGACTATTTCACGCGATAAAATACTTTTATCCAGATCGATATACCCCACAGGTAAATCAAATAGTACCCCACGGTAAAAAATACTGCTGATTAATATGAAAATAATAAGCGGTAAAATCCACATTAACCAATGGAAAGTGAACCGCCTAAATATTGTTGGTATTTCATCATTAAACGCATCTTTAAAACGATGGTAGAAATCCAACATTAATTGTCTAATTTCCATAATGAACTCATACCTGAACGCAATCCGTCAACAGGATTAATAGGATATAATCTAACTTCAAAAGTTTTTAAATCAAAATCACCTGTGGCACGAGTAGCTCGTTTAGTGGCATAATCACCCATTGGAGCTATGTAGCGAATTTCTGCTTCAACTTCTTTATGGCCTAGTGCTGGTACCTCTAATTTGACGCGGTCACCTTTGTGAATATTGGGCATAATATCTTCACGCAGATTATAGACAAAATAAGCTTGAGGTAGCCGGATTATGGTTAATAACGGGCTGTTAGCATTAAATAATTCACCCACTTCAGCTGGGATTGCCCCAACTTCCCCTTCTACTTGCGCTTTAACTTGTAAATCATCATATTGAATTTGCAACTGTTTAAGTTGTTCTTCTGCTTCTTGTAATTTTGCGGCATAAATTTCACGTTGTTCAACACGATCACCATTTTTAGCTTGATCTAAATTAGCTTGCGCTGATTGTACTTGTTGAAAGGCGGCATCACGAGTTTTTAGGGCATTATCTAATATCGATTGTGATACGAATCCTTTAGCCGCAATGGCTTTATTACGATTATATTCTTTAGTAGCATTATCATAAGTCACTTTAGCTTGTTGGAGCAGCGCTTGGTAATAACGAATACTTTCTTCGCGGGTACCATTATCGGAAAGTGCAACCTGTGCTTGAGCTTGATCGCGAGCAGCCTCGGCAGCTTTAACTTGAGCTAATAATTCAGGACTATCAAGAGTAATTAAAATGTCATTCGGTTTGACATCATCCCCACGATTTACATGAATAAGTTGTACTCGCCCTTTAGCTTTAGACGCGACATTGACATTAGGCGCATCGACTTCGCCTTGTAGTATAAGTTGGCTATTATGCGAACGTATTAATATTGTCATTGAAATTAAAATAACAATTAACGCAATAATAATAAAAGTTTTTTTATTCATAAAATTCTATTATAGAGTGATATTAAATGGGTAAGACAAAGAGAGTTAAGATAATTGCATGTTGAATAGAAATAACACACGTAAATTATTATCGATCGCATTATACGGAAAGAACGGTATCTATACAAGTTAAGTCAATTTTAATTCAAAAAATTAACGTCAGATTTATATCTTATCATCAACTTCATTCTTACTATCTAAAATAGACTAATATAAACATTAAGTTAATTTCAATAATTGTAATCTATATGTTTGATAGCTTTCATTTATAAATAAGATTAGTCAAAGAAATAGATAAAAACCTACTTATTTAGTATGATATTCGCAATTAAATTGAAAAGGTAAAATTATGAAGAAAATAATTATTATCGGTGGTGGGGCTGGTGGTTTCGAACTAGCAACAGAGCTTGGTGATAAATTAGGTAAAACCAACCAAGCCGCAATTACTCTTGTTGATAAAAATAGTTATCATCTCTGGAAACCTTTATTACACGAAGTTGCCACTGGTGTGCTTGATGAACAAGTTGATAATATTTATTATGCTTCGCAAGGGCAACAACATTATTTTCAATTTACCCAAGGTACTTTCACTAATATTGATCGTGAAAAGAAACAAATTAGTTTCTTAAATATTAAAGATGAAACCATGTTTATGGATTACGACATTTTAGTACTAGCAATTGGTAGTACTTCAAATGATTTTGGTACCCCTGGGGTTAAAGAACATTGTATTTTCTTAGATGATCAAAATGCAGCTATTCGTTTACGTGAAACCTTAATTGCCAAATTCACTAGTTTTTGTTCCATTGTTGATGAAAAAGAAATCAAAGACGAAGATAAAATCCATATCGCTATTGTTGGTGGTGGGGCTACAGGGGTTGAATTAGCCGCAGAATTACCACATATGGTTGAAGCTTTTGGTGCCTGTGGACGTAATAAAATGTGTTCTGATCTTTTAGTTGTTTCAGTAATTGAAGCCACTGATCGAATCTTGCCAGCATTGCCCGCAAAAACTGCAGCCAGCATTACTCAAACTTTAAAAAACCGTGGGATTCGTATTTTAACCAAAACTATGATCACTAAAGCTGAAAGTGATGGCTTTTATCCTAAAGAAGGGAATATTATTAAGGCCGATATAATGATTTGGACTGCTGGGGTAAAAGCGCCTGATTTTTTAAAAGAGATCGCTGGTTTAGAATCCAGCCGTTCGAACCAACTCGTTGTTAAGCCAACTTTACAAACTACCCGCGATGACAATATTTTTGTTATTGGTGATTGTGCTTATGCAATGCAAGACAATGGCCATGCTTCACCGGCAACAGCACAAGCTGCTCAGCAAATGGCAAAAGTTTGTTATGAAAATATTGTTAGACTTTTAAATAATCAATCATTGAAAGTATTTAAATATGTAGATAAAGGAACAATTATTACGCTGCATGATACCGCACAAGGTGTGTTAAAATTAATTGGCAAAAATGAAATGAGTGTTAAAGGACGTTTTGCTTTAATGATTCATCGGTTATTGTATCGTATTCATCAAGCTAGTTTGCTTGGTATTTACAAAACAATTCGCTTTGTTAGCGCCAGTAAATTTATGTATAAAACTAAATCTTCATCTATTTTTACCAATAGAGATTAGTGCTTGTATTAAAAAATAGTTAGTTACTTATTATTATTAATTTTATAAGTAACTATTTTTTTTATATAATTTAGTATAAATAAATTTCGTTTGTAGATAATCATTTATGCGTTTAATTTTGCTAATATTTGCACTATTTACTAGTTTTATTAGTGTAGCTAGTTATAACCCCCAAAATGGCGATATAATTTTTCAATCTTCGCAATCACGACAAAGCCAAGCCGTTGAGCAAGTAACTAATTCTCCATACAGCCATATGGGTATTATTTTTATTAAAAATGGCCAACCTTATGTTTTTGAAGCTATTAATAAAGTAGTTTATACACCATTGAATAATTGGATCGCACGTGGAAAACAGCAAAATTATGTAATCAAACGTTTAAAAGATCATAATTTATCTAATAATGAGATAGATAAACTAAAGCAAGTTGCTAGTACTTTTGAAGGTAAGCCTTATGATATCTGGTTTGGTTGGGATGATCATTATATTTATTGCTCTGAATTAGTCTGGAAAATTTACGATAAAGCACTTAAACTAAGAATTGGTCGATTGCAAACTATCAAAGAGTTTAATCTTTCCTCTCCTTTAGTTAAAAAAATCTTGAAAGAGCGTTATGGAAATAAAATCCCTTATCAAGAAACGGTTATTTCACCTGCATCTATGTTTAACTCTCCTTTGCTAATAACCGTTGATAAGCAATGGCAGTATTAAAATAACATTAAATTTTTTACTGGTGCAAAACTTTTACGATATAAATGATTAATACCATGTTCTGCAATTGCCGCTAAATGGGCTTTGGTTGGATAACCTTTATGTTGAGCCAAACCATATTGTGGGTATAACTTATCTAATTCAACCATTTCACGATCGCGTGTGACTTTAGCCAAAATTGAGGCAGCACTAATTTCTGCAACTAATAAATCACCCTTAACAACAGCTTGGCTTTGCATGCCAAAATTAGGGCAACGATTACCATCAACTAATACAAAATTGGGTTTAACTGCTAAACCAGTCACAGCACGCTGCATTGCCAGCATGGTTGCATGTAAAATGTTTAATTTATCAATTTCGGCCACCGAGGCTCTGGCTATAGACCAGGCTAAGGCATTTTGTTGGATAAGATCAAACAATCGTTCGCGTTTTTTTTCGGTTAGTTTTTTGGAATCAGTAAGACCAATAATCGGTTTATTGGGATCTAAAATAACGGCCGCGGTAACAACATCACCACAAAGCGGACCGCGACCTACTTCATCTACCCCAGCAATAAGTGTAGCATCAGGGTAGATAAATTCTAGCAACAAGTTGCAACTCCTAAAACATCAAGCACAGCTTGTGCCGCTTGTTCGTCAGCATTACAACGTATTTGCTGGTGCAAAGAAAGAAATGTTTGTTGCAATGCCGCATTATTGCCTTCTAAAAAGGGGATAATATGATTGGTAATGTTTTCGGGTGTACAATCTTGTTGTAATAACTCTGGTACAATTTCTTTACCGGCTAAAATGTTAGGTAAAGAAACATAAGGTGTTTTAATTAATTTTTTTGCCAACCAAAAAGTAAATGCTTTCATTTTATAACCAACTACCATTGGGCATTTAGCTAACATACATTCTAATGCTACTGTACCGGAAGCTAGGATTGAAGCATTACTAGCGATCATAGCTTCGCGCGCATGCCCCATTAATAATTGCATATCAAGTTCTGGGGTAATTTCGGCTTTGATTTGCTCAAATTCTTCCTGCCGTTTAGCGTTGACTAAAGGTACCACAATATGTAAATCTGGATAACGTTGTTTTAATAATTTTGCTGCCAGTAAAAAAGGTTGGGTTAGTAATGTGACTTCAGCATGACGGCTACCAGGTAGTAAGGCTAAGCAACGACCATTAATGGGGATGCCTAATTGTTGCCGCATAGCGGTTTGATCTGGCTCTAGAGGCACATCATCTGCCATTTTGTGACCAATAAAACGACAGGGTACAGCAAATTTATCATAAAAGGCTTTTTCAAAAGGCAAAAACGCTAAAATAAGATCGGTATTACGCTTAATTTTAAAAACACGTTTTTGCTTCCAAGCCCAAACTGATGGACTAACATAATGAATGGTTTTAATGCCAGCCTGTTTTAGTTTACCTTCTAATGAAAGGTTAAAATCCGGTGCATCTATGCCGATAAAAATATCAGGTTTGAGTGCAATTAAACGTTTAGTTATATCTCGTCGTATTGCTAAAATGTGGCGTAATCGTCCCAAAACTTCAACAATACCCATAACCGATAATTCTTCCATTTCATACCATGCTTGGCAACCTTGTGCTTGCATTTGTGGCCCGGCAATACCAATGAATTGAATATTGGGATAGCGATTTTTGAGAGAACGAATTAAACCCGCACCGAGAATATCGCCGGAGGTTTCTCCGGCGACTAAAGCAATAGTTAATGGTTTATTAGTCATTAACGAATAATGCCTCGAGTTGAACGAGAGAAAAAGTCAATGAACAACTGCACTTCAGGGTATTGTTTGGCAATAGCTTCTATTTCGAGTTTGGCATCATCTAATGCTAAGCCATTTCGGTAAAGGATTTTATAAGTATTACGAATCGCTTGTAAGGCTTCTTTACTAAAACCTCGGCGTTTCAAACCCTCATAATTAACGCCATGGGGAGTTGCATGGTTTCCTTGCGCAATTACATAAGGGGGAACATCTTGAGCTACACCGGAACAACCACCAACCATAACATGTGCGCCGATTACACAAAATTGATGAACGGCAGTCATACCACCAATAATAACGAAATCATCTAATTGAACATGGCCACCCAGTGTTGCATTATTGGCTAAAATACAACGACTACCAATTTGGCAATCATGGGCAATGTGTGCATTAATCATAAATAAATTATCATTACCAATGCGAGTTAACTCACCACCTTGTACGGTACCACGGTGAATAGTTACACTTTCGCGAATCATATTACGATCGCCAATTTCGGTACGCGTAGGTTCACCACGATATTTTAGATCTTGGTTTACCTCTCCAATTGAAGCAAATTGATAAATCTGATTGTCTTTACCTATTTTAGTATGACCATTTATAACTACATGCGATTTTAAAAAGGTTCCATCACCAATTTCAACATTTTCACCAATAAAACAAAAAGGACCAATTTTGACGTTATCGCCAATTTTGGCACCTTTTTCAATCACTGAACTTGGATGTATATCCGTTGTCATAGCACTTCCTTAATACTGTTTTCGGAATTGTTAAAAACAAACATTATTTACGCGCACACATCATTTCGGCTTCACAAACCAATTTTCCATCAACAGTTGCAACACCATGGAATAATGCAATACCACGACGTTCTTTAATATATTCAACATCTAGTACAATCTGGTCACCTGGTACCACTGGTCTTTTAAAACGCGCTTTATCTATAGAAGCAAAATAATATAGTTGCCCAGGCGTTAATTCTTCAATGCTTTTAAATGCCAAAATTCCGGTTGCTTGAGCCATTGCTTCTAAAATTAATACACCTGGGAAAATTGGTTTATTAGGGAAGTGACCTTGAAAGAAAGGTTCATTAACAGTGACATTTTTGATGGCTTTTAACGTTTTACCTTTTTCGTAACAAAGCACACGATCAACCATTAAAAATGGAAAACGATGAGGTAATAAACTAATGATTTCTTCAATATCAAGAGTATTAAGTTCGGTAGTCAAAATAGCTATCCTTTTACATTATTTAAAATAAACTTTTGCTATTATACTGAGGATGCTACTTTCACTCAAGAATGATTTAAATAACCTAATTTTATAGCAATTAAACTGTTAGTTATACGTTAAAGTAGCTTTATTAAATAAATGATTTGTAAATACTATATTATCCTATATTAAATCATATATAATAAATCGAATATTTAGCTAAAAAGTTTTTTTACTTGGAGAGGTAGCATGAAATCATTGATTAAAATGACATTAGTAAGCGGCGCCATAGTGTTAGCATTAGTGGGCTGTGATGATAAGAAAAATAGTTCAGCAGCATCAAATAAAGTAACCATCTCTACTGATGCACAAAAAGAAGCTTATGCATTAGGTTCATCATTTGCTTCTTATATGAAATCAAATTTAGAACAAAATGAAATTAAAGCTGATTCTGAATATATAATAAGTGGTTTTAATGAGACATTTCGAGATGCATCTCAATTATCTAAAGACGAAGTTAAAACTGTACTAGAAACATTTGGGAAACGTATTCAGGAAGAAAATAAAGCTCGTTTTGAAAAAGAAAAAGCAACTAATACTGAAGCCGGTGACAAATTCCGCGCTGAATTTGCTAAACAAGCAGGTGTTAAGCAAACTAAATCCGGGCTACTTTATCAAATTATTCAAGAGGGTTCTGGACGCCATCCAACTGCTGATGATACAGTTATTGTTCATTATACCGGTACCTTAACTGATGGGCGTAAATTTGACAGTTCTTATGACCGCGGTGAAACAGCAACATTTCCACTTAATGGTGTAATTAAAGGATGGACCGAAGGAATTCAATTAATTGGCGTTGGTGGTAAAATCAAATTAGTAGTACCACCAGATTTAGGTTATGGCGATCAAAGCCTTCCTGCCCAAGACGACAAAGTCGGAATTCAACCAGCTTCAACATTAGTATTTGAAGTTGAGTTACTTGGTATTGATGGCGACAATAATAGTAATGAAAAAGAAGCAACCGAATCAAATCAACCAACAAAATAATGTGATTATTCCATTAAATTATGCAATTGTGGTTATGGGTCCCGCTTATGGGACCCAATCTGCCTATTGTGCTTATCAATTCACACAAACACTTGTAACTCAAACCGCACATACAATTAAAAATATTTTTTTTTACGCGGATGGCGTTTATAACGGTAACAGCTATACCGATCCTGCTAATGATGAATTTGATTTAGTTTCTGCATGGCAACAATTAGCCGAAACGTATTGTTTCCCATTAAATATTTGTGTTGCCGCCGCTCAGCGACGTGGCATTATAGAACAAAATCTTGCTAATCATTTTATATTAACCGGACTTAGTGAACTAAGTGAAGCAATGGCTATTTGTGATCGGGTTATTCAATTTTAAAATGAAGGCTGTTAAATGAAAAAAGTCGCAATTATTATTAATACTCCTCCTCATGGCAATGCCAAAGGTAGAGAAGCACTAGACATTGCTTTAGCTATGTCGATAATTAATCATATTTCAGTATTTTTTATAGGCGATGGTGTGTTGCATTTGTTACCCAATCAACATCCTGAAAATATTTTAATGCGGGATTATATTGCTACATTCAACATGTTGGAATTATATGATATTGAAGATGTTTATGTTTGTGAATCTTCACTTACTGCGCGAAATCTTACCCATGCCACACTTAATATTCCTAATAAAGTCATTAATACTCAGGCTTTACAACAATTATTTGCTGCTCAAGATGTAATCTTACGATTTAATTAAATTACCATTCAAAACCTATCCTTAATTTAAAGTAAATTTATATTATTTAATAAAGCTGTATTTATTTACAGTATTTTTATTGTTATACTGGCATTAATTTTAACTGGTCTTATGTATGAATTTACTATGATAACCCAATTAACCATTAATAATTTTGCGATAGTTGATCAGCTATTAGTCGATTTTACTACCGGCATGACTGCCATAACAGGTGAGACTGGTGCCGGTAAATCGATTGCAATTGACGCATTAGGATTATGTTTAGGAAACCGATCTGATGCTTCATCTATTCGATCTGGTGCTGATCGGGTGGACATTTCTGCTAATTTTATACTTGATGACACCCCAGCTGCTTTTTCTTGGTTAGCTGAAAATCAACTTGATGAAGGTAACGAATGTATTTTACGTCGCGTTATTAATCAAGATGGTCGTTCTAAAGCATTTATTAATGGCCGTGCAGTACCTATTTCACAATTAAAAGATTTAGGGCAAATGCTGATTCAAATTCATGGGCAACATGAACATCAACGGCTGTTGCGTAGTGACTATCAACAATTGCTATTAAATCATTATATGAATGATCCAACCCTACTTGCGCAAATGAATCAAGCTTATAAACAGTGGAAAGAGGCATGTCGTGCTTATCAACAATATGAAGCAGCAAAACAAGAACGTGATGCCCATATACAACTGTTGCAATATCAATTAAAAGAATTAAATGAATTTTCCCCTATTGAAGGTGAGTACCAACAAATTGATGAAGAATATAAACGATTATCTAACAGTGAACAATTAATTAATCTCAGTAACCAATCGATAATGTTATTAGAGGAAGCTGATGAATATAATGTCAGCAACTTGCTCAATAGTGTCAAAAACAGTGTTCAAGAATTATCAGAACTCGATCCTACTCTAATTAATATTTATAGCATGTTGGAAGAGGCATCGATTCAAATCAAAGAAGCTAGTTACGAACTACGTCATTATAGTGAAAATTTAGAAATAGATCCTGAGCGAGTCATGCAACTTGAACAACGATTATCAAAACAAATAACACTAGCGCGTAAACATCATGTTGCACCTGAAGCCTTACCTGAATTATATCAAAACCTATTAGCCGAATTTAAACAGTATAATCAGCAAGATGAACAAAATGAACAATTAAAAGAAGATATAGCTAAATACTATGTAATTGCTTTAGAAATAGCCAACAAATTACATCAAAAACGCTTAATCGTTAGTAAAACTTTAGCGAAAAAAGTAACTACTATTATGCATGAATTATCAATGCCAAATGGTCAATTTAGCATAGACATAAATTTTAATGAAAATCGCTTAAATGAAGACGGTGCCAACCAAGTTACTTTCCTAGTTAGTACTAATGCCGGGCAAAATATGCAACCACTTGCCAAAGTGGCTTCTGGCGGCGAGCTGTCTCGAATTGCATTAGCGATTCAAGTATTAACTGCGCAAAAAATGGATACCCCGGCATTAATATTTGACGAAATTGATGTGGGCATAAGTGGCTCAACCGCAGCTAAAGTTGGGCAGTTGTTAAAACAATTAGGACAATCAACTCAGGTAATTACAGTTACACATTTACCTCAAGTTGCTGGTCATGCTAATCAACATTATTTTGTAAGCAAACAAACTAACGGTAAACAAACTACAACTGATATGCAACAATTAGATAATAGTGGGCGCTTGCATGAATTGGCGCGCTTGTTAGGTGGTGATAAAATCACCGCGGCAACATTAGCCAATGCGAAAGAGCTACTTATCATCTAGCTTAATTGTGGTAATATAACGCTTTCAGTTTGGGCATGAAGGAAGCTTGATTATGAATTTATCTGGTAAACGTATTTTATTAGGGATCACGGGTGGCATTGCTGCTTATAAGTGTCCTGATCTGGTTCGCCATTTAAAAAAAGCAGGTGCACAAGTACATGTGGTGATCACTGATTCAGCCAAACATTTTGTAACACCAATGACCTTACAAGTAGTATCAGGTAATCCCGTTGCCAGCGATTTATTTGATCCTTCTGCTGAGCTATCGATGAGTCATATTGAACTCGCTAAATGGGCGGATCTACTATTAATAGCTCCCGCTACAGCCAATATTATAGCTAAAATAGCTAATGGCATTGCTGATGATTTATTATCCACTATTTGCTTAGCGACTTCAGCTCCGATTATACTAGCACCAGCAATGAATCAACAAATGTATAAAGCGCCGGCAACTCAGCATAATTTGGCTACATTAGCTTGCCGCAATATTTTAATGTTAGGCCCTGAAAACGGTTATCAAGCATGTGGTGATGTTGGCCCTGGCCGTATGCTTGAGCCGAGTACTATTATTGAACATATTAATAATTATTTTTTATCATCGGCAAAACTTACCGGTACCTCTATCACTATTACCGCTGGGCCAACGGTTGAAGATATTGATCCAGTACGTTTTATCAGTAACTATAGCTCAGGGAAAATGGGGTTTGCTATTGCTAAAGCAGCGGCAGACATGGGTGCTACGGTAACATTAATCAGTGGACCGGTACATTTAGATACCCCTAATAATGTGACTCGGATTGATGTAAAAAGTGCTAAAGAAATGTACAAAGTGGCGTTAGAGCAAGCTAAAAAATCCAATATTTTTATTGCTTGTGCTGCAGTGGCTGACTATCATGCCGCCACAATTGCTGCGCAAAAAATCAAAAAAACTGATGATAATAATGAACTAGTGATTAGATTGGTCAAAAATCCTGATATAGTTGCTGCGGTGGCAGCACTAAAAAAACAACGTCCTTTTGTAGTTGGATTTGCCGCTGAAACCAATAATGTTAAAACTTATGCACTTAAAAAATTAACCAGTAAAAACTTAGATTTAATCTGTGCTAATGATGTCGCCAATAAAACCATTGGTTTTAATTCTGATCAAAATGCATTAACCCTTTATTGGCAAAATGGTGAACAAAAGTTACCATTAAACAGTAAGAATATATTAGCCCAGCAGTTACTTGAAGCCATCTTAACACTATATAAAGTGAGCAGTAATGAAAAGAAAAATTGATATTAAAGTTTTAGATAAACGTTTAGGCAGTGAATTTCCACTACCAACTTATGCAACTGAAGGATCCGCGGGTATTGATTTACGTGCTATGTTTGACAAAACCACAGAAATTAAACCCGGGGAAACCATTTTAACTCCAACGGGTTTATCTATGCACATAGCAGATCCAAACTTAGCAGCACTGGTCTTACCCCGTTCAGGACTTGGTTCTAAAAATGGTATTGTGCTTGGTAATTTGGTTGGTTTAATTGATTCTGATTATCAAGGGCAATTGTATGTACCGCTTTGGAATCGCAGCCAAACACCTTTTACTATAGAAGCGGGCGATCGAATCGCTCAGTTAATTATTGTGCCAGTTATTCAAGCAGAGTTTAATATTGTTGATGAATTTACTGAATCTCAACGTGGTGAGGGTGGCTTTGGACATTCGGGTAAAAAATGATTGTGAACATCAAAAATAAAAATCGCAAAGAAGATATTTTACAAGCTTTAGCAACTATGCTGGAATCTAATGAAGGAACCCAGCGGATCACTACGGCCAAATTAGCTGCAACTGTCGGAGTTTCCGAGGCAGCTCTTTATCGCCATTTCCCTAGCAAAACTAAAATGTTTGAAAGCTTAATTGCTTATATTGAAGATATTCTACTTTCAAGAATAAATGTGATTTTACAAGACGAACCCAAAACTTTCACTCGGTTACAACTTATTTTAGCCTTAATATTAGGTTTTTCAGAAAGAAACCCTGGATTAACTAGAATTATGACTGGTCATGCATTAATGTTTGAGCAAGAGCAATTACAAGATCGCATAAGTCAGCTATTCGAAAAAATTGAAACCCAAATTAAACAAGTTTTACGTGAAAGTAAAATTCGTGAAGGCATAACTTTTACTACTGATGAACGCATTTTATCTAGTCAGTTATTAGCCTTCTGTGAAGGGATGATGGCCCGTTATTCTCGTTCAAATTTTAAATATCTACCAACAACAGATTTTGATACTCGATGGGCTTTATTAGCCAAACAGCTAGTTTAACCGATTCAATAAAATTATAGTTAATTCTTCGTTTACCGATTGTTGAGGATAATAAAATGAACATTGAAAATATTTTCAATCAGATACTCTCTTTAGTAGATAAGTATGATGGGGTTGTACTTAGTTATATCGCTCATTTATGCTTTGCTATAATTATTTTCATGATTGGTAGGGCTATTGCCAGATTTATTGGTAGTCAACTAAAAAAAGTTTTAACTCACCGCAAAGTTGATCCTACCGTAGTAAAATTTGTTAGCTCATTAGCCTACTACGCAATAATTGTCATAACCCTGGTGGCTGTTTTAGGGCAATTAGGGGTACAAACTGCATCGATAGTAGCCGTAATTGGGGCTGCCGGCTTAGCCGTTGGTTTAGCATTACAAGGTTCTCTCTCAAATTTTGCCGCTGGCGTTATTTTAATTATTTTTCGTCCTTTTAAAGTTGGCGAAACAGTTACCATTAATAATCAACAAGGCATTATTGACTCGATACAGATTTTTTCAACTACCATTATTACCCCTACCAATGAACTGGTGGTTATTCCCAATGGGCAAGTAGTAAGCGCCAATATTACCAACTACACCCGGTTACCGGAAAGGCGTTTAGATCTTGTGATTAATGTCGGTTATGATTCCGATATTCAAAAAGTTTATCAAGTTCTAAAACAAGCAGTGAACGAAACAAACAATATATTAACTAGTAAAGAACCGACTATTCGTTTAGATATGTTAGATGCTTCATCAATGAATTTTAATGTATTAGTGTGGACTTTAAATGATAACTATGGCCCGGTAAAAGGTGAATTACTTGAAAAAATTAAAAATAAATTAACTGAAAATGGTATTAATATTCCATACCCAACCATGGATGTTAATGTCAAAAGTAACCAATAACCATCTAGCTTGACAGCTCCGTTGACAAGGTTCAACGGAGGTTATCGACAAAATAATGTTTGCTTAAATTTCTTGATCCATATTTAAAGCTGGTTTTTCACAGTTTGGATTACCGACTATTTTAGCAGGTACACCAGCAACTGTAGTATGTTGTGGGACAGATTCTAACACCACCGAACCCGCCCCAATTTTGGCACCCTTACCAATTTCTATATTACCTAAAATAGTAGAATGTGCGCCAATCATAACACCTTCACGAATTTTAGGATGACGATCACCATTTTCTTTACCTGTTCCGCCTAAAGTGACTGATTGCAAGATAGAAACATCATTTTCAACCACTGTTGTTTCCCCTATTACAATGCCAGTAGCATGATCAAACATTACCCCAGATCCAATTTTAGCTGCCGGGTGAATATCAACGCCAAAAACAATAGCAATTTGACTTTGTAAAAATATAGCTAACGATTTACGATTTTGCTTCCAAAGCCAATGCGCAATGCGATAAGCTTGCAGCGATAAAAAACCTTTATAATAAAGCAATGGCGTTGAATAATAATTAGTCGCAGGATCACGAATATAAACTGCGATAATATCAGTTATGGCTGATTGAATAATACTTTGATCTGCTTGATAAGCTTGCCACGCTATTTCTCGGATCTCAATGGCCGGCATAACTTGTGTCGCAAGTTTATTTGCCAAAATATAACTTAAGGCACTATCTAAATTATCATGATTTAATAATGTTGCATGAAAATAACTAGCCAACATAGGTTCACTTTCAACAAGTTCCGATGCTTCTTGTCGAATGGTTTGCCATAACATATTTGGATTAACGATGTTTTTTTCAATTTTCACCACAAATTCCTATCCACAAAATGAATGATGTTTACATTGTTTCGCAAACTCTTTGCAGAAGCAAGTTTTCCGCATAAATATCTTAAATAAAATACGTAATAGTTTAATAATCATCTAGTTATCATATGCTCAAACTTGATAATGGTTACTTTTATCACATTTTTCTATTCTACCGCTTACTACAGTACAATTACCCTATTATGCCATTGGTGAACAAACTACATTGTATGTTATAACCAGTAAAAAATAAGGAGACTACTTATATTGTATCTCCTTATTTACCAAGAATATTTTTCTCTTTAATATAATTAACTCACTGTCACAAAAACAATAAAATCAAACAACGAATTACTCATAAATCGATTTTAACTGCCAGCTGTCTAATTTTATAATTTTGGCGGTACCATTTTCGGCAAATAAATTCACTTGTCGTTTTGCTGGTAACTTTGGATAGATACGACTAGAAAAACTATACAAATCATTATTAACAAACACCTCAACTGAAGAAACATCAACATAGATGTGTAAACATAACTTTTTAGTTTTTGGTAACCGCACACTACGATAACCTTTTAAGTCAAGTCCTGAAAAGCTTCTATCAAGTATTATTCGTTGTGATTGTAAATCAACATATAGTAAAGTAGCTTGTTTGCCATCTGGGGTTGCTGCAAGTTGTAAACCAAAGCGTTCAGCATTACTTTGCGTCATATCAAATTCAACTATTAACTCACAGTTAATTGATTCAATAGCAGTATTTTTTAATTGATCTTTGACAACGATATCCACTAATGACTTTGACTTTTCTCGAAGTGTTTCAAGTTCTTTAATCGGGCGATTACGTAAATGATTATTACCATCTAGTATTAATTCACGTGGAATAGTAAAACACCCCCGCCATTTATCTTGTTTGCTTGGCGATTTTGACTCCCACATATCCATCCATGCGAATACAAGCCGCCTGCCATCTGCAGCTAAAAAAGATTGTGGCGCATAAAAATCATGACCAAAATCCATTTCTTGAAAATGTTTACTAATTGTAAACTGTTGTCCTGGACGCCAATTACCAACAATATAACCAGACTGAAACAGATTGCGGTACTTATAGCTTTTTGCTTGCATACCTTGAGGCGAAAACATCAAGATCCATTTATCTCCCAGAGGGAAAAAATCCGGGCATTCGAGCATATAAACCTTGGGGTCAATATTACTTACTACAATATGGTCAAATGTCCAATGCCTTAAATCATCAGATCGATAAAGTAAAACTTGACCAATATTCTCAAGATCGCTTTGGCCGACAACCATCCACCAGTTACCATCTTGTTGCCAAACTTTTGGATCCCGAAAATGAACAATGCCTTTTTTAGGTTCTAATACAACTCCCTGTTTTTCAAAATGAACACCATCTTTACTTGTCGCTAGGCATTGAGTTTGATGAATGGCTTCAAACTTATCTTGTCCTTGTAAATAAACGTGACCGGTATAAAACAAACATAACTCATCATTATTAGCCACAGCTGAACCAGAAAAACAACCACTTTTATCAAATTCTTGATCAGGGGCTAATGCAATGGGTAGACGACGCCAACTAATTAAATCATCACTCACTGCATGGCCCCAATGTATTAATCCCCAATTTTCATCATAAGGATGATGTTGATAAAAAGCATGATACTGCCCTTTGAAGTAGATTAATCCATTAGGATCATTCATCCACCCAGCAAGGGGGGCTAAATGGAAATGTGGATAATACTGTTTGTTAGTGATGGTTTCTAATTGTTGAACTGCTTGATTAGCTTTCTTGATTGCCGTAGACATTGCCGCCCCTTTATCATCGCTTCTTAAACCAAATTTATAGTATAGTACAATAAATAATCTGTTAACGTTAACTGATAATGTAATTCTTAGAAAAGAAACGAAGATAATCACCATCCTTTCAAAGGATAGCCGTATTGCAGCTTCTGGTATACCAAAGATAAGTCAATATTAGAAAGTATAATAACTGCTACTACTTCATGTAACTTTTATAACTCGCGACTTTGAGTGCGTGCCCAATCGTCGATAGCCAATACATCATCAATAGTCGACGGTTCGGGTAAGTTAAGTTTATTCAAAACCGTTGACACATTTTTGGCGATATCCATAAAACCAATTTTATTGTGCAAAAATGCTTCGACTGCAACTTCATTAGCGGCATTGAGCGCTGTAGTCGCCGCTTGTCCTTGATTTGAAGCATCAATGGCTAATTTCAAGCATGGGTAGCGATTAAAATCCGGCTCATTAAAAGTTAATGCAGAAATTTGACTGAAATCTAATGGTGGTACCGTTGATGACACTCGGTCAGGATAAGACATGGCATAAGCGATTGGCGTACACATATCTGGAACACCAAGTTCCGCCACCACACTACCATCTTGGTAACGCACCATGGAATGAATAATAGATTGTGGATGAATAATAATTTCCATTTCTTTAGGGCTAGCATTAAATAACCAACGAGCTTCGATATATTCAAGGCCTTTATTCATCATTGTTGCAGAATCAACCGAAATCTTTTTACCCATTGACCAATTAGGATGCGCGATGGCTTGTTCCGGAGTAACCATAGTCAACTTATTTACATCCACATCTCGAAATGGCCCACCCGATCCGGTTAAAACAATTTTAGTGATGCCATAATCAGCTAGCTTAGCAAAACCTAAATCTTGCTGCACCGCAGCAGGCAAACTTTGAAAAATAGCATTATGCTCGCTATCAACAGGTAACAATTGCGCACCATACTGTTTAAGCGCTTGCATAAATAAATGACCACAAGTTACTAGTGATTCTTTATTAGCTAATAAAATACGTTTACCTTTATGAATCGCCGCCAGTGTAGGTTTTAAGCCTGCAGCCCCGACAATTGCCGCCATTACATAATCGACTTCCGAAAGTTGTGCTAACTCACAAATAGCTTGCTCACCAACCAAAACCGCAATATCCAATTTTAGATCAGCTAGTTGATGTTTAAGTTGCGTAGCGGCTTGTTTATTAGCCATAGCTACATATTTGGGTTTAAACTCAAGGCATTGTGCCAGCATTTTGGTCACATTGTTACCACCTACTAAGGCGATAGCTTTAAACAAGCTGGGATTTTGGCGAATAACCGCTAAGGTACTACAACCAATTGACCCTGTTGATCCTAAAATTGTGATATTTTTCATATTAATATATTCTGATATTAATAGTTACTTGATGAAGTCGCTGCACCGGAAACAATAGCAATGCCAGCGCTTGCACCTAATCTACTTGCTCCAGCTTGTATCATTTTTTCAGCCGTTTGACGATCTCTAATACCGCCTGACGCTTTAACACCCATTTTTTCACCAACAGTTTCACGCATCAATTTAACATCTTCAATTGTGGCTCCTGAAACACTAAAACCAGTTGATGTTTTAACAAATGCTACACCAATCTCTTTACATAGAGTACAAACTCTAACAATTTCTTCTTTAGATAATAGACAGGTTTCTAAAATAACTTTTAATGGCACTTCACCACAAGCTTTAAAGACAGCATTAATATCGTTTTTAACTGCATCCCAGTCATTACTTTTTAACCAACCAACATTGATCACCATATCAATTTCTTGGGCACCTGCTTTGATCGCCATTTCCGTTTCATAGGCTTTAACTGAAGTTAACATTGCGCCGAGCGGAAAACCAACTACCGAACAAACTTTTACATCACTACCTTTTAATAAGTTTGCAACCAAAGGGACATAGCCTGAATTAACACATACTGAATAAAAATGGTATTCTTTGGCTTCATCACATAATTTTCGAATCTGATCTTCTGTCGCATTCATAGCCAGTAAAGTATGATCAATATACTTTGCATAATTCATAATAATTCCTTAAATTGCGTCTTCAATAGAGTGTATGGTTTACCACTCTAAAATACTAAATGGCACTTATTATAAAACTATTTTATAAATAAAAAACAATTAACCAATGAAAATAGCTATCAACTTTTAGGGTTTGTTTATTTTTTAAGTAATAACTGATTTTATTATATTAGAACAATACTAATAGCGTTAAAAATAGCTTTCTAATTCTAGTTATTTGTTTTATATGAAGTATTGCTATAAATATTAGATATGATTGTCGAGGGACTTTACCCAGCTTTAGCTGGGCAATATAAACTAACTCACTACTAAGAAACGTTAGTATTAGAACTCCATTAATTCTTTTTCTTTATCAGCTAAAACAGCATCAAGTTTTTTAATTGCTACATCAGTAGCCTTTTGAATCAAATCTTGGGATTTACGTTCGTCATCTTCTGAGATTTCTTTATCTTTCAATAATGCTTTAATTTGGTCATTAGCATCACGACGGATATTACGAATTGATACTCGACCTTGCTCTGCTTCATTACGCACAATTTTAGTTAAATCACGGCGACGTTCTTCAGTTAATGGGGGTAATGGTACACGAATTACTGTACCTGCTGATGCTGGATTTAGTCCTAAATCAGAGGTTAAAATAGCTTTTTCAATAACAGGGGTAAGTGACTTATCAAAAACGGTAATAGCTAACGTTCTAGCGTCTTCAGCTACCACATTGGCCAATTGGCGAAGTGGTGTTGGGCTACCATAGTATTCAACCATAATACCATCTAATAAACTTGGCGAAGCACGGCCTGTTCTGACTTTAGAAATATGAGTTTGAAACGCTTCGATACTTTTTTCCATGCGCTGTTGCGCTTCTTTTTGAATCTCATTTAACATAATAAAAAAACCTTATTTAAAATAAAGAAGACTAACAGCTTACTGTTGCCTGATTATTAATTAATGTCCCTTCTGGCTCGCCTAAAATAACACGACGTAATGCACCTGGTTTATTCATATTAAATACACAAATCGGTAAATTATGATCGCGAGCTAAAGTAAATGCGGCTAAATCCATCACTTTTAATTCATCATCTAACACTTTTTCATAATTTAATGTTTTATATAGTGTTGCATTGGGGTTTTTAACAGGATCAGCAGAATAAACTCCATCAACTTTTGTTGCTTTCAAAACAACATCTGCCTCAATTTCAATACCACGTAAACAAGCAGCTGAGTCAGTAGTAAAAAAAGGATTTCCTGTACCTGCAGAAAGGATAACCACTTTACCATGGCGAAGCAAGCTAATTGCTTCTGTCCAACGATAGTCATCACATACGCCATTTAATGGGATGGCCGACATTAACCGAGCATTAACTTCAATGCGGTGCAAAGCATCACGCATAGCCAAGCCATTCATAACCGTTGCTAGCATCCCCATATGGTCACCAACTACCCGGTTCATTCCTGCTTTAGCAAGGCCTGCACCACGGAATAGATTACCACCTCCAATAACAACTGCAACTTCAACCTTCATATCGATCAATTCTTTAATTTCTTGAGCCATTCTATCAAGAATCGTTGCATCAATACCAAAACCTTCGGCGCCTTGCAGTGCTTCACCACTGAGTTTAAGAAGAATACGTTTATAGAAAGGGGTTACCATAAGAAGTCTCACTATTTTATTATTTAATTACCAAAATGCTAGACAGACTAGCTATCAGTAATTTTAAAATATTTTGTAGATAAACAAAACCGCCATAACGGCGGTTTTTGTAAAACAATTAAGATTGTTTCGACATCGCAGCAACTTCAGCGGCAAAATCGACTTCGACTTTTTCGATACCTTCACCCACTTCAAAGCGGATAAATGTAGCAACAGTCGCTTTTTTCTCTGTTAATAAATCACCCACAGTTTTGCTTGGATCCATAACAAAAGGTTGACCAGTTAATGAAACTTCACCAGTGAATTTACGCATACGGCCTTCGACCATTTTTTCAGCAATTTCACGTGGTTTACCAGATTGCATGGCAATATCAATTTGGATTTTACGTTCATGTTCAACCACGTCCGCAGGCACATCGCTTGGGTTAACATATTCTGGTTTGCTTGCAGCAATATGCATTGCAATATGTTTAACTAGTTCATCATCACAGCCACTATTTGCGGCAACTAATACACCAATACGCGCACCATGTTGATAACGACCAACTACATCGCCAGCGATTTCAGCAACACGACGAATACTAATATTTTCACCGATTTTAGCGACTAAAGCAGTACGTTCTTCTTCAAATTTTGCTTGTAAAGTTGCAAGATCTTTAATGCGATCTTTTAATACTGTGTCAGCAACTTTTTCACTGAATGCTAAGAAACCAGCATCTTTCGCAACAAAGTCTGTTTCGCAGTTGATTTCTAAAATTACACCAAACTTTTTATCAGCCGCAATTTTAGAAATAATTACACCTTCAGCAGCAACTCGGCCTGCTTTTTTAGCTGCTTTTGCTTGACCAGATTTACGCATATTGTCGATAGCTAGATCGATATCACCCTTTGCTTCAACTAATGCTTTTTTACATTCCATCATACCTGCGCCGGTTCTTTCACGCAGTTCTTTTACCATAGAAGCGGTAACTTCAGCCATTTTTTAATCCTCTATTTAACCATTGTGATGATTTTCATAAGAATGGGTCGACTTAAATTACTTGGCATCGACCCTGAAAATATTTGAGTTATTACTCAGCTGCTGGAGCTTCTTCAACAAAGCTTGCTTCAGAAACAGGAGATTGGTTTTGTTCGCGACCAGAACGAACTGCATCAGCAACAGCATTTACATATAACTGAATTGCACGAATTGCATCATCATTACCCGGTACGATGTAATCAATACCATCTGGATCTGAATTTGTATCAACAACAGCAATGACTGGAATACCTAAATTGTTAGCTTCTTTGATAGCAATATTTTCATGATCTGCACCAATAACAAATATCACATCGGGTAAGCCACCCATATTTTTAATTCCACCCAAGCTATTTTCTAATTTAACCATTTCACGAGAACGCATTAATGCTTCTTTTTTGGTTAATTTATCAAATGTACCATCACTAGCTTGTGTTTCTAAATCTTTTAAACGTTTGATTGATTGACGCACTGTTTTCCAGTTAGTCAACATACCACCTAACCAACGGTGATTAACGTAATATTGTCCACAGCTTTCTGCTGCTTGTTTAATTGCTTCGCTAGCCGCACGTTTAGTACCAACAAATAAAATTTTGCCTTTACGAGCAGCAATTTTATTTAATTCAGCTAACGCATCGTTGAACATTGGAACTGTTTTTTCAAGATTAATAATATGAACTTTATTACGTGCACCAAAAATAAATGGTTTCATTTTTGGGTTCCAATAACGAGTTTGGTGCCCGAAGTGTACACCAGCTTGCAGCATATCGCGCATAGATACTGTAGTCATGATTTCCTCATTTTGACGTTGGGGTTATGCCTCCACATATCCGCTTTAACCGACCTCATTGCTTTTAACATAAGGCACCCCGGAAAAGAGTAATGATATGTGTGTGTTATAACGTTATTTAATAATTAAAATTTATGCTACCTTGTTTCAAAAAAATACTGAAAAGTAGCGCGCGTTTTATACCATATTTTGTGCAAGAATACTAGCTTTATTTAGGCAGGTATTCTTTTAGATATCTACAAAATTAAATTTAATTAATAAATTGGTAATAGATGATGACTAAGAAAGGAATAAATAATTAAATTTTTATACTGAAACGTATACGTCTCAGGAAACATCTTTACAGATGATTTTGTGACTATATAAATAACCAAAACTACAGTCAAGTTAAAAACCTTTAGGACTGTAGTTTAAGGATGTAGATGCTTTTAATTAAACAATTTGTGGAATTGTAAACTTATCCAATCCCAAATACCACCAAAGAACCCTGTTTCTTCAACATTTTGCAAGGCTACTAATGGTTGTTCATTAATCACTTTGCCATCTAATAAAAATTGCATTTTACCAACCGCAGTACCTTTGGTAATTGGCGCATAAATATAGTCGTCAACAATATATTGTACTTGTACATCAGCAGAACGATCTTTAGGTACGGTTACATAAGCGCCATTCACTGAGCCTAGTGGAATTTTATTTTCATCGCCATACCAAATTGATTCAGTGACTATTGGAACACCAGCTTTAATTGGGTTAGCGGTTTCAAAAAAGCGGAAACCCCAAACTAACAATTTTTTACTCTCTTCTTCACGTCCTTTGAAGGTTCGGCCACCAAGTACCGCAGAAATTAAACGGGTGTTACCATTCACTGCCGAAGCCACTAAATTATAACCGGCCGCATTAGTATGACCAGTCTTAATGCCATCCACATTTAATGTAGTATCCCAAAGTAAACCATTACGATTTAATTGTGGTTTAGACAGCGTATAAGTGAATTCTTTTTCTTTATAAATTGCATATTCTGTTGGTAAATCACGAATTAAAGCTTGCCCTAAAAAGGCCATATCTTTGGCTGTGGTATATTGCCCCGGAGCATCTAATCCATGTACTGTTTCAAAATGGGTGTGCTGTAAACCAATCTTTTTAGCATAATCATTCATTAAATTAACAAAAGCACCTTGGCTACCGGCCACATGCTCTGCCATGGCAATACAAGCATCGTTACCTGATTGAATAATAATACCTTTATTAAGATCAGCAACTGATACTGTTTTACCCACTTCTAAAAACATCAATGATGATCCTTTCAAAACAGGATTACCTGTGGCCCAAGCATCTTTACTGACGACTACCATATCATCATTTTTAATGCGTCCTGATTGTAGCGCTTGACCAACCACATAACTGGTCATCATTTTAGTTAAGCTAGCCGGATCACGTTGCTGCTCAGCGTTGTATTGCGCTAAAATTTCACCAGATTTAGCATCAATTAAAATGTAAGATTCAGCATCTAGTTGTGGAATAGCTGGAATAGGGAAAGTTATTTCAGCCGACGCAGACGAGCAAATTGCAAACGCTAATATAGCCAAAGATAATTTCAATTTCTTTTTCATTTATTAAAATTCCGTTAAATATTTTTAGATAACATGTATCGATGTGTGTGAATAGACATCATAATGCCAAAGCCAGCCATTAACACCACTAAAGACGAGCCACCATAGCTAATTAGCGGTAATGGTACACCAACTACCGGTAATATTCCACTGACCATACCAATATTAATAAACACATAAACAAAGAATACTAAAATAAGCCCACCGACCAATATTCTTCCAAATGTGGTTTGTGCTTGGGACGCAATAATTAGCCCACGTGCAATTAAACATAAAAAGAGAACCAGTAAAATAATTGAACCAATAAAACCAAATTCTTCGGCAATTACCGAAAATATAAAATCGGTATGCCGTTCAGGTAAAAACTCTAATTGTGATTGAGTACCCTCAAGCCAACCTTTACCCCACAAACCTCCAGAACCAATGGCTGTTTTTGATTGAATTATATGATAACCCGTTCCCAAAGGATCACGCTCAGGATTAAATAAAGTTAATACTCTTTCCCGCTGATAATCATGCATTAAAAAGAACCACATAATCGGTAAAAATGCCGCAATTAAAATTATTGCAATAATAATAAATCGCCAATGAATACCTGCTAAAAAGATAATAAAAATACCCGACATCACAATTAATATTGCCGTACCTAAATCTGGTTGCATAGCCACCAACAAAGTTGGGACTCCAATAATAGCCAAGGTTTGTAAAGTTGTTTTTAATGGTGGCGGACAACCTTCTCGATTAATAAATTTAGCCACCATTAACGGCACGGCAATTTTTGCAATTTCAGAAGGCTGAAAACGTAATACTCCCAAATCTAACCAGCGTTGTGCACCTTTACTAGTATACCCAAAAATATCTACTAATAATAAAACCACAATACAAATAATATATAAATAAGGCGCTAATTTTTCATAAGTTCTAGGAGAAAACTGCGCCAGAATAATCATCACAAACAGGCCTAAAAGAATTTGGCCAACTCGCCTTTGCATCATATCGATATCTTGCCCACTCGCGCTCCATAAAATATAAAGGCTATAACCAAGCAATAAGGCCACAAATAGGAAAAACAGCGGATCTATATGTATTTTTTGCCAAAATGATTTTTTAATATTATTCATTATCAATCTTCATGTCCTGTATTGGGTGATGGTTCTTCCAATTCTGTTGAATCATTTCCTAAAAGGTAATAATCTAATATTTTTCGCGCCACAGCCCCACCATTTGAACTACCACCACCACCATTTTCCAGGACAATAGCTAAAGCAATAGTTGGCTTATCAAAAGGTGCATAGGCAACAAATAATGCATGATCACGTAAATGTTCAGGGATTTTATGGGCATTATAAACTTCATCTTCTTTCAAGCTATAAACTTGCGCGGTACCGGATTTACCAGCGGCTTGGTATTTAGCATCAGCATAAATTTTACGGGCGGTACCTCGTGATCCAAACATTACCCGATGCATCCCTTCTTTAGCTATTGCCCAATAATTAGGATTAACATCAGTCAAACTATTAGTTTCGGTATATTTATCTTGATTAACTGTGGGTTGTGCCTGATTAGTATTTAAAATGTCACTCTTTTTATACAATAAAAAATGCGGAGTGTAAGTCTTACCATTATTGATCAAAATAGTTAATGCTTTGGCCATTTGCATTGGCGTTGCTGTCCAATAACCTTGCCCAATACCTACAGGAATAGTATCCCCTTGTAACCATGATTTTTTATGGCGTTTTAATTTCCACTCACGACTCGGCATCACTGCACGCGTTTCTTCACTCGGTGCAATATCAATACCTGTTCTTTCGCCATAACCAAATTTACTCATCCATAAATTTAATCGGTCAATACCCATATCATAAGCAACCTGATAAAAATAGGTATCAACTGATTCTTCAATCGCTTTTAATACATCTACACGCCCATGTCCCCATTTCAACCAATCTCGATAACGCCTATCGGTACCAGGTAATTGCCACCAACCAGGATCATTAATTGCACTTTTGGGAGTAACTACGCCTTCACTCAATGCCGCAATAGAAATATAAGGTTTAACAGTGGAAGCTGGCGGATAAGCCCCCAACAATACGCGATTGAATAAAGGTTTATTAGGATCATTAAGTAATTCGTTATATTTAGCACTGGAAATACCGCCAACAAAAGGATTGGAATCATAACTTGGACTGGAAACTAATGCTAAAATTTCACCATTATTTGGATCAATCGCTACTACCGCAGCTTTGCGACCAGCGAGTAACTGTTCGATATAAAGTTGTAGTTTAAGATTTATTGATAAATAAATATCTTCACCTGCTTGTGGTGGGTGTTGATTGAGTTGGCGGACGATTCGTCCACGGCTATTTACTTCAACTTCTTCATAACCGGGATAACCATGCAGTACATCTTCATAATACCTTTCAATGCCCATTTTACCAATATTTAGTGTAGCAACATAATCACTAGTTTTATTTTCATCATCTAAGCGTTGTTTATCTTGGCTATTAATTTTAGAAATATAACCAATAATATGGGTAAGAGAAGCGCCAAAAGGGTAATAACGATGTTGGATACCCACTATAGAAACAAATGGGAACCGGTGTTGATCCACAACGAAACGCGCGATTTGCTTTTGGGTCAAATTATCTTTAAGTGGCACCGGACGGTGCGCTTTATAATTGCGGCGTTCTTTTTGAAAATTTTCGATATCTTCATCAGTTAAATCAACAATCTGTTTTAATTCATTAAATTGTTCATTTAAATTTTTAATTTTATCGGGAATGATATTCAGTTGATAAGTAATATTATTAATTGCTAATGGCGTGCCATTACGATCATAGATCATACCTCGGCTAGGAGGAATAGGAATGATTTCAATACGATTATTATTAGATTTAGTACTATAATAACTAAAATTTGAGATCTGCAGATCGGCTAAATTTACTAGCAACACTATAACCAATAAAATAATCATTACAAAAGCAAATAACGCTCTACGCAAAAACAGATTAGCTTCTGCTGAATGATCGCGAATCTCAGTTCTATTTTTATTGCGTGCGATAGAGATAATAATACTCCTCTAAATACTTTTTTCTGTATATTGCTGCTTATGCTGCATTTCTTTTTCTTCCCATTTTTCATAAGCATTAACAATTCGCGCAACTACAGGATGACGCACTACATCTTCACTATTAAAAAAATTAAAGCTAATATCATCAACTTCACTTAATACTTCTATAGCATGCCGTAACCCTGATTTTTGATTTTTAGGTAAATCAATTTGGGTAATGTCGCCAGTTATCACCGCTTTTGAATTAAAACCAATGCGGGTTAAAAACATTTTCATTTGTTCAATTGTAGTATTTTGACTTTCATCAAGAATAATAAAAGCATCATTAAGAGTACGCCCGCGCATATAAGCAAGTGGTGCAACTTCAATAACGCTTTTTTCAATAAGCTTTTCGACTTTTTCGAAACCTAACATTTCAAATAATGCATCATAAAGTGGACGCAAATATGGATCGACCTTTTGACTTAAATCGCCCGGTAAAAAACCCAACTTTTCACCAGCTTCAACCGCTGGACGAGTTAAAACTATTCGACGGATTTGCTGTTTTTCGAGGGCATCAACTGCAGCAGCTACAGCTAAATAAGTTTTACCGGTTCCGGCAGGGCCAATACCAAAAGAAATATCATAATCTAATACATGGGCAATATATTGTGCTTGATTAGGTGTTCTTGGTTTGATAATGCCACGTTTAGTTTTAATCATTACCAGTTTGCTCCCATGCTGATCTACATAGGCTGGTAAATGCTCATTGGCTTTCTCAAGGACTCCTGATTCTTTAATGGCTAAATGAATCTGTTCCGGTTCAATATCAATGATTTTATCTTTGATTTTAGTTTGTTTATACAATGTGTGTAATATTGCATCTGTCGCTTTGACACTGAGTACATCACCAGTGATTAAAAATAAGTTACTACGATGATTAATTTCAATACCAAGCCGGCGTTCAAGCAGTTTAATATTATCATTATAAGGACCGCACAGACTATTAAGCCGTTGATTGTCAGCTGGTTCTAGCTTGGTTTCATGTGTCGTAATATTCAAAAATAAAACCTCTAATAATTAATTTTAACCACTTCTATTTTATTCATATAATAAAATTTTTTAAGGTTGGTAAATACCTACACCTAAATCATTCTCTTTGCGAGTACGTGAAATAATTGACAGAGGTGATTCACTGACCCGTAAATCCATTTCATCTTCGGTACGCACAACTTTACCACGTAATGAATTTGGATAGATATCAGTAATTTCAACATCCACAAATTTGCCAATCATATCCGGATGGCCTGCAAAATTAACAATGCGGTTATTTTCAGTGCGACCCGTCAATTCCATAATATCCTTTTTAGACGGACCTTCAACTAAAATACGTTGTACTGTATTTAACATCCGGCGACTATATTGCATTGCTTGCTGATTTATACGCTCTTGTAAAATATATAAGCGTTGTTTTTTCTCATCTTCTGAAACATTATCTTCCATCTCGGCGGCTGGTGTGCCAGGACGAGCTGAATAAACAAAACTATAACTTAAATCAAAATTAACATCCGCAATTAACTTCATAGTCTGTGCAAAATCTTCCTGTGTTTCACCAGGGAAACCAACAATAAAATCTGAACTTATTTGAATATCCGGACGTACTTTACGTAATTTACGAATAATCGATTTGTATTCTATAGCTGTATGAGTACGTTTCATTAAATTTAATACCCGATCGGAACCGCTTTGTACTGGCAAATGTAAAAAATTAACCAATTCTGGAGTATCACGATAAACATCAATAATATCATCAGTAAATTCTATCGGATGGCTAGTAGTAAAACGAATACGATCAATACCATCAATGGCAGCAACTAAACGTAATAATTCAGCAAATGAACAAATATCACCATCAAATGTTGGTCCACGATAGGCATTAACATTTTGACCAAGCAAATTTACTTCTCGCACACCTTGTTCCGCCAGTTGAGCTATTTCATAAATAACATCATCACAAGGCCTACTGACTTCTTCACCACGGGTATAAGGCACGACACAATAGGTACAATACTTATTACATCCTTCCATAATAGACACGAATGCGGTTGGGCCTTCACTCCGTGGTTCAGGTAACCGATCGAATTTTTCTATTTCCGGGAAACTAACATCTACAACATGATTACCGTTACCACTTCTAACTTGTTCGATCATTTCCGGTAAACGATGGAAAGTTTGTGGCCCAAAAATGATATTCACAAAAGGGGCGCGCTTGCGAATGTGAGCACCTTCTTGAGAAGCAACACAGCCACCAACTCCAATAATAATATTTGGATTTTGTTGCTTAAGGTTTTTCCAACGACCTAATTGGTGAAAGACTTTTTCTTGGGCTTTTTCACGAATAGAACAGGTATTAAGTAATAAAATATCAGCTTCTTCGGCATTTTCTGTTAAAGTTAGACCATGGGTAGATTCAAGGAGATCCGCCATTTTAGTGGAGTCATACTCATTCATTTGGCAGCCCCAAGTTTTGATATGTAGTTTTTTGCTCATCAATAACTCAGCTATAGTTAATTGTTAAAATGAAAACGGCTTTAAATCCGCGATTTTAGCGAGCTATATTGTAATCCTTTGTGATTGTAGGGTCTATATTAAAAATGAAAATGAAAACACAAAATTGTAATTTATCTTTATTAACTAATAGCAAATATCAATAAATTTATACTTTATAAAGCAGTTAATATTTATAACTAAAATAGCTTTGCAAGAAAAAATAACATAATTATGATAAAAAAAGCTATTCATTGAAAAAACAATCGATTATGAGAATCATTCTTTTTAACATCTGGTTAATTTGTGATATGATTCGCGATTATTTTAAATAACTAATAAATAGTGCTGAGGTATGTCAAAAACATTTAGTCCAACAAAGCGCCTGTTAATTAAAGGCATTATTGCTACATGTTTATTGTCTGTTACTCGAGTAGGCTTTGCTGCGGCAATGGCACAAGTGGTTGCTGTCCGCGTTTGGCCATCGTCAACCTATACCAGAATTACCTTAGAATCGAATATTAGTCTAACTTATAAACGTTCTACATTAAGTAATCCTGAACGAATTGCTATCGATATTGATAACTTAAATCTCAATGCAACTATAAAAACCATTACCGCTAAAGTATTAAATCATGATCCTTATATAAAATCGATCCGCGTATTACAGCTTGATCCTAAAACAGTCAGGATTATGATTGAATTAAAACAAGGTGTGCAGCCTAATATATTTACATTAGCCCCAATTGCTGAATTTAAAAATCGTTTAGTAATAGATCTTTATCCTTCTAAACCGAATACCGTTGATGATGATCCTTTATTGACTTTATTAGAAGAATATAAAAAAGGTGATCTCAATAAAAAACAAGCTGAAATAAAAACACCAACCAATAAAAAGAAAAATGCACCAGTTATTGTTATGTTAGATCCTGGCCATGGTGGTGAAGATCCTGGTGCCATTGGTTATAGCAAAACGCGAGAAAAAGATGTTGTTTTGCAAATAGCTCGGCGAATTTATAATTTACTGAAGAAAGAACCGCAGATAAAAGTTTATATGACTCGCAATGAAGATGTATTTATTCCTTTAAAAGTGCGAGTAGCTAAAGCAAGATCCTTACATGCAGATCTGTTTATTTCAATTCATGCTGATGCTTTTGCTAATAGATCAGTAAAAGGATCGTCAGTATTCTCATTATCCACTCGTGGGGCAACCAGCTCTGCAGCCAGCTATTTAGCGCAAACACAAAACAAAGCTGACCAAATAGGTGGCGTAAGTAAGAGTGGAGACAAATATTTAGATAATACTATTTTAGATTTAGTTCAAAAAACCACTATTAGCAATGGCGTGTTGTTAGGTAACTCTATTTTAAACCGGATAAAAGGTGTCAATCAGTTACATAAACCAGCTCTTGAAAAAGCTGGCTTTGCAGTTTTAAAAGCGCCAGATATTCCATCTATTTTGATAGAAACAGGTTTCATTAGTAACCTTTCAGAAGAACAAAAATTAAAAACAGCTTCATTCCAAAATCAAGTATCTAAAGCAATTGTTGATGGTGTTAAAGATTATCTGAAAAAACGTAAAAATTAATTTTGTAAAGATGTTTCCTGAGAAGTATACGTTTCAGTATAAAATTATTGGATGATTACTAAACATCTTGGCGCATCTAACCCCGGAACCTTTAATTTTATCTTCTGGTTAAGCGTAAATCCTGCCGGAATAGGATCTATATCATTGGCTTTTAAAGCATAAAAAGATCCTTGTTGATTGGGTAAATGCTTGCACCACGTTAACATATCTTGTAAGGATGCAAATGCTCGACTAATCACGCCATCAAATTGTTTTTGAGTATATTCTTCAATGCGACTTTGTAGTGGATTTATATTAGTTAATTTTAATTCAAATTGTACTTGTTTTAAAAAACGGATCCTTTTACCTAAACTATCGACCAGATCAAATTGTTTATCCGGATTAATGATCGCTAGTGGGATCCCCGGTAAACCAGGACCAGTACCCACATCAATAAAGGTTTTACCTTGCAAATAAGGGGAAACAACTAAACTATCCATGATGTGTTTAACCAACATTTCATTAGGATCGCGAACCGCAGTTAAGTTATAAGCCTTATTCCATTTATCAAGCATAGTGACATAATGAACTAGGAGATCTATTTGCTGATCTGAGATCTTAAAATCCATTTGATCGATTAAACTAGTGAGTTTCTTTTTTAACATAATTTTTCTTTTTTAAATAAACCAGTAACATTGAAATAGCCGCAGGGGTAATACCTGAAATTCGAGAAGCCTGACCGATTGAGACTGGCTTATGTTGTTTTAATTTAGCTACAACTTCATTAGATAAACCGGAAATTTCTGCATAATCAATATGTGCCGGAATTAAGGTTTCTTCATTACGTTTTTGGCGTTCAATTTCTTCAATTTGCAATTTGATATAACCATCATACTTAACTTGAATTTCAACTTGTTCAGCAGCTTGTTCATCAGTTAAACCTGGCGCAAATAGTGATAATGATTTAAGGGTTTGATAATTCATTTCCGGGCGTTTAAGTAGCTCCTCACCATTAGCCTCTTTGGTTAAATTAGCCGTTAATACGGCATTAACTTCATCGATTGATTCAATATGTGGATGAACCCAAATATCGCGTAACCGTGATCTTTCTTGCTCGATCGCATCAAATTTTTCATTAAACCGTCGCCAACGATAATCATCAACCATACCAAGATTGCGGCCAATTTCAGTCAAGCGAATATCGGCATTATCTTCACGTAACATTAGGCGATATTCGGCTCGTGAGGTAAACATCCGGTAAGGTTCGTTGGTACCAAGTGTACATAAATCATCAACTAACACGCCTAAATAAGCCTGATCGCGTGTTGGGTACCATTGATCTTGATCATAAACAAAACGCGCTGCATTAAGTCCGGCAAGCATACCTTGGGCAGCGGCTTCTTCATAACCAGTAGTGCCGTTAATTTGACCAGCTAAAAACAGCCCTTTGATCACTTTACTTTCTAATGTTGGTTTAAGATCCCGAGGATCAAAATAATCATATTCGATCGCATAGCCTGGCCTTACTATATTGGCGTTTTCAAGCCCTTTCATACTACGAACAAAAGCTAGCTGAGTATCAAATGGTAAACTCGTTGAGATCCCATTAGGATAAATTTCGTTACTATCTAATCCTTCTGGCTCTAAATAGATCTGATGCGAATTACGATCAGCAAAGCGCATGATTTTATCTTCTATTGAAGGGCAATACCTTGGTCCAACTCCTTCAATCACACCAGTATACATTGGGCTACGATCTAAATTATTACGAATGATCTCATGAGTAGTTTCATTGGTACTGGTAATATAACAAGGGATCTGTTGTGGATGTTCACTTGCTTTGCCTAAGAATGAAAATACTGGTACCGGATCATCACCATATTGAGTTCCTAATTGTGAAAAATCAATGGTTCTAGCATCAATACGCGGTGGTGTACCTGTCTTTAAGCGACCCATTCTAAATGGATATTGGTGTAACGATTTGGACAATCCTATGGAAGCAGGATCACCAGTACGACCACCACTATAATTATCTAGTCCAATATGGATCTTACCGTCTAAAAAAGTTCCTGTAGTTAATACTACTGCTTTAGCTTTAAAGGCAACGCCCATTTGCGTAATAACACCGGTGATCTGATCGTTTTCAATAATCACATCTTCAACTGATTGTTGAAATAACATTAAATTTTGTTGGTTTTCTAGTGCTGTTCTAACTGCTTTTCGATATAAAGATCGATCGGCTTGCGCACGGGTAGCTCTAACTGCAGGACCTTTACTACTGTTTAAGATCCGAAATTGGATCCCAGCATGATCAATAGCATGAGCCATTAATCCACCCATAGCATCAATTTCTTTAACTAAATGCCCTTTACCAATGCCGCCTATTGCAGGATTACAAGACATTTGACCTAATGTGTTGATATTGTGGGTTAAAAGTAATGTTTTTCTTCCCATTCTCGCTGATGCCATTGCTGCTTCTGTACCTGCATGACCGCCACCAACAATGATGACATCAAAAAGATCTGGATAAAACATAAAAAGCCTCGTTATTGTTTTGTATATGCTGATCGTTATTTTAGATGTGATGATCTGATTTAATTTGCGTAAGGAATTTTACTCATCTTTTTGGCTACGTCAAATGATCTAATTTGATCGTTAGTTAAATTAAATAAGATCTTTTGTATGATCTTTTTATTTTTATTGTTATTAGTGTGGATCGTTTTTGTGTATAACTAGATTTAGTAATTATTTTATAGGATCTTATAGATCGTCTAATTCTGTTAATTGATCGGTTTTTTCGTTATTTAAACTTGTTTATAACTCATGTGGTTATCCACAGTTATATTTATTTTTTAGGTTATTAATATGCTTATCACAACTTGTTAGGGGGATTTTAAACAGAGTTATCCACAAAAATTAAATTTGTTTGCTTAAATTTTAGCTTTTATTGGTTATATTTTAATCTTGGTTATTTGTTGTTGTTATATAATTTAACCAACTATTTTTGATTTTTTGTTTTCTATATAAAGTGATTGCTTTTTGTAAAAGCAAATTTATACTTAATACGATTATTTTTTATTTTGAGGCTATTTTATTACTCTTTCACAGCTACCTTTACCTTTTTTATTACCTAATAGTGAAACTTTAACTAGTTTTTATGTGGGTGATAATCAATTGTTGTTTGATTCATTGCAATCATTATTAGTAGAAAAAGGTTTTAAAGCTTTTTATATGTGGTCGGCTAGCGCTGCAGGTCGGACTCATTTATTACATGCATCATGTCAAAATAAACTAGCAAGTTATATTCCGTTAAAAAAACATAATCAGTTAGTTCCTGATATTTTGCAAGGTTTAGATAATTATGATTTGGTCTGTTTAGACGATATTGATGCTATAGCTGGTTATCGAGATTGGGAAGAGGCTGTTTTTGATTTATTTAATCGTTTAACTGAAAAAAATATTAGCAAATTATTAATTACTGCGAGCGCACCCCCTAAACAAATTGCTTTTAGTCTACCAGATCTAGTTTCTAGGTTATCTTGGGGGCAAGTATATCAATTAAAAGAATTAAGTGATGATGATAAACTCAAAGCTTTACAATTAAGAGCTAAATTAAGTGGTTTTGAATTATCAACAGAAGTAGGTTTGTTTTTATTAAAACGGGTTAATCGTGATATGCGTACTTTATTTTCTTTGCTAGAAAAATTTGAAGTCGCAACTTTAGCTCAACAACGGAAATTAACTATTCCTTTTATTAAAAATATTTTGGATTTGTAAAATGAGTAAAAAACCCGAAGCTATCGTTTTTTTCGATTTAGATGGAACTTTATTTGATAGTAATTTAAACGTACTATCTAGTTCTTTAGAAGCTATAATAAAATTAAAAAAGAATAATATTATCCCTATTATTGCTACTGGGCGTTCACCTTGTGAAGTAGCTGATTTATTGCATAAAACCCAAATCGATTCAATTATAGGTATGAATGGACAAGTGGTTATTTATGCAGGTGAAAAAGTTTTTGCCAATAATATTAATAAAGATGTTATTTCCCGAATATATCATTTTTCGAAACAACAAATGAATATTCCTTTATCTTTTTTAAATTATGAAATGATACGTATTTCTGAGCATACTCAGCCAGCAGAAGTATTTTATGATTATATTAAACGCAAAGTTCCTCCAGTTGATGATCAAGTTTATTTAAGCCAACCTATACAGATGTTATTGTTGTTGTGTGAAGAAGGTGAATCCAATTATACGGCAGTGTTCCCTGAATTAACTTTTATTCGCAATACTCCTTACTGTGTTGACGTTTTTAATCATGGGGGTTCTAAAGCTAATGGTATTATTCAGTTGTTGAATAAAAAAGGTTTTACTAATGTACCAACCTATGCTTTTGGTGATGGTATGAATGATTTTGAAATGTTTCAAACTGTTGATCATCCTATTGCAATGGCTAATGCTGTTAGTGAGCTAAAAGATCAGGCTGAATTTGTTACCGATACTAATAATAATGATGGTATTGCTAAAGCGTTACAAAAGTTTGGCTTGATTTAAGCTTTACTTAATTATTAAAATTAATTTTTAGAAATAAGCTTATTTATAAATTACCCCCAAGCATACAGCTTGGTTAGCTCCGGTTACTTCGGGAATATTAGATGCAATATTGTTAATTCTACAATAAGCTAACCAGGCAAAAGCAATAGCTTCCATATCATCACTATTAATACCTTTTTCATTGGTAGTTGATACGGTCCATTTTGGCAGTAAAATGGACAATCTTTGCATAATTAGTGGATTTTTAGCTCCACCACCACAAACTAAAAGTTCACAAGGTAAATTGTTTGTTAATGATAATTTATTAATTTCATTAGCTATAGTTAGAGCGGTAAATTCAACTAAGGTAGCTTGAATATTTTCAGCTTTAATATTGAATCCATTTAATTTTTGATTTAACCAGGGTAAGTTAAATAATTCCCGACCAGTACTTTTAGGCGCTGGTAATTGTAGGTAATCTTCTTGTAATAATTTATTGAGTAATTCATTATTAATGTTACCGGTTTTTGCCCATAAGGCATCTCGATCATAGGCTTGCCCGGTATTTTGATGAATCCAACCATCTAGTAATACATTACCTGGCCCGGTGTCATAGCCTATAACTGTTTGATTGGGAAATAATACTGAAATATTGCTTATTCCCCCTATATTCAGTACTACTCGATTAATATTAGGATTGTAAAGTACTGCTTTATGAAAAGCGGGTACTAATGGTGCCCCTTGGCCACCATAGGCAATATCTTTACGACGAAAATCAGCAATAGTGATGATGCCTGTTTTAGCTGCAATGATATTGGCGTCTCCTATTTGCATGGTAAATGGGTAACTACCAGTGGGTGCATGATAGATGGTTTGTCCGTGGCAGCCAATGGCTTTGACTTGATTTTTATCTATTTTATGTTCTGCTAAAAATTGGTTAATGTTTTGCGCGAATAGTTCACCAAGGCGGTGATCAAGTTCACCTAAATTTTGTAATGTTGTTTGTTTTGTTTGGCAAAGAGTGAGCAATGATTGTTGTAGATCCAACGGCATTAGATAACAATTGCTGGCTATGGAAGAGATTCGCAAACTAGTGATATCAACTAGAGCGATATCAACTCCGTCCATGCTAGTTCCGGACATTACTCCAATATATAAGTTTTGCATAAAAATTATCCTTGACGAATGATTTGACCCGTTTTTATATCTCTAATTTCTGATGGTTGTGATCTTTTACCGGTTTCACCTTGTAAAATGGGAAAATGTTTGCCAAATTGTTTTGCTACTTCATTTGCCGTGCGGCAAGGTTCATGAGCAGAAAGATTAGCACTGGTTGAAACTAATGGTTTACCAAATAGATTACATAGATTTATAACAACAGGATGATCAGTTATTCGCACCGCAATTGAAGCAAATTTACCCGTTAAAAAATAAGGAGTATTTTTATTTTTAGGAAAGACCCATGTAACTGGTCCTGGCCAACTAGCTAAAGCTTGGTGTTTTTGTTCATTAGTAATGGCTGATTCATCTATATAGGGTATTAATTGTTGATAATGACTAGCAATTAAAATTAAACCCTTTTCAATGTTCCGTTGTTTTAATGCCAGTATTTGTAATACTGCGGATTCACAATCAGGATCGCAACCAAGACCAAAAACAGCTTCGGTTGGATAGGCAAGTACTTTGCCTTTATTTAATAATTCATTACTTTCCGCTAAGGTTAATATATTTGCCATTTTAAGCTAAGCCAAATGAAAATATATTAAACTGGGGTAATAGAATTTGCAATTTAGTGTGGTGTTATTTCGATTTTATTTTATTTATTGCCAATGCATTTGTGGGTGATATTTAGCTGTTAATTCAACGGCCTGTTGCATATTGATAACTTTTAACCTTGGATCTATAAATGACTCTAAGCCACGAGCAATAATATCGCTGTCTAAAACATAGCAATTAGTGGTTTTTTCTAAGATATTATTTAATAATAAATTATTTTGCAATGAAATAACGACGCCATTCTGCCAAAATAATACCACATCATGCGCTGATATTAATTGTAATTCCGTTATTGATAGATTAGATGTTGTAATGGTATGTAACATAAATTCACACTTTTATTATACTGGAATATATGAATTATCTATAATAAATTGTCGAGATTCGAGATAACGTTGTTCCGTTCATATTTAATGGTAATTAGTATATAATAATTAACATTTATTGGGCAAAAAATCCATCATGAAACCTATTATTTTAGCTAATGAGCAAGAAACAATTGCATTTGGTAAACAAATAGCTAGCTGTTGTTTAGATTATTTATCTGGTCATGATAGTGCTATTGTGATCTATTTGATTGGTGATCTAGGTGCCGGTAAAACTACTTTTAGTCGTGGATTTTTACAACAATTAGGGCATTCTGGCACGGTAAAAAGTCCAACTTATACGTTAGTTGAACCTTATCAATTTAAGGATTTTTCAGTTTATCATTTTGATTTATACAGGCTTATTGATCCAGAAGAGTTAGAGTTTATGGGAATACGGGAATATTTTTCCTCTCGATCTATTTGCCTTGTTGAGTGGCCACAGCAAGCTGAAGGTTTATTACCAGATGCTGATATTGAAATTCATTTGACCTATTTTGCACTTGAACGTACAGTTTCGGTGCGGGCTAAAAGTGAAAAGGGTAAAACGATTATTAATTATTTACAATAATGACTAACCATAAGAAATGAGATAAATGAAAAAATTACTTACTTTTTTTATGTTATTACTACTTTGTTGTTCTACTTATGCTAGCAAAGTAGTCATTGCCGTTGATGCTGGGCATGGTGGTAAAGACTCTGGTGCAGTTGGTAAAAATAAGTTATATGAAAAAACAGTTACGCTTGCAATAGCTAAGAAGTTAACTAATTTATTAAATCAAGATCCGAATTTTAAAGGGGTATTAACCCGCAGTAGTGATAATTTTATTTCTGTTTTTCAACGGTCAGAAATTGCGCGTAAAAATAAGGCAAATTTGTTAATTTCAATTCATGCGGATGCAGCACCGGATCGTAGTGCTTCAGGAGCTTCACTTTGGGTTCTTTCGACCAAACGTGCTGATACCGAACTTGGTCGTTGGCTTGAACAAGGTGAAAAGCAATCCCAGTTATTAGGGGGGGCGGGGGATGCATTAAGTGATGATCATAATCCTCATTTGAGCCAAGCGGTATTAGATCTGCAATTTTCTTATTCGCAACGGGTTGGTTATGAATTAGCAACTCAAGTATTAAAAGAGATGACTAGTTCAATTAAACTCCATAAACGTAGACCAGAACATGCTAGTTTAGGTGTGTTGCGATCACCTGATATTCCGTCAATTTTGGTTGAAGTTGGCTTTATATCTAATGAAGGTGAAGAAAGTTTATTAGCGAGTAATGCACATCAAGATAAGATTGCTAAGGCGATTTATCAAGGTGTAAAAAATTATGTCAGGCAAAATCCTAAATTTGGAGAACAACATTAATGGCAATTCAAATTCTATCACCACAATTAGCCAATCAAATTGCTGCTGGTGAAGTGGTAGAACGTCCGGCCTCTGTGATTAAAGAGCTAGTGGAAAATAGTCTTGATGCAGGTAGTACTCAAATTGATATTGATCTGGAACAAGGTGGCTGTAAGTTAATTCGTATTCGGGATAATGGTTGTGGTATTGCTAAAGATGAATTGGCTCTTGCGCTTGCTAGGCATGCAACCAGTAAAATTAGTACCTTGGATGATTTAGAAGCTATTATAAGTTTAGGATTTCGCGGAGAAGCATTAGCTAGTATTAGTTCAGTTTCTCGCTTGACATTAACATCGCGTACAGCAGAACAGTCAGAAGCATGGCAAGTTTATGCTGAAGGGCGTGATATGACGCCTACAATAAAACCAGCTGCTCACCCGGTTGGTTCCACTGTTGAAGTATTAGATCTGTTTTATAATACGCCTGCTCGACGTCGTTTTCTAAAGACTGAAAAAACAGAATTTATGCATATTGAGGAATTTGTAAAGCGTATTGCCCTTGCTCGTCCTGATGTGACTTTTAATTTGCAACATAATGGTAAATTAGTTAAACAATACCGTTCATCGGTGCTTGCAAAAAGAGTAGAGTTAGTTTGCGGGCGTGCTTTTATGCAAAAAGCAGTCACATTGGATTGGCAACATGATGATTTATTGATTCAAGGTTGGGTAGCAAGAAGTGAAACAAGTGATCTGCAATATTTTTATGTTAATGGACGAGTGATTAAAGATAAATTACTTAATCATGCTTTACGTCAAGCTTATACTAGTCGCACAAATGAACAACAAAGTTATGTGGTTTTTTTACAGCTTGATCCTAAGCAAGTTGATGTTAACGTTCATCCATCTAAACATGAAGTGCGCTTTCATGAAGCAAGATTAGTTCATGATTTCGTTTACCAAGCAATTGTAATGGCATTAGAATCTCATTTATCGGTTAGCGATGATAAGATTACGATAACGCCTAATCGACAAGCTGCTGGGGAAAATATTTTCAATCAACAGTCTAAAGATAAAACTTATTTAACGACTAGCCAATTACCTAAAAAAGCCAGCAATCACCTAAAAGAGAATACGGCATATGCTAAGTTAGTAACTGTGGATAATGAGCTTGAAATAAATCAATCTGAAACAAATCAACCTCTGCTATCGTCACAAGAAGATAAACTAATAACGTCATCACAACAAGCGGTTATTGAATCGTTGTTCCCTAAACGTAATACACCTTTACAATCATTACAACAGCAAATTGACTGTTCTTCTTTAGTTCAATTAGGTAGAGTTTTAACCGTTATTCAACCTAGTATTGCTTTGTTGGAAAAGTATGAAAATAATCAGCAAAAATTAATGGTGATGAATTTACCTATTGCTCAGCAAAGAGTAACAGCAATCAAGTTATTATCACAAGAATCGGAAAAGCTACTTATTCCATTAACTATTTTAGTTAATCTTAAAGAGCAACAAATACTCGATAATTATAAATCGCAATTGATCTTTTTAGGTTTTGATTTTGATATTGATGAAGCAAAATTACATTTACATAGTGTGCCTAAGATGTTGAGGGCGAGGAATTGGCAGCAATTGTTACCTGCATTAATTACTTTTATATTAGCACCAGAACATGAGGTTTTAAATCCTACCAAGATAGCAAGTTGGCTAGCAAGTCAGAATGATGTTAGTAATGAAGCGAGTTGGAATGTTGCAAAAGTTATTCAATTATTGGCACAATTGGAACAAATAGATATTAATTTATTACAACAAGAAACCTTTTTACATTCAATTGATATTTCATTTTTTACTCAATCAATTTTATCATGAATAAACCCAAAATTATTACTTTAATGGGGCCAACGGCGTCTGGTAAAACTGCCGTTGCTATGGCTCTTTATGAACGTTATCCAATTGATATTATTAGTGTCGATTCGGCATTAATTTATCGTGGTATGGATATTGGTACCGCTAAACCGACTAAAGAAGAACAACAAAAGTATCCACATAAATTAATTGATATTTGTGATCCGTCCGAGAGTTATTCTGCCGCTAATTTTAGACAAGATGCCATTGTTGAAATAGAAACAACATTAAATAATGGCCGAATCCCTCTGTTAGTTGGTGGTACTATGCTTTACTTTAAAGCCTTAATTGAAGGTCTTTCACCACTTCCAGCAGCAAATAGTGAGATTCGTCAACAGATTGAGGAAAAAGCTAGTAAATTAGGGTGGCAAGCTATTCACGAGCAATTAAAAAAAGTTGATCCTATAGCCGCCGACAGAATCCATCCTAATGATCCCCAACGTCTTAATCGAGCTTTAGAAGTTTATTTAATTTCTGGTAAAAGTTTGACTGAATTAACTCAAGATAGCGGTGAAGCTTTGCCATATGAAATTATGCAGTTTGCTATTATGCCAGAGGATAGAGCTATTTTGCATCAACGTATTGAAAAACGTTTTTTACAGATGTTAGAGCAAGGCTTTGAACAAGAAGTAAAAACTTTAATGCAACGAACGGATTTGCATACAAATTTACCATCAATACGCTGTGTAGGTTATCGGCAAATGTGGGAGTATTTACAGGGTGATACTAGTTATGATGAAATGGTATTTAAAGGAATTTGTGCTACCCGTCAATTAGCTAAAAGGCAAATTACCTGGTTACGTGGTTGGAAGCAGCCAATTACTTGGGTAAATAATGATAATTTTGATGTCATATTTGATCACTTACTTAGTTCTGAATAGATAAATATATATGCGATTTTTATTGAATTGTTATATTTTAATGATCAATAAATTCTGTTAAAAAGTTTGTGATAAGACTAATGTTTTAGTGTTTTTATTTGTTTTTTGGGTGGCTGTTTATTCAATTTTTAGGTATTTGTGCATAAATTTTTATTGATTAGTTCAAGAACGATGTTTTTTATGTTAACTTAATGGCTAATATCTTGACGTTTCGCAGTCAGATAAAAGTTTTTTTTGCGAGTACAGTTATATTTCTTCATCTTATTTTTTATTTTATTTCACTTAAAGGAAATACTCATGTCAAAAGGGCAGTCATTACAAGATCCTTATTTAAATTTGCTACGTCGCGAACATATTCCAGTATCGATTTATTTAGTTAATGGTATTAAATTACAAGGGCAAATTGAATCCTTTGATCAGTTTGTTATTTTATTAAAAAATACTGTAAGTCAAATGGTATATAAGCATGCTATCTCAACAGTCGTACCATCAAGACCTATTTCTGGGTTGGTATCTCAACCTGAAGAGGAAAGCGAAAGCTGATAATTTCAGTGGAGAGTTTGATTGTTTGAGCGATATAAAGGCGGTGAAGCTGCCTTATTAGTCCATGTATTTTTCCCTCAAGAAAGCGATATCGAGGATCTTAAAGAATTTGAAGTATTAGTTTCTTCAGCTCAAATTCAGATCCTTGATATTGTGACAACCTCAAGAAAAGCACCACAAGCTAAATATTTCATTGGTGAAGGTAAGGCACAAGAAATTGCCGAAAAAGTTAAACAGCTAGAAGCTTCGGTAATTTTAGTTAACCATACATTAACACCAACTCAAGAGCGTAACCTTGAAAAACTATGTGAATGCCGTGTTGTTGATAGAACGGGATTAATTCTGGATATTTTTGCTCAAAGAGCCAGAACTCATGAAGGTAAATTACAAGTTGAGTTAGCGCAATTGCAGTATCTTTCTACTCGTTTAGTACGTGGCTGGACTCATTTAGAAAGGCAGAAAGGTGGAATAGGTTTACGCGGGCCGGGTGAAACTCAATTAGAAACAGATAGACGTTTAATTCGTCAGCGAATTCAATTAATTTTATCTAGGTTGGCTAAAGTTGAAAAACAACGCAATCAAAATCGCCAATCGCGCAATAAAGCCGATTTATCAACGGTATCATTAGTTGGTTATACTAATGCAGGTAAATCAACACTATTTAATATGTTAACCAATGCGGATGTTTATGCTGCTAATCAATTATTTGCTACTTTAGATCCAACATTAAGACGTATTATTGTTGATGATGTCGGTGAAGTAGTCATTGCCGATACTGTAGGTTTTATCCGACATTTACCTCATGATTTAATCGCTGCTTTTAAAGCAACTTTACTCGAAACTCAAGAAGCAGCATTACTATTACACGTAGTAGATGCCGCGGATCCTAATTTGTTAGATAATATACATGCTGTTGATGATGTGCTGGTGGAAATCGAAGCTAATGAGATCCCTACACTGTTAGTCATGAATAAAATAGATTTAATTGAAGGTAAACAACCAACAATTGATCGAGATGAATCCGGAATGCCAATTCGAGTTTGGATTTCGGCACAAAATGGTTTAGGATTAGATCTACTATTTATTGCATTAAAAGAAAGGCTTGCTAGACAAATTCAAGTTTGTCAATTAAATTTACCAACCTATTTATCTAGGTTAAGAAGTCGCTTTTATCAACTTAATGCAGTGGAACATGAATTTATTAATGATGATGGAAGTTTTCACTTAGATGTGAGAATGCCTGCAATAGAATGGAATCGCCTCTGTAAACAAGAGCCAGATCTGTTATACTTAATTAAAACGCAAAATAACAACTAATTGTTAAATGGAGCATATAAAATATGGCGTGGAATCAGCCCGGAAATAACGGACAAGATAACGATCCATGGGGTAATAATAATAACAAAAAACCTTCCGGTTCATCGGCTGGTTTATTGGATAAAATTAAAGATCTCTTAAAAAAAGGTAAATTCAGCAATAATAACAGTGGTTCATCAGGAATTAAATTGCCAATGAATACCTCTAAAATTATTGGGGCAGTTATTGTTGTATTAATCTTAGTTTGGGGGGTGAGTGGTTTTTATACTATTAATCAAAGCCAACGTGGTGTGATTACACGCTTTGGGCAAGTTCAGCCTGAAATTATTCAACCAGGATTAAATTGGAAACCAACATTAATTGATAAAGTGTATATTGTTGATACTCAAGGTACGCGTAATTTTAACGTAGGAGGTTCTATTATTACAACCGCTACAACTGTCACCTCCGATACAACTGGGGAAAATTTGGTTTTTGTTGAGATGAATGTACAGTACCGAGTTAGTAACCCTTTAAAGTATTTGTTTAATGTAACCAATGTTGAAGATAGTTTACGTCAAGCTGCCGATAGTGCACTAAGAACTACGGTAGGTAGTTCTAATATAGATGCAATTATTTCTGACGGGCGAGCCGCACTTGAAACTAGTACTAAAGATGAATTAGTGAATGTTATTAATAATTATGATATGGGAATTAGCATTGTTGATTTGAACTTCCAAGTTGCTCGTCCACCAGAAGAAGTACAAGACGCTTATGAAGATGCTATTCGTGCTCAGAGCGATAGTGAGCGTGAAATTAAGCAAGCTGAAGCTGATAAAGTTCAGCTAGTGCAACAAGCTGAAGGTCGTGCTGCCAGAATTTTAGCCGATGCCAATGCCTATAAGGTTAAGGTTGAACTTGAAGCTTCTGGTGATGTGGCGCGATTCGAAAAAATATTGCCTCAATATAAAGCGGCTCCGGAAATTACTAAAGAACGTTTATATATTGAAACCATGGAAAGAATTTTAGCTAAAACGAATAAAGTTATTGTTAATGATAAAAGTGGTAATTTAATGGTATTACCATTAGAACAATTATTAAACAATAAAGGTGAAAAAGTTACTGATTCTAGCAATTTATCAAACTCGAATAGTGAATATAATTTTAATATGCCAAGTTCTTCTGATCCACTAAACATTACGCCAGAAGTTAAGAGTGAAACACCGAGTGGTGATTCAACTCATAATAATAATTCTACTGGTAAAACTACGCGAACCTCGCGATTTATGGGACGATAAGGAGAAAATGAGTATGCGTAAATTATTGATTCCGGTAGTTTTAATATTAGTAGGAATATTTTTTTCAAGTGTTTATGTTATTGAAGAAGGTACTCGTGGTGTAGTTTTAAGGTTCAATAAAATTATTGGGTTATCTAATTCTGGATTGCATTTTAAAATTCCTGGCATGGATAGTATTAAAGTTATAGATGCTAAGATTCAAACAATCAATAGTTCTGAACAAAGATTTTTTAATGTTCAGAAGAAAGAACTGATTGTGGACTATTTTGTACAATGGAAGATTGTTGATTTTAATCGCTATTATGAAACAGTAGCTGGTGGTAATAATGTTGAAGATTTACTCTTAGCTAGATTAAATGGTCGGTTACGCGCTGAAATTGGTAAATTAAGTAATAAAGATATTATTAATGATTCCAATGCCGATACCAAATCCCGAAATTCTTTGATGATTAAAGTTAAAGATGCATTAAATGGAACATCGCAAGAAACAATTGATAATGTACCTATTGATAAATTAGTTGCTGATACCAAAAAAGATCCTGAAAGTAACAAAACTAGTTTAAGAGCTTTTGGTGTAGAAGTAATTGATGTACGTATCAAAAAAATCAACTTTCCTCCAGCAGTATCCGGATCGATTTATGAAATGATGAGGTCTGAACGTGGAGTTATTGCTCGAGATAAACGCTTTGAAGGTGTGAGAAAAGCTGAAGAAGAAAGGGCTAAAGCTACTCTTAAAGCAACAAAAATATTATCTGAAGCAGAACGGCAATCTCGTACAATTCGTGGTGAAGGTGATGCTAATGCCGCCAAACTTTATGCTGATGCTTTTGGTAAAGATATGGAATTTTTCAGTTTCATTCGTAGTTTAAAAGCTTATGAACAAAGTTTTTTAGGCAACGATGTTATGGTTATTAGTCCAGATAGTGAATTTTTTCGATATATGAAATTAAAATCTAATAAATAACTTAATGAGTAAATATTTATGAGTAATAATGTTGTTGTTCTAGGCACGCAATGGGGTGATGAAGGCAAAGGAAAAGTTGTTGATTTGCTTACCGAAAAAGCCAAATATGTGGTCCGTTATCAAGGTGGTCATAATGCTGGTCATACCTTAGTGATTAATGGTGAAAAAACAGTATTGCATTTAATCCCTTCGGGAATATTACACAAAGACGTAATGAGTATTATTGCCAATGGTGTAGTACTGTGCCCAGATGCATTAATGAACGAGATGAAAGCACTGGAAGCTAAAGGTATTCCTGTCCGAGAAAGATTACTTATTTCTGAATCATGCCCGTTAATTCTTTCTTACCATATTGCACTTGATCAAGCCCGCGAAAAAGCTCGCGGTAATAAAGCAATAGGCACTACTGGTCGTGGTATTGGTCCGGCATATGAAGATAAAGTTGCTCGCCGAGGATTGCGAGTTGGCGATTTGCGGGATCGCGCTGCATTCGCTGATAAATTAAAAGAAGTTATGGACTACCATAATTTCCAATTAGTTAATTATTACAAAGCTGAACCAGTAGACTATCAAAAAGTACTAGAAGATACTTTTGCAATTGCTGATGTTCTTGTTGCGATGATTGCTGATATCCCTGCGCTTTTAGAAGATGCCCGTAAAAAGGGTGAAAAAATCATGTTTGAAGGTGCACAAGGTACTTTACTTGATATTGATCATGGTACTTATCCTTTTGTTACTTCTTCTAATACTACTGCCGGTGGCGTGGCAACCGGTTCTGGATTCGGCCCTCGTTATGTTGGTTATGTATTAGGAATTGTTAAGGCTTATTCTACCCGTGTTGGTGCTGGGCCTTTTCCTACAGAGTTATTTGATGATATTGGTGAATATCTTTGTAAACAGGGAAATGAATTTGGTGCGACTACAGGCCGCCGCCGTCGTACTGGTTGGCTTGATGCAGTTGCTGTTCGTAAAGCGGTACAACTTAATTCAGTTTCTGGTTTTTGTTTAACTAAGCTTGATGTGTTAGATGGGCTAAAAGAAGTGAAAATTTGTGTTGGCTATCAATTGCCAAATGGGGCAGTGATTAAAACAGCTCCAGCAGCGGCTGAAGAATGGAGTTTAGTTAAACCAGTTTATGAATCAATGCCTGGTTGGAACGAATCAACTTTTGGTATTAAAAATTATGATGCTTTACCTAAAGCAGCAAAAGCTTATATTAAGCGCATTGAAGAGTTAACAGAGACGCCAATTGATATTATTTCTACTGGCCCAGATCGAAGTGAAACAATGATCCTTCGCGATCCTTATCAAGTATAATTTTTTAAAATAAAAAAATCGGGATAATAGTCCCGATTTTTATTTTTAGCATATATTGAACAATATATAGGTTAAGTATTAGAGGTAGTTATGACCAAATTAGGTACTCCACTCTCTCCCTCATCGACTAAAGTCCTACTTTGTGGTGCTGGCGAGCTTGCTAAAGAAGTCGTAATTGAATTACAACGATTAGGTTGTGAAGTCATTGCTGTTGATAGCTATGCTAATGCACCAGCAATGCAAGTAGCTCACCGCTTTCATGTTATTAATATGCTTGATGGAAATGCTTTAAGAAAAGTTATTGAAGCGGAAAATCCAGATTATATTGTTCCGGAAATTGAAGCGATTGCAACAGAAACGTTGGTTGAGTTGGAAAAAGAGGGATTTACGGTTATCCCAACAGCAAAGGCAACACAACTCACTATGAATCGCGAAGGCATTCGTCGTCTAGCTGCAGAAACACTTAACTTACCTACTTCACCTTATCAATTTGCTACGACTGAAACTGAATATAGAGATGCGGTAAAAAAAATTGGTTTCCCGTGTTTAGTAAAACCGATTATGAGTTCATCTGGAAAGGGGCAATCTTTATTACGTGATGTAACCGATCTTGATGCTGCTTGGAAAATTGCGCAAGAAGGTGGGCGTGCTGGTAGTGGAAAAGTCATTATTGAAGGTTTCGTAGATTTTGAATATGAAATTACATTATTAACCATTAGACATATTAATGGGGTTGCATTTTGTGAACCGATAGGCCACCGTCAAGAAAAAGGTGATTATCGAGAATCTTGGCAACCGCAACAAATGTCTAAACCAGCTTTAGCATTAGCTAAAGAAATTGCTACTAAAATAACGGCTGCTTTAGGTGGTCGTGGATTATTTGGTGTGGAACTTTTTGTTAAAGGTGATCAAGTTTGGTTTAGTGAAGTTTCTCCCCGTCCACATGATACAGGTATGGTGACATTAATTTCGCAAAACTTATCTGAATTTGCTTTACATGCCAGAGCTATTTTAGGATTACCAATAACTTCTATTGAACAGTTTGGTGCTAGTGCATCAGCAGTTATTTTAGTTGATGGTGATTCGAAACAAGTCACATTTAGTGAGTTAGATAAAGCATTAAATGAACCACAAACCGATTTACGCTTATTTGGTAAACCTGAAGTAAAAGGTACCAGAAGAATGGGGGTTGCGTTGGCTCGGGCATTAAATGTTAAACAAGCAGTTAACAAAGCTATTAAAGTAGCAAATCAAGTAAAAATTAGTTTGTAATATTGCAATTTGGGTAAAAAGCCATCAGTTGATTTAAAATAATTAAAAAAGCAGAAATAGGGGTTGACGTAAGCAGGTGAAATGAGTAACATACGCAACCCTTGAGACAGCAAACTGAATCAGCCGAGAGGTTGAAGGAAGTTAAAGTAAAAGAAGCTGTCAGCTCTTTAAAAATTAAGAAACAGACAATCTGTGTGGGCACTTACGAGACGAAAAAATTAAAAGTCTACGGACTTAAAAAATTAAGTCTTGATAAGTGACACTGAAGATTCATTTGAATATGTCAGAGACAGTTATTGAGCATCAAACTTTAAATTGAAGAGTTTGATCATGGCTCAGATTGAACGCTGGCGGCAGGCTTAACACATGCAAGTCGAACGGTAACATGAGTGCTTGCACTTGATGACGAGTGGCGGACGGGTGAGTAAGGTATGGGGATCTGCCGAATGGCGAGGGACAACAGTTGGAAACGACTGCTAATACCTCATAAAGTTGAGAAACCAAAGCATGGGACCTTCGGGCCATGTGCCATTTGATGAACCCATATGGGATTAGCTAGTTGGTGGGGTAAAGGCTCACCAAGGCGACGATCTCTAGCTGGTCTGAGAGGATGACCAGCCACACTGGAACTGAGACACGGTCCAGACTCCTACGGGAGGCAGCAGTGGGGAATATTGCACAATGGGGGAAACCCTGATGCAGCCATGCCGCGTGTATGAAGAAGGCCTTCGGGTTGTAAAGTACTTTCGGTAATGAGGAAGGTGTTGTATCTAATAGGTGCAACAATTGACGTTAATTACAGAAGAAGCACCGGCTAACTCCGTGCCAGCAGCCGCGGTAATACGGAGGGTGCGAGCGTTAATCGGAATGACTGGGCGTAAAGGGCATGTAGGCGGATGATTAAGTTAGGTGTGAAAGCCCTGGGCTTAACCTAGGAATTGCACTTAAAACTGGTTATCTGGAGTATTGTAGAGGAAGGTAGAATTCCACGTGTAGCGGTGAAATGCGTAGAGATGTGGAGGAATACCGGTGGCGAAGGCGGCCTTCTGGACAGATACTGACGCTGAGATGCGAAAGCGTGGGGAGC